>CAZCUM010000104.1:0-1630 GCA_964502015.1 uncultured Robiginitomaculum sp. | reverse complement strand
CACTTAAAGGGCGTCGCATGACAGCTTCATAGCCGTAGTACATCAAATGTCCACCATCTAAAACAGGAATTGGCATTAAATTTGCGAAACCTAAGCCGACAGAAAGTACAGCCGCAAGGGAGAGCAGACTTAGGAACAAAGCACGTAATTTGGTGCCAATACCCCCTTCGACCTGAGACGACATCACGCCGACCTTGCCAGAAAATGCCAGAATTTTTACAGGCCCACCAAGGGCTTTCCCGTCCTCTTTGCCCTGAAATATTCTGCCGATATAATATAGCGTTGATGACAATGTATTGCCGACACTGTCCACCCCGTATTTCGCCGCCTCGGGCAAAGTGTAGGTTTTATAGATAACCGCCCCACCAAGTGACACATCAATGACACCGCCTGTCATTCGTCCGCCAATACCGTCTTTTTTCATACGCCTTTCGGGGGTAACGACAAGATTAATGTTCTCGTCTCCGCGTAATACTTTTACACTCAGTTGCTCACCGCTGTTTAAAGTGACTATTTGTATGACCATATTGACATTGCGGGCCTCTTTGCCGTCTATGGTCAAAATTTTATCTCCGACCACAAAACCTGCTTGCGCCGCCGGGCCGCCGGGCGTCACAGCCTGGATTTCGGCGGTGCGCTTATAGACACCAAATCCCCAGGCAATCCCCGCAAACAGCACGGCCGCCAAGATAAAATTGGCCATAGGCCCGGCAAATGCCACCAATGCCCTTTGGTATAGTGGTTTAAAATGCAAGCAGGACTTCCACACATCCTTGCCGTGCTTGCTGTCCATGTCGGATTTGATTTTTGCCAACTCCTCGGTGTCGGGATTGCTGGCAGCACCGGCGTCGCCGAGAAATTTCACATACCCGCCGAGCGGAATACGCGACACCACCCATTCCGTCCCGGATTTGGCCTTATAGCGCAGCACAGGCTTGCCAAACCCGACGGAAAACCGCTCAACCGCGACCCCGAAAAATCGCCCCATAGCATAATGACCCAATTCGTGGATAAACACCAACAAGCCCAGCACAAAGCCAAAGCTCAGAACCGTAATGACCGCGTTGATTAAATATTGTAACATCTAGGACGTTCCACCCATTTCTTTTGCCACTTCCATTGCTTTTATTCTCGCGCGCCTGTCTATATCCAGCACATCTTCTAAACTCCCAGGCGCTTTAGCAAAACTTTTCTCCCCTTGGAAGTGCCCCAGTACGGATTCTATACACTTTGTAAGCGCCAGGAAACCTAAATCACCTTGCAAAAATTGCGCCACCGCAATCTCGTTAGCAGCATTTAGCACAGTTGGTGCCGCTCCGCCCGCTTCAAGGGCGTCTCGAGCCAGACGTAAAGCCGGAAATTTTACCGGGTCTGGGGTAAAAAACTCCAATTTGGCTATTTCGGTCAAATCCAGGGTTTTCACATCCGTCCCCATGCGTGCCGGCCAAGCCAGCGCATGGGCGATAGGTGTACGCATATCGGGCGAGCCCATTTGCGCCAAAACCGAACCGTCCACATATTCAACCATGGAATGGATGATAGACTGGGGGTGGATGATAATATCAATTTCCCTGGACGGGCGCTCAAACAAATAGCTGGCTTCGATAAGCTCCAGCCCTTTGTTCATCAA
>CAZCUM010000103.1:0-1701 GCA_964502015.1 uncultured Robiginitomaculum sp. | reverse complement strand
GTTAACAAGACGTCCGTCCAATGCCAACCTTCCGGGATGCTATATGGGCTTTATTTTAAGAGAGTTCAAGTGTGATTTTCATCTGGTCATTACCTTTAAACCCCGCTAGAAAACGCGCCTAGAAAAGGATTTTTATGACTTCCACCAAACCCATCACCAAACCAATGGCCTTTACAGGCGCACCGCTCGACCTGGCTGAAAACCAGCGCGACGCGGCCGGTTTAACCGTTTTCTCCAAAGCCGAAAACGCACGTGCATTTGTTATGTTCCAAGGCAGGTTTCTGGTTAAAAACGGGGATTTGGTCATGGTGCATCCGTTGCAGATCAAAGGGTCGCATTTATACGATCCGGGGCCTCTGTTTTTGGGCCTGGACGGCAGTATCCCCATGTTTGCATTTTCCTTTGCTAAAGAAGAAGAGGCGGCGGGGTTGGTCAAAGGCGCGGCATTGGATCATTTGCGCAATCTGTCATTTCTGATGGACGGGCGGCAACTTGCTTTGGCCGGGCGGGCAAAATCCCTGTTTGACTGGCACCGCTCACACCGGTTTTGCTCAAATTGCGGCAAGGAAAGCAAGCCGCAAGCCGGCGGGGTGACGCGTCAATGCCCCGTATGTGAGACCGATCATTTCCCGCGTGTTAATCCTGTGGTGATCATGCTGGTGCTAGACGGGGATAATTGTCTCATGGGTCGTGGGCCTAGCTGGCCGGACGGGGCTTTTTCAGCATTGGCCGGATATGTCTCGCCGGGCGAGAGCCTAAGCGAAGCCTGTATACGCGAGGTCAAAGAGGAGGTGAATATCGACGTGGAAAACCCGGTGTTTAAATTTTCCCAGCCCTGGCCCTATTCAAGCCAGCTCATGATGGGTATGTTCTGCACGGCAAAAAACACAAAAATCACCCTGGACACCAAAGAGCTGGCCGACGCACGCTGGTTCACAAAGGACACAGTGCGCGGCGTGTTTGCCGGTACAGATAAAACATTTATCTGCCCCCCGCCTTTCACCATAGCGCACCAATTGATCAAGGCTTGGCTGGCGGATTAAGCGAGATAGTTTGACAATTATAGTAATATGACTATATTGTGACAATGAATAAAGAGACATCGTTAAAACCGCTGTTTTGGGTGGGAAGTTGCCTTGGCGATTTAAAGGCTTTTCCTGATGATGTTATGGATAGCATCGGCTTTGCGCTTCACGAAGCCCAGATGGGCGGAAAGAGTAGAAAGGCTAAGCCACTTAAAGGCTACAAAGGTAGCGGTATCTTGGAAGTGGTTGACCGTTATGATGGTGATACTTACCGCGCGGTTTATACTGTGCGGTTTAAAGGAGCGGTCTTTGTGCTGCATGCTTTTCAAAAGAAGGCCAAGAAAGGCATTACAACTCCCAAGGCCGAACTGGATATGATTAAGCGCCGTCTTCGGGCGGCAGAAGAAAAATACACTGCGTTACAAAAGGAGCGTAAATTATGACCGGTAAAAATATAAAAACAAGCCCGTCCAAAGGCTCAGTCTTTGATGATCTTGGCTATGCGCCCGAACACCGCATCAAAGCCGACATGGCGCTGATGATAAAAAGCCGTATGAAAACCCTGAAACTAAACCAAACCAACGCCGCCAACCTTATAGGCATCAAGCAACCCGATCTATCCAATATCCTGCGCGGCCATTTCAGAGGCTATAGCGTAGAACGCCTAACCCGCCTG
>CAZCUM010000102.1:0-1834 GCA_964502015.1 uncultured Robiginitomaculum sp. | reverse complement strand
CCGGCCGACCACTCCACGTTACCAGAGCATCTACACCGACGAAACGCCGTCTCCCACCCAGCCAGCCAACGTACGCTTGCCTGTCCCCGGCGGAAGAACATTTGTAATATAGGGCGGTATGGACGATCATGGATAAAGTTTTTGATATTTCAGAAACAAAAGAAACATGCGGGGTGGATTAGGCTTTTAACCGTGACCCACCCATGTTTCTTTAACTGTCCACACTCTCTACAGACCTATAGATATACTGCCCTGCCTCGTTCAGTGAACGCTCCATTAAGCCGCGCGACATTAGGCAGTTCAGATGAGCAATGCTCTCACCCACGGCCATGGAACGGTTGCCGTCATTGATGGTGCGGCGAAACAATACGGGATAAACGTCTGTGGAGCGTTTGGGCTGGAAGCAATATTCATGTAGTCTTATAAGAGCCTGTTCATGATGTTTGATCAATTTGGAGAGGCGGTGGTGGGCGCCGCGAAACGGAATGCCGTGGGCTGGCAGCACCAATGTGTCTGTGGGGATAGCGGCTTTAAGTTTATGACAAGAGCTTATCCAGTCTTCAAGAGGATTGCCTTCAGGCTCGGTTGGCCAAACGCTAACATTGGAGCTGATATTGGGCAGGAGTTGATCGCCGCTGATCATGATATTTAGATCGCCGTTATACAGACACGCATGTTCAGGTGAATGTCCCGAGCCAATGATTACGCGCCATTGCCGCCGACCAATTTCAATTTTGTCCGCGTCCCTGATGCGTTGATAGCCATTGGGCAGGGGCGAAATGGCTTTACCAAACCTGCCAAAATTTGATTTATAAAGCTCAATCTGCTCGCCTGTAAGCCCGGCCCGTTTATAAAACAGGATGCCCTCTTCAGGGGCCGGGTTGCCTGTGTCGGCTGCCATGAGACGGCAGAGGAAATATTCACCCATAGTCATGAGCAAGGGGGCCTTAAATTTACGGCACATCCACCCCGCCAGTCCTGCATGATCGGGGTGCAAATGTGTGCAAATAACGCGGTTAACCGGTGCGCCGCCCATAAAATCTTTGAAAACCCGCCGCCAAATCTCCATAGCTTCCTGCCAGCCAAGCCCGGTATCCACAACAACAAATTCATCGCCGTCGCGCAGGAAATATAAATTAATATGATCCAGCCCGGCCATGGGCAAAGACATGCGCAACCAATAAACGCCGTCCATAATTTCGGTAACATCGCCTGCGCCGGGCGCGGTGTCGGTAAAAAATGTCAGCCGTGATGTGGGTGGTTGTGAACTCATATTCGCAAACTACATAAAAAGAACAGGGTCGCAACAGATTTAACGTGATGGGCTTGCATTCATTATTGATGTGCCGTGTGGTTGACGGCTTGGTTTAGGCGGCGATTCCCTGGCTCATTTGTGCTACAAAGGCATCGGCAATATGTCCGCCGCTGAGCCGCCCCCCCGGTTCGTACCAGACATTGAGCCAGTTCAGCGCCCCCATCAGGAAAAACACCGTGACCTTGGCGTCGGCTTTTTTAATAGAGCCGTCGCCCATACCCTGTTTGACAATCCGCGTCACGGCTCGTTCAATAGACCCCCTGCGTTTAAGGACTGTGGTTTGAAACTCGCCTTTTAAACTGTCCACATCTGCCAGCAGGCCTAATCCGTCGCGGGTCAGCAAATGGGCGAACGCCCCGTAGAGCAATTGTAATTTTCCTAGCCCCGTTTTACCTAGTTCCGTTTTCCCCTGGCCCGTTTTCCCCTGGCCCGTTTTGCCTTGCCCGCGCACGGATTTAACCGCCGCGTCCATGGCGTCATAGACCATGATATGGCACTCATATAAAATTTCTTCTTTGG
>CAZCUM010000101.1:0-2200 GCA_964502015.1 uncultured Robiginitomaculum sp. | reverse complement strand
GGAAAGCTTTAACGTGTTGATTAAGGAAATTCGTTCCCTTGGTCTGAACATTGAATTGACAAATGGCTAATTTCGGCGGCTAATATTAAAAGGGCGTTTGCCCGAACAAAGGAGACGATCATGAACCAAGAGGTCATGAACATTTTCAATCCGGCCCAAGAAGGCCCGAGCTTTGATAGGATCAGAATTTCTTTGGCGTCGCC
This sequence comes from uncultured Robiginitomaculum sp., assembly GCA_964502015.1. GTDB lineage: Bacteria > Pseudomonadota > Alphaproteobacteria > Caulobacterales > Maricaulaceae > Robiginitomaculum_A. Next base: position 1,997 of record CAZCUM010000101.1, on the reverse strand, counting down.
AGAGAAAATTTTGTCCTGGTCATTTGGTGAAATTCGCAAGCCCGAGACCATAAATTACCGGACATTCAAGCCGGAAAAAGACGGTCTGTTTTGTGCGCGTATCTTTGGCCCGACCAAGGATTATGAATGCCTGTGCGGTAAATATAAACGCATGAAATATAAAGGCGTTGTCTGCGAAAAATGCGGCGTTGAAGTTACCGTAACCCGGGTGCGCCGTGAGCGTATGGGCCATATTGAACTGGCCGCGCCTGTGGCTCATATCTGGTTTTTGAAATCTCTGCCGTCGCGTATTTCCACGCTTTTGGATATTACCCTCAAAGAAGTTGAGCGGATTTTGTACTTTGAAAGTTTCGTGATTACGGAACCTGGTTTGACATCTCTGACCGAGCGTCAACTCTTGTCCGAAGAAGAATATTTGGACGCCCAGTCCGAGTTTGGCGAAGACAGCTTTACTGCGTCTATCGGCGCCGAAGCCGTGCGCGAAATGCTCATGAGCCTTGACCTCGAAGCCGAGGTCGAGCGTGTACGCTTTGATATGCTTGAGACCGGATCACAGCTTAAGCTGAAAAAATACCGCAAGCGCCTGAAGCTTTTGGAAAACTTCATCTCGTCGGGCAATCGTCCCGAATGGATGGTGCTGACCATTGTTCCGGTGATCCCGCCTGAGCTGCGCCCATTGGTGCCCCTGGACGGTGGCCGCTTTGCCACCTCTGATCTGAACGACTTGTACCGCCGGGTGATCAACCGTAATAACCGCCTCAAGCGCCTGATTGAACTGCGTGCGCCGGACATTATTGTGCGTAACGAAAAGCGTATGCTCCAGGAGAGCGTTGATGCGCTGATCGATAATGGTCGTCGTGGCCGGGTTATTACCGGGGCTAACAAACGTCCTCTCAAGTCCATGTCCGACATGCTCAAGGGTAAACAAGGTCGTTTCCGCCAGAACTTGCTCGGTAAGCGGGTTGATTATTCCGGTCGTTCTGTGATCGTGGTTGGGCCGGAATTGATGTTGCATCAATGTGGCCTGCCCAAGAAAATGGCTTTGGAGTTGTTCAAGCCGTTTATCTATGCCCGCCTCGACGCCAAAGGTCTGTCCGGTACTGTCAAACAATCTAAAAAAATCGTTGAAAAACAGCGCCCGGAAGTTTGGGATATTCTGGACGAGGTTATCCGCGAACATCCAATTCTCCTCAACCGTGCGCCGACCCTCCACAGGCTCGGTATCCAGGCGTTTGAACCCGTGCTGACCGAAGGCAAAGCCATTCGCTTGCACCCGCTGGTTTGTACGGCTTTTAATGCCGACTTTGACGGCGACCAAATGGCGGTTCACGTTCCGCTTTCTATCGAGAGCCAATTGGAATGCCGTGTATTGATGATGTCGACAAATAACATCCTGTCGCCCGCCAACGGTAAGCCGATTATTGTACCGTCCCAGGATATCGTCCTTGGTCTATATTATATGTCGATCATGGCCGACGGTGAAAAAGGTGAGGGCCGGGCCTTCGCCAATATGCCGGAACTGGAAGCTGCACTGGACGACAAGCAAATCACTCTGCATTCCAAAATCAAAGGCCGGTTCAAAGTCATTGACGAAGACGGCAATGTCACATGGGAGCTGGCCGAAACCACGCCGGGCCGTCTCAAGATTGCGGAATATTTGCCCCTGCATGCAAAAATTCCCTATTCAGAACTCAATGTGCTCATGGACAAAAAAGCCATTGGTTCACTGATCGATCTGGTTTACCGCCATGCGGGCCAGAAAGCCACGGTGATATTCTGTGACAAGGTTATGGGTCTGGGTTTTCGCGAAGCCTGTAACGCCGGGATTTCTTTTGGTAAGGACGACATGATCATCCCTGAAGAAAAAGCCAAATTGGTTGGTGACACCAAAGCCATGGTCACGGATTTCGAACAACAATATGCTGACGGTTTGATCACCAAAGGCGAGAAATACAACAAGGTTGTTGATGCCTGGTCAAAATGTACCGACAAGGTGG
>CAZCUM010000100.1:0-2734 GCA_964502015.1 uncultured Robiginitomaculum sp. | reverse complement strand
CATGTATGACCATGAACCGGAAATTTTGGCGGCTGATAAACATCCAGAATATCTCTCGACTAAATACGCCCATGAGCAAGCGCAGGCTAAAAAGCTACCACTGGCGCAGATACAGCACCATCATGCTCATATCGCGTCTTGCATGGCGGAAAACGGGGTTCCGCTCGATACTGCGCCTATCCTCGGCATTGCGCTGGACGGGCTTGGTTACGGCGATGACGGCACCATATGGGGCGGTGAATTTATGATTGCCAATTATACCGGCTATCGCCGCGTTGGCACGTTCAAACCCATTGCCATGATTGGCGGGGCGCAAGCGATCAAAGAGCCTTGGCGCAATACCTACGCCCATATTGCCGCTGAAATGGGCTGGGAAAGGTTTGCCATGAATTTTGGCGAGCTTGAATTGTTTGAATATCTAAATGCCAAACCGCGCCAGACACTGGATAAAATGCTAGACGCAAATATCAATGTCCCCCTCGCCTCCTCCTGTGGCCGTTTGTTTGATGCCGTTGCGGCGGCTATCGGCCTTTGCCGCGACGAGGCGAGTTATGAAGGCCAAGGGGCGATGATGCTCGAAGCGGCTGTTGACGAGGCTACGCTCAATGATACGGGCGAAGAAAGCGCATATCCGCTGTCTGCGCCCAATCTACAAACCACATCCATGCCTTACGTCGAGCCTCTTGCCATGTGGCAGGCTTTGCTCGGTGATTTAATTTTAAAAACGCCCGTGCCGATTATGGCGGCGCGTTTCCATAAAGGCCTTGCCCAAGCCATCGTTATGATGGCGGAGAAATGCGCCGTGAAAATAGGCGCGGACGAGCCGCCCATAAAACAAATCGCGCTCTCTGGCGGCTGCTTTCAAAATGCGGTCTTGCTGGAACTCGTCACCAAACAACTCGGCGCCCTTGGCTATGAGGTTCTAACCCATGCCCGCGTGCCTGCCAATGACGGCGGGCTTGCCCTCGGCCAAGCGGTTATCGCCGCCGCTACAATACTGAAAAACAGGAGCTAGTCTATGTGCCTAGGAATACCAGGACAAATCGTTGAAATATCAGACCGCGTGCGCAGGTTCGGCATCGTCGATATTAGCGGCGTAAAGCGCGAGATCAATCTCGCCTGTATCGTCAATGAAGACCATTCGCTTGATGATTGCGTCGGCGATTGGGTGCTTGTGCATGTGGGGTTTGCCATGAGCCGCATTGACGAAAAGGAAGCGGAACTGACTATGGAAGTGCTGCGCGAACTGGGCGAAGCGCAAGAAGAAATAGAAGCCATGCGGCTTTCCGGGTTAAAATAAATATGAGCAAGAAAAAACATCTTTCTGATCTCTACCCCTTCTTGCACGGCAAGCAGCAAGACGGCGAGAGTATGGACAAGGCACTCATGACATCCGTGCGCCAAAAGGCTGCGGATCATGTCAGTGTGTTTGAAAGCTATTTTGAAAAAAACCAAGAAGATATAGTCTCTGCCGCAAAAATTATCGCTGAAACATACCGCCAAAATGGACGGCTCTTCACAATGGGTAATGGCGGGTCTAGCTGTGACGCGGCCCATGTCGCAGTTGAGTTTTTACACCCCGTTACCACGGGCCGGCCCGCACTAACCGCAGTTAACCTGACCACGGATGTCGCAATGATGACGGCAGTAAGTAATGACGTTGGCTATGAACATGTTTATAGTCGGCAGATCATTGCCCAAGGCCGTAAGGGCGATTGCCTGATCGGTATATCAACCAGCGGCAATTCCAAAAACCTTATGAACGCATTTAGCAAAGCGCGCGAAATGGGCCTGTCCACCATTGGACTATCAGGCATGAGCGGCGGAGAAATGGCCAATGCGGGCCTGGGTGCCTGCCTGACCGTCGAGACCGATAGTATTCACCGCGTCCAGGAATGCCATGTGGCGACCTATCATATCCTCTGGGATATTGTGCATACATTGCTGGCGGATGATCGCGGCGGGCTTAATAATACTGGAGACAAATCATGAAATATGTAGATGAATTTCGCGATCCGGTAAAAGCGAAAATGCTTTTGAAGGAAATCAATGAATTGGTCGAGCAAATCGACATTTGCAAAACGAGGCCGCTGGCAATTATGGAAGTGTGCGGCGGTCATACCCATTCGATTTTTCGCTACGGCCTTGAAGGCATGTTGCCTAAAGAAATAGAGCTAATACACGGCCCCGGCTGTCCCGTATGCGTGCTGCCCATGGGACGGGTGGATGATTGCGTGGCCTTGGCTGAAATGCCCGATACGATATTTACCACATTTGGCGACGCTATGCGGGTGCCGGGTTCCAAGAAAAGCCTGCTGCAAGCCAAAGCGGACGGGGCTGATGTGCGTATGGTTTACTCGCCCCTCGATGCGCTAGACCTCGCCCGTAAAAACCCGGACAAAGAAGTGGTGTTTTTCGGCCTTGGTTTTGAAACCACAATGCCGAGCACAGCTTTCACGGTATTGCAAGCCAAGGAAGACGGGATAAAAAACTTCTCGTTGTTCTGTAACCACATCACCATCATTCCGACGGTGAAAGCCATACTCGACTCGCCCGATATGCAAATTGACGGATTTCTCGGCCCCGGCCATGTCAGCATGGTTATCGGCATAGAGCCTTATGAATTTATCGCGGATCATTATAACCGCCCGCTTGTGGTCGCAGGTTTTGAACCGCTAGACGTACTGCATTCCATATGGATGGTGCTGAAGCAAATCGCAGAGGGCCGCGCCGA
>CAZCUM010000099.1:0-2736 GCA_964502015.1 uncultured Robiginitomaculum sp. | reverse complement strand
TAATCCATTTGCGCTTATGGGCAGGCCCAAATCCGTATAAATTCAAATTCATACCAATTTCGCCGCAGCCGCCCAAGGGCAAGAACACCAATTCATCTGGTTTGTTTTTCATGTATTGTCTTTCGAGTTCAACCGCCAGATTTCCAGCAGTCCGTCAATGGTCAAATGGGCATCATAATAATCTATACGGGCGGACGCGCCCTCAAACAAGGACGCCACCCCGCCTGTCCCGATCACTGTAAAGATGCGTTTATCCTCGGTTTTTATCTTGTCAATCAGCCCGTCTATGAGGGCAATATATCCCCAGAAAATTCCGGACTGCATGGCTTCGACCGTACCGCGCCCAATAACATTGTCCGGCTTTTTAATGGCAATACGCGGTAATTTTGCCGCCGCATCATGCAAGGCGCGCAAGGATAAATTGATGCCCGGCGCGATGATACCGCCTTCAAAGTCCCCGTTCTTGCAAATAATATCAAATGTTGTCGCCGTACCGGAATCGACCAAAATTAACGGCCCCTCATATTTTGCGTGGGCACCAACCGCATTGACCAACCTGTCAGCACCGACTTCCGCAGGGTTGGCCAGAGTAACCCTTGCCCCGAGTTCCACGCCCGGCTCACCGACGATCAAAGGCTCCACCTCAAGATGTCGCCGGGCCAAATTACGCATATGAAACAGGGCTTGCGGGACAACAGTAGAAATAATACAGCCGTTAATGTCGGAAAATTTCAGCCCCTGCATCATCATAAGGTGGTAAAGCCAAACAGCATATTCATCCGCCGTGCGGGCGTCATTAGTTTCAATGCGCCACTCAACCGCCCACCTCGTATCGTCATGAATGGCAAACAGAGTATTGGTGTTGCCCGTGTCTATCGCCAGTAACATAAAGTCTCCTCAAGCGTTCTCATACAGTATTTCTTTACAGTGTCTCTTTACAATGTCTCTTGGGAAAAGAAAACATCTCCTGCATGGATTCTCACAAGCTCTCCCGATATGGTCTTTATTTCAAGTGCGCCGTCTTCGCCCAACCCGATTGCGGTACCCTTTATTGTTTGGTTTGGCAAACGAGCCGTGACCTGTCCGCCCATACCTTGTGCGCACTCAAGCCAGGCACTGCGGATGGCTGAAAAACCATCAACCTCATAAACCTGTCGCCATGTCTCAAAGCTGTGCATGAGGCGTTCAACCAGTGTTGCAAAATCGCTACTCATACACGAGCTAAGACCGGCAAGTGCTGCAACAGGCGTGTTGACACTGCCGGGATCAATTTTTGGCTCAGAAACCAGGTTAATGCCGATGCCAACAGCTATCCATCTCTGGTCATTTTGCATTCCGCTTTCCAACAATATGCCGGAGACTTTTTGGGCGCAGACCAGAACATCATTGGGCCATTTAATCTGCGTGTGTCCGGCCTGCATATGATAATCTATGGCTTCATATACCGCCAATGCGGCGACAAAACTAAAGCGGGCGGCAAAGGCCGCATCACCGCTAACGGGGTATAGTCCGGTTATAAACAGATTGCCCCGCTGCGACACCCATTCACGTCCGCGCCTGCCTACACCCTGGCTTTGGGTTTTTGCCGTAATCCACACGGGGCCGAAATCACCCTTGGCCGCCAGACGTTTGGCTTCGGCGTTGGTCGAGTCTATCTCTTCAAATTCAATTAAGCGCATTAAAACAAGCTAGCAGAAGCCGCTTCAATTAATGCACGCGCCGGAGCCGTCACAAATGGTAACAATAATATTGGAAACAGCAACAATGCTGAGGCTCCGCTAATAAGTTCCAATGAGCGCGGCGCTTTGATAAATGTATGGGCCTGGTCGTCAAACCAGATGGTCTTGATAATGCGCAAATAATAAAATGCGCCAACAACTGAACTTAACAAAGCAATCACCACAAGCCATGTAAGCCCGGCGTCAAAGGCGGGGGCGAAGGCAAACCATTTGCCAAAGAAACCTATAAAGAACGGAATACCGGCCAGCGAGAACATCAAAGCGGTCATGGTTAAACTAAGGGGCAGATTGGATTTGGACAGCCCGGCCAGATCCGCAATGCCCTCAAGCGCACCGTCGCGGGTGCGCATTTGTAATATGGCGGCGAAAACCCCGACCACCGTGACCAAATATATGGACATAAAGATCAACATGCCGCTGACCCCAGCCGCGCCGCCTGCCGCTCCCCCAACACTTGCAAGCGCCACCAGAGCATAGCCCATATTGGCAATAGATGAATATCCCATGAGGCGTTTGATATTGGTCTGGATCAAAGCCCCAAACGCACCGATAATCATGGACATGACCGCCAGAACCACAAGCACTTGCACCCATGACTGGCTAATTTCCGCGAACGGCCCGGTGATCAAACGGGTGATCAAAGCCAAGGCCGCCAGTTTAGGTGCGCCAGCGAAAAACGCGGTGACGGGTGTCGGTGCGCCCTCGTAAACATCGGGTGTCCACATATGAAAGGGCGCGGCGGAAATTTTAAACGCTAGCCCGGCCAGCATAAACACCAGACCTGCGACAATACCCATATTGACGTTCTCCTGCCCGCTTAAAACGCTGGCAATTTGCGCAAATGACAGCGTGCCGGTAAAACCGTAAATCAACGACATACCGTACAAAAGCATGCCCGACGACAACGCGCCCAGCACAAAATATTTAAGCCCGGCTTCGGAAGCCCGCAAGCTATCGCGGTTAAAGGCGGCCATGACATACAGCGCCAATGCCTGCA
>CAZCUM010000098.1:0-3103 GCA_964502015.1 uncultured Robiginitomaculum sp. | reverse complement strand
GAATGGCAATCGCTTGCGTGGTGGATACATGACAATCTTCCATACCATTCACAATATTTCTTTCCAACTCGCGCCGCTCTGAATTTGACTTGGAGAGAAAACCCAGAGCGTTGGATAAAAAGCTATATTCCGCCCTTAGGGTATTTAACACAAAACGGCAGAGAAAATTGGGCGGTTGAACATTCTAGTCATTACAAAAAAATGCTTGGGCTTATAAAATGATAAAAAAAATACTAATCGCCAATAGAGGTGAAATTGCTTGCCGCGTTATAAAAACCGCCAAGCTTATGGGCATCAAGACCGTTGCCGTTTACTCTGACGCGGATAAGAATGCGTTGCATGTTTCCATGGCGGATGAGGGTGTGCATATTGGGGGTTCGCCTGCCTCTGAATCGTATCTTGATATGGACAAGATACTTGCGGCCATCAAATCCACCGTGGCGGACGCTGTGCATCCTGGGTATGGTTTCTTAAGTGAAAACAAGGCGTTTGCGCTTAAACTTCAGTCTGAAAACATTGCTTTTATTGGGCCTAATGTTGTCGCTATTGAGGCTATGGGGGACAAGATTGCTTCCAAGAAATTGGCGCTTGAGGCCGGGGTTTCTTGTGTGCCGGGGCATATGGGATTGATTGAGGATGCTGATGAAGCCGTTGTGATTGCCAATAAAGTTGGCTATCCGGTGATGATCAAAGCGTCTGCGGGCGGCGGCGGCAAGGGCATGCGCATTGCGCGTAACGACGAAGAGGCTCGTGAGGGTTTCGCATCTTCCAAGAACGAAGCCAAATCTGCATTTGGGGACGACCGGATTTTCATTGAAAAATTTATCGAAAGCCCGCGCCATATTGAAATTCAGGTGTTGGGCGACAAGCACGGCAATATCATTCATCTGGGTGAGCGCGAGTGTTCCATTCAGCGCCGCAACCAAAAGGTCATAGAAGAAGCCCCGTCGCCGTTTCTGGACGAGGTTACACGCGCAAAAATGGGCGCGGAAGCTATCGCCCTGGCCGCAATAGTTGATTATGACAGCGCCGGCACGGTGGAATTTATCGTCGATATGGATAAGAATTTCTATTTTCTTGAGATGAATACCCGCTTGCAAGTGGAGCATCCAGTCACGGAACTAATCACCGGGGTTGATCTGGTCGAGCAGATGATCCGCGTGGCGGACGGCGAGAAACTGAAGCTCAAGCAAAAAGATATCAAGCTTAAAGGTTGGGCCATTGAAAGCCGGATATACGCCGAAGACCCGTACCGTAATTTTCTGCCCTCTATCGGGCGGCTGACCCGCTACCGCCCACCTGCTGAAGGTAAAACGGAAGACGGGGCAATAGTCCGCAACGACACAGGCGTTTATGAAGGCGGCGAAATCTCCATGTATTATGACCCGATGATCGCCAAGCTTTGCACTTGGGGCAAAGACCGCGGCCTTGCCACCGAAGCCATGAAATCTGCGCTCGATAATTTCGAAATCACCGGGGTCGGGCATAACATCCCGTTTCTCTCCGCCGTTATGGAGCATGACCGCTTCATGCGCGGGGATTTGACCACCAATTATATTGCCGAGGAATTCCCGGACGGCTTTGAAGGCCATCCGCTCAATCCCGGCCATGCCCGCGCCATAGCATCGTGTTGCACCCTCATGGCGCAATTTATCGCCGTCCGCGCCGCCACCGCGTCCGGCATATTGCCCGGCCACGCACGGGCTATCCCGCGCCATTGTATCGTCGATGTCGGCGAGCGGACTTATGACATCACCACGGAAAAAGCGGGTGGGCTTTATCTGGTCACAAGCACCGAACATGATAATGACAAGGCGGCGGTCGAGCTGGAAATATCCTCAGGCTGGACACCGGGACAGCCATTGGTCAAGGCCATAGTGGACAATAAAGATTTCACCTTTGCCGCCACACCCATCCCTGAGGGCTATAAAGTCTATTACCGGGGCAGCACGGTGCAGGTCAATGTCCGCACCCCGGCCCACGCCGATCTGGCCAAATTGATGCCGGAAAAAATAGAGCCGGACACGTCAAACCTGCTCTTGTGCCCCATGCCCGGTGTTATCGTCTCCGTATTGGTAGAGGAGGGCGACGAGGTTCAGGACGGGCAGGCTTTGGCGGTGGTCGAAGCCATGAAAATGGAAAACACATTACGTGCCGAGAAAAAAGCCGTTGTCGCGAAAATCAACGCGGCGGTAGGGGATAATCTCGCAGTGGATGCGGTGATTATGGAGTTTGAGTAGATTGCTAAATTTTTGTCATCCCGGGCTTGCCCCGGGATCTCGGCGGCTCGTCTAAAGTACGAGGTTCCGGCTCTACACCGCAAGAGCGGCTTGGTCGGGATGACAAAAATTATTAGGTATCACTCCGCCGCGCTTACATCCTCGCGCATATCCCTCTCCAACAATTGCCCTTGTTTCTTGCTGGCCATTAAATCCCGGGCCTTTGCGTAGGCCGGGTCGTTCCAGAACATGAGGCAGCCATTGCAACCACGCCCGCAACACCCGTCCAGGCCCAGTTTGGGATTGACCTTGGGTTTGCGGGTTTTGTTGGCTTCGGTTACGGATTTTTTAAGGGCATCACGGCGGCGCACATAGAGCGGGTTTTCGGGGTCGTCGGTGCGGCCCGTGACTTCCAGGCGCTGCGCGATCTTGTCCAGCTTGACCCGGTTCCATTGGGCTTCGGTGAGCAAGGTTTCTTTGCGCACGACTGTGCCGATAGGGATACGGGCTATCAGTGTGTCCAAATTTTCTTTGTCAAATAATGAAAACGGGATGCGTATGACGGGTTTGATACCTGCATGGACGATATCGGTTTTAACACCCGGATAGTCTTTGTTTATAACGCCGTCTCGGCTCGCGACATTATCAAATTCGTACAAGCGCAAAAGCACGGTTTCCTTTCCGTCCGGGGTGAGAAACTCCATGACATCACCCGCTTGCAAACGGTTTTTGACACCAAGATAAAACGCCTCGTCGTCAACTTCGATAATTGATCCGGCAAATTCCCATGCGCCCAGGGTTTGGGTTTGCTCATAATTATGAGCATAATTGGTCAGGCGGCCATCGTGAAAGGCCAGGGTAAAACCCCGGTTCGAGACATTCAT
>CAZCUM010000097.1:0-3130 GCA_964502015.1 uncultured Robiginitomaculum sp. | reverse complement strand
GTCAATACGGCCAAACGGACAGGCGCGCAGGTTCGCGGCCCTATCCCGTTGCCGACGCGCATCGAAAAGTTTACGGTCAACCGTTCACCTCATGTGAACAAAAAGTCCCGTGAGCAGTTTGAAATTCGCACCCATAAACGCATGCTCGACATCGTTGACCCAACCCCGCAAACCGTGGACGCGCTGATGAAGCTCGACCTTGCGGCTGGTGTTGATGTCGAGATCAAGTTGGGAGCGTAAGCATGCACGGCACTGTAGATAGAACGGGCATATTGGCCAAAAAACTCGGCATGACCCGGGTATTTACGGACGAAGGCGCAGTTGTGCCTGTGACCGTATTGGCGCTTGAAGGCTGTCAGGTTGTTGCCCACAAAACCCAGGACAGGGACGGTTATACTGCCTTGCAACTTGGTTCAGGTATAGCCAAGCCCAAGCGGGTTTCAAAAGCCGAGCGCGAGCGTTTTGCCAAAGCGAAAGTTGCGCCGAAAATGAAACTGGTGGAGTTTCGTGTACCGGGCGAAAACATGATTGAAGTTGGTGCCTCTATGGCCGCTGATCATTTCGTTATCGGTCAAAAGGTTGATGTATCGGGAACCAGCATTGGTAAAGGTTTTGCCGGTGCTATGAAGCGTCATAACTTTAGCGGTTTGCGTGCCACCCACGGTGTGTCAATTTCCCATAGATCCCACGGATCGACCGGACAGTGTCAGGATCCGGGCAAGGTGTTCAAGGGCAAGAAGATGGCCGGGCATATGGGCGCCGTGCGTGTTACTACGCAAAATGTTGAAATTGTACGTACCGATGTTGAAGACGGGCTTATCTTGATCCGGGGCTCTGTACCGGGATCAAAAGGTACGTGGATCGAAATCCGCGATGCCGTAAAGGGTGTCAAGGTCGACGATCTGCCTTTGCCGGGCAAGTTTTCTGTGGCCGAGGCTTTAAAGGCAGAAGCGGCCCCAAAAACAGAAACGGCCCCAAAAGCTGAAGCAAAAACTGAAGCGGATGCGCCGGTAGAGGCAAAACCGTCAGGTGAGGAAAAATAGTCATGAAAATTGATGTAACAACACTTGCCGCCAAAAAATCCGGGTCTGTGACCTTGGACGATGGCATATTTGGCTTGGATCCGCGCAAGGATATATTGCACCGCATGGTGCGTTATCAACTGGCCAAGCGTCGTGCTGGCACGCATTTTGTGCAAGAGCGCAGTGATGTGAAAAAGACAAACAAGCGTATTGGCAAGCAAAAGGGCGGCGGTACGGCCCGTCACGGTAATGGCTCTGTGTCGCAGTTTCGCGGTGGTGGTAAAGCCCACGGCCCGCGTGTACGCGATCACGGGCATAAGTTACCGAGAAAAGTCCGGGCCATGGCGCTTAAGCACGCTCTGTCTGCCAAAGCTAAATCCGGCGAAATTATCATTCTTGATGATGCCGTGTTAAAGGCGGCGAAAACCTCTGATTTGAAAAAGTCCTTGAGCGGTCTTGGTCTTGAAAATGCTTTGATTGTCAGCGGTGCTATGGTTGATGAAAATTTTGCCAAAGCGGCCCGCAATATTCCCAATATTGACGTTTTGCCAAGTGTTGGTGCCAATGTTTATGATATTCTAAAGCGTCACACATTGGTTTTGACCAAGCAGGCCGTGGCTGATTTGGAGGCACGTTTATCATGAGTAAAGCAAAGTATTATGATGCAATCGTAGCGCCGATTATTACGGAAAAAGCAACGATTTTATCCGAACACAATCAGGTGGTTTTTGAAGTGCCTTTGGCGACAACAAAAGCAGAAATCAAAGAAGCGGTCGAACAGCTTTTCAAAGTCAGCGTTACCGCTGTCAATACCATGCGCCAAAAAGGCAAGACCAAGCGGTTTCGCGGTCATGCTGGTCGTCGCAAGGATATTAAAAAAGCCGTTGTGACGCTCAAGGACGGCGACGCAATTGATATTGCGACCGGTCTGTAGGAGGAATTCATGGCGTTAAAGACATATAATCCAACTTCACCGTCGCGCCGGGCATTGGTGCAGGTTGATCGTGGCGAACTTTATAAAGGCAAGCCAGAAAAAGCCTTAACTGAAGGCTTGCACAAAAAAGGTGGCCGCAATAATGCCGGACGCATTACCATGCGCCGCCAGGGTGGGGGCCATAAGCGCTCATACCGTATTATTGATTTCAAGCGCCGGCGCTTTGATATTCCTGCAACTGTGGTCAATCTACAATATGACCCGAACCGTACGGCATTTATTGCGCTGATCAAATATAAAGACGGTGAGAAATCCTATATTCTGGCCCCGCAACGTTTGGCTAAAGGTGATACAATCATCTCTGGTGCCAAGGTTGATATCAAGCCCGGTAATGCCATGCCCCTGCGGTCGGTTCCAGTTGGTACTATCTTGCACAATATCGAGATGAAGCCTGGTAAAGGCGGTCAAATTGCCCGTTCTGCCGGTGCCTATGTCCAGCTTATTGGCCGCGATGGTGGCTATGCGCAAATCAGGCTCAAGTCTGGTGAGGTTCGTCTGATACACCAAGAATGCATGGCGACAGTTGGTGCGGTTTCCAACCCGGATCACATGAACATCAATCTTGGTAAAGCTGGCCGTAAACGCTGGCTCGGCAAGCGCCCGCAAGTTCGCGGCGTGGCTATGAACCCGGTCGATCATCCCCACGGTGGTGGTGAGGGTCGTACATCTGGTGGTCGTCACCCTGTGACACCTTGGGGTAAGCCAACCAAGGGTGCGCGCACTCGTTCAAACAAGGCGTCGGATAAATTCATCATCCGCTCACGTCACAAGAAGAAGAAACGGTAAGGAATAGATATGCCACGTTCGATATGGAAAGGGCCGTTTGTTGACGGGTATTTGCTGAAAAAAGCGGATGCCTCTCACGCTGAAGGCCGTAAAAAACCAATTAAAACCTGGTCGCGCCGTTCGACCATCATGCCGCAATTTGTTGGTCTGACATTTCAGGTCTATAACGGCAGGAAGTTCATCCCGGTATTGGTCAATGAAGATATGGTTGGTCATAAATTCGGTGAGTTTTCTCCGACCCGTACATATTATGGTCACGGTGCTGACAAGAAAGCGACGCGGAGCTAGATATGTCTAAAGAGAAAAACAAACGCCGCGTAGCGGAAAA
>CAZCUM010000096.1:0-3242 GCA_964502015.1 uncultured Robiginitomaculum sp. | reverse complement strand
CATAAACACCGCCGCATACATGGGCATGTATTTGACAATACCGCCGTAAAACGCGATTTCGCGGGTGTGCATACGGTCATAAATAATCCCGACCGCAAAGAACAATGCGCCGGAAATAATGCCGTGGGAAATCATCTGGAACAGCGCCCCTTGCAAGCCCTGCACATTGAGCGCGAAAATCCCCATGGTCACAAAACCCATATGGGCGACCGAGGAATAGGCGATCAGCTTTTTCATATCGGTTTGCCTGTAAGCAACCAGAGACGTATATATAATACCGATAACACTGAGCCAGAAAATCAAAGGTGCAAAGTTAAGTGAAGCGTCCGGGAAGAACGGAAGCGAGAAGCGCAAAAAACCATAACCGCCCAGCTTGAGCAATATGCCCGCAAGAATAACCGAGCCAGCAGTCGGGGCTTGGACGTGGGCATCAGGGAGCCAGGTATGCACCGGCCACATGGGCATTTTTACGGCAAATGATGCGAAGAACGCCAACCAAAGCCAGGTCTGTGCCCCGAGCGGTATATCCAGTTTAGCCAGTTGGGTAATGTCCGTGGTGGCATTTCCTGCCCCCAAGACTTGGCCTGAATAATAATATAGCCACAACATAGCGGCCAACATCAACACCGAACCAAGTAAAGTATAGATGAAAAATTTATAGGCTGCATAAACCTTGTCCTTGCCGCCCCAAACCCCGATAATAATAAACATCGGCAGCAGCACACCTTCAAAGAAAATATAAAACAGCACCATATCCAGGGCACAAAATACGCCGATCATCAGGGTTTCCAAGATGAGAAACGCCACCATATATTCCAGCATCCGGTTTTTCACCGACTTGGCGCTGGAGATGATACAAAGAGGTGTCAAAAATGCCGTCAGCAATATGAACAGGACCGAAATCCCGTCCACACCCATGCGGTAATTGATACCTCCACCGAACCAGGCAACATTTTCGACAAACTGAAAATCGGCGGTTGTCCTGTCAAAATTCAACACCAGTAACAGGCTGAGACCAAGCACGGCCAATGTTGTCACCAAAGCCACACGCGGCGCATTTTTCGCGATTTGGGCTTTGCCTTCTGTTGGTGCCAGGCGTGACATAATCATCAAAAACACCGCCGCCAACAACGGTATGAAGGTGATAATCGTTAAAATGGGAACACCTTTAAACATGTCTTACCCCGCCGCTTTCACGGACACATAGGCGATAATGCCCGCCAGTCCGAGTAACATGACAAAGGCATAATGGTACAAATACCCGCTTTGAAGTTTAGACAATTTCTTACCCCCGGCCAAAGCCGCAGCTGCAAAGCCGTCAGGGCCAAACCTGTCGATGATTTTAATATCACCGATCTTCCAGAATATATCACCAAGCTTGCGCACCCCGCGCACAAATATGACTTCGTAAAGCTCGTCAATATACCATTTATTGAGCAGGAATTTGTAGAAAATTCCGCCTTTCGCAGCAATGCGTTTTTCAGTACCGTTCGCCCGGATATACATAGACCAGGCGAGAACAAATCCAGCGAATGTCACCGCAACGGGAGCCCATAAAACCCAAAGCGGGAATTTATGTTTGCCGTGGCCTTCCGGTAAAGCCTGCCCCCAAAACCCGGTGTCCTTATAGAGCATAAACTGGTCGTAAAAAATCGCACCGGCCAACACGGAACCAACGGCGAGAATGACCAAAGGTATAGTCATATTAAACGGGCTTTCGTGGGCGTGTTTCAAAACTTCCTTGTCGCCTCTAAACTTGCCGTGGAAGGTCATGAATATCAAGCGCCAGGAATAAAACGAGGTCATGGCCGCCGCCGCCAATCCGGCCCAAAATGCAAATACCGCAGGCGCATTATGCCCGGCCGCACCAGCCGCATAAGCCGCCTCGATGATTGCGTCCTTGGAATAAAACCCGGCAAATCCGCCAAGCCCCGGAATACCGACCCCGGTTAGCGCCAATGTCCCGATGATCATCAATATATAGGTGGCCGGGACAAGTTTGTAGATGCCGCCCATTTTGCGCATGTCTTGCTCGTGGTGGAGAGCAACAATCACCGAACCGGCACACAAGAACAACAATGCTTTGAAAAACGCATGGGTGAACAGATGGAACATGGCCGCGTCATAAGCCCCGATCCCGGCGGCGAAAAACATATAGCCCAATTGGCTACAGGTCGAAAATGCGATCACCCGTTTGATGTCGTTTTGCACCAGACCAATGGTCGCCGCAAACAAAGCCGTAAAGGCACCAATGATGGTGACAATCCCTGAAACGAAAGGCGCTGCTTCGTATATGGGCGCGGCGCGGCAGACCAAAAATACACCCGCCGTCACCATAGTCGCGGCGTGGATAAGGGCCGAGACAGGCGTCGGACCTTCCATAGCGTCCGGCAACCAGACATGCAAAATAAACTGCGCTGATTTTCCCATAGCACCGATGAACAAAAGCCCGGCGATGAGCTCTATGGCACCCAATTTCATACCAAGGAATGGTACAACCAAATCTTTCTTGTCAGCAATTTGCGAAAAAACCTCGTCAAAATTGACCGAGCCAAAGATCAAATATATGGCCATGATACCCAAAGCCAACCCGACATCCCCAACCCTGTTGGTGACAAAAGCCTTGATAGCGGCGGCATTTGCCGAGGGTTTTTTATACCAAAACCCGATCAACAAATAAGACGCAACCCCGACACCTTCCCAACCAAAGAACAGTTGGATAAAGTTATTTGACGTCACCAAAACCAGCATGGCAAAGGTGAAATAGGACAAATACGAGAAGAACCGCGCTTTGCCCGGGTCGTCTTTCATATACCCCCATGAATACACATGCACCAGCGCCGAAACCGTGGTGATCACCACCAGCATGATCGCCGTTAGTGTATCAATTTTCAAAGCCCAATTGGCCTTAAAATCCCCCACATCCATCCAGCGGAACAGGTTTATTTCCTGGGTCTCACCGCCGTACCCAACTTGCACAAAAGCGAGCCATGACAATAAGGCGGACAACAACAACAATCCCGTCGTGACAAATTGTGCGGTCATGTCACCGATGCGCCGCCCGAGTAACCCGGCGATCAGCGCTCCGATGAGCGGGGCAAATAGTATGATTTTATAGAGCATGAATGTGTCCCCTACCCTTTCATCATATTGATGTCTTCAACGGCAATGTCGCCGCGATTACGGAAATACACCACTAAAATAGCCAGCCCGATAGCGGCTTCGGCGGCGGCTACGGTGAG
>CAZCUM010000095.1:0-3376 GCA_964502015.1 uncultured Robiginitomaculum sp. | reverse complement strand
CCTTCTTTGAAGTCCACATGCTTGCGGACAACCGGGTCATATTTCTTTTTGACCATTTTGTCTGTCATGGTGCGGGCGTTCTTTTTGGTGACATAGAAATACCCGGTTCCGGCAGTGGAATTGAGGCGGATTTTAACGGTGGTTGGCTTCGCCATGATTGTGTCCTTAAATATAAAATCTGAAGCGCGGAACATAGTCGCGAAATTGCCCCTGTCAACGCTAAATATGTCAACGCTAAACTAAATATGTCAACGTCTAACACGCAGGCCGGCAACCATCAATCCGGCTAGGCCCAGGCCCGCCATTGTCCACATGAAACCTTGAGGGCTGTAAATATCCATCATTTTCCCGGCGAGAGGCGGCACGATGAGCGAGCCGATGCCGTAAGCCACAATAAACCCGGCATTGGCCGCTGCCAGCCTTTGGCCTTTAAAGCGTTCCCCGAGCCGCACCAGCCCGACCGTATACAGCGCCGTGGTTAGCCCAGCGTAAAAGAATGCCAGTGTCGCGATTACAGCAAAATTATCACCCGCAAACACAATTGCTATCGGGCCAGTTACAGCGACACCCATCAAAATAACCGTCAGGCGTTTGCGGTCCATCTTGTCGGCCAACAGCCCCATAGGATATTGAAACAGGACAATGCCGAGCGCGGCAATCAGTAATAAAAGCCGCCCCATTTCCTCACTGTGACCAAGCCTTGTATCATAGACGGGCAGAAAATAAATCAGGCTTTGTTCAATGGCACCAAATACAACCCCGCACATCATAATGGCAGGTGCGGCCCGCATGATTTTGAAAATAACCTTAAACCGGGCGTCTTCCTTGGATGTAGCTTTCACCTGCGTAGCTTTACGCAGAAGTATGAACGGCAAAACGGCCGCCAAATTTACGGCGGCAGTGATGAGAAACGGTGACCAGCCGTCTATGCCGGTTTTGACGGCAAGACCGCTCCCAATGCCCATGCCGCCGGCCAAAGCCGCGCCGTACATGCCCATTATCCGTCCGCGCAAATGCTCGGGCGCAAGCTGGTTTATCCAAATTTCGGCAATGACAAACACAATGGTAAAAACACACGAGCCGAGGAATTTTATCAAAAACCAGGCCGCCGGGTTCATAAATACTTTAAGCGCCGGGATTGTCGCGGCTCCGATTACCAAACATGTAATCATCACCGTACGCGGGTTAAACCGGTTCATTAACTTTGGTACAAAGGGTGTAGACAAAATTGTCGCCACAGCCGCCAGAGATATAAGCCAGCCCAGTAAAGCACCGGAACCCTCCATCCGCTCCATATTTTGACTGATGATTGGGGAGGATAGACCCCAAGCCAGGGCAATAAGTCCCGTACAGCTAATGGCCGTGATAATGCCCTGTTTTTGGGCTTTGCTCATATTATGAGGCATGTCTATTTTTGTCGTGGTCATAGCTGTTGATTTCATTTCGGAAAGTGGGTTGGAAAACGGGTAAATTCAAACCGTCCACGGGGTGCTTGCGAGAAGAACACATCAGGCGGCGGGGTGTCGTAACCGAGATATATTTTCAATTGCTCGATCATCATATCTGTTGCCCTGTGAGTTTTAAGCTTGGATAGCTGGTCGAAATTAAACCAACCCGTATCCACCAATTCAGGACTGTTTTTTATGGGCCGGGCGGCGGCCTCACCGGCGAGCCTTGCCAGAAAGAACCAGGTATCAAAGCGCTTATTGCGGTGGGGTGGGGTGATGGCACGGCCAAACAATTCGATATTGGCCAGGCTAGGGAGATAGCCTTTGGCATGGAAGTTTTTCCACGACTTATCATTGATTGCGCGAGGTGCATCCGCACATTTTTCCCCAAGGATCAGTGAAGTTTCCTCAAATGTCTCGCGCACTGCTGCCAGCACACAAGCCTGGGCGCGGGAAGGCGGCATGGCGGCTTCCAAAATTTCGCGGGTGCGGGCATTTGGCCTATCAAGGGCCGGGGCATAAGTGTCACACGGATCAACCCGCCCGCCAGGAAACACATAGACGCTGGGCATGAAATCATGACGAGCCGAACGCTGACCCATCAAAATCTGTTGCTCGCCGTTCATTTCGCGCAACAGTACAATGGTCGAAGCCAGTTTGGGGCGCGGGGCTTTGCGCCCGGGAATGCGCCTGGGAATGGGCCTGGGAATGGGCCTGGGAATGGGCCTGGGAATGGGTTTGGGTATAGTTATCATGTCGCCTCATAATAAATTGCAATCGGGTTGTATAGCTGTGTTTTGTCTAAACTGTAGCGGTGAACCGCCTAATGATCACCATGCCCACAAGCATCAGCCCGGCAGCGACCAAGAGCGCCCAGGCACTGCCCGTTAACCCGGCAACGACGAAAGCGGCAATGCAGCAGACACCGTTAAATACTGCGTAGGGCAATTGGGTTTTGACATGCTCAAGATGGGAGCATCCCGCCCCTGTCGCCGAAAGAATTGTCGTGTCTGATATGGGTGAGCAATGATCACCAAACAAACCGCCCGACAAAACCGCGCCGATACACACATAGATGGATATATCAAACTGGAAGGCCAAAGGGACGACTAGCGGGATTAAAATGGCATAGGTGCCCCAAGACGATCCGGTGGAAAACGAGATAATACCGCCGACCATAAATGCAATTACCGGAATAAGAAATGCAGGTATATTACCCCCGACCAGGGCGGCGATATAGGCGGGTGCGCCCAAATCCTTGCCCACAGCACCCAATGACCAGGCCAGTACAAGAATGGCGAGAATATTGATGATTTTGCTCATACTGTTGAGATAGAGCGCGAAGCCAGACGCCAAAGATTTAATGCCGTACCAAGCCATGAGCGAGATCAGGGCGGCGGCGGCAAAGACATAGCCGGTTGATAAGGATGCCCGAAACGCATTGGCGGGCAGGTTTGACATATCAAAGGGAAAACCTTTGGAAAACAGCAGGGCGAACATGACCACCAGCATAATACTGAGAGGTAACCAGACTAAAATAGGCTTAGCCTTTGTGTTGGCATCAGCGATGTCTGCTTCTGGTGTGCCGTCCTGTTGGTCTTTGGCCACTATGCCCTTGGCTGCATTGTCTTCGGAAATTTTCATAGGGCCGAAATCGGTTTTTGAAAATACAAACAGCGGCACCATGGCCACGGCCATCAGCGAATAAAATTGAAACGGCACGGCTTTCACATAGCTGACAAACGGGCTTTCCGTAATGCCGAGCGCAGTATATTCTTCGCCGATCAACCCTTGAGTATAAAGCCCCCAGCCAATGAACGGGATCAACACGGCCACGGGCGAGGCGGTGGTGTCTATGATCCAGGCCAGTTTGGCCCGCGAGATTTTAAGCCCGTCAATAATAGGGCGAAACAACGGCCCGACAATCA
>CAZCUM010000094.1:0-3880 GCA_964502015.1 uncultured Robiginitomaculum sp. | reverse complement strand
TGGTTGTGGCCAAAATGGGTCAGGCCCACATAACGCACGCCGCGCTGCGCCCACATGGGTACATCGTCCACACTAGGCCCAAGGGGAAAGGCATTTTCCATACCAATGAGCGCCGCGCGCTTGCCCGATGCATGAATGCGCCGCACATCCGCCGCCGTGAGCGCCAGCTCTATGCGGTCCGAATAGACTTGCGTCATTTTCTTGATGGCCAAATACCGGGTTTCGGCGATGTCCCGGGCTTCGGCATATTTCTGGTCATTGATGGCCGCGATATTTGTCTGCGGCGTATAGACAATGAAAAACGCCGCGTCCAAACCGCCCGCAACCATTTTGTTCAAATCAACCTGGGCTGTGGTGTCCACCCCCGGATCCATTTCCGGCGTCATATATGTCAGCGGCACATCCACATGGGTGTCCAGGGTCAAGATACGCTCATGGAAAGTTTGCTGTTGATCTTGGGCGGTATCTGCCGGCACCTCTACGGTTTGATTATTACAGGCACCTAATGTGAAGACGCCGAGCGCCAGCACGGCAATCGCGATATTTTTGGTAAACGGCATGTGAGAACCTCTCTTTTTTCAACAAATTTCGAATAATGGTTTAAGCCCAATTAAAACCGTAAATCAAGACATGAGCAAGTTTTCCTGACAAGTGCCTATAATCAATGGCAATGCCCTCATCAGTGGACTGCCTTCCAGGGGTGCGGCAATTAAGACAAGAATGTTTGCGGGCAAAGCTCCTGGTTCTTGAAAGTACAGGCCTGGGAAAGGGCTTCATCACAAAAGCGGCACAGGGCCGTTGGATCAGGCTTGGTGATCTTATCGTTTTGAATGCGAAACCCTCTTTTTTTAAACCGCTTGAGAGTGCGCGAAAAAGTCTCGGGTGTCATATCAAGATATGAGGCAATAGTGGATTTATCATAAGGCAATGTAATGCCGCCCTCTTCGCCGCTGGTTTGCTCCAGACCCAGTTTGAGCAAAAACCAGCCAACCCGCTCGGTGGCAGTTTTAAGCCGCGAGTGTTCAATTTGCTGGATCAAACCATGGGAGCGCATAGACAAGCCTCCGATCATATTGAGTGCCAGGTTTTTATTATCGGCTATTTTTTGGCGGATGACGGGTGCGGGCAAAGATAGTAATTTAGCATTCTGGACAATTTGTGCGCTGACCAGTGAGGGCGTATTTAAAAATACCGATGCTTCCATGAGACTGTCTCCAGCCGACAACATTTGCAAAACTGCCTCATCACCCGCTTCGGTACTTTTGTAAAGCTTCACCCATCCCTCAAGAATAAGATAATAGCGTGACAACATTTCGCCTTGCATAAACAGCAATTTACCTTTTTCGCAGCTCCGAATATCCGCATGCCTTAACAGGCCCGCCAAGTCCTTGTCTTTCAATTTTGAAAACATCGGCAGGGTTTTGATGATATCCATATGTTGTTCCAACCGGGCCGGTACCTCGGAGACATTAACCGTACCGACGGGCAAGGCTTCCTTGGGGGTTAGGCCTTTGACCAAATCAACTTCCGCTGCCCGCATTCTGTCAATTTTACCGGTTAAGAGCCCGAACCATGTGATGGGAGACAAAGCTTCCAAATCTTGGGCTTTGTTGCTGTCTTTCAACTTATCGTGAATAGACTCCAGAACTTCCATCACATAGCCGCCAAGGCTTGCCTCGACCTTTTGTTGTTGCCTCTCATCTGCCAGCGACATAAAAACGCGCTTATAGGCCGATTGTTCTTCAATCAGCGTCAGCATGCGTTCGGTGAATTCCCGGTTTTTAAAATCCTTGGAGCAAAACCCGTGGGCGCCCCAGGCCCGTTCCCGCCCGATCCGCTCTTTCCATTGCAGAAAATTGGCGTAGGCGCTGACCTTTAGGGGGTCTACAGCATTTATCTTGAGGGCGGTTTCTATATTATACTCAATTGTCGGGTAAATAAATCTATAGGTATAGGTGTTGAGGGCCTGGGCAAATTTCAAATTTCCGTCCTGCACGGGCCCTCGGTGTGCGCTTAGATTTGTCTGGATGCGTGAAATAATGTCCAAATGGCTACCAGATCCCATTGTTTCGGCAGGTACCGCATTGGCAAGCGTTTTTTCTAGTGCCGTGATAGCCTGATTGGTTAATTTATATTGTCGGCGCAGTTCATCACTGAAAATCTCGCCGTAGCTATCAACATAAAGGGCCGTGTACCCGCGTTCAATTTGCAATTGATGCGTAAGCGCACCCAATGCCCCAAGTAGCAATATAGGCGCTTGTTCTGGTGGCACGTCAATTTTCATGATTTTTGTTTACGAGCAAATCAATCAAGAGGCTACTATTATTCAAAAAAAAGTAAATTTGGTTTTATTTGATATAGGTCAAACCTATTGTCCATCAGCTTTGGCATAAAGTGCGTGGCTCGCTGGGAGTCGGCATTAAGCGGAGGGTAATCATATGGAACTTCAAAACAAGGCCACGAGACTTTGGGGAGATTTTTTACGCGTAGACAAGGTTCAAATCAGAACCTTCCATGTGACGTGGCTTACATTCTTTTTATGCTTCTTTGCCTGGTTCGGTATTGCGCCTTTGATGGCGGTTGTGCGCGAAGAGCTTAGTTTGACCAAGGAGCAAGTCGGTTGGACAATTATTGGTGCGGTGTCAGCAACGGTTTTTGCCCGGATACTCATCGGATATTTTTGTGACCGCTACGGGCCGAGATTAACCTATACGTGGTTACTGATTTTCTCCGCTTTTCCGGTTATGGGGATCGGATTTGCTCACGATTTCACCACTTTTTTGATCTTTAGAATTCTCATCGGTGTTATTGGCGCTTCATTTGTCATCACCCAATATCATACAATCAATATGTTCGCGCCAAATGTGGTCGGCCAGGCCCAGGCAACCAGTGCCGGGTGGGGTAATCTGGGTGGTGGTGTCACGCAATTCATTATGCCTATGATTTTCTCGGTCTTTGTGGTCGGTTTTGGTGTTAATGAAGCCTTTGGTTGGCGTGCCTCTATGGTTGTCGCCGGTATGGCGATTTTCGTCATGGGTTTTGTGTATTACTTCTTCACACAAGATTCGCCGGACGGTAGTTACAAAGAATTGCGCGCCCAAGGCAAAATGCCGCCCGCCGGTCAGGCCAAAGGCAATTTTGCCGACGCCCTAAAAGATTACCGGGTTTGGTTGTTGTTCTTTATATACGCCGCATGTTTTGGCATTGAGCTAACTATTTTGGGCACACTGGCACTTTATATGTTTGACTATTTTGGCTTAAGCCTGGTTACAGCCGGCCTGGTTGCAGCAAGTTTTGGTTTGATGAACTTGTTTGCCAGAACCCTGGGCGGTATTTTCGGCGATAATTGCGCCTCGCTTTGGGGGCTGAAAGGCCGGGCTACTTGGCTGTTTATTGTCCTGCTCATTGAAGGTCTTGCCTTGATGCTGTTTTCACAAATGAATGTGTTGTTCCTCGCCATTCCGACTTTGCTTCTGTTCTCATTATTTGTGCAAATGTCAGAAGGCGCAACTTTCTCAGTCGTACCGTTTATTTCCAAAAAATCTTTGGGCGCGGTCGCGGGTGTTGTTGGGGCGGGCGGTAATGTCGGTGCCGTCACATTCGGGTTTTTGTTCAAAGGCGACATAAGCTGGGATACTGCTTATCTGATTCTGGGCGCTTTTGTCACCATCGCTTCTTTCTCAGCCCTGTTCATTCGCTTCACTAAGCAAGACGAAATTGAAGCAGAAGAACGCTTTGACAAAGGTTATACCCAGCACAGAAAAGAAGCGGCCCGCAAGCATCTTGAGATTTTGGGGATGAGCGACGAGGATATCGACGATGTAAAAATCTTTGGCAGTCGCCAAGCCTATGCCTATAAACGCCTCGAAACACTGGGGGT
>CAZCUM010000093.1:0-3987 GCA_964502015.1 uncultured Robiginitomaculum sp. | reverse complement strand
CATAATCTGCAAGAGCATAGTGTTGTGCTTATTCGTGGTGGTCGCGTGAAAGACTTGCCTGGTGTTCGCTATCACGTTCTGCGTGGTGTGCTTGATACCCAGGGGGTTAAAGACCGTCGCCAGCGCCGTTCCAAATACGGCACCAAACGTCCTAAATAAGAGGTATATATAATGTCACGTCGTCACCGCGCTGAAAAACGGGAAGTTCTGCCAGATCCAAAGTTTGGGGATATTGTCCTGACCAAATTTATGAATGCAATTATGCTGGACGGAAAGAAGTCCACTGCCGAGCGCATTGTTTACGGGGCTTTGGATATTGTTGAGGATAAGGCCCGGACTGAGCCTATGCGTATGTTCCATGATGCGCTTGAAAACATCAAACCCTCCGTCGAGGTTCGCTCGCGCCGGGTTGGTGGTGCTACTTACCAAATCCCGGTTGAGGTGCGTAATGAGCGCAAACAGGCTTTGGCCATTCGCTGGTTGGTGTCTGCGTCGCGTTCGCGCAACGAAAACACCATGCGCGAAAGATTGGCCGCAGAGCTTTTGGATGCTGCAAATAACCGTGGTTCCGCAGTTAAAAAGCGCGAAGACACCCACAAGATGGCTGAGGCGAACCGTGCGTTCTCTCACTATCGTTGGTAGGATTAGAGACTGTAATGAAACGCGAATATAAAATCGAAGATTACCGGAATTTTGGCATCATGGCGCACATTGATGCGGGTAAGACCACCTGCACCGAACGCATTTTGTATTATACGGGTAAAAACCACAAAATTGCCGAAGTTCACGACGGTGCTGCCACCATGGATTGGATGGAGCAAGAGCAAGAGCGCGGTATTACCATTACTTCTGCTGCGACCACATGTTTTTGGCGCGGTAAGCGCCTCAACATTATTGACACGCCGGGACACGTTGATTTCACCATTGAGGTTGAGCGCTCATTGCGGGTACTTGACGGCGCGGTTGCGTTGTTGGATGCCAATGCCGGTGTAGAGCCTCAGACGGAAACCGTTTGGCGTCAGGCTGACAAGTACAATGTGCCGCGCATGATTTTCTGTAATAAAATGGATAAATTGGGCGCTGACTTCTATGCTTCATTTGATAGCGTGAAAAAGCGTTTGGGCGCACCTGTGCTTGCTATGCAGTTGCCAATTGGTGCCGAGAACGACTTTAGGGGCATGGTCGATTTGATCGAAATGTGTGCCTATGTTTGGGAAGACGATGCGGAATTGGGCGCGAAGTTCGATACGGTCGATATTCCTGCTGACTTGGTCGACAAGGCTGCCGAGTACCGCGACAAGCTGGTTGAGATGGTTGCCGAGCTTGATGATGATGTGATGATGGCTTATCTTGAGGGCGAACCGGTCGATAACGAAACTTTGAAGCGCCTTATCCGTAGGGGTACGATTGAAGGTAAGCTTGTCCCTATGTTCTGCGGTACGGCCTTTAAAAACAAAGGCGTGCAGCCTTTGCTTGATGCTGTTGTTGATTATCTGCCCAGCCCTGTTGATATTCCGTCTGTTAAGGGTATTGACGTCAAAACTGGCGAGGAAACAACCCGCGAGGCTTCTGATGAGGCGCCGCTGTCCATGTTGGCATTTAAAATCATGAATGACCCGTTTGTCGGGACTTTGACATTTTGCCGTCTGTATTCCGGTGTGCTGGAATCTGGCACGACCTTGATGAATACCGTCAAGGAAAAGCGCGAGCGCGTTGGCCGCATGCTGATTATGCATTCCAATGACCGCGACGATATCAAAATTGCCCATGCGGGTGATATTGTCGCTATTGCGTCTTTGAAGCAAACCACCACGGGTGATACGCTTTCCGATCTGAACCATCCGGTGATTTTGGAGCGTATGGAGTTTCCTGATCCGGTGATCGAGATTTCTGTGGAGCCTAAAACCAAGGTTGATCAGGAAAAGCTTGGTGTTGGTCTCCAGCGTTTGGCGGCGGAAGATCCGTCGTTTCGTGTGTCTACGGATCACGAATCTGGCCAGACCATTATGGCTGGCATGGGTGAATTGCATCTGGATATTCTGGTTGACCGCTTGAAGCGTGAATTTGGGGTTGAAGCCAATATCGGCCAGCCGCAAGTGGCTTACCGCGAGACATTGTCCCGCCCAGTGGATATTGATTATACCCACAAGAAACAGTCTGGTGGTTCCGGTCAATTTGGGCGCGTTAAAATTCATTTCACGCCGTCCGAGCCGGGCGAGGGCATTACATTTGAAAGCAAGGTTGTTGGTGGTAATGTGCCGAAAGAATACATTCCTGGTGTCGAAAAAGGTATTCGCACAATGGCGGAAAGTGGTCTGTTGGCTGGCTTCCCGGTTATTGATTTTCACGCCGAGCTTTATGACGGCGCCTATCATGATGTTGATAGTTCGGTTATGGCGTTTGAGATTGCTGCCCGTGCCGCGTTTCGCGAGCTTAAGAAAGAGGGCGCTGTTAAGCTGCTTGAGCCGATTATGAGTGTCGAGGTGGTAACGCCTGAAGATTATATGGGTGATGTTATCGGCGATTTGAACTCGCGCCGGGGTATGATTTCCGGTACGGAAGCTCGCGGTGTGGTCACGGCAATTAACGCAATGGTGCCGCTGGCCAACATGTTTGGTTATGTAAGCAATCTGCGCGGCATGTCCCAGGGTCGTGCGCAGTTTACCATGACATTTGATCATTACGAAGCCACTCCGAAGGCGATTTCGGATGAAGTCATTGAAAAGCAGGGTGGTGCATAACTGCAACACCCGTATTTATTAAAAAGTGTGTTTATTGAGAAGCACAGTAAGAAGCAAGGAGACTAGAGATGTCTAAAGAGAAGTTTGAGCGTAATAAGCCCCATGCGAATATTGGTACTATTGGTCATGTTGACCACGGCAAGACCACATTGACGGCTGCCATCACCAAGTATTTTGGTGATTTCAAGGCTTATGACGAAATTGATGGTGCGCCCGAGGAAAAAGCGCGCGGTATCACTATTTCTACGGCTCACGTTGAATACGAAACCGATGCCCGTCACTACGCCCATGTGGATTGTCCGGGTCACGCCGATTATGTCAAGAACATGATCACCGGTGCGGCGCAAATGGACGGCGGGATTTTGGTTGTTTCAGCTGCGGACGGCCCTATGCCGCAAACCCGCGAGCATATCTTGTTGGCGCGCCAGGTTGGTGTTCCGGCCTTGGTTGTTTACATGAACAAGGTTGACCAGGTTGACGACGAAGAACTTTTGGAATTGGTCGAGATGGAAATCCGTGAATTGCTTAGCTCTTATGATTTTCCTGGCGACGATATTCCGATCATTGCTGGTTCCGCATTGGCGGCGCTTGAGGGCCGTGACAAGGAAATCGGCGAAGACAGCATCCGTAAGTTGATGGCGGCGGTTGACGAATATATTCCCCAGCCAGAGCGGGATATTGACAAGCCGTTCTTGTTGCCGATCGAAGATGTGTTTTCCATCTCCGGGCGCGGTACGGTTGTTACGGGCCGGGTTGAGCGCGGTGTGATCAATGTTGGCGACAGTATTGAAATTGTTGGCGTCAAGGACACACAAACCACCACCTGTACCGGTGTTGAAATGTTCCGCAAGCTGCTTGACCGCGGCGAGGCTGGTGACAATGTTGGTGTGCTTATTCGCGGTATTGACCGCGACAAGGTTGAGCGCGGCCAGGTTCTTTGTAAGCCTGGCTCGGTTAATCCGCACAAGAAATTTGTTGGTGAAGCCTATATCCTGACCAAGGAAGAGGGTGGCCGTCATACACCGTTCTTTGATAATTATCGTCCGCAGTTTTATTTTCGTACCACCGATGTTACCGGTGTTGTCACCTTGAACAAAGGCACGGAAATGGTAATGCCTGGCGATAATGTAGAGATCAATGTCGAGCTCATCGTGCCCATCGCCATGGAAGAGTCTTTGCGCTTCGCCATCCGCGAAGGTGGCCGTACCGTTGGTGCTGGCGTCGTTGGCAAGATTATAGAGTAAAG
>CAZCUM010000092.1:0-4047 GCA_964502015.1 uncultured Robiginitomaculum sp. | reverse complement strand
TTATTGCAAGACTGTAGACGCAGACCAACTTGTAAAGGCCGAAGTTTTGCACACATGGCTGCTTGACCAGGCCAAAACCAGCGGTAATCCAGAAATACAGTTTTGTTCCGCCAAGGGCGCGGGGGCGTTGTGGGTAGGTTTTGGCATGACGTTGACGGAGGCTCGTGTTGTGGGTATTGCCCGCGAGATGCACTGGTTGTTTGGCTACGCCGTTGCCAACGAAGATATGAACA
This sequence comes from uncultured Robiginitomaculum sp., assembly GCA_964502015.1. Lineage (GTDB taxonomy): Bacteria > Pseudomonadota > Alphaproteobacteria > Caulobacterales > Maricaulaceae > Robiginitomaculum_A. The sequence goes on along the minus strand of CAZCUM010000092.1, from coordinate 3,814 downwards.
TGGTTCACGCAAGTTATGGCCCTTTAAAAGATATCAGTGAGCACTATCCCGACAACGGCGAAATTCAGGCTATCTGGCAGGCTGTTTCTGATATGTTAAAATAGTGAGTGTCCTAGGATGGATTAGTCTTTTGGCGTACCAACCCGCCCCCGCGCACCATGCCGACAATCTTTGCCATATCGTCCGCGTACCAGACATCCCCGTCTTGGCGGTTGGGGATTTGGGTTCGGATTTTGGTTATGATCTGCCTTGTGGCTTTTGCGGGCGGGTGGTCGGGGATTATGGTTTCTGTCATGGATACGGCCTGGGCCGCCATGAGGATTTCTGCGCTGATGATCTGGCAGGTATTGGCCACCACCTGGGCGGCTTTTTGGGCGCACCACATTGAGTTGGACACATGGTCTTCGGCATTGCCTTTGCCGGGGACGGTATCGACGGAGCCGGGCATGGACAGGGTGCGGTTTTCCATCACCAGCGCCGACATGGAGCATTGCACCGTAGCATATCCGGTGTTGAGGCCGGGGGTGCCGGATGCAAGATTGCGCGGCAAGCCGTAGCTCATCACCGGGTCTATAAGCCGGGCAATACGGCGCTCGGCGATGGAGCCAAGGTCGGTCATAATCATGGCCAGCAAGTCCGTCGCCTGGGCAATATATTGCCCGTGAAAATGCCCGCCGGAAATGGCACGGCGGGTGTCGCCGTCCGTGACAATAAGAGGGTTGTCGGTGGCGGAGCTGATCTCGCGCTCTACGATGCCGCCTATATAGTCCAGAGCCTCGCGCACGGGGCCGTGGACTTGCGGGGCGCAGCGCAGGGAATAAGCATCCTGTACCCGCTCGGGCAACACGCCATCTGCTGGTACTGCCTCGTCCGGGAACGGGATTTGGCGGGCGGCGGGTGTCATGCGTTGGGAATCCTCGGTCAATGCCGCCACATTACGGGCCACGAGGGCTTGCCCCGGATGAGGTCTGGCCCCATGCAGGGCCGGATGGAATGCGTCCTTTTCGCAGCGCATGGCCTCCAAAGACAGCGCCAAACCTATATCGGCGTGGCGGGCAATATTTTGCGCGTCCCAAAAGGCCAGCACCGCCACGGCCAAGGACACGGTCGAGCCGTTGATCAAGGCCGAAGCGTCTTTTGATTGTAAATCCAGACCAGTATCAAGACCGGCCAAATCCAAAGCGGCGCGGGCAGACATGCGCTTGCCCCCATAGACGATTTCCGCCGCCGCAAACCCGCACAGCGCCCCGGCCATATGGGCCAAAGGTGCCAAATCCCCCGACGCCCCGACCGAGCCCTTGGCCGGGATAACCGGGGTCAGGCCTTGGTTGAGAAAGGCCAGCAATCTGTCCACCACCGCCAAAGACACGCCGGAATAATCCGAGCAAAATGCGTTTAGCCGCAGCAACATCACGGCGCGGCTTGCGTCTTCGGGCAAGGCGTCTCCGACCCCTGTGGCGTGGGCCAAGATGATTTTGTTTTGAAATTGTTTGATGTCTTTAAGGGCGACCCGCGTGTTTTTAAAGGCTCCGACCCCGGTGTTAAATGAATAAATCAAAGGCGCATCGTCGTCCATCCACCGGGCTTCTATCAGCTTTCGGGTTTTGGCCAATTTAGCGCGCACGCTCTCTGATACTTCGACCTGGGTGCCGTGCCTGGCAATATCGACAACCGCTTCAATGCTTAAATTTCCGTCATCCAAAATCATGGGTTTTTCCTGTTTCCTGCACATCTCTTAGCCAAGTCTTGACCACATCTCTACTGCATTCTTTTCTGCATATTTTTCTACATACTGTTCTGCATACTTTATCTATTGGCCCTTTTTCGAAGCTCTGGCTGACTTTAGCTTGAAATTTCTCATAGTCATGACTGTAGTTTCCTGTAAACTGTGCGAAAACGAGGAAACACTATGCTCTATCTACTCCCCATCGCTGTGCCTGCTGTAGCATTTATTGCTGTGACCAAAATGCTTAAGGGCGAAAACCTGTCCAAATACGACGAAGATATTCCGGTCACATTTGAAGTTGACCCGGACACTGACAGCTTGAAAGAGATGAACGCCTATCTGTACGAGAACTTCGAAAAACCCGGCCAGGGCCATAAGGGCGGCGAGCCCATAGCCTCCAAACGCAAACGCTTTGACGAGGGCGGCCTGGCGCGGGATTTCCCGTCCAAATTCACACCCCTGAGCATTCCGGCACCTCACGGAGAGATCACCGGCGAATGGGTCACGTCTAAAAAACGCGGGCGAAAATCCGACCCGGACAAGCGCATTCTCTATATCCACGGCGGCGCCTTTACGGTCGGCTCGCACCTGTCCCACCGCCCGCTGACCAGTAAATTGGCCGAGCTGACCGGGGCCAGTGTCTGTGCTATAAATTACCGCCTGATGCCGGAAAACAAGCGTATGGCCGGGATTGAAGATTGCCGCACGGCCTATAAGTGGATTTTGGAAAACGGGCCGGACGGGCCATTTTCAGCCAAAAAACTGGCCGTCATGGGCGATAGCGCCGGTGGCAATCTAAGCCTTTCGATCATCCAATGGGCCCGCGACGAAGGCCTTAGGGCCGCCGATGCGGTGGTGCCGTTGTCACCCTCTACGGACAGCACCGGGTCTGGCCCCAGTATTCGCACCAATATGGCAAGCGATCATATGTTGCGGCCACTACTGGGCCATTTGCTCGGACTTCCGTCCCTGGTTTTGCTGTGGGGGTCATGGAAAAACATGGGTATATCACCGTCATCACCTCTGGTCTCGCCCATTTACGGCGATCTGTCGAACCTGCCCCCAACCCTCATTCAAGCCAGCTCTAGCGAAATCCTGTATGATGATGCGCGGCGCTACGGGGTCAAAGCCCGCAGAGCAGGCTCGGATGTCAAATTACAAACCTGGTCCCACATGCCCCATGTTTGGCAAATCTTCGACACGATCCTGCCCGAAGCCAATGACGCTATGGTCGAAATTTCCGGGTTTTTAAAAAGCCACGGGTTTTAGGGGTCTTAAATGGATTGGCTTTCATTATAATACTCACCGCCAGCAAAACTACCCGCCAGAAGAACTACCCGTCTGCCCCGGCCTCTACGGCTTCCATGACCCTGAGCAGATTGCCGCTCCAGATTTTTTCTATGTCGGTTTTTGAATAGCCGCGCTTTTGTAGCTCGGCGGTCAGGTTTTCGGTCTCGGCTGCGTTTTCCCAGCCAACTACACCGCCGCCGCCATCAAAGTCTGACGAAATGCCCACATGATCAATACCGGCGATTTTTACGGCGTGGTCAATGTGGTCAACAAAATTCGCCAGTGAAGCTCTGGGGGCGATATCGTATATTTTTTTGGCCCGCTGCCCGTATAAAGCCCTGGTCTCTTTGCTCATATTTGAGCGGGCGGCGCGGGTCTCCAGCCCCATGTCTTTGCGTATTTGGGCAATATAGGCGGTCTGCTCGGCGGTGTGGGTTTTCACATAGGAATCAAATGCCACGATTTGCACCACGCCGCCGTTAGCCGCCAAGGCGCGCAATTGCTCATCGTCCAGATTACGCGCACTGTCCGCCGCCGCTTTGACGCCGCTATGGGAGGCAATCACCGGAACCGTTGACAGGCTGGTGGCCTGCATCATGGTGGCTTTGCCCGTGTGGGAGACATCAACCATAATCCCGGCATTGTTCAGGGCGACAATCAAATCCCTACCAAGGGGCGACAAGCCGCCGTGCATGTTTTCGGTCTGGCCGTCGTCTTTATTGGGGTTGGAGCTGTCGCCAAACTGGTTGTGGCCAAAATGGGTCAGGCCCACATAACGCACGCCGCGCTGCGCCCACA
>CAZCUM010000091.1:0-4253 GCA_964502015.1 uncultured Robiginitomaculum sp. | reverse complement strand
CCAAAAATTGCGGCATATTGGTGCGTAGACTTTTGGAGATTGAAACTTACCGCGTCATGTCGCTTTACGGGTTTGAGCGCCTTAAATCGGTTTTACCAAAAATCGCTTCCATAGAGAAACAGCTTGTTCACCTGACCGGGCAGATGAACGACAAGACCGATCTTGATACAACCCGAAACACCCTGGACGAGATTACGGATATTGCGTCCGACCTTGCCAATCTGTCCGCGTCCAGCCAATACCGCTTCTCGGCCACCCGCGCCTATTACAGCCTTGTCAATGCAAGGCTAAAGCGTCTGAACGAGCAAGGTATTCCAAATTATTCCAAAATCGAAGAGTTTCTGGCAAAGCGCCTGGCCCCTGCCATGCGCACCTGTGAAAATATCGAAAACCGTATAAAAAACGCCGGGGATAAACTCGACAGATCAACCGGGCTATTACGCACAAAAGTAGACATCCAGATGCAGGTGCAAAGCCATGAGGTTTTGGACAGTATGAATGAGCGCGCACTCATGCAATTTAGACTGCAATCAACCGTAGAGGGCTTGTCTATTGCTGCGGTCAGTTATTATGTGGTTGGGCTTTTGGCGTATATGGCCAAGGGTCTGGGCATTGACGATTTCATCAGCCCGGCAAGACTAACGGCGATCTCTGTCCCCATAGCCATTTTTACGGTCTGGTATATCGTGCGGCGTATCCGTGCCAAACATAAATAAAGTGCTTTAGTTAAATCGTTGTTGTGTGAACCAAAGTCAGCACCCCAAGCGCGACAGTGCCCGTACCTACTGCTGCTTGCAGGCCATTATAGAGCCATGTCATATGGCGCGCCGCTCGCAAGGGGATGACAATAACCAGCGAGAACAAACCCATGCCGGCGATTGAGCCAATGCCGAATATAGCGATGTAGATAAGGCCAAGCCAGGGGGATGTCAGGGTTTGCAAGGTCAGGATTATCAATGCCGCAGATCCGGCCATGCCGTGCATCAGGCCAACAAGTAACGCTCTTATGGGGAAGCCCGGCGCATGTTCATGTTCATGGGCAGACGGATTGTGGGCGCTTTTGTTTTCGCCTTTATGGGAGTGGGCGTGAAAGTGGGATTTTTCTGAACCGTGCGTATGCGCATGAAAATGAATGCGCTCTTTATAGACGCGGCGCAGAACATCTATGCCAAGAACAATCAGCATGAGGCCCACCGCAAATTCGAGACCGGTGACGATTTTGTCAGGAATGATATTGACGGCAAATAGAACAAGTGAACCAAAAAGAAATAGCGTCAATGTATGCCCCAACCCCCAAGCCATGCCCAGACGAATGCCTTGGCGGGCCGAAGTTGTCTTTGACGTCAATGAGGCCACAGCCGCAATATGGTCAGCTTCGACGGCATGGCGCATGCCCAGCAAGAACCCAAAAAACAGGATGGAGATCATATGAGCGTCTCCTTATTCCCAACCAATTTACGCAAAGGCTTGCTCACTGGCTTTGGCGCTCTGGGCTTTGAGCCAATTATACCACTCATCCATGCCTTCACCGGTTTTGGCCGAAAGCTGAATGATTTTTATATGCGGGTTGACTTGCCGCGCATAGTCGAGACATTCTCCAACATTAAAATCCAGATACGGCAATAGGTCTATTTTATTGAGCAACATCACATCCGATGCTTGAAACATGTGCGGATATTTAATCGGTTTATCTTCGCCTTCTGTCACAGATAAAATAGCCACTTTCGCCGCTTCGCCCAGATCAAACAAAGCCGGGCAAACTAGATTGCCAACATTTTCAATCATAATAACCGAGCCTGATTTTGGCTTGAGGGATTTGACGCCCTCCATCACCATATCGGCCTCCAAATGACAGCCCGTACCGGTATTTATCTGAACGGCTGGTGCGCCGCTGTCTTTGATGCGTTGAGCGTCATTGGCGGTTTGCTGGTCGCCCTCGATGACAGAAATATCGGTCTTGCCTTTTTGGTCAATGATGGTGCGCTCCAAAATAGTGGTTTTGCCGGAACCGGGCGAACTGACCAGATTAAGCGCCAGAATTTCGCGGCCCGCAAACCAGGCGCGGTTGCGCTCCGCCAGCGCGTCATTTTTTTGCATAATGGCTTGTTCGAGCGCGATGGTGGTGCCGACATTGCCGTGGGCTTTGGCGTGTGTATGTGCGTGATCATGATCATGACTATGATCGTGGCCGTGGTCGTGGGAAGGATCGTGTGCATGTTCATGGTCGTGATGATGGTCATCATGGTCATGTGTGTGGGTGGTGATATTTCCGTCCGCATCAATATGGGTATGTTCACCCGTTTGTAAATTCGTGACGGTGGCTTTATTGCCATCCTGACATCCGCAAGTTCCGCACATTATGCTGCCTCCAATTCCATTTCTTTGATATTAAGCTCTTCGCCCGAAAGGCGCTCCAAATCACGCGAGCCACAAGCGCACGCCGTCACGATTTGGTGAAGCTCGACTTCTTGGCCACAAGAGCGGCATTTGGCCCGTCCGACCACTTCAATAATTTCCAGTACCGCGCCCTCCAATACGGTGCCCTTGGCAACCACATCAAAGCAAAACTGCAAAGCCTCGGGCATGACGGCAGAGAGCTTGCCGATTTCAAGCTGCACACGTTTGACCTTTTGCGTCTTGGCGTGTTCGGCGACAATTGAGACGATGTTTTTTGTGATGCCCATTTCGTGCATACCGCGCCTCAACAAATTCTGGGCAATTGCTCGCCCACTAACATATCGACAATGCGCCGCCCGCCAAACACCGTGCGCATAGTGACACGGCCTGCGTCCCAATCACCTACTGCGCCAATGGCCGCCGCGCCCGTGCCGAGTGCGTGCCCTTGCATAGCGGATAGGACTTCATCTGCATGCTCTGCCGGCGCGACAACAACGATTTTACCTTCATTGGCAAGATAGAGAGGATCAAGGCCGAGTATTTCGCAAAAACCTTTTACCTCGGTACGCAGTGGCGTTTTATCTTCTTCGATTTCAATGCTAACGCCAGACGCCTGCGCGATTTCGTTGAGCACTGTGGCAAGCCCGCCGCGCGTGGCGTCGCGTATGAAACGAATATCGGGGCAAATATCCAAAATGGTTTTGATCAATCCGTGTAGAGACGCGCAGTCGCTTTCTATGGGCGCGTCCAGAGCCATATCGCCCCGCGCCGCCAATATGGTCGCGCCGTGATCGCCGAGCAGCCCGTTGACGAGGATAACATCGCCCGGCACCGCATTACCTGCGCTCAGATTATAGCCAGTGCGGATAACGCCAATGCCTGCGGTATTAATAAAGATTTTATCGCAATAGCCTTTATTGACGACCTTGGTATCGCCCGTGACGATTTTAACGCCCGCGCTTGCGGCTTCCTTGGCCATAGACGCGGCGATGGTGCGCAGCATTTCGATCTCGACGCCTTCTTCGATAATCACAGAACATGTCAGATAGAGCGGCGTTGCCCCGCCCACGGCCAAATCATTGACCGTGCCGCATATGGCCAATTTGCCAATATCGCCGCCGGGGAAAAATAGCGGATCAACCACATAGCTATCCGTTGTAAAGGCAAGTTGATCTCCGTGTTTAGCTAAATCGGTTAACTCAAACCTGGCTTGATCTTCCAGCGGTGATAAATAGGCATTATCAAATTGCGATACAAAAACATCGTCGATTAAATCGCGCATGGCCTTGCCGCCGCCGCCGTGGGCCAGCGAGACTTTTTTGATGCTCACCTTGCCGCGTTTTCGCGGTGGCCTCGGGACATTTATGTTGGCGGGTTTGTTCATGCTTTTTCAAGCTCCCCTTTTTCAAGTTCACCTTTTTCAAGCTCCCTAAGACGGTCAGGGTCGCCGTATTGGTAATAAGCGGCGCAAGCGCCCTCGGACGATACCATCAGCGCGCCAAGGGGCGTTTCGGGCGTACAGGCCTTGCCAAACACTTTGCAAGCAAATGGCTTTATCACGCCCTTTAGGACTTCGCCGCATTGACAAGCTTTGGGGTCAGCGATTTTAATGTCCGGCACGACGAATTTACGCTCGGCGTCAAAATCGACAAATTCCTTGCGCATACGCACACCCGAATGATCAATAGAGCCAAGCCCGCGCCATTCAAAAAACTCGCGCAGTTCAAACACTTCGGCGACGGCAGCGAGCGCTTCATCATTGCCTTCGTCTGGCACAATACGCGAATATTGGTTTTCAATCTCGGCGCGGCCCTCTGCGATTTGCTTCAGCACCATCCATATGGAATGCAGTACGT
>CAZCUM010000090.1:0-4340 GCA_964502015.1 uncultured Robiginitomaculum sp. | reverse complement strand
AAATCTTTGGCAGTCGCCAAGCCTATGCCTATAAACGCCTCGAAACACTGGGGGTTGATATGACGAATTTGAAATTGAAAAACGACTAGGTTTTTCTGAAAAATGTTGAAAACGGGGGTTTTGCCCCCGTTTTTTTATGCCTGCTCCAAAAATAATGATGGGTTTTGATATAGGTCAAACAAGGGCTTCCCAACCACTGGCATAAAGGTGACGGCTTATTAGGCCGAAGCACGCGCCTATCATTTTGAAAAGGGAGAGCTGGAAAATGGCAAAAGACTTATATGAGTGGGACCCGGAAGACGAGGCCCAATGGAACGCTACGGGCAAGAAAATTGCCACGCGCAATTTATGGATTTCAATTCCCGCACTGTTGTGCGGCTTTGCCGTCTGGCTATATTGGGGCATTATCACGGTTCAGATGATCAATCTGGGCTACCCGTTTGAAAAGTCCCAATTGTTTACTTTGGCAGCGATTGCCGGGCTGACCGGCGCGACTTTGCGCATCCCTTCGACCTTCTTTATTCGCCTCGCCGGTGGTCGGAACACAATTTTCCTGACCACGGCTTTGTTGATCATTCCAGCACTTGGCACCGGGTTTTTACTGCAAAATCCCGATACGCCTCTCTGGCAATTCCAGTTAATGGCGCTCTTATCCGGCATTGGCGGCGGTAATTTCTCGGCCTCCATGTCCAATATCAGCTTCTTTTATCCCAAAAAAATTCAAGGGTATTCGCTGGGCATGAATGCGGGTCTGGGTAATTTTGGTGTCACCACCATGCAAATTGTTATCCCGCTTGTGATGACTGTCGGCATGTTTGGCGGCACGGCTCTGACATTGAAAACCACATCCGGCACTTTGATCGGCAAGATTGCGGCTGGCACAGATACTTATCTGCACAATGCCGGGTTTATCTGGGCAGCGGTTCTTATCCCCATCGTCATAGCGGTCTGGATTGGTATGAACAATATCAAGGCGGCCCATGTTTCGCCAAATATCAAATCACCCTTTGGCGCATTTGCTAAAATTCTGGGCATGTTGCTGATTGGTTTTATTACCGCAACATTCGGCCTTTGGTTAATGCTACCTGCGGACGTTGGTGGCTCGGGCTGGATGGTTTCCAAATGGATTGTCCTGCCTATAGTTGTCATACTGACCGTCGCAGGTTTGCGGATGATCCCTGGCGCTATCGGGCAAAGCCTCAAGCATCAATATCAAATCTTCAATAACAAACATACATGGGCTATGACCATTATCTATACCATGACCTTTGGTTCATTTATTGGTTATGCGGTGGCATTTGGTCTGGCTATTAAAGTCATATTCGGCTTCCAGCACATCATGGTTGACGGTATTATGACCCACACAACACCCAATCCGGACGGGCCATCGGCTTTGATGTTTGCCTGGACAGGGCCGTTTATCGGCGCGTTAATCCGGCCTCTTGGCGGTATGGTTTCCGATAAAATCGGTGGCGCGAAAGTGACGCAAATCATATCCTTCATCATGGTAGCCTCTGCTCTAGGCGTGGCCTACTTCATGAAACAGGCCTATGTTTCGCAGACACCCCAGGACTATTTCGTACCGTTCCTGGTCTTGTTCCTGATCCTGTTCGCCGCAACAGGTATAGGTAATGGCTCCACCTTTAAAACCATTGCTGTGGTGTTTGATAAAGAACAAGCCGGCCCTGTGCTGGGCTGGACGGCAGCGATTGCGGCTTACGGCGCATTTATCATTCCAAAAGTGTTCGGCGAACAGATCAAAGCCACAACACCGGAATACGCGCTGTACGGGTTTGCCGCATTTTATGTGCTGTGTATCATCATTAACTGGTGGTTCTATTTACGACCAAACGCCTATGTGAAAAATCCTTAAACCTTAAACCTTAACACCAAACCCACCCCTGCTTCGGCCGGGGTGGGTAAATAGTTACTTTTTTTGCAGGAGACCAAGATGGGTCATTTTATCGACAGACTAACGTATTTTTCCAAAATCGACGGCAAGTTTTCAGGTGGGCACGGCATCACCACTAAGGAAAACCGAAGTTGGGAGCGGGCTTATCGGGATCGTTGGGCCCATGATAAAATTGTCCGCTCGACCCACGGTGTTAACTGTACCGGGTCATGTTCATGGAAGATTTATGTTAAAAATGGCCTTGTCACCTGGGAAACCCAACAGACCGATTACCCGCGCACCCGCCCCGATATGCCCAATCATGAACCGCGTGGTTGTTCTCGCGGGGCTTCGTATTCATGGTATTTATACTCCGCCGCCCGGCTGAAATTCCCGCTGGTGCGTTCACGGCTCTTAAAAGCTTACCGGGCCGCCAAGCAGGCGCACCCTGATCCGGTCGATGCCTGGGCCAGTATTATGAACGACCCAATCAAAGCCAATGATTACAAAAAAATGCGCGGTCTTGGCGGCTTTGTACGCGGTGAATGGGACGAGATGAACGAGATCATTGCCGCGGCCAATATTTATACGGTCAAGACATACGGCCCTGACCGGGTTGCTGGTTTCTCGCCAATCCCGGCTATGTCTATGGTGTCCTATGCGGCGGGTACGCGGTATCTATCCTTGATGGGCGGGACGTGTCTTAGCTTCTATGATTGGTATTGTGATTTGCCGCCCGCTTCCCCCCAGGTTTGGGGCGAGCAAACGGACGTGCCGGAATCTGCGGACTGGTTTAACTCCGGCTATATCATAGCCTGGGGTTCAAACGTGCCCCAGACCCGCACGCCCGATGCGCATTTCTTCACCGAAGTCCGCTATAAAGGCACGAAAACCGTCAGCGTCACACCGGATTATTCCGAAGTGGCCAAGCTGACCGATATCTGGCTCAATCCGCGCCAGGGCACCGATGCGGCCATGGCTATGGCTATGGGACATGTGGTGTTCAAGGAATTCCACCTGCAGAAAAAATCCGAATATTTCGAAGATTATATCCGCTCTTATTCCGACATGCCCATGCTGGTGATGATGGAAGAAGAAGACGGGTATTACAAGCCGGGCCGGACTTTGCGGGCTTCTGATTTTACCGGAAATTTGAAAATTAAAAAAAGCGACAACCCCGATTGGTGTCCTGTTGTTTACGACGAAACCTCTGGGTCCGTAGTCTCGCCAAACGGCACGGTTGGTTCGCGCTGGGGCAATAAGGGCAATTGGAATCTGGAAGCCAAAGACCGTGCCACAGGCAAGGATATATGGGCGCAGCTTAGCTGTATTGATGAGCGCGACCAGGTGCTGGGCGTAGCCTTCCCCTATTTCGCCAACCAGCCCCATGACCAAAAACTGTTCAACCACACCGACCACGAAGATATTCAAGTGCGTAATGTTCCTGTGCGAAAAGTCACGCTAAAAGGCAAAAAAACCGCCTATGTGGCCACGGTCTACGATCTCATGGCGGCCAATTACGCCATCGACCGGGGACTTGGCGGCGATAATGTCGCATCTTCCTATGACGACAATGTACCTTACACCCCCGCCTGGCAAGAAGCCATTACCGGGGTTGACCGGGCCAAAGTTATACAGGTAGCCAGAGAATTCGCCGACAATGCCGACAAGACGCGCGGTCGTTCCATGGTGATTTTGGGCGCGGCGATCAATCACTGGTACCATATGGATATGATCTACAGAGGCATTATCAATTTGTTGATGATGTGCGGCTGTATCGGAAAATCCGGCGGCGGCTGGGCCCATTATGTCGGGCAAGAAAAACTGCGCCCGCAAACGGGCTGGATACCCCTCGCCTTTGCAACCGACTGGGCACGCCCACCGCGCCAGATGAACTCTACATCATATTTTTATAATCACTCAAGCCAGTGGCGTTACGAGAAACTCGGCGTAAGCGAAATCCTGTCTCCCCTGGCCGATAAAGCTAAATGGGCGGATTACTCCTTGATTGATTGTAATGTGCGCTCCGAGCGTATGGGCTGGCTCCCCTCCTCGCCCCAGTTCAAGGACAACCCGCTCGGCTTTAAGGCCAAGGCGGGCGACAAGGACATCAAGCAATATGTGGTTGACCGGATCAAGTCCGGCGATTTGGAATTTTGCTGTGAGGATCCGGACCACGAAAACAATTACCCGCGTAACTTGTTTGTCTGGCGCTCCAATATTTTAGGCTCATCTGGCAAGGGCCATGAATATATCCTCAAACATTTACTCGGTGCGTCCAACTCACTGATGAGCGAAGATATCGGCGAAACGGGCGGGGCTAAACCGTCGGAAGTTAAATGGCACGACCAGGCGGTTGAAGGCAAATTGGATCTGGTGATCACTTTGGACTTCCGCATGTCAACCACGGCGGTTTATTCGGACATCGTCCTGCCCGCCGCCACATGGT
>CAZCUM010000089.1:0-4504 GCA_964502015.1 uncultured Robiginitomaculum sp. | reverse complement strand
GAAAAATGGTGGAGCCAGACGGAATCGAACCGACGACCTCTTGCATGCCATGCAAGCGCTCTACCAACTGAGCTATGGCCCCTTATGGGTATTGGTTGGTCTAGATTATAATTAGGCCGCCAAAAAAGCAAACCTTAATCTACGTTTTCTTCCTCTTCCTCGGCGTCATCGTCATCGTCTTCGACTTCGGCATCGCCTGTCGGCGGTAAGATGTCTTGTTCATCATCGTCATCATCCGCAAGCGCAGAGTCTTCATCATCCTCATCTGTCGAGAAACCGTCCATATCAGGTGTAGAGCGCCCGCTGTCTTCATCCTCGTCGTCCCCACCGCTACCGCCAAAGCTGGCGTCACCGTCAAGCTCCAGCTCTTTAGCTGCGGCTTCGTCTTGGTCGATGTCTTCTTCGTCCACATCTTCTTCGTCGGCCTCCACCTCCACCTCAGCATCATCTGCTGATGGCGCGGGTTTGGCCGGCTTAGGTATGTTTGTTGCCGCCGCTGCGACACTCGCAGGGTCAAAGCTGGCCGAACAATAGGGGCACACAGCCGGGCTTTTGCTCAAATCATAAAATTTCTTTTCGCATTCAGGACATAATTGCTTTTCGCCCAAATCAGGTTTTGCCACGTTTTGTTTCCCTAAATAATTTCTAACAAGTCTTGCGTTTAGGTTCTGCGCGTTTACATAGACCGCTTCACCATATATGCGCTTGATTAGCGTCCATATTTTGCAAGTCAACTGGTATATCTCATGAATTCAAATATGATGTCCAAAACCCCGCCAAAAAGCCTCAAAGGCTGCGTGCGAACACCTGGGGATAAGTCCATATCCCACCGGGCTTTGATCCTGGGCGCTTTAGCAAAAGGTGTCACAAATATCACGGGTCTGCTGGAAGGCGATGATATTTTACATACCGCAGATGCTATGCGGGCCTTTGGTGCTAAAGTGAAGCAAGTGTCTGCTGGAAACTGGCAGGTTGAAGGCTTAGGGGGCGCTGGTTGGCACTCGCCTAAAACTTCGGTGGATTTTGGCAATGCCGGCACAGGTGCGCGTCTGGTTATGGGGGCGGCGGCCGGTTTTAACATAAAAGTTTCATATTTAGGCGATGCAAGCCTATCGTCTCGCCCCATGGGACGGGTGTTGGAACCCCTTGAGCAGATGGGGGCTGAATTTGACAGCACAGACAACAAACTCCCCATTACCCAAACCAACGGCGGAGGGTTAAAACCGTTTCAATACACCCCGTCCCACGCTTCGGCCCAAGTTAAATCAGCCATATTGCTGGCGGGGCTTAACACTATTGGCACGACGGAGCTTACCGAAACCCGCCTTACTCGTGATCATACGGAAAATATGTTGGGATCATTTGGGGTCAAAGTTAAACGACAACCCAAAGACAAAGGTCAAACCGTCACCATTGACGGCCCCGTCCAATTGCAGGCGGCAAATATAAAAGTGCCGGGCGACCCGTCTTCCGCAGCATTTTTAATCGCTGCGGCTTTGGTCGTACCTGGTTCTGATATAGTTGTAAAAAACGTCATGATGAACCCGACACGCACCGGGCTGTTTGAGGTCTTGGCCGACATGGGTGCATTTATTCAGGCTGATAATTTCCGCCGTTCGGGCGGGGAAACCATTGCTGATCTTCATGTACGCTATAGCAAATTACGCGGCGTTATCGTGCCGCCAGACCGCGTGCCTTCCATGGTGGACGAATATCCCATATTGGCTGTCATTGCTGCCACGGCAACAGGCCAAACGGTTATGCAAGGGCTGGCCGAGTTGCGCGTAAAAGAAAGTGACCGTCTGGCGGGTACCCATGCCATGTTGTCGGCAAATGGTGTAGATGCACGTATCGACGGCGATATACTTATTGTCACAGGCGGCACGATTGCGGGCGACGCTACGGTTAAAACCCGCCATGATCACCGCCTCGCCATGAGTGCGCTCATCTTGGGGCTAGCGGCAGATAAACCTGTGTCTATTGACGACAGCTCCATGATTGCAACCAGCTTTCCAACATTTTTCGAGTTGATGGCGACCATTGGCGCGCCTATGGATATATCATGGGATATATCATGAAAACTGCAAAAACGCCTGTTATAGCTATAGACGGCACCTTCGCTTCGGGCAAAGGCACATTGGCTAAAAAGCTGGCGGCGCACTTTGGTTTTGCTTATTTGGATACGGGCAAGCTATACAGGGCCGTGGCGGCGCGGGCGCTGGAGACAAAAACTGATCTGGGCCATGGGCCGGCATTGGCAAAACTGGCGAGGTTTATTACGCCGGACGAGCTTGAAAACCCAGGCCTTAAAAGCGGCTCCGTTGGTGCGGCGGCGTCCAAAGTTGCCGTACACGCCCATGTACGCACCGCCTTGGAAAACTATCAAACCGGGTTCGCTCTTACCCCGCCAAAAGGCTATGCAGGTGCCGTACTTGATGGCCGTGATATTGGCACCATCATCTGCCCGGACGCAGATGTAAAATTATATGTAGACGCAAAACCTGAAGTGCGGGCGCAGCGGCGTTATAAAGAACTTCTATCTTACGGCGAAGATATAAGCCCGGCCCAGGTTTTAGCTGATTTGACTGAACGAGACCTGCGCGATCAAACCCGTGCTGAAGCGCCCTTGAAACCAGCTGCAAATGCCCACTTGCTTGATACGTCAAACTTGTCTATAGACGCGGCGTTCGAGCAAGCCAAACATTTGATACTGGCTGTTTTGAAGCACTGATCTTGATTCGATTGGAGCTTTTTGAACATTATTACGCCCGGATTGGCCGGGCCAGACCGTTGGTACAAACAAAGCCGAGAAAGGCTATGACCAATTGGCACGACTAAAATAGAGACGAATTATGAGCGCAGCTCAAATAGAATCCTTAAACCCGACAACAGACGATTTTGCCGCCATGCTGGAAGCCTCCCTGGAGACCAACAACATGAAAGAGGGCGGTGTTGTCACGGGTACGATTACCGGCATTGAAAAAGATATTGTTATTGTAGATGTGGGCCTGAAAACCGAAGGCCGCATACCCTTGCGCGAATTTTATGAGCCGGGCAATGCCGACCCTGTTAAAGTTGGCGACCAGGTAGAAATTTTCCTTGAGCGCATCGAAAACGCGCTCGGAGATGCCGTATTGTCACGGGACAAAGCCCGCCGCGAGGAAAGCTGGTTGAAACTGGTCAAAGATTATGAAGCTAAAAAACCTGTACAGGGCGCTATTGTAGGGCGCGTTAAAGGCGGGTTTACGGTTGATCTTGGCGGCGTAAACGCGTTTTTGCCAGGCTCTCAGGTTGATATTCGCCCCGTGCGCGACATCGGGCCTTTGATGGACCAGGTGCAGCCATTTATGCTGCTTAAAATGGATCGCCCGCGTAACAATATCGTTGTTTCTCGCCGCGCCATTTTGGAAGAAAGCCGAGCGGAACAACGTGCTGAATTGATCGAAAACCTCAAAGAGGGCGAAGAGCGCGAAGGCATTGTCAAAAACATTACTGATTATGGTGCATTTGTTGATCTTGGCGGCATTGACGGCTTGTTGCATGTCACGGACATGTCCTGGAGCCGCATCAGCCACCCAAGCCAGGTTTTGGCTGTTGGCGATACCATCAAGGTCAAATTGATCCGCATCAACCCGGAAACCCAGCGCATCAGCCTTGGTATCAAGCAATTGTCTGAAGACCCGTGGATGTCCGCTGTCTCCCGCTATCCTGACGGCACCAAGCTGACAGGTACGGTTTCCAACATTGCCGACTACGGCGCATTTATCGAATTGGAAGACGGAGTTGAAGGTCTTGTCCATGTTTCTGAAATGAGTTGGACTAAGAAAAATATCCATCCCGGCAAAATTGTTTCTACGTCTCAGCAAGTTGATGTTGTGGTTTTGGAAGTTGACCAGGAAAAACGCCGCATTTCATTGGGCATGAAGCAGTTGCAAGACAACCCTTGGGACAGTTTTGCAGAACGTTTCCCTGTTGGTACAGTGATTAACGGTGAAGTTCGCTCAATTACCGAATTTGGCCTGTTCATTGGTTTGGACGGCGAGATTGACGGCATGGCGCATTTGTCAGATTTGTCTTGGGACAAGTCCGGCGAAGAAGCTCTGGGCGATTACACCAAAGGCGATATGGTTGAGGCGAAAATCCTCGAAGTTGATATTGACAAAGAGCGTATCAGTCTTGGTGTCAAACAGTTGACCAAAGATACAGGCGTCGGGCCAGCCGCAGCACGCGGTAAAACCGTTACCTGTACCGTTACCGAAGTGAACCGGGGCGGTATCGAAGTTAAATTCGGCGATGAAGGTAGCGAAACTACCGCCTTTATCCGCAAAAACGATTTGTCACGGGAACGCTCCGAGCAACGCCCGGAACGCTTTGCTGTTGGCGATAAAGTTGACGCACGAGTGCTTAAAACTGACCGCAAAACCGGTCAAGTTAGCCTGTCGATCAAAGCTTTGGAAATCGCAGACGAGAAAGAAGCTGTGGCACAATACGGCTCCACCGATTC
>CAZCUM010000088.1:0-4740 GCA_964502015.1 uncultured Robiginitomaculum sp. | reverse complement strand
TTCTTGGGCCGGATTGAAAATGTTCATGACCTCTTGGTTCATGATCGTCTCCTTTTTATATCGCTCACGGTAGTTCGCAAGAGCTCACACCTGCGCGGGCGCGGCACGTAAGCGCCGACGGGCGGTCGCCCTCTTCCGCTCATCCCGGCGAAGGCCGGGAGCCTCGCTACGCTCGGTACATTCTTACTTACTTTAAATTCCATGTTTATGCTTTTGGTTTCTAGTTTCTGGTTTCTGGTCTAGCCGTTTGTCAGTTCAATGTTCAGACCAAGGGAACGAATTTCCTTAATCAACACGTTAAAGCTTTCCGGGATACCGGCTTCAAATGCGTCGTCGCCGCGCACAATACTTTCGTAAACTTTCGTCCGGCCAGCAACATCATCGGATTTGACCGTCAACATTTCTTGCAAAGTATAAGCCGCACCGTAGGCTTCAAGCGCCCACACTTCCATCTCACCAAAGCGCTGTCCACCGAACTGGGCTTTACCGCCGAGCGGTTGCTGGGTGACAAGCGAGTACGGCCCAATAGAACGGGCATGGATTTTGTCGTCGACCAAATGATGCAGTTTGAGCAGATATTTATAACCGACGGTAACAGGGCGGGTGAATTGTTCACCCGTACGGCCATCGCGCAGATATTCCTGGCCGGAGCTGGTCAAACCGACCCGCTCTAGCATTTCAACAATATCTTCCTCGTGGGCACCGTCAAATACCGGCGTGGCTATGGGAACGCCTTTAACCAGATTTCCAGCCAGCTCTTCCAGCTCATAGTTTTTCTTCGGAAGTTCCGCGTCCGCGCCGTAAGTCTCTTCCAGGGTCAGGCGCAAGGGCGACATATCACCGCTTCGCTTATAGGCCTTGAGAGCTTCATCGATCATTTTACCGGCACCGGCACACGCCCAACCCATATGGGTTTCCAGGATTTGCCCGACATTCATCCGCGACGGCACGCCGAGCGGATTAAGGACGATATCAACAGGCGTTCCGTCCGACAGATAGGGCATATCCTCAACCGGATTGATTTTGGAAATCACACCTTTATTACCGTGACGGCCGGCCATTTTATCGCCTGGCTGTAATTTGCGTTTAACCGCAACAAACACTTTAACCATTTTCATGACGCCCGGCGGTAATTCGTCGCCGCGCTGCAGCTTGTCAACCTTGTCTTCAAAACGGGCATCCAGCTTGGCCTTGGAGGTATCGTACTGAACGCGCAAAGCTTCCAATTCGCCAATGGCCTTTTCGTCGTCAACGCCAATACGCCACCAGTCGGAGCGCGGGATTTCGCTTAAGGTTTCTTCGCTGACCGGGCCTTTTCTAAAGCCGCGCGGGCCAGAGACCGCCTTTTTACCCATAAGGGTTTGCGAAACACTGGCGTAAATATTGCGCTCAAGAATGGACAGCTCGTCGGCGCGATCTTTGCCGAGAAATTCGATTTCCTCGCGCTCGATTTGCAAGGCACGTTCGTCCTTATCGACACCGTGGCGGTTAAACACCCGCACTTCCACAACTGTACCGGATGCTCCGGGCGGCAGTTTGAGAGACGTATCGCGGACATCGGAGGCTTTCTCGCCGAAAATAGCCCGCAAAAGCTTCTCTTCCGGTGTCATGGGGCTTTCGCCTTTTGGTGTCACCTTACCGACCAGAATATCGCCCGCATGCACTTCGGCGCCAACCGAAACAATCCCGGCTTCGTCGAGATTACCCAACGCTTCTTCGCCGATATTTGGAATATCGCGGGTGATTTCCTCAGGGCCGAGCTTGGTATCGCGGGCCATGACGGAAAATTCTTCCAGATGCAAACTTGTATACACATCATCAATAACAATGCGCTCGGAGATCAGGATACTATCCTCATAGTTAAACCCGTTCCACGGCATAAATGCCACCAGCACGTTTTTACCAAGGGCCAATTCGCCCAAATCCGTAGACGGGCCGTCGGCTATGGTATCACCAGCCTTGACCACATCGCCAACACTGACCAGAGGTGTCTGGTTGATACATGTACTTTGGTTGGAGCGCTGGAATTTCAGCAAATTGTAAATATCCACGCCGGACTTTGTCAAATCTTTTTCCTTGTTGGCGCGAATAACAATGCGTTTGGCATCGACTTGCTCAACAATACCGGAACGCTTTGCGTTGACAATAGCACCGCTATCTGTGGCCACAACCGATTCCATACCCGTACCCACCAAAGGCGCTTCGGCCTTGAGCAGAGGCACAGCCTGGCGCATCATGTTGGAGCCCATCAAGGCGCGGTTGGCATCATCATTTTCCAAGAACGGAATAAGCGCCGCCGCAACAGACACAAGCTGTTTCGGCGATACGTCAACCATGTCAACATCATCGCGCTCGATCAATGTCACATCACCGTCAACCCGGCATGTGATCATATCGCCGACCAAAATGCCTTTATCGTCAACCTCGGCATTGGCCTGGGCGATTTTATAACGGGCTTCCTGCATGGCGGACAAATACACCACATCATTGGTCACTTTACCTTTGATGATTTTACGGTACGGGCTTTCGATAAAGCCGTATTGATTGATCCGGGCATGGGTGGCCAATGAGTTAATCAGACCAATATTTGGCCCCTCAGGTGTCTCGATGGGACAGATACGACCATAATGGGTTGGATGCACGTCGCGCACTTCAAAACCAGCTCGCTCGCGGGTCAAACCACCCGGCCCAAGGGCTGAGAGGCGGCGTTTATGGGTGATCTCGGACAATGGATTGGTCTGGTCCATAAATTGCGAAAGTTGACTTGAGCCAAAGAACTCGCGCACCACGGCGGCGGCCGGTTTGGCATTGATCAAATCGTGGGGCATAACGGTTTCGATATCCACCGAAGTCATGCGCTCCTTGATGGCACGCTCCATACGGAGCAGGCCAATTCTATATTGGTTTTGCATCAATTCACCAACCGAGCGCACCCGGCGATTGCCAAGATTGTCAATATCGTCGGTGGAACCGATACCGTCTTTAAGCTTAACCAGAGTGTCAACAACGGCTAAAATGTCTTCCTTGCGCAAGACCCGCACATCGTCCGGGCATTCCATATCCATACGCAAATTCATTTTCACACGGCCAACTACGGACAGATCATAGCGGTCAGATTCGAAGAAAAGACTTTGGAACAAAGCGTCTGCGGTCTCGGGGGTCGGCGGCTCGCCCGGACGCATAACCCGGTAAATATCAACCAAAGCACCATCCTGGTCTTCGTTTTTGTCGGCCGCCAAAGTGTTACGGATAAACGGCCCGACATTAACATGGTCAATATTGAGCACGGAAATATCAGCAATCCCGGCCTCAACCATTTCTTCAATGGCTTCGAGACTTAACTCATCGCCAGCCTCGGCGTAAATTTCGCCAGTTTTAACATTGACGATATCTTCCGCAGCATAACGCTCGGCTAACTCTTCATCAGAAATCAACAGGTTTTTGAGACCGTCCCCGGCCAGTTTCTTGGCACCACGAGCGGTTAATTTACGGCCCGCAGGTGCAACAACTTCCCCGGATTTGGCGTCAACCAAATCATGGATCAATTTGGAACCACGGTACATGTCCGGGTTAAACGGCAGCGCCCAGCCTTTTTTGGCTTTATTGCGCTTATAGGCAATGTTTTCGTAATACTCGGCCAGAATTTCTTCCTTGGTCATACCCAAGGCATAAAGAACCGTTGTGGCTGGCAATTTACGTTTGCGGTCAATGCGGACATGCAAAATGTCCTTGGCATCAAATTCAAAATCCATCCACGAGCCGCGGTAAGGAATGATGCGGGCAGAGTGCAAAACTTTGCCCGAAGAATGCTTCTTGCCGCCGTCATGGTCAAAGAACACACCTGGGGACCGGTGCATTTGCGAGACAATGACCCGCTCGGTGCCGTTGACTATGAATGTACCCTTTTCGGTCATCAAGGGCATGTCGCCCATATAAACCTCTTGCTCTTTGATGTCCTTAACCGATTTGGCCCCGGACGCATCGTCCATATCAAACACGATCAGGCGCATTTTCACCTTAAGCGGCGCCGCATAGGTAATGTCGCGCTGTTGACACTCTTCCTCGTCAAATTTAGGCGGTTCGAACTGGAAAGATACATATTCCAATATGGCCCGCTCGGAGAAATCCCGTACAGGAAATACCGAACGAAACACGCCGTTCAGGCCATCATCACCACGTTCGTCCAAAGGGACATCCATTTGCAAAAATTGATAATAAGAGCTTTTTTGCACTTCGATCAGGTTTGGCATACGGATAACTTCCGGGATTTTGCCAAAGCTTTTGCGAATACGTTTTTTGCCAGTAAATGTGAGCGACATCAAAGACACCTTTTTTTAATGCGAGAGACCAAAATATGCCTCTCTAAATTCTTTCGAAATTTTTAGCTGTTGCGTTCAGCACACCTGAGGCGGTGTAAAGTAATGTCCGGCGCACACACATGCGTGCGCCGGAGCCTAGGCTATTTAAGCTCGACGGTGGCGCCAGCTGCTTCCAGCTTGGCTTTAACCTCTTCGGCTTCGTCCTTGGAGACGCCTTCTTTGACGGCTTTAGGTGCCGCTTCAACCAGGTCTTTGGCGTCTTTCAGGCCAAGACCCGTGATGGCACGGACTTCTTTAATCACATTGATTTTCTTTTCACCAAATGATGTCATCACAACATCAAATTCGGTTTGTTCTTCGGCAGCATCGCCGCCGTCAGCAGCAGGGCCAGCAACTGCAACAGCAGCAGCGGCTTTGATGC
>CAZCUM010000087.1:0-4793 GCA_964502015.1 uncultured Robiginitomaculum sp. | reverse complement strand
TACTCTCTCAATTTACGCCTTAATGGCAAGGAATTATAAAGGTTTTGTTAACGAATGGGTGTGGATAAACGGAACCTTGTTGTTACTATTGCCCGGGAATGGCTGAATATCCACGTTTGGCGAGGCTGTCCAGGTATTTGGACAAAGGCAAATAATCCAGACCCCCTTTGTAAACTTGCCCGTTAATTATCAGATTTGGGACGGAATTGATCCCGGCGGCCCGGGACAGCATCATGGATGTGTTGATACGCTCAATACCGGCAGGATTGCTAAGGCAGGAATTCATAGCCGCCTCATCGGGTAGGCCAGCTTTTTTGGCGATTTCCAGATATTTCTCTTTGGCGCGGTTGGCTCTCAAGGCATCAAAGATATTATCTTGTTCGGCAAATTGGTGTTCAATCATCTCAAAATATTGATCTTCGGGTGCGCAATTGGCGATTTGAAAGCCGATAACGGCAATATTGTCCGGAGCCGTGGGAAATTCGCGCAAGACTACGCGCAGTTCGCTTTTATTCACATAGTTTTTCTTTATATCCGGCCAAACAGCATTAAACCAGCTTGCGCAATGGGGGCAGGTCACGGAGGCATAAACAATCATGGTTACAGGGGCCATCGGTGCGCCGATTACATGGTCCGTATCCAGTTCAGAATATACGCCTTCTGTAGGCAGGGGCGGCTGCTTTGTGTCTGTTTGCTTTTCATTTGCGTGGTCATGATCATGGTCGTGGTTAGACTGTGCGGCGGCAAATGTACCTGCTGCTAATAAGCCTGCACACAGCAATGTTAGGGCAAACACTGTAATTTTGGCACGTTTCATACAATTATTCCTGTTCAGTTTTGGGAGGTTTTATCACTGCCCCCAACTTGTCTAGTGCGGCTTGTAAACTATTTTCTGCGTCTGTGACCAGAGTTTTTTGCACATGGTTGTAGGGCGGTGGTGATGTTTGTGCCGGGTGTTTTGGGGGTTGGATGCGGCCTTGTCTGACGGTAATTTTTGTTATGGTGCTTGCGCCCAGGAATTGGTTGATTTTATCCAAAAGTTGTGCTGATTGGGCTTGTATCATGGCGGCGGCCGGGCCTTTGGCTTCTATGGTCAGTGTTTTGGCGCCCTTTGCACCGCGCATTGCAACGGGTTTGGACAAAGCCGCCCAGCGCACACCAATAATATCCGGCCAATTTGTCCGCAGACCACCAATACCTGGGCCAAATTTCCTGGACAGGGGGCGCAACACCCGGTTCACGGCTTTCGCCGCACTTGGAGGTGGACGGTATTGTGGGCGGCCCCGGTTTTTTTCAAGATAGTTCATAGCATTGCCTCGCGCCGCACGAGCTTTTAGGCTATCTTGTTTGCGCAGATCATTCATATATTTATCATTGCCAAAAATTGGGGAAACGTCCAGTCATAATCCATGAAAACTTCGCAACAAATACAGGACATGCGCAAGGCTTTGCTTGGGTGGTACACCGAAGAAGGCCGGACATTGCCGTGGCGCATCAGGCCAAAAGACCGTGCTGCGGACATTGCGGCTGATCCCTATAGAATCTGGTTGTCGGAAATTATGTGCCAGCAGACCACGACCACAGCGGCGGCGGCATATTGGCATAAATTTCTTGAAAAATGGCCGTGTGTGCAGGATTTGGCTGCGGCCCCGCGAGACGATATTATGGCGGCGTGGGCCGGACTTGGCTATTACGCCCGCGCCCGTAATTTGCATAAATGTGCGCTTGTTGTTTGCACCCAACACGGCGGTGTGTTTCCAGACAGTGAAGCCGGGTTGTTGAAATTACCCGGTGTCGGCCCCTATAGCGCCGCTGCCATTGCCGCCATTTGCTTTACCGAAGCCACTAATGTGGTGGACGGCAATGTGGAGCGAGTGATTTCCCGGATATTTCGTGTTCAGGAAAAACTGCCGAAAGCCAAGCCGGAAATCCGGAGATTGGCCGCAACATTGGCAGACCCGTTACGGCCTGGAGATTATGCTCAGGGTTTGATGGATTTGGGTGCCCATATCTGCAAGCCGAAAAACCCGAAATGTAGCGCCTGTCCGTGGCAAGGCCAGTGCGC
The DNA here is from genome assembly GCA_964502015.1 of uncultured Robiginitomaculum sp. Classification (GTDB taxonomy): domain Bacteria; phylum Pseudomonadota; class Alphaproteobacteria; order Caulobacterales; family Maricaulaceae; genus Robiginitomaculum_A. The sequence continues at coordinate 2,728 of CAZCUM010000087.1, read as the reverse complement.
GGCCTATGATGTGGGTGACATGACGGCTTTCCCCAAACGTAAATCCAAACCCGTAAGGCCCGTTCGGTACGGGGCCGTATTTTATGTGGAAAAGGACGGACAAATTTGGCTGCGACAACGCCCGGACAAAGGCTTGCTTGGAGGCATGTTGGAATTACCGGGTACGGATTGGAGTGTCGACAAGCCAGAACGCGAGATATGGTTGGCACAGGCTCCCGTACAGAGTAATTGGCGGCGGACAGGCGGTGAAGTCAAACATGTATTCACACACTTTACTTTGTATTTGACCGTCTTTACCGGTCAGACACAAGCCGCCAATTTCGACATTTCTGCCGATCTCAACAATCTTGATACTTATGCCCTGCCCAGCGTCATGAATAAGGCCATCACCCGCGCCCGCAAATTATAAAACCACCGCTCTATCCGCCATTCTGCGCCAATTTGTCCCGTCTGCAAAAGCCATTGTGCCGCCGCCCGTTTCGTCGGAGACATATATCATTGCCCCCGGACTGGATGCACTCGGCAGCGTTGCTACCGTAAAGCTTTTGGCCTGAATTGAACCGTCAACCCAGAGATTGCCACTGGTTTCCAGCCGCATTTTGTCGGCAGTGCCGAGTGCGCTTATACCCCATACAAATCTGTCATTTTGACTATTATCAAGACCAACCTGCCACTGCGACCCGCCGTTGATATTATATCTGATTAAGGGATCACCCGCCCCTGTACCAATGGTTCTAAGCTCTATAACCGCATTACTGGTTAAAGTATTGGCGTTATTGTAATGGGCTATAATAGAGTCCGTTGTAGCAGCACCCGCCGCTAAAAGCGGATAATATCTCCCTGTTACGTTTGGAAAGACTAAATTCTGTAGAGTCCCACTCGCAATCCCTGATGTAGTTTGGATGATATTGAATATATTTGCGTGCGGGCCCGTCGTAGGGGTTGGACCTACTATGTTGGAGGCAGTAGTTGTTATTAACCGATTATCTGCATTCAAATACGGCATATCTATATATGCAGTATCCGCCGCATTTCTTTGTTGTATAAATGGGATATTGTTTTCTGATGCTTGTAATTTGGCACTCGCAGGCAGAGTTATAAAATTTTCTACAATCACTTCCCCGGATGTTTTGTCTATTTTTAATGCCGTATTCCAGGCTGACCCGTCAGGACTGACTTTAAAACTAAAGTCGTCGTCTCCTGTAAGTCCTATTTCAGCCCGACCACTAAACCCGGTTTGAAACAAAAATGATGCAGTATCTGCCACCGTATTTTTATTAAGTTTAACCTGATGGCCATTGCCTTCGTGGTTGAGCAATGTCGCCGGGCTGGACACGGACAGACGATTGGTAGTGTCGGCGGTGGTGTTAACGCCGAGCAGGGCCAAATTTTGGGGGTCTTGCGCAGGCGTAGCGGCTTGCCAAGTCGTACCGTCCCAGATCATCAATAGGTTTTCATCCGCAACCCAAGCCAGCCAGCCAGTTTGCAATATATAGAACGCCCACGCACCGTCCTGATAGGCGGCAATATTACCGTCTTGGTTTTCCCAATCCCCTGTTGCAAAGCTTGCCACAAAATAGCGCTCGCCTTCAATGGGCGGTGCGGGCGGCGCGGTCTGGATTATGCTGACCAAGCTCAACTGCACCACGGCATCCAGTGTGCGCAAAGCTTCATTGTGCGTTACATTTTTCTGTGATTGTCCCGGAGCAATATAGGGTAGTTTAAGATTTTGACTGATAAACGACATGAAAATTCTCTCTGAAATTAGATTTCAGGCAAGAATCACAGGTAAACAGGAGCGCATGGAAATATTTTTTTAAAAGTACAGCAATACCCACATAAACGAAGATGTAATCAAGGATTAGGAGCGTTGCGTGTTCGGTTTATGCCAAAACCCCCATAGTTTCGCGGACTTTTGCCCGCAAGATATCTATGGGAACCAGGGATGTGTTACGGCCAGATGTTTGCTCGAAATGCCAATATGTCCAGCCGTTACAGGCTGGTGCTTTTTGCACATGGGCACCCATTTTGTGGATGGAGCCGCTGGCGTCTGGGACGGCAATACTGCCGTCTGCTCGTACCCGTGCCGTGATACGGCCGTCCGGGGAATAAAGTGTGTCGCCGGGATTGACCATGCCGCGCTCGACCAATACCCCAAACGCAACACGGGGCAGGGCGCGTTTGGAAGGGGTGACTTTGAGAGCAACACCGCTTCCGGTCTGGATTTTGTCAATGCGGCGCTTTGCGTGGATAATATATTCTTCCTCACGCTCATAACCGATGAAGTGCCGCCCAAGTTTTTTAGCAACCGCACCGGTGGTGCCGGAGCCAAAGAACGGATCCACCACTATGTCACCGGGATTGGTAGTAGACAATAAAACCCGGTGCAAAAGTGTTTCGGGCTTTTGGGTCGGGTGGGCTTTGCTACCATCGGATTTTTTGATGCGTTCACGGCCCGTGCAAATCGGGAGTGTCCAGTCAGAGCGCATCTGCACACCATCATTCATCATTTTCATGGCGTCATAATTAAATGTAGGTTTGGCGTCTTCGTTCTTGGTAGCCCAGATCAAAGTCTCGTGGGCATTGGTGAACCGTGTGCCGCGAAAATTGGGCATGGGGTTGGTTTTGCGCCAGATAATATCATTGCGGATCCAAAACCCTTGATCCTGAAGAATGCCGCCAACCCGAAAAATATTGTGATAACTGCCGATGACCCAAATAGCCCCGT
>CAZCUM010000086.1:0-4865 GCA_964502015.1 uncultured Robiginitomaculum sp. | reverse complement strand
AAGATTTAGTGTACGTTATATAGGTTTTTGTATTGTTTTTTTCCCAAGTCACTATACATTAAATAACACGGAGCATTTTTTGACTGTAAAAACATCTATATCTCTTACCGATCAACAGGACGATTTTGCGCGGTCATTAGTACGCGAGGGGCGGTTTTCTAGTTTGAGTTCGGTGGTGCAGCAGGGGCTTGATCTTTTGCGCGATAAGACCGAAGCGAAGAATTTAGAAACGGAGGCTTTGCGGTTTTTACTGCGTGAGCGTCAAAGCGGCGACTTTGTTTCCAGCTCTGACATGGCGCAGCGCATCAAGAAAATGGCGGCGCAAAAAGCTAAAAATATAGCTTCGTGACAACAATATTTAAGGTCGTTTTCTCTGAGGACGCTGAACTGGATTTTGAACTTATTTTTGATTTTTTGTTTGAAAGCTATCTAAGTTTTGATGAGGATATTGAAACTGCCATAGAGCAGGCAGAGAAGAAAAGACAGTCCATTCGAAAAGCTGCTGACAAACTTGTCAAGCATCGTTTTAGAGGAACATTGCATGATGATATGTTGCACGATAAATTCACAGGGGGATTACGGCATATCACAATAGGGCGGGCTATATATTGGTTTGATATTCTTCAAGATGAAGGGCTTGTCCGCATACTTGCAATTTTTTATGGTTCTCAAGATCACCACACAAGAATGCTGACGCGCTTATTAGGCGGCAAATGAATGTGCCTCCGGCCCTAAATGCGAAATGCCCTAAGCGTCCGCCTTGATCATATCCGCCGCTTTTTCTGCGATCATTATGGTGGGGGCGTTGGTATTGCCGGAATTGAGTTTGGGCATGATCGAAGCATCTATAACCCGCAAACCTTTAAGGCCGTGGACTTTAAGATCCGGTCCGACAACGGCCATTTTATCGACGCCCATTTTGCAAGTGCCGACCGGGTGATAAACCGTATCGGCCCGGTTTCTAATTTCTTCACGCCAGTCATCATCCGTCGTAAGGCCCTCCGAATACAGCCGCTTGCCTTTAATGGAATCGAAGGCCGGCGCTTCCATAATCCGCTCGGTGAGCCTGACGCCCTTGAGCAATAAATCCAGATCAGCCGGGTCATCAAGATAGGCCGGGTCGATCAGCGGGGCGGCAAACGGATCATTGCTGGCCAATTTGACAGTCCCTCGTGATTTGGGTCGTAGCACACAGACATGGCAGGTATAACCGTGGCCCCAATGTTTCTTGCGCCCGTGATCATCGACAATGGCAGGCAGAAAATGCAATTGGATATCCGGAACCTTCACACTAGGCCCGGATTTATAAAACCCGCCAACCTCCGCCAGGTTGGAGGTAAATAGACCGGTCTTGTGCTTGCGGTATTGCCGCAGGCCCATTAACGAACGCCAGATGCCGGCTACCGAATAGCCCATCGTGTCCTTGTTTTTGGTTTTATAGCAAAACACATAATCCAGATGGTCGTGCAGGTTTTGGCCTACACCGGGCAGATGATGCACGGTCTCGATCTCGTGCCGGGCCAGTTCAACCTTGTCGCCAACCCCCGACAACATCAGAATTTGTGGTGACCCGAATGCGCCGCCGCACAACAGCACTTCCCTTTTCGCCAATATTGTTCGGGGTTTGCCGCCGATTTGGCACTGGACACCCACCGCCTTTTTATTTTCAAAAACAATTTTTGTTGTATAGGCATTTGTGAAGACATGCAGATTGGCACGTTCCAGATGCGGGCTTAGGTAGGCGCTGGCGGCGGAATGTCTTTGCCCGTCTTTTTGCGTTACCTCATAGCGTCCCGTTCCCTCAAATTGTGCCCCGTTAAAATCATCGGTTTTGGGCAATTGTAACTGGTCGGCGGCTTTCAGGAAAACATCGCAGACCGGGTTGGGGGTCTGGAGTGTGGTTACGTTGAGCGGCCCACCCTGAGCGTGGTATTTGTCCGCACCCATTTCGCGGTGCTCGGATTTTTTGAAATAGGGCAGTACATCTTTCCAGCCCCAGCCTTTAGCCCCCATTTTCACCCAGTTGTCATAATCCGATTTATGCCCGCGAATATAAATCATGGCATTGATCGACGACGAGCCGCCCAGGGTCTTGCCGCGCGGTTGATAACCTTTACGGCCGTTTAAGCCCTTTTGCGGCACGGTTTCATAGTGCCAGTTAACTTTGGTCTTTTTCCCCATCAGGGCAAAACCCATGGGCATGTGGATGAGTTTGTCATCATCTTTTGGCCCGGCTTCCAACAGACACACACTGACATCCGGGTCTTCGCTGAGCCGCCCGGCCAATGTACATCCGGCAGAACCACCGCCGACGATGACATAATCAAAATTGTCCATGATAATTCCTTATTTTTGTTTATTTACGCGCTTGAGCGGCTTTTTCACCCCGTCCAGAACCACACCCCAGATTTCGATATGGGGCCATTGCTGGGCCGGGGTGTCGAGGGGATTATTGGCCAAAATGGTAAAATCGGCCCGCTTGCCGATTTCGAGAGAGCCTATTTCGCCCTCCAGTCCCAAAGCCCAGGCCGCATCAATGGTGATGGCCCGCAAGGCCTGTTCGGCGCTTAGCCGTTCGGACGGTGTAGATACACCGCCTTGCCAAGTAGAGCGGGTCATATGGACGGAGGCTGCGGTCAGCGGCGAAGGTGGTGCCAAAGGCGCATCAGAGTGCATGGTCGTCGGCAGGCCCGCTTTAAAACTGGAAGCCAGGGGTGTCATAAATTTGATCCGTTCCCCAATGGCTTCCTCATACGTTTTACCCATATAGTGGACATAATGGGACGCCGCTGACAAACCAATGTTCAGCTTGGCCGCTCGCGCAATCTGTTCGGGTCGTACAAGGCCCACATGTTCAAATATCACACGGGGCGTGGTGTTGCCAAATTTCTGGGTAAGGGTTTCGACTGCACCGAGGGTTGCGTCCTGGGCGCTGTCGCCGTTGGAATGGATATGAATGCCCAGCCCGGCTTGCCAATAGGGCCGCATGATGTCGGCCAATTTGTCCGGCTCCGTGACCCACAAACCTTTATGGCCTTTTGATTGACCGCCAATATAGCCCGGCTCGCGCAGGCGCATGGTTTGGGAATAAAATGCCGCGTCCACAAACAATTTGATGCGCGGCAAAACTCTTGGCCAACTATCTTTGCTGTCAGCCACCATTTTGGTGATGGTTTGAATTGTGTCGTCCTTGAAGGCACGGCGAAAGGCCCGGTGTTCCGGCACGAGATAGATTTTGGTGCGCAGATTTTCGCCCAGAAAAGCCTGATAAACTCCGTCTTCCATCTGCAGGCCAAACAGGCCGTACCCCATCTCGGCCACGGTGGTCACGCCGCTGCTTGCAAACATGCCTTGCAATTCGTCAAATCCGCGTTTGATTTTTGTTGGCCCCATAAACAAAGGCCCGGTATTGGATAAAAACCGAAACACGGCGTCTTCATAAACCCGCCCGGTTGGTTGCCCGTCTTCGTCTAGGGGCACGCCTTCAAATTCCTCGGCCCAGCTGGCATCGACCTTGGCATATTTAAGGGCTTTGGTGTTGAGATAAAAATCATGGCCGGAATAATGCCAAATGATCAAGGGGCGCTGCGTGGTGATTTTATCCAGATCGTGGCGGGTTAAATCGCCGTGAATTAAATTGTGATAGCCGTAAATCACCAAGGGCTTGGAACTTGTATCCGCATTTTCCAGCTCGGCAATGCGGGTCAAGAAAGACGCCCGGTCCGGCAAACCTTTGACCACACCGCCGGGCGTTTTAACATCCCAGGGCGGGGCCATGGGTTTGGTGTACATCATAGCGCCAAGTAACATGTGAATATGGGGGTCGATCAGGCCGGGAATGATGACCTGTCCGGCGAAGCTTTCGTCGAGTGTCGCACCTTTGAAATTTCGGTTTAAGTCTGCGCGGCTACCCACGCCAACAATTTTCGCGCCGCGTACGGCAATGGCCTCAGCCTTTGGGTGCTCGGGATTGGAAGTGATAATGGTCTTGGCACTATAAATCGTAATATCAGAATTTTGGCTTTCAGGTTTCGTACAGCCAAGCAAAAGACCTGCAAACACAACTAAAATCGCAAACCCTAAATATTTCATGCTAGTCTCCCGCTTGTTATGCATTAACTTGCATAAGGCAGGGTTGTTTGTCAATTTTCTAAATGGAGGCGTATATGTTGAAACGGATTATGGGGGTAAGCATTATTTTGGCTGTGACGGTTGGCTGTGGGCAAAAACAAAATGGGGAAAAGACGCTTGTCGGCGCACCGCTAGCCGCCATACAAGCGGATCCGGTTTTGGATTTTACGGACAGGGCGGATTTTAACGCGGCCAGCCGCGGCTTTATTGCCACCATAGACGGGCCGATAAATGACGCGGATGGCAATCCGGTTTACACGCCCGCCGATTATGATTTTCTTGCGGGCGATGCACCGGCAAGCGTCAACCCGTCTTTATGGCGACAAAGCCAGCTTAATGCCAAGCACGGCTTGTTTGAAGTCGTGGACGGTATTTATCAGGTGCGCGGCTTTGATCTGTCCAATATGACATTGATACGCGGTGATAAAGGCTGGATCGTGGTTGACCCGTTGATCAGCAAGGAAACCGCCGCCGCAGCTTTGGCCTTGGCCAATAAACATTTGGGGGGGCGCCCGGTCAGTGCCGTGATTTTTACCCATTCCCACATTGATCATTACGGCGGTGTGCGCGGTGTGGTCAGTGCGGCGGACTTGGAAAACGGTGATGTGCAGATTATCTCGCCCCAACATTTCACCCGCGAAACTGTGTCGGAAAATATTTTGGCGGGTAATCAGATGGCGCGGCGGGCCGGGTATATTTTCGGGATATTTTTACCCAAAACGCCAAAGGGCCAT
>CAZCUM010000085.1:0-5223 GCA_964502015.1 uncultured Robiginitomaculum sp. | reverse complement strand
CGTCATCATCGTCGTCATCATCGTCATCATCGTCGTCATCATCGTCATCATCGTCGTCATCATCGTCATCATCGTCATCTTCATCGTTGTCGTCATCGTTGTCGTCATCGTTGTCGTCGTTGTCGTTGTCGTCGTCATTGCCATCATCGTCGCAAGAACCGCCACCACTGCCGCCACTACCACCACCACTGCTGCCACTGCTACCCTCGCTACCAATCGAATTCAACGTAGCCATAAATTCTTTCATGCTGGATTCCAGACTCAAGAGCTTATTCGCGCCTGTAGCATCACTCCAACCCATTGACCCTGAGTTATCAACCGCAAAGAAAATACTGGCGGGCGTGCCTTCACGTTGGGCATAAGCAACGTCAGAAACCGCACCAAATGAAATTGCCTGTACGCCAAGTATAGACATAAATGCAGGTGAGTAGGAGCCGCTTATTGTGGCGCGCGCAAGCAAATTGCCCTCACCGTCACCATCATCATCAACATTATACTGTACAGTGCCAGTTATAGAATCAGTAAAATCATTTGAGGGGCCACCAAGCTGGCTATAGGGATATGCTTGCCCCTCTTGGTATTTGCTTTGGTTGTTGGTATCAACCGCAACAGATGCGGCCAATGCCATACTGTCCGCAGCAAGTTGAGCAATGCCTTTTGCCCTGGTGATTTGGCTGACATCATAGGCCGCACCTACGGTAATAATAACGCCCATGCAAGATACCGCCCATGTCAGCGCCATCGTACCTGCATTGTCCTTGTAATGCTGCCCAAGTTTTGTCCGGATATTGTTCCCAATTTTCATAGCTAACCTTTGTTCCACGATCAAAAAGCGAAGCTGGAAGGTAAGCTAAATTGTTTTCATATTTCTCAACAAACTTGGCTAGCAATTGGTTAATTCTGCAAGGCCGGATGTGTGGGATAATAGAGAGTTATCTTGGATTTATAGACCAGTATTCAAGAACTGCCTTGCCACTTGCTCTAATATGCGAGGGTATAGCAAATGCTCGCGCACCAATACCCGCGCCGCAAGGGTCTGCGGCGTATCGTTCTTATGTATGGGGACACGGGTCTGGGCGATAATGTCGCCCGTATCCAACCCCTCGTCAATATAATGCACCGTGCACCCGTGTTCCCTATCGCCCGCTTCGAGAGCGCGCTTATGGGTATGCAAGCCTTTATGTTTTGGCAGTAAGGACGGATGAATATTCAGTTGCCGCCCTTGCCATCGTTTGACAAACCAGGGGCTTAAAATACGCATAAACCCGGCATTACAGATCAAATCCGTTTGATGGGCGCGTAGGGCTATGTCCATTGCTTGCTCAAAAGATTTGCGGGTTTTGTAGTCTTTGTGGTCAACGCAAATGGCCTTGATGCCGTGTTTTCGGGCTTTATCCAAACCGCCTGCATCCGGCCTGTTGGAAATTACCAAAACGATTTTGGCCGGATAATCCTTTGCTTTGGCGGCCATTATCAGGGCTTCCATATTGGAGCCACCCCCTGATATGAGAATAGCGGTGTTTATGTGTCCCATAATTTGCCGATAATATAGGCTTGCTCGGTGTCAGCATTGAGGCTCGCCAGAATTTCAGGCGCATTTTCGGAGCTTGCACAAACCACCATGCCAATACCGCAATTAAAGGCCCGGCGCATTTCCGCCTCTGTGACGCCGCCGACCTCTTGTAGCCATGAGAACACTGACGGACGTGCCCATGTGGTAAAATCAATTTCGGGCCGCAAACGGCGCGGGAGCATACGCGGTACATTATCCGTAATGCCGCCGCCAGTAATATGGGCCAGACCTTTAACTTGACCTTTAATTTGACTTTGCCTGATTACCGGCATCAAGTCTTTGACATAAATTTTTGTGGGCGTCAGCAAAGCTTCGGCCAATGTCTGGTCGGGAGCGAACGGGGCAGGACTGTCCCAGTCCAGGCCGGAGATTTCAACAATTTTACGAATAAGCGAATACCCGTTTGAATGAGGGCCGCTGGACGATATGCCGATCAGCACATCACCGGCCTGCATTTTGTCTTCCAACGGTAACAAATTGCCGCGCTCGAGCGCCCCGACGACAAACCCGGCCAGATCAAAATCATCACCTGCATACATGCCGGGCATTTCCGCCGTCTCGCCGCCGATGAGGGCGCATCCGGATTGGCGGCAACCCTCGGCAATACCTGAAATCACCAATGCGGCCACCTCCGGATCCAGTTTGCCGGTGGCATAATAGTCCAGGAAAAACAAAGGCTCCGCCCCTTGGGCCAGAACATCATTGACGCACATGGCCACCAGATCAATCCCGACCGTATCCAAGCGCCCGCTATCAATGGCAATGCGCAGCTTGGTGCCAACCCCGTCCGTGCCAGACACCAATATTGGGTCAGAAAACCCGGCACGCTTTAAATCAAAGGCCCCGCCAAACCCGCCGAGTTGGGTATCTGCACCGGCGCGGCGCGTAGAAGCAGCCAGGGGTTTAATTTTATCGATCAAGGTTTCCCCGGCGTCTATATCAACACCTGCATCTTTGTAGCTAAGTGATTTTTTTTGTGGTTTTTTTTCAACGGTCATGATTCGAACTCGCACAATTCCCCCGTTTAATGGAACGGTTAGGCCGATAACTCAAGCCTTCACTGAACAAGTTGGAAACATATTGCCCAAATTCATCTAAAGGTTCCTATCCCCACAACTTCAAGCCCCCAAAGTCTGGATGTAAACCAGTCCGCAATGAAAAACTTGATGCATATGGTTTGTACTCCTGATAAAGCGAGTTATGAATATTTTTTATCTGTTTATGTTTGGCGGTTTTAGTGACCTGGCCAGGGCGGGCCTGTCCTTATTTGCGGTTTTGTTTATCAGCTTGCTGGCACTGCTTATTCTGTCTGTGTTTGTCATGTTCATCATTGACATCACCCAGACCAAAAACTCTGTGCGGCGCAATTTTCCGGTGCTGGGGCGGTTTCGGGCGTTGTTTTCCCATTTGGGCGAATTTTTCCGCCAGTATTTTTTCGCCCAGGACCGAGAGGAAATGCCGTTCAACCGGGCCGAACGCTCATGGATCGACAGGGTTTCCAAGCAAGGCAGCGAGACGGTGCCCTTTGGCTCTACCCGTAATCTGACACCAGGCTCCGTGATCTTTGCCAATGGCATGTTTCCTAAACTTGAGGGTGAACATATTTTACATGTGCCCAAATTGATCGGCGCGGGAACCAAACACCCCTATCAGCCCAAAAGTTTTTTCAATATCTCGGCCATGAGTTTTGGTGCCCTGTCTGCCCCTGCCGTACGGGCTTTGTCCCACGGAGCGGCCATGGGCGAATGCTGGCTCAACACCGGTGAAGGCGGGGTTTCGCCCTATCATCTGGAGGGCGGGTGTGATCTTGTCTATCAACTCGGCACGGCAAAATTTGGGGCGCGCCATGAGGACGGCACACTCAACGAAACCCGCTTGCGTAAAATATGCAAAAATTCAAACATCAAAATGATCGAGCTAAAGCTTTCCCAAGGGGCCAAGCCCGGCAAGGGCGGCATATTGCCTGGTGCCAAGGTCACGGCAGAAATCGCCGAAATTCGCCATATCCCTAAGGGCGAAGACGCTATTTCGCCCAACCGCCATGTGGAAGCTGCCAACCCGGACGAACTCCTGGATTTGATCAACCAAATACGCCAAGTGTCCGGACGGCCAGTGGGTATAAAAATGGCCATTGGCGATATTTCAGAATTACGAAAATTTATCACAGCTATCACGAAACGCGGCGCAAACAGCGCACCGGATTTCATCACACTTGACAGCGGCGACGGCGGCACCGGCGCCGCGCCCATGCCGCTGATCGACAATGTGGGCCTGACCATACGCGAGAGCCTGCCAGCGGCAGTGGACGCTTTATGTGCGGCCGGATTGCGTGACCGGGTGCGGGTCATTGCCACGGGCAAGCTGATCACGCCCGCCGAAGTGGCCTGGGCATTTTGTGCAGGGGCGGATTTTGTTTCCTCGGCGCGAGGGTTTATGTTTGCTCTGGGCTGTGTCCAGGCTTTGCGGTGTAACACCAATACCTGCCCGACCGGTATCACCACCCACAACAAGCGTTTGCAGCGCGGTCTGAACCCGGCCAACAAAGCCGAGCGGGTGCGCAAATTCGTCAAAACCATGCGTTATGAAGTGCGGATGATCGCTCATTCTTGCGGGGTTGATCACCCCAATCAATTGACCCGCGACCATGCGTTGATTGTCGGCACCACGGGCCGTTCAAAACCCTTGTCCGAAATCTGGCCAAATATGAAAGCACCCAAATGAAAAAGCCTGTTGTCAAAGAAATAGAAGATTTGTCCAAAGATATTGCAGGGACAACCGGGTTCTTGAAAATAAAGCGCGATGTTGATCCGGATATTGTCGCAGCCGATTGGCACAGCTTGCAAACGGACGGCTTCGTCATGATGGAAAACCTGATCCCGGCTAATCAGTGCGACATCATCAAACAAGAACTGCTGGGTTTGTTGTCCTATAAGGGCCGCAACGCATTTGAAGGCCTGAAAACCCAGCGTCTTTACGCCACCCTGACCAAAACGCGGGTGTGCGATGCTTTGGCCGTGCATCCGCGCATATTGGCCTTGCTGGACAAAATGTTTATGCCCAATTACTTGCTGTCCCAATTACAGGTGATCAATATTTTACCGGGCGAGGACGCGCAGTATTTGCACTATGACGACGGGTTTTACCCACCGCCCAGACCGCGCCCGCCGCTCGGGGCTGCCAGTATTTTCGCCATAGACGATTTTACGAAAACCAATGGGGCCACCCGCATCATTCCCGGCAGCCACACATGGGGCGACAGAAAGCCCGGCGGAAACGACAAAGCCGTCCCCGCCGTCATGCCCAAAGGCAGTGCAATTTTTTACGGCGGCACGTTTTGGCACGGCGGCGGTGCCAACGAGAGCGATGCGGCCCGCCTGGCCATCACCGTACAATATTGCGAGCCCTGGTTACGCCAGCAAGAAAACTACACGTTAGGCACCCCTAAATCCGTGGTGGCCAAACTAGACCCACAGCTTAAATCACTACTAGGCTACTCAATCCTGCCCCCCTACATAGGCATGGTAAACGGCGTCCATCCCTTGCGGTTGTTGGAAGGGGAATAAAACGATGAGACCTTTGGCAACCACTCCTTCCTCCATTTTTCATGGGGGAAGTGCCGGAGCTCTTGCGCAGGCGATGGGGGGCACAAC
>CAZCUM010000084.1:0-5223 GCA_964502015.1 uncultured Robiginitomaculum sp. | reverse complement strand
AGCGGGTTTATCGGCTTTGACAAGGCGCTCATGACCTCTATCCAGATGGCCACAGCCGCCTATGAACGCGATGGGGGTTTGTCCGGTCTTGGCACTGGGCTGCTTGATTTGGACAGGCAATTGGGCGGGCTGCATAAATCCGATCTGATCATTCTGGCCGGACGTCCGTCTATGGGAAAAACCGCCCTTGCCACCAATATCGCTTTTCATGTGGCCAAAAACTACAAGGCCGAAAAAAATGAAAAAGGGGTCATGGAGACCAAAGAGGGCGGGGTGGTCGGATTTTTCTCCCTTGAGATGTCGTCCGAGCAATTGGCTACGCGTTTGTTGGCGGAGCAATCCAAAGTCCCGTCCAATAAAATCAGACGCGGCGAAATCACCGAAACCCAATACGGGGATGTGCGCGAAGCGGCTGAGGCCATCGAGAAAATCCCGCTCCATATTGACGATACGGGCGGATTGACCATCGGGGCATTATCGGCTCGGGCCAGGCGGCTCAAGCGCATGGTCGGGCTTGATCTCATTGTGGTGGACTATTTGCAATTGCTCACCGGTAGCGGCAGGTCAAATGATGGCCGAGTGCAGGAGGTTACCCAGATCACTATGGGGCTTAAAGCTCTGGCCAAAGAGCTGAATGTACCGGTTTTGGCCCTGGCGCAATTGTCACGACAAGTGGAACAACGTGATGATAAAAAACCGCAATTGGCCGACCTTCGCGAATCCGGTTCCATTGAACAAGACGCGGACGTGGTTATGTTTGTCTACCGGGAAGAATATTATGTATCGCGCACCGAGCCTCGCGAAGGCACGGAGGAACATATGAAATGGCAAGAAGCTATGGACGCTATACACGGCAAGGCCGAGGTCATAGTCGGTAAGCAACGCCACGGCGCTATAGGAACGGTCAAGCTGTCATTTGAAGCACCGCTAACCAAGTTCGGTAATTTGGCATTTGATGATCGCTATGATGATAGTCAACACTAATTCATAATGCCTGATGTAAAATCCTATTCTTCAAGGCCGGTTCTCACGGTGAATTTGACGGCTTTGGCTGACAATTACAAATACTTGGCCTCCAAGTCCGCGCCCGCTAAAGTTGGAGCCAGTGTAAAGGCTGATGCTTACGGCTTGGGTGCGGTGGTGGTAGGGCGGGCGCTTTACGGGGCCGGTGTTCGCATTTTTTTTGTCGCCCATGCCGGAGAGGGTAAAATCCTGCGCCAGGCTATTGGCAGCAAAGCCAGCATATATGTTCTTAGCGGCAATACGCCCCAGGATACGGCCATATTTTTTGGCAGCAAGCTAAAACCTGTCATCAATTCCCTGACCCAGGCCCGAGATTGGGTCAAAGCCTGCAAGCCGGTCAACCATGCCCCGCGCACCGCTTTGCATTTCGATACGGGTATTAACAGGTTAGGGATACCGCCGGAGGAAGCCGAAATATTTGCGTCGGACAAAAGCCTTTTGGACGCGCTTGATGTTGATTTGGTCATGTCGCATCTGGCTTGTTCAGGTGAGGCGGGTCATGCTCTTAATGCAAAGCAACTGGCTCGTTTTAAAAAGATCGCCGGGCAAATGCCTATGGTGCCTCTTTCCTTGGCCAATACGGGCGGTATTTATCTGGGTTCTAAATATCATTTCAAATTGGTGCGCCCCGGTATTGGCTTATACGGCGGTAAAGTCACAGATAACCCGGATGCTGAAAACGTAAAGCCCGTTGTGGAATTACACGCACCCGTCTTGCAGATTAAAACCGTGAAGGCCGGTGAAACCCTTGGTTATAATGCGTCCTTCACAGCACAGAACGACATGAAAATCGCTATTGTCAGCGCCGGATATGCGGATGGTCTGCCCGTAAACCTGAGCGGTTCAGACAAACGTATTGTCACTTCTGCCCGCCTTGGGAAATCCCGTGTGCCTGTCATAGGCCGTGTCAGCATGGACTACACAATCCTCGACATAACCGACTATGAGGGTTTCGTCGAACTGGGTGCAAAAGCCGTATTTTTCGGCGAAGACCTGGAAAACCAAGCCGCCCATGCCCGGATGCTGAATTACGAAGTCATGACCCATTTGGGAGCTAGGTGCAGAAAGATTTACGTAAACGAGTAGTTAGAATAAGGTAAATAAAAATTTACCATAAGCTTCACCATATTTTAAAGTCATTTTGCTATTGTTTCTCCATTGGGGATAATATGTCAAAATTTAGGCCTAATCTTATTGATTGTATGGGCAGTTGGCGTGACAACATCCGGGGAGGTTTTGCCGTCACTTCAGCAATTGCAATGATGGTAATTGTATCCTTGGTCGGTGTGGCATACGACTATAACAGCATGACAGGTGTCAAAACCAGGCTACAGGATTCTGTTGATATGGCTGCTTTGGCAGGGGCCAGTATTGCCCGCACCAACTCATCCCAGATGGAAGCATTGGCCAGAAAAACCCTTGAAGACAATGTTGCGCTTATTGATAATTTATCCCTTGAGGGAACGCCCAGTATCAATATCAACAATTCGGTCAAGGAGATTACCGTAACGGCCAATTCAAGATATCAAACCGTGTTTGGCAGCTTATTGGCCATGGACAGCATGGATATCAGTGCGAGCTCTACAAGCGGGTTTGCCATTGAACAAATGAACCCGTTTTCCATTTATTTGGTTTTGGATGTTTCAGGTTCCATGACCTGGTTGTCCAGCGACGGTAGTGTAAAGATAAATGCTCTAAAAACCGCCGTTGATGATATGTTTTACACATTATACAGTAGCAGTGAAAACCCGACGCTACTTGTGTCTACAATTCGAACCGGATTTTCCATATATAACACCATGCTCGGCCCAACCCAGGATATGAGATCAGGATATAGCCAAACCGTAAGCCAGGTAAATGCGCTCACGGCCGCAGGTGGCACCAATTCCACACCGGGCTTTCAATATGCCTATGACCAAATCAGCGACGAAATGGCCGCAATCAGTAATCTGGCACCTTATATCGTCTTTATGACGGACGGTGATAATAATGACCCGGCATTTGATGTCGCGACAACGGCTTTATGTGATCAGGCCAAGCTTGACAATATCACCATATTTACAGTGGCTTTTGAAGCCCCTGTGAAAGGGCAAGCCCTATTACAAGCCTGTGCAACAAGTCTTGACAAAGCATACAACTCAGGCAATGCTGCGGCGTTAAATGCCGCGTTTCGGGACATCGGAAGCGAAATCAGCCAATCCGTTGTCCGCATTAAACGGTAAGCTAGAGGTATATAAACATAGTTGGGGAATAACCCTAAGGCTCTTTATAGAGATCATACAATACATCAATATTGAGAGAGCCTACCCCCATTGACATATCGTAATCCGGCATTGTGTAGAGAAAGTCCAGTCGAATGGTTTGCTCATTGAGATCGCCGTTACGGCGTCTGATACCGGCAAAACGGTTAAACTGGAACACCCGAGTCGGCAAGGCCTGTAGATCACCCAAATCGGTGACACCATTATAGACGGTAATATTATTGGTCGTGGCCCGGCGGCCAAAGCGAAATCCGTCGTCATTGCCGCGCCGGGTAACAGCGGCGTCTATATTGATGTCGCTCAAGGATAATGTATTGGCAAAATCTTGCGTGGCAGAATTGATAGATGACAGACCCCTCAGGGAAAACCTGACATTGCGCGAGGTAATAAAAAAGCTGTGGGAATATTGCCGTCCCGGCCCGTCCAGGGCAATATTGGTGGTTGCGTTCATGACAAACCCGGAGGCGAAGCTGTCAGCAGCGTCGAGAAAGCCGTTGCCATCATCTTGAAGCGATTGGGTGATGACACCATTTTGCGCGATACCAAACATCATGCTCTGGTCAGCATTTGGCGCTTGATTGGCGTCTAAGCTGTCCGTGAGGTTGAATTCACCAAATTGCCGTGAGTAAGGGATCATTGGTGTGCCGTTGGGGACACAGCATTGACCTTGGGCGAAGAGATAATTATCGTATATGTCATAATTTTGTCCGTCATGGACTACGACGCAGCCATATGTCCGACACCAAAAATCGCTGTCCAGAAAACTGGCATAGGCGGTGGTTTGCCATCCTGACACAATAGACAGAACGGCAAAGCATAAGCCAAATTGTAAGCTAGGGCGCACGGAAATCCAGTGGTGCAATATCAACCTTGGTAGCTTTAAATTTGTTTTGCGGTGCGAATGTGTTTTTCATATCAAATTCAATTCTGTAATCATTACCGGGGGTTAGACCCTCCAGTTTATCTAGATTAAGAGCATAATTACGTGTACCTTGATCAAGGACGACGACTGACATGGGTGCCTCGGCAATTGTCTTGCCGCTTGTGTCTTTCACAAATGCCGTGCCTTTCAGGCGGGCATGGGCATTGCCGTCATTTTTGATGGACATGGTCAATAGTTTTGTATCGGTATTGCTAATGGCCACATTGGAAATAACCGGATTGCTGTTTGAAGGGGTCACGGTTAGATAGAACAAGGAAGCCAATTGATAACGGTTCCAGACACCTGATACATCCCCGCGCTCGTCTGTACCTGGCAGTAAAGTTGTAGCCAGAAGCGCAAAACGGTGATCACCTTTATGTTTGATTTTGTAAGGCACACTAATTTCAACGGTGATGTCCATGCTGGTCTCAGGTTTAAGCGTAACACTGGCCGGGCTGAACCTGATCCATTCAGCCGATGAACGCTCGCTTTCGCCCGGCGGGCTTAAAGCCAATTGTCCGCTATCATCCAAAGTCCAGTCCGCCAGCCCCATAGTCATGCTGATGGTTTTGGATTTATGGACATTGCCAATGGTGATGATTTGGCGGTGCCGATCACCGGGCTTTACGGTCATCTCCACGGTTGAGGGTTGCACACCAATGCCAAATGCGTGAGCCTTTGGCACCCATATGGATGCCAGTGATATTGTCCCCGCACACATCAATATTGATGCAATAAAGAAATTCTTGATTTTATTACTCATTATATAATCCCCTTTAGGCCCATAGCTTTTTTAGTCTCTCGCAAACTAGCAGGAAATGTTTTCCGGTTTGTTAACCCTAGTGTAATTAGCGCAAAACAAAAACCCCGCCCAAATGGGCGGGGTTTTATCGTTCAGATACCCCCAGAAACCTGGAGACAATCTTATGCGTGAACGTTTTCGTTACGGAACATAGATTGTGTAGGTAACGTCGGCGCGAATTGTACCAACACCCATAGACAAATCGTAACCATCAG
>CAZCUM010000083.1:0-5245 GCA_964502015.1 uncultured Robiginitomaculum sp. | reverse complement strand
TACACTGCAATGGTTATTTATTGGCAAACGCGCCGCTAACGCTTCATTTACCATGGGTATATTTAGGGGTTAAAAGAGACTAAGTTGTGTAAATTATTTAGAAAAAATTCTTGAAAAAATCTCATCTACTTTTGCGAAATGATAAGCAAGGTCAAACATCTCGCCAATTTCGTCCGGATTTAGATGCTTGTTGACTACGGGGTCAGCGTTGAGAAGAGCTTGAAACTCGCCTTCGCCGCGCCAACTTGCCATGGCGCTGGTTTGTACGGCCCGGTATGCATGTTCGCGGCTCATACCTTTTTGGGTCAGAGCCAACATGATGCGCTGGGAATTATGTAGACCACCAAGCTTGTTCAGATTAGCCAGCATGTTTTCGGGATAGACCACCAGTTTTTCCATCACACCCGCAAGACGGTGCAAGGCAAAGTGTAGATGAATAGTGGCGTCCGGTGCAATGCCGCGCTCAACCGATGAATGGGAAATATCGCGTTCATGCCACAAGGCGACGTTCTCTAATGCCGGGGTGACGGCGGAGCGTACCAGCCTGGCCAGTCCGGTCAGGTTCTCGGTCAGGATAGGATTGCGCTTGTGGGGCATGGCGCTAGATCCCTTTTGGCCCTTGGAGAAAAACTCCTCGACTTCCAAAACTTCGGTGCGCTGTAAATGCCGGATTTCCGTGGCTAGCCGCTCAATAGAGCTGGCGATAACCCCGAGCGTGGCAAAATAGGCGGCATGGCGATCACGGGGAATGACTTGCGTGGAAATAGGCTCGACCTCAAGACCAAGCTTGTCGGCCACATAAGCCTCGACGCGGGGGTCGATATTGGCGAATGTACCAACTGCACCCGATATAGCACAGGTGGCGATTTCAGCCCGAGCCGTAACCAGACGTTCCCGGCACCGCATAAACTCGGCGTAAGCTTGCGCCATTTTGAGGCCAAATGTGGTCGGTTCGGCGTGGATGGCGTGGGAGCGGCCTATGGTCGGGGTGTATTTGTGCTCCATTGCTTGGGCCTTGAGCGCCGCCAATACCTTGTCCATGCCTTCCAGGAGCAGATCACTGGCGCGGGCCAATTGCACCGATAATGTCGTGTCCAGCACATCCGATGAGGTCATGCCTTGATGGACAAACCGCGAATCGTCGCCGATGAATGTGGCCAGATGGGTCAAGAACGCAATGACATCATGTTTGACCTCGCGTTCGATCTCGTCGATAGCTTCTACGTCAAACACAGCCGCATTGCCCTTGTCCCATATGTTTTTGGCAGAGGCTTTGGGGATAACCCCCAAATCGGCCATAGCCGTACAGGCGTGGGCTTCGATCTCAAACCATATCCGAAACTTGGTCTCTTGTGACCAGATCGCGACCATATCAGGGCGGGCGTAACGTGGAATCATAGTGTGTCTCTCTAAGTGCTACGCCCTACATATGCTTTATTTAATCAGACGCAACCGCTTCATTACGTTTTTCCGCATCGGCCCAGTCTTTGGGCAGGGTTTTCGCGGCGACCATAAAACTGATAGCCGAGATAATAAAGGACAAGCTTACCCAAGTCATGGAAATCCGAATAGCATGGACTTTGCCGTTAGCGGGTTCAAAGACATCAACCAATATGCCGACAATTGTCGGGCCGCCGCCAAGGGCAATGAGGTTGAGGATTAAAAAGAATAAAGCCGTAGACATGGCCCGCATATTGATGGGGGCGAGCGTTTGGGCGATGGCAAATGACGGGCCAAGATACATGCCCAGGAAAACAACAAAAACGGTAATGACCGCCATATGGGCCCAGACCGTTGGCACCCAAAACGATAATACGGCCAAAGGAAGAGCGCATACAACGGTAATTGCTGGTACAAGTGCATAGGCGCGAACATTATCTCCCCCTCTGGCAAATTTATCCGCCAGATAGCCGCCTAGCCATGTGCCAAACCCGTAAGCAATCATATTAATAAACCCCAGGGTGAACATCATGTGCTTAAACCCGACAGGGTTTTCGGCCTGGCCATCAAAGGGCAATAAATAATCTATCTGCCATGTGGAAAACGCATAGCCGGCAAATGAAGCAAAGGCGATCCCCAGACACATGGCCCACCAAGACGGGATTGACAGGAGTATGCTCAAGGCTTCGCCAAATGGTGGTGCTTTTGGTTTTTCACCTGCATCATTTGCCTCTTGAGCACCGCGCTCGGGTTCGCGGATCACAATTCGGGTGAAGATTGCCAAAACCACACCCGCAATACCGAGCCAAATAAGCAGTTGCCGCCAGTCAAAGTTCGAATCAGGGTTGCCAAGGGCAATACCTGCAATGAAATAAGCAAACCCGAGACCTATAGGTATGCCCAGCGCATAAATCGCCAAAGCCCCGGAGCGTTTTTCTTTTGGGTAGAGGTCTGAAATGATAGAATGAGACGGCGGGCTACCGCCAGCTTCGCCAACTCCCACACCAATACGAGCCAATCCGATTTGCAAAAAACTGCCAGCCATCCCGGTCAATGCCGTAAAGGCACTCCAAACCGCCAGAGATGTGGAGACTATGGTCACTCGGTTATAGCGGTCAGCTAACCAGGCGATGGGCAGCGCGATGATTGTATAAAACAAGGCAAAGACTATGCCCTTGAGCAGGCCAAGTTCGGTATTGGTCAGGCCCAAATCTGCTTGAATGAACGGCGATAATATCCCGATGATTTGGCGGTCAATAAAGTTGAACGCATAGATCAGCGTCAGCAATAACAGCACAAATGTGCGGTGGTTTTTATTGGTTTTCATTGTAGTCCCCGAATTTAGTTTTTATATTTTTTGTTTCTTACATGAGCCCCAAAGTTTTAAAACTCACTATATTGTTACGCCCTATAATGAGATGATCGTGTACCGCGACGCCAAGGGCTTTGGCAGCGGTGATAATTTGGCCCGTCAAGTCTATATCGCTTTGGCTTGGTGTGGGATCGCCCGACGGGTGATTGTGGGCCAGTATGATGGCTGTGGAGGATAATTCAAGAGCGCGTTTGATCACCTCGCGCGGATAAACCGGTGCGCGGTCTACTGTGCCTTGGCCCAAAATTTCATCGGCGATCAAACGGTTTTTCTTGTCCAGAAACAACACACGGAACTGCTCCTTGCCCTCAAACTGCATGGCGGAGCGGCAATAATCCAACAAGGCAGACCAGGAGGACAACACCGGGCGCGATAAAACCGTCTCTTGAGCCAGCCTCAAGGCGCCCGCTTGCAGGATTTTCAGATCAAGTGCAGATTTTTCGCTAATGCCTTTGACCTCGACCAATAACTGTATCGGCGCTGAAATGGTTTCGGCAAAACTGCCGAATCGGGCGATCAAGTCTTTGGCAATGGGCTTGACATCCCGGCGCGGAAGAGAGCGAAACAGATACAGTTCAAGCAGTTCGTAATCCGCCAGTGCCGATGTGCCGCCCTCTAAAAATCTGGCCCGCAAGCGGTCACGGTGCCCGTAATAATGGGGCTTTGGCTTTGGTGTGGATTTTGCTGCGGCTTTAGACATAAGGAGGCCGGTCAAAGCCTGCGGGAGATTTGGTGAATATTTCAACCCCCGTGGCAGTGACGCCGAGGGAATGTTCAAATTGGGCCGTAAGTTTTTTATCGCGCGTTACCGCCGTCCAGCCGTCCGCCAGAACTTTGGTGTGGGCACGCCCGAGATTGATCATAGGCTCGACGGTAAAAAACATGCCTTCGCGCAATTCCTCGCCTTCGCCGGGATTGCCCAGATGCAGGATATTGGGCGCATCGTGAAACAGACGCCCTATGCCGTGGCCGCAAAAATCCTCAACCACCGAGCAGCGCTCACCGTGGGCAAATTGTGCAATGGCCGCTCCGATATCGCCAACCGTATTGCCGGGCTTGATCTGGGCAATGCCCAGCATCAACGCATCATAGGTAATATTGACCAGCCGTTCCGCTTTGCGGTTTATCTGTCCGACTGGATACATGCGCGATGTGTCCCCGTGCCAGCCGTCAACAATGACGGTGACATCAATATTGACAATATCACCGTTCTTGAGCGGTTTAGAGCTAGGTATTCCGTGGCATACCACATGATTTATGGACGTGCAGATCGTGTGCTTATAACCCCGGTAGCCAAGACAGGCCGGTACGGCGCCGTTGTCTAGGATAAATTCCTGGGCCGCCGCGTCCAGCGCTTGCGTGGTCACGCCCGGTTTAACCAGAGGCACCAATATATCTAGGCACGCCGCCGCCAGTTTCCCGGCCTTGCGCATACCCGCAAACGCCTCCGGGCCGTGCAATTTTATGGAACCGTCGCGGGCTTCCCCGGCCATATCGGCTTGGATGTAATTCATCATCATGTGCGCTCTATACTATAGATTTTTGTTTATACCACACCCTTAATTGTCAATAATTTGGATAGGGCGCGTCAGTGTTATTTCTTCGGGTGTGATTTTGCAAGCATAACACAAGCTTTCCACTCCCGCCGATTTGGCCAGTTTTAATGCTTCGTGGTATTTTGGATCAATATCACTGGCAACACTGAACCGTTTGCAATCATCGCGCTGTACCACATAAAGCATAACTGCCCGCGCATTTTCATTGACCATATTGGTCATCTCGCAAACATGTTTTGCGGCGCGGACACTGGGGCTGTCTGGAAATTCTGCCAGGCCGGGCTGGCGCGAATATGTGATGCTTTTTACTTCAACATAGCAAGGCGGCTTGCCACCGCTTTCCAGTAAAAAATCAATGCGTGAGTTCTTACCGTATTTTACCTCACGGCGCAGGCTGTCATAACCATCCAACTCAGGAATGTTTCCGGCCCGTATGGCTTCTTCCACGATTTTGTTTGGCCATGCCGTATGCACACCGACCAGCGCCCTTTTTGTATCTTGGCTAATCTCAATGATGCGCCAATCATATTGTAGTTTTCGTTTTGGGTTATCAGCCCGTGATATCCACACCCGTGACCCGGCTTGTTTCAGCCCGGCCATAGAGCCGGTATTTGCACAATGGGCCGTAACCAAAGTGCCGTCCATAAGCTTAATATCAGCAAAAAACCGCTTATAGCGGCTCACCAAGCGACCTTCGAGTAGGGGGGCGGAGAATTTCATAGAGCCAATATGCGTAAAAAGTGCCCAAGGTGCAATTTTTAACTGGCATTAAATAAATTTTTAGCCATATTGCCGCCAGTCAAACCAAACCAAGGCGAACAAGCGGGCGTGGTGGAATTGGTAGACACGCAAGACTTAAAATCTTGTTTCCGTAAGG
>CAZCUM010000082.1:0-5247 GCA_964502015.1 uncultured Robiginitomaculum sp. | reverse complement strand
TAGGTAACGTCGGCGCGAATTGTACCAACACCCATAGACAAATCGTAACCATCAGTGGTTCCGTTAAGCTGTAAGGTATATGTATTGTCAAACCGAACAGATTGAGCGACCAGACTACCGCGGCTGGCTGCAGTGCGGCGGCCACCGTCAAATACTTTGGTTGCAGACGTCATGTCACCAAGATCGTTGACAGTCGTTACATAACCAGTACCGCCTGTTGCCGGTGTCTGGGCATTGCCGCCAAATGTCAAACCACCATCTGTTCCAGATGTAGTCAAAGCCATTGCATAGCTGATATCACCTTCGTCCAAGGTGGTGAAATCACCAGTGGAGACGACATTTGAGCTTTGGGCAAAAATATCAAACGCAGCATTAGACGCTACATAAAAGCTTGATAAATGCTCATTGGTCATGCCGCTATCAACATCAGTTGTTGCGTCGATACCAAAGGCAGACAAAGAGTCAGCTGCATCCAATATGCCGCTGCCATCATCTGTGAACACGCCGCCTGATGATGCATTGTCAACAGGGTTAGCTGCTGTTGCGCTAGGATTGATACCGTCAGCATCAATTGCGTCCAATGTACCGGTAATAACGGTCGCGCCGTTTGCACCAATAAGGTCAGCACCGGCAGAACCAGATGCTGGTGTCAACAGTACAAAGTCGGATGCAATCGGTGCAGATCCGTCCATGCCATCAGCTCCCCAGACGATTACAACGCCAAGGACTTGGAAGAATGGACGATCCAGTATAGATGCATATGCTGTTGATGCCGTCACAATCGCGGCAGCCCCACCAGCCAAAAGTAGTTTTTTAAGTTTCATAGTCTTTCCCATAGATAAGTTTACCCCGAATTTTCCCGGTTATGGGACGTGTTATAGGGGGAGGTGATTTAAATGCAGTTAGAGGTTTTGGTAAAAAAACCGTAAATTTTTTTCGCACATTGCCGCCAAAAGCCCCCATTTTTGGCGCATTGCCGTCAAATTTGTGCTATAGGCAGGGAGAAACCAAAAAGGAATCGCTCATGAAACGTCAATCAGTCCTTGTAGTAAGTGTAATTTCAATGTTCTTGCTGGCCTGGTGGATTGGCTACGGTCTTTTGGCGGATATGGGCAGCGGCAAGCCCAAGCCTGTTGGTATAGATACGGCGGATACAGTACGAGCTGTGCCGGAACGAACAAGGCCTCCCGCAACAAGGCCGCCCGTTAGAAAAGTAGAATTTGCCAGCATGGGTTGGAAAATTGACGATGCCCAGGCCTCGCCCCGCGCGTGTTTGCAGTTTAACCTGCCACTGAACCGTGCGGATAATCTAAAACTTTCCGACTATATACGCGTGGAGCCTGAAACCAAAATCAGTACCGAAGTCAATGGTCAGGCCTTGTGCCTGGCAGGGCTGGCGTTTTCCAAGGACTATAAAGTAACCATGCTCAGTGGCCTGATGAGCGCCAGCGGTGAGGCACTGAAAGAAGACCACAGCTTACAAATCAGCTTTGGCGATAAGCCTGCCCGTATATCCTTTGCTGGTACGGGTGTTATATTGCCGCGTATTGGCGCTCAAGGTCTGGCCATAGAAACCACCAATATCGACGAGCTTGATATTTCGGTGTTCAGAGTCGGTGAGCGTATGATAGCGCGGCGCAACCCTGATGCGGGCCAAACCATAGAAGAAGGCCGCTATTATTACGGCTATGAAAATGTAGCCACAGATGTTCGCGAACAAATCTGGGAAGGCACATTGCCCGTTAAAAGCTTGCCAAACACGACAATCACCACTGTATTTCCTTTGTCTGATGTCATCGGCACATTACAGCCGGGTGCTTATATTGTAGAAGCCGTGCGCCCAAGCAAAGGTGATGAGGACTACACCCCGACCCGGGCCTGGCGCTGGATTATCGTGACAGATTTGGCGTTTACCACCTACCAAAGCCCGTCCGGAATGGATGTAACTGTGCGTTCGATCAATACGGCCAAAGCCGCCAAAAACATACGTGTTGATTTGGTGGCCCGTAACAATGAAGTGCTGGGCCGGGCGGCGACAAACAATAATGGCCGCGTGCATTTCGACACACAATTGCTGAAAGGCAAAGGGCCATTAAGCCCGCGCATGCTTATGGCTTACGGTAAAGAGGGTGATTATGCTGTGCTGGATTTTAATCGTTCGCCCCTGGATTTATCCGCCTTTGCCATTGGCGGGCGAACGGCTGCTAAGGACATTGATGCTTATGTGTTCGCTGACAGGGGCGTTTACCGTCCGGGCGAAACCGCCAATCTCACCGCTATGCTGCGCGATTCCAAGGCCGTAGCCATAGAGGGCCGCTCCGGACAGGTGCGTTATCTCAAACCCAACGGCCAGGAATTTCGCAAAACCCGGTTTGGACAGATAAGTGCAGGAACCGTACTGCAAGCTTTCGCCGTCCCAAAATCCGCGCCGCGCGGCGTATGGCGGGCAATCGTTGAGGTGGACGGTTTGGGCCGGGTCGGCGCTACCAGCTTCTCAGTTGAGGACTTTGTGCCGCAAAAGCTGAAAGTAGACATCAAGATTGAAGACACACCTTTGCGCTTAGGCGAAATCCGGCCCTTGGAGGTTTCGGCGCAATTTCTCTACGGAGCCAATGGTGCGGATTTGGCAGGTGAGGCCGAGGCAAGAATACGGGTTGAGCCTAGCCCGTTTCCTGATTTAAAGGGTTATCGATTTGGCTTGGCGGAAAAATCATTTCGCGAAAAATTTATCGATTTGGGCGGCGGTACTACCGATGCAGACGGAATTTTGCGGCTGGACATCAGCATAAAGGGCGAGGGGATTGACAGCATGGCTCCCTTGCGGGCTGAAATCATGGCCGGTGTGTCCGAGCCTGGTGGGCGCTATGTGCAAAACTCGACCCGTATTCCCGTGCGCACACAGGATTTGTATATTGGAATAAAATCCAAATTTGATCGCCGCCCCGAGCGCGGCAAACCGGCGGGCTTTAATATCAAGGCCGTAGACTGGCAGGGTGCGCCCAAGGCCGTGAAAGCCGAGTGGGTATTGGTCAAGGAGGAGCGCCATTATAACTGGTACCGCAGAAATGGGCGCTGGCAATACCGCTATGATAGCCAGGACATTGAAATGGCCAGCGGCAATCTGGACATAGACGCCAAGGCTGGAGCCAACATAGCCCGATCACTGAACTGGGGCAGGTACCGGTTGGTGATTAAAGACACGGATAGCAATGTGTCCGCTTCCACCCGGTTTTGGGTTGGCTGGGGCGGTAGCGATCTCAGCGACGCGCCTGACCAAATAGAACTCGGGGGGCCAGAGATTGATATAAAGCCCGGTCAAACCATTAAGCTGGCGGTTAATTCGCCCTATGCCGGTATTGGCGAGTTGGTGATTGCTGACCAGGCAGTGCGCCGGGTGCAAACCATCAATATACCCCAAGGTGGTTCGGAAATCTCCGTGCGCATACCTGACGATATTGGGGCGGGCGTCTATGCCTTGCTCAGTGTTTACACGCCGCGCAGTGCTGATAAACGCCCCGTCCCGCGCCGGGCCGTCGGGATTACATACTTAAAAGCCGATATGGGTGCGCAAAAACTGGGTGTAAGTGTGGCTGTTCCCGAAGTGGTCAAACCCCGCCAGACGCAAAACATCAGCGTGGTTTTTGACAATTTGCCTCGCGGGGAGAAAGTCTATCTAACCCTTGCGGCCATTGATGAAGGTATTTTGCAAATCACAAAATACAAATCACCCGACCCGCAGGCGTTTTATTTCGCCCGCAAGGCCTTGCCCGTAACCGTACGTGATGATTATGCCCGTTTGCTCAATCCAAATCTGGGCGCACCAACTTTGGCCCGTTCAGGCAGTGACAGTTTGGGCGGTGAGGGGCTAACCGCCGCACCGATTAAAGTGGTGTCCTTGTATTCCGGTCTGGTTGATGTCAGCGGCGGAAAAGTGATTGTTCCGGTCAAACTGCCGGACTTTAACGGTAAATTACGCCTCATGGCCACGGCCTGGAGCCGCACGTCTATGGGTAGCGATGTCAAGCCGATGATTGTGCGCGATGCGGTTCCGGCGGTTTTGTCATTACCGCGATTTTTAGCACCGGGCGATAGAGCCCTAGCTGCGATTTCTCTGGACAATGTCGGCGGTAAAGCTGGAAATTATGAGGCTGTGCTGACGGGTGATGGTGTGCTGTCCATTGATAACACCAGCGACACGCTTAGCCTTGACAAAGGTGAGCGCAAAATGGTGCGCCGAGAAATTCTGACCAACCAAACCGGGATCAGCACCGTTAATTTGGCCATAAAAGGCCCGGACGGTTATGGGGTCAATTCCGCCTTTGATATAGAGACCCGTTCGGCCTTCCTGCCCATAACCAAAATGATCACTGCACCAATGCAGGCGGGCGCGACATTCCGGATGGATCCGGATATGTTACAAGGCTTTGACCCTGGCTCGGTGGATGTGAATATATCGTTCTCGCGCACGCCGGGCATTGACCCGAGCCTCTATGCGACTGCGGTGTCCCGCTATCCTTACGGGTGTACAGAACAAACCGTTAGCGCCGCCATGCCGCTGCTTTACGCCCACGAGTTGGGCGGGGTGCCGGGTATCAGCGAGGGGCAGGCTAAAGTCGCTTTGCAAACCGCCGTTGACCGCCTGATTAACCGCCAAAACAGTGATGGCAGTTTCGGTCTGTGGCGGAGTGGTGACCGCTATGCCCGGCCCTGGCTTGGGGTTTATGTAACGGATTTTCTACTTCGCGCCAAAGACAAGGACTATGTGGTGTCCGACAAAGCTTTAAATAATGCATTGAATGCCCTGAATTATATGACGAAAATGCCAAGATACCCCAATCTTGATTATTTGTATCAATACGAGGTGGATAGCGTAGAACGGCGCTTGTCGCGCCAAGCCGAAGCCGCCGCCTATGCCCATTATGTCTTGGCCAAAAACGGCGAGGGCAGGTTGAAAGACATGCGCTATTTTTCGGATAACCATAGCAAAAAATTGCGATCGGCTTTGTCGTGGGGCCATTTGGCCACGGCCCTGTCCATGATGGGTGATGAACGCCGCGCTGATGAGGCTTATGTGAAAGCCTTGAGCCTGCTGGATAAAACGATTGAGGATGATTATTACCAGTCTCCAACCCGTGATGCCTCCGGGTTGCTGGCCATGATTAAAGAAAACGGGCAGGATGAGCATTTGCAAGCGGCGCAAGCGGCTTTCCAAAAGCATCTCAAACAGCCAAACCAGCTTAACACCCA
>CAZCUM010000081.1:0-5656 GCA_964502015.1 uncultured Robiginitomaculum sp. | reverse complement strand
GCAAAGGCGAAGGTTTGTGGCGTAAAAAGGGGGAAAAAGTTCGCGAGTCCATGATACAAGTGCTGATTTCACGCCAAAGTCAGCTAGGCCGCACAGAAATCAAACAGGGTATTGCCGATACCTTGCGAGATCTGGATGCAATTAACACCGATTTCAAACCAATGTTGGCGCTCCTGGAGAGCAATATTGCAAAACTGTCCGAGCGGCACGGGGATGTGCCCAAGGATGTTTTGGACGAGGCTTGTGACTTCCTTGAATGGATATTGGAAGGAAATTTTGTCCTGCTGGGAACCCGAACATTTATATATGAAAGCGGCAAAGCAAGAAGCAAGGGCGGCAAAGGTCGCACCTATGATTATGCCCGCCCTGCGGTCGTCAAAGAAAACAGCCTGGGCGTCTTGCGAGACGATAGCCAGATGATTTTACGCCAAAGTAGCGAGCCCGCCAGAATTTCGTCAAGCGTCGAAGCTTCCTTGTTGGAAAAAGACCCGGTGACGGTGGCAAAATCCAATTTGTTCTCACGGGTACATAGACGTGTGCGCATGGATTATATTTCAATCAAGCATTATAATGAACAAGGCAAGGTCAATGGAGAGACCCGTATTGTTGGCTTGTTTACAGTTGATGCCTATGCCCGTTCGCCTAAATATGTACCTCTTATTCGCCGTAAAGTCGAGCAAGTTATGCACCGCTATGGGGCCTCTCCAAACTCTCATAATGCCAAACGGTTGGAATATGTGTTAACCTCCTATCCACGCGACGAGCTGTTTCAAAGTTCTGATGATGATTTATTTCGCATTGCTACAGGGATTGCCAAAGCATTTGATCGCCCGCGTACCCGTTTGTTTGTCCGATATGACCCATTTAAACGCTTTGTTTCCGCACTGGTTTTCGTGCCGCGTGAAAACTATAATAGCACGGTTCGCCAACGAATTGGCGATTGCTTGAAAAATGCCTGGAATGGACGTGTATCGGCGTTTTACCCCCAATATAGCGATTCGCCTTTGGCACGAGTGCATTTTATCATCGGTCTTGATCCGGACAATCACGAAATCCCGGATGTGAAAACCCTTGAAGCCGAAATTGCCCGTTTGAGCCAACCCTGGTCAGCAGGTTTACAAACCCAAGCAGAAGCCCATCAAAACGGCGCCCTAGTTGACAGACTGCCGGCCTATAAAAATGCATTTTCAGCCAGTTATCAGATAAATTTTGATGCCGGGGAGGCCGTAAAAGATATTGCCATTATCGAAAGTGTGAATAAAGACAACCCGACCGCAGTGCGCGTCAGTGCCCGCGACGGCGATGGCCCGGATGTTCTGCGAGCCAAGTTTTACAGTTGGAAAACCCGGCTTGAACTATCGGATGTCATGCCGATTTTCAACAATATGGGCTTGCATGTTGCCCAAGAAATAGGATTTAACAGCAAGCCAAAAGATTTAGATAATGTCTGGGTGCATGACTATGAGATGCGCCTGAACAATGCCCCGGACAACAGAGCCGGACTAGAAGATGTATTTCAAAGCGGGTTTTTGTCGATTTGGAACGGCCAGAATGAAGACGACGGGTTTAATGCCTTGATCTTGCCGCAAGCGGTTGAATGGCGGCGGGTTGCCGTGTTGCGGCTATTGGCGCGCTACCGCAAACAATCGAGCCTTGACCCTTCTGAACAGGTACAAATTGAAGCCTTGGCTATGTATCCGGGAATTACAGGCTTGCTGTTGGAATTATTTGCGGTGAAATTTGACCCTAAGCTTAAATTATCAATGGACAAAAGGCGGGAAAAATCCGGGCAGGTTGAAGCCAAATTATTCGCGCAAATGGATGAAGTTGGCTCCCTTGATCATGACCGGGCCTTGCGCCGCATGGCTTTGGTCTTGTGCGCGGCTTTGCGGACAAATTTCTACGTGCAGGACAAGCATGGCAGCCCGCAGCCATTTATTTCCCTAAAAATAAACTCCCAGGCTTTGGAGGCTTTGCCAGCCCCCAAGCCTTACAGAGAAATATTTGTCTGGTCGCCAAGGGCCGAGGGCGTACATATCCGCTTTGGCCCCGTGGCTCGGGGCGGGTTGCGCTGGTCTGACAGGCGCGATGATTTTCGTACAGAAGTGCTTGGCCTTGTCAAAGCGCAGCAGGTTAAAAACGCGGTGATTGTGCCCGTTGGCTCCAAGGGTGGTTTTTTCCCCAAGCAATTGCCAGCAAGTGGAAATCGTGACGACATGTTTGCCGAGGGTATTGCTGCCTATACCCAATTTATCAGCGGGCTTTTGGATATAACCGACACCTATAAGGGTAAAAATACGGTATCGCCGCACAATGTTGTGTGCTGGGACGATCCTGACCCCTATCTGGTGGTTGCAGCCGACAAAGGCACGGCTACATTTTCTGATATTGCCAACAAAATTGCGGCAAATTACGGATTTTGGCTTGACGATGCCTTCGCGTCTGGCGGTTCGGTCGGCTATGACCACAAGGCGATGGGCATAACTGCCAAGGGCGGTTGGGAAGCGGTGAAGCGGCATTTTCGGGAAATGGGTAAGGATATTCAGACGCAAGAATTTGATGTTATCGGTATCGGCGATATGTCCGGAGACGTGTTTGGCAATGGCATGTTATTGTCTAAAAAAATCCGCCTTATTGCCGCCTTTGACCACCGTGATATTTTTATTGACCCGGACCCGGATACGGTTTCAAGCTTCAAGGAACGCCAGCGCCTGTTTAAAAAGCCCCGTTCCAGTTGGCAAGATTATAATACCAAATTGATTTCCAAAGGCGGCGGTATTTTCCCCCGCAGCAGCAAGTCCATTCGTTTAACCCCGCAAATCCAAAAGCTCACCGGAATTTCTGCCGCCAAGGTGACACCAAATGAACTGATGCAGGCTTTGCTTAAATCACAATGCGAATTGTTGTGGTTTGGCGGAATTGGCACCTATATAAAAGCCGCGTCTGAAACCCATGATGACGCCCATGATAAGGCAAATAATTCTATAAGAATAAATGGCTTGGACTTGAAAGCTAAAGTCATAGGCGAGGGTGCTAATTTGGGTGTTACCCAGGCCGGGCGAATTGAATTTGCTAAAAATGGCGGCCGGGTTAACACGGATGCCATTGACAATTCGGCCGGTGTGGATTGCTCTGACAATGAGGTCAATATCAAAATATTGCTCTCAGCTGCCATAGAAAGCGGTGAACTTGAAGCAGGCGAGCGCGTCAAGCTATTGGAATCGATGACGGATGATGTGTCGGCTCTGGTCTTACAGCATAATTATGATCAGACAGGCGCGCTTTCTCTGGCCCATGCCTATGCCAGGGAAGAGCATCACAGCTATGAAAGATTTATGGCGAGCCTGGAGACGCAGGGCCGTCTTGACAGGACTGTAGAAGGCTTACCGTCCGCCTCGGAAATGCAAATAATTGGCGAAAAGGGCGGGCGTTTGACCAGACCAGAACTGGCGGTGTTAAATGCCTATGCTAAGATCGTGCTATTTGATGACTTGATCACAACAGATGTCGCGGATGATCCGTTTTTTGGTACGATGTTACGGGAATATTTTCCGAGAGCCGTCCAGGGCTTTGGCACAGCCTTGAAAAGACATCGTTTGCGCCGGGAAATCATCATTTCACGCCTGTGCAATAGAATTGTCGATGTTGGCGGCCCTGTCTTCATGTCAGCTCTTAGTGAACAAACCAATGGTTCGCCTGGCGAGATTGCCAAGGCTTTCACAATCGCTTACGAGGTGTTGCAAATTGACAAAATCCGTAACTCGATCAATGATTTGGATAATAAAATCAGTGCTGAGGCACAATTAAGCCTACAGGCCGAAATTTCCGCCGTGTTACAGCGGGTTATAGGTTGGCTGGTACGGCGCGGGGAGAACGGAACCATAGATATGCGTATAGCCAGGCGTACAGACGGATTGTCCCATGTGGACGAGGGCTGGGTTGATGTGTTGTCCAGCTATGACAGCCGGCGTGTTGCAGCGCGGATCGGGCGATTTATTCGCGCGAATATACCCGAAGCATTGGCGGCGGATGTTTCGCTATTACGGGCCCGTGCTTCCGGGTTTGATGTGGTGGAGTTGACCGAAAAAACCGGTTGGCCAATCCGCAAGGCGGCTGAATTGTTTTATGATATGGGGGGGCGGTTTAAAATCGACCGTTTGCGCTCTATGTCCATGAAAACCCAGCCTAAAACCCATTGGGAGAGCTTGGCGCAACAACGTATCGAGGAAGATTATTACGCTGCACAAGCGGCATTGGCACTGGCGGCAGCAAAATTGCATATTGATAAAGGCGGCGCAGCAGACGCGCCAACAACTGCTATGATTGCCACATATGTCGCCGCAAAACCCCATGCGGTGCAGGCCTATGATGCGGCCTATAGCAAGATTAATGCATCCGGGGGTTGGACTTTGGCAAAATTCGCCATAGTCAATGCGCAACTTCGGGAGTTATTAGCCATATAGACACACTTTACATTCCATTTTTTTTGGGTATTAAAGCAAATCCGTGACATAGAGAGTGTTACCAAGGGGAGTTAAATGATTTCACCGACCAGTACAGACCGTGGCCAGCCAATGGTACGTGGTCATTTCGAGACGTTAATAGACGCTCTGGAGTATGCGGCAAGCTGTGACACCGGGTTTAATTTCTATTGTGGCCGTGGTAAAATAAAGCACCGCCTTTCCTTTACCCAATTGCGTGACCGGGCAGTAGAAGCGGCAAGACGGCTTGTGGGGATCACTGAGCCAGGTGACCGCATCGGAATTTGCGCTGTCACCAGTCCCGAATTCGTTATTTTGTTCTTTGCCTGCCAATATGCCGGACTGGTGCCGGCCCCCTTGCCATTACCTGTGACTTTGGGCGGGCGGGGTAGCTATGAGCGCCAATTGCAACGCATGACCGATACGGGTGATTTTGCGGCACTTTTGACACCTTCCAGTATGGAGAATATTGTCAGTTCCGCCCTCAATGACCATGATGTGCCCGTGATCAATTTTACGGATTTGGCCAATATGCCAGTGGGCGGCGCGCTTCGCCCCCATGATGCCAACGGCCCATGTTATATCCAATATTCTTCCGGTAGCTCCAGCTCACCCAAAGGCATCATCGGGACACAAAAAACCGTCACCGCCAATTGTATGGCAATGGTCGGTTCGGGCGGCATGGATTTACGCCTTGGAGATCGCAGTGCATCATGGCTGCCTATGTATCATGATATGGGCCTGGTTGGATTTATGATCGCGCCAATGATGAGCCAGATGACCGTGGATTATCTGGATCCGCAAGATTTCACCCGCCGTCCCATAACCTGGTTGCAACTGATCAGTGATAATAAATGCACGCTGTCCTTTAGTCCGACATTTGGCTATGAGTTATGTGTGCGTCGCTGGCGTCAAGACCGGGAGCTGGACTTGTCCCATTGGCGGGCCGCAGGTATTGGCGGCGATATGGTGCAGGCGGAACCTCTCAAGGAATTTGCCAAAATATTTGCACCGTCTCACTTCAAAGCCAACGCCTTTACGCCCAGTTACGGCTTGGCCGAGATTACTCTGGGCGCTTCGTTTTCGCCGTCCGGGCAGGGATTACTCGAAGACACCATTGATATTGACCGGTTGGAACGTACTGGCGAAGCCGTGCCAGTGACGGAACTTACACC
>CAZCUM010000080.1:0-5917 GCA_964502015.1 uncultured Robiginitomaculum sp. | reverse complement strand
TGTTTTTAATCAAAATATTGACCCGTCCCTTGGAGCCACATTTACGGCCCTTGCAATTACCAATGACGACTGCGTTTTGTGTGGTCAAATTATAAATCAACTTATCCCCTGTTATGACATTGCCGTCTTTCTGTTTCATAATCACATTACCTGTGACAACAAAAGTGTCATCAGTGCGGGTATAAACCCCATTATCGCCGCGAACATCCTGCTCCGGTGTTAAGTAATAGAAACTCCCCTGGGCAACAATGCGCGATATATCATTTTGATCAAGAGCCCCCGCCGCCGAACTGTACACTGTCATTTTATCAGCCAGCACCCGCACATCACCTTGGCGAACATCAACACCTCCGGTCAATACGGTTGTTGCGCCTTGATAACTGGCATTATCGGCAGAAATAGAAATCGGCGCGGTACTACCTGATGCAAATTGCCCATGGGCCATGGGCGCCAAAATCACCGGGACGATTATACTTATGGCCAAAACGACCAGCTTTGTACTTGGATTAATAATTTTCATACCCGCTCTTTACTCTGTTCCAATATTGATAACGACCCGTTCGTCTCTGTCACAATCCCGACCACTACAATTTCCGTCTACCCTGGCACGGCTGGTTGTTAGATCATAGATCATTTTGTTACCCGTGACCGTGTTGCCATTGCCCTGGGTGAATTTTACATTTCCCGATACTGTGATAATATTTTTATCCCGTTCGTAAACCCCTTTATCACCAATTACGCTGTTCTGCGCCGTTATATATTTGAAATTTCCTACGGCGACAATACGGTTGATATTTCCCAATTGTACAAAACTGCCCTCGGCCTGATCACTTTGAGCCCGAAACAACTCCATCTGATCCGCCAGTATGACCGACCCGGCTTGCTCAATCCTGACATCACCACTTAACACAGTTTTGGCACCTTTGTAAATTGCGCGTTCTGCCTTGACATCAATTGGTTCGTGGCCGCCAAACGAAATTTGCGCAGATGCCGACCAGGATAACACCAAGCTAAACATGAAAACGGCACTGAAAATTTTGTTAAAAGCACTCATTCTTGCGCTCCACGAAGTTCAGGTATTTTTTCCGGTATGATGCGGGCGGTCATACCTTGTTTGAACACAAGCTGGCTATAATTTTCATTGATCTCAAAAGCATTACCACCCGCACGACCAAATCCGCCCGTACATTTGATAGCTTCGTCACCTTCGATACGTTTGTCTTTGACAAATATTCGCGCATGTGTGGTCTTGCAGTCCGTACCATCATCAGTTTTTAAATTTACATCTGTGCGCAATTCCAGCACCTGGGTTTCCGCATTATACAGCCCGCTTGTTGCCAATACGATACTTTCCTCTGCCCCGCTTGAGCGTAGAAAATTAAGCATCGGGTTTACAAGCTTGGTCTCGTCCGGGTTTTGTATGAACCGAACGGCCTCGTCTGCCGTGATCCGGTAAGGCAGGTTATCGGAAGTACGCCCCTTATAGACGGGGCGGATCATCTTCACGGTTTCATCAGGATTGTCTTCAGGGGGTATGCTTTTGGGTGCGTTGACAAAATACCATAACAACAAGAGAATGAGCAGGGCGGCAAACCCAATCAGAACAAAACGTGCGAAGCGAATAAAGCTGGAATGCCGCCGGGCCGCTTCCAGGGTCAATGCCCGGCGCGGCTCCCAAAATGCGAGCGCGTGGCCATTACCTGCAGAAGCAGTTGCCGGCGTAGTATCTGCGTTGACTGATGTCATGCTTTCTCACGAATGTAAAATCTAGGCTTTATAGCCTAAAAAATATCATTAGGCGATACCGCAATGCATTAAATTGATTACAGGTTCGTTAGCGAAATTTCCTACCTGAAATTATGAGAAAAAATATCGATCTCGTTCCAGCCCGCCAAATCCAATGCGGCGCGCGCAGGCATGAATTCAAAGCAGGATTTGGCCAGTTCATAGCGGTTTTCACGCATCAGCCGGGCGGACAAGATACGTTGGAGTTGATGCAAATACAAAACATCTGACGCCGCATATTCCATTTGCGCTTTGGTCAAACTTTCTGTGGCCCAATCGGATGATTGTTGTTGTTTGGACAAATCGATGTTTAGAAGTTCCTTGCACAAATTTTTAAGTCCGTGAGCATCCGTATAAGTGCGTGTCAGTGCCGAGGCAATTTTGGTGCAATATATGGGTGTTACATTAATGTCTAAATTCTGCTTGAGCATGGCCACATCAAACCTAGCGAAATGGAAGATTTTTTCGACTTTGTCGTCCGCCAACAATGCCTTTAAATTCGGACAATCATAGCTATTTCTGTCAAGCTGCACAATATGGGCATCACCGTCGCCAGCGGATAATTGTACAAGGCACAGTTTATCGCGCATCAAAGACAGTCCCTGGGTTTCCGTATCCACCGCTACAGATGTACCAAAATCCAGCCCGTCCGGTAAATCACCCTTGTGTAAATGTATGGCCATATTTTCCTCAATCAAATTGTTCGCCCAGCTTGTACGCAAGCTCTTGTGATTTAACAAGGGTTTGCGTCATAATTCATGCAAATACAATTTGGGTCACTAAATATATCGCACAACAACACTTGCACATAGCCCGTAAGTCTATAGAAAATCGCCAACAGCCTCTTTCTTGTGAAAATTATTATGACAACACCGCTTACCCATATTCGCAACTTCTCTATTGTTGCCCATATTGACCACGGTAAATCAACCTTGGCGGACCGGCTTATCCATTATACGGGCGGGCTTACTGACCGCGAAATGAGTGATCAGGTGCTTGACAATATGGATATTGAAAAAGAGCGCGGTATCACCATTAAAGCCCAAACCGTCCGTCTCGAATACACGGCAGACGACGGCGAGGATTATGTGCTGAATTTGATGGATACACCCGGGCATGTGGATTTTGCCTATGAGGTTTCGCGTTCTTTGGCTGCCTGTGAAGGCTCTATATTGGTGGTGGATGCATCCCAAGGGGTTGAGGCGCAAACCTTGGCCAATGTCTATCAGGCCATAGAACATGACCACGAAATTATCACCGTGCTGAATAAAATCGATTTGCCAGCCGCCGATGTAGAGCGGGTACGTGACCAAATTGAAAATGTTATCGGGCTAGATGCGTCTGACGCTATCGAGGCATCAGCAAAATCCGGCATAGGCATCAAGGAGACGCTTGAGGCCATTGTTAAGCGCTTGCCTGCCCCGACCCACGGCGATATTGATGCGCCGCTCAAGGCGCTATTGGTGGACGCCTGGTA
Organism: uncultured Robiginitomaculum sp.; assembly: GCA_964502015.1. Taxonomy (GTDB): domain Bacteria; phylum Pseudomonadota; class Alphaproteobacteria; order Caulobacterales; family Maricaulaceae; genus Robiginitomaculum_A. Next base: position 2,655 of record CAZCUM010000080.1, on the reverse strand, counting down.
CGACACTTATATGGGGGTTATTGTGTTGTTTCGGGTTGTTGATGGCCAGATCAAAAAAGGCCAACGTATCCGCATGGTGAATTTCGGTGCCACTTACACGGTTGATAAAGTCGGTGTGTTTAGACCCAAGCCCGAAGACAAAACTGTGCTTGGCCCCGGCGAGGTCGGTTTTTTTACCGCCAGCATCAAAGAGGTGGCCGACGCCGCCGTTGGCGACACCATCACCGATGACAAACGACCCTGCGAAGAGAGCCTGCCCGGCTTTAAGCCCGTGCAACCAGTGGTGTTTTGCGGGATTTTCCCGGTTGATGCGGCGGACTTTGAAGACCTTCGTGCTGCCGTGGGCCGCCTGCGGCTCAATGATGCCAGTTTTAGCTTTGAGATGGAAACCAGCGCAGCGCTTGGCTTTGGGTTTCGGTGCGGGTTTTTGGGCCTGTTGCATTTGGAGATTATCCAGGAACGGCTGGAGCGGGAATTTGATCTGGATTTGATCACCACGGCGCCTTCCGTGGTTTACACGCTTAAACTTAGCGACGGCACAGAAGAATTACTGCACAATCCAGCCGACATGCCCGATGTCATGAAGATCGAGGAAATTCACGAGCCGTGGATTACCGCGACGATACTGTCACCGGACGAATATCTCGGCGGCATTATCAAGCTGTGCCAGGACAGGCGCGGCGTGCAAAAAGAGCTGAGCTATGTGGGTAGCCGCGCCATGATTGTCTATGAGCTGCCGCTCAACGAAGTGGTGTTTGATTTTTATGACCGGCTCAAATCTATCTCCAAAGGTTATGCCAGTTTTGATTATCAGCCTATTGACGTCAAGCTTGGGGATCTGGTTAAAATGAGCATTCTGGTCAACGGAGATCCGGTGGACGCTTTGTCCATGTTGGTTCACCGTTCACGCGCCGAAAGCCGGGGCCGGATGATGTGCGAACGGCTCAAAGATCTGATCCCGCGTCACTTGTTCAAAATCCCGATCCAGGCGGCTATTGGCGGCAAGGTCATTGCCCGCGAAACCATCGCCGCCATGCGCAAAGACGTCACGGCCAAATGTTACGGCGGCGACGCGTCGCGGAAACGCAAATTGCTCGACAAGCAAAAGAAGGGCAAAAAGAAAATGCGCCAATTCGGCCGCGTAGAAATCCCCCAAGAAGCATTTATCGCCGCGCTGAAAATGGATGATGGGTAGGCTCAAGAGCAAGCTGTAGTGAATACTTTACCACACTTACAACTTTACACTATCATTTTTGGGCATAACCCTGTATTTAAAATCTAAGCGTGGCGCATTGGGATAACGTATAATGACGTCAGATAACAAACGCATTGGGATGCTGTATGGGGTTAAGGGGTGTATCTGCACATAGCCGTGGGTCTGAACCATTTCAGGCATGGATGTGGACGAATGCCCAAAAATCGCGCTTCCGCTTGCTTAAATGGGCATTGTTAATTCTCATACCTTGCGCCGTATTTTTGGTTTTCCCGCGTACGGCATTGGATATTGCCTTGTTACTGTCCAGCACATTTGTCGTCTTTATGGCGGGGTTGCGGTTGACCGCAATTTTGATAACCGCCCATGACCATTCACACGCCGACTTGGATTTATCAGCCGACCCGCCTACACAGCCTACACAGTGGCCGCGCTTCACTGTACTTGTCCCGCTTTTTCGTGAAGCCCATATGGTCAAAAGCCTTATGGATAATTTATCCAAAATTGATTATCCCGAAGACCGGATCGACATTATACTTGTCACCGAAGCGGATGATATAGCCACATGCCGGGCCGTAAAGCACAATTTACGCCCTCCCTTTCAGATATTCGAAGTGCCGCCAAGCCAACCACGCACCAAACCCAAAGCTCTCAACGCGGCGCTTGCTGCTATCCCGCCGCAAAAACGCGGTGACATCATAACCGTTTACGATGCGGAAGACCGCCCTCACCCTGGGCAATTAAAACAGGCTGCTTTGGCTTTAATGGCTGACCCCGGCCTCGCCGCCGTCCAGGCCCCGCTTGGGTATTATAATGACCGGGACAATTTGCTCACCACATTTTTCGGCCTCGAATATGCGGCTCTGTTTCATGTCTGGAACCCAGCCTTAGCCAAGCTTGGCCTGCCATTCACCTTCGGTGGCACCAGCAATCATATTCGCAAAACCGTACTGGAAGCCGTTGGCGGTTGGGATGCCTGTAATGTAACAGAAGATGCAGATTTAAGTTTCCGCATCACGGCCATGAATTACCAGGGACGGGGACGGGGACGGGGACGGGGACAGGGACAAGAACAGAGGCAAAGACAGGGGCTTAAAATTGGCATCATATCATTGCCCACAAATGAAGAAGCCGTCAGCTCATACAAAAATTGGACGGCCCAACGCTCACGTTGGCTCAAAGGCTTTATGCAGACCTGGCGCGTGCATATGCGCCATTACAAAACTGCTCCGGACGGCGGGCATTTTCACATGGCCAACCGCATAAGAAACATGTTCTCATTACAAATCACCGTTGGTGCCACATTATTGTCGGCTTACCTGCATGTGCCCAGCCTCATTATCATGACCATGCTCTATATCACCCGCCTGACCAGTGCTTACTCGTTACAGCCTCCGTTGTTGTTCCTGGCAGTGTTATTGGGTGGATATGGTGCGGATATT
>CAZCUM010000079.1:0-6288 GCA_964502015.1 uncultured Robiginitomaculum sp. | reverse complement strand
ACGCACACCATCATGGGCGCGGCGGATTACACCAGCTGCAACCAAAGCATTGGCGTCAACGTCTTTTTTCAAATCCAGAACGCCAGCCTGGGCGGCCTGCTCAAGACGGCGAATCGAAACTTCCGCATATTTTTTACGGTTTGGTTTGTTAAATCCGCGTTTTGGCAAACGCATATAGATCGGCATTTGGCCGCCTTCATAACCCTTGATGGCCACGCCTGAGCGGGATTTTTGCCCCTTAACACCACGGCCAGCCGTTTTGCCTGTGCCCGAACCGATACCGCGCCCAAGCCGCTTGCGCGGTTTTGTGGCTCCGGGATTATCTCTAAGTTCATTTAAACGCATCATATTCTCCGTATGAATAACTAATTAGCTATTCTTCAACTATTGCCACCATATGTGCAACTTTGCGGATCATGCCGCGCACGGATGGTGTATCTTCTAATGTTCTGACTTTACCAATCCGGCCCAAGCCCAAACCTACCAATGTGGCATGCTGGTCCCCGGGACGCCGGGTCGAAGACCCGGTCTGGCGAACTGTAACTGTTTTTGTCTTTTTTGCTTTTTTGGGGGCCATTATCTAACTCTTTTAATCTGTTAACCTTCAGACGCTTCCATCTCGGGGGAAGACGCACCGTCGCGGCGACGTCCAACAATATCGCCAACTTTCTTGCCGCGTTTGGCGGCAATCGTGCGCGGATTTTCCTGTGACAATAGCGCGTTAAATGTAGCGCGCACCATGTTATAAGGGTTGGAGCTACCTGTGGATTTTGCCACAACATCCTGCATACCAAGGCTTTCAAGCACGGCGCGCATGGGGCCACCGGCAATGATGCCAGTACCTGGAGGTGCGGCGCGTAAAATCACTTTTCCGGCACCGTGGCGACCTTTGCAATCATGGTGCAAGGTACGGCCTTCACGTAGAGGAATACGCACCAGGCTTTTCTTGGCCAGTTCCGTACCCTTGCGGATACATTCAGGAACCTCGCGGGCTTTACCCTTGCCAAAACCAACCTGACCTTTGCCGTCACCAACCACAACCAGAGCGGCAAAGCTCATATTGCGACCACCTTTAACGGTTTTGGCGACACGGTTAATGTGCACCAATTTGTCAACAAACTCGTCCCCGTCCTCGCGGTCGCGCTTGCCTCTTTTGTCATCACGTCTTGCCATAATGCTTCCTTAAAATTTTAGCCCAGCTTCGCGAGCCGCTTCTGCCAAAGCCTTGACCCGGCCATGATATAAATACCCGCCCCGGTCAAAAACTACTTTTTCTACACCAGCCTTTGTGGCCCGCTCACCGATCAATTTTCCAATTACGCTGGCCGCAGCAACGTCCGAACCTTTGGCAAGCTTTGCAGCTTTTTCCAAAGATGAGGCAGAGGCCAAAGTCACGCCGTTCAAATCATCAATGATTTGAGCGGAAATATTTTTCGAACTTCTATATACAGACAGACGCGGACGTCCGGTTGCGTTTTTCTTGACCCGGCGGCGCACGCGCTGGGCGCGGCGTTTCAATTTTTGTTGTGCGTTTTTCATCTTACTTCTTCTTACCCTCTTTAGAGCGGACAAATTCGCCGACATAGCGAATACCCTTACCTTTGTAAGGCTCCGGCTTTCTGTAGGAACGGATTTCAGCGGCAACCTGGCCAACCATTTGCTTGTTGATGCCTGAAACGTGAATTTCAGTCGCCTTTGGCACAGCAATGGTGATACCGTCCGGCGCTTCATAATTAACGTCGTGGGACAGACCAAGTTGCAGGCTCAATGTTTTGCCTTTTAACTGGGCCCGATAACCAACACCGCGCAGTTCAAGATTTTTGGTATAACCATTGGTGACACCTTCAATCAGATTGGCAATCATAGTGCGCGACATACCCCACATTGCGCTGGCTTGCTTGTCGCTACCAACGGGCGTGACTGTAAACAATTCACCTTCCAACTTGCCTGTAACAACGGACGGCATGGTAAATTCAAGCGTGCCTTTCGGCCCCTTGACGCTGACTTTCTGTCCGTCCTGGGTTAAAGTACAACCAGCAGGGACAGTAACAGGATGTTTTCCTATACGAGACATGTTTCTCTCCTTCCCTTAAGACACTTGGCAGAGAATTTCGCCGCCAACATTTTGTTCGCGGGCGATGTTATCCGACATCACGCCTTTTGGCGTAGACAGGATGGCAATACCCAGACCGTTGCGGATCTGCGGCAAGCTTTTTACCGATGAATATACCCGGCGACCCGGCTTGGATACGCGTTTAATTTCGCGAATAACCGGCGCGCCCTCGAAATATTTAAGCTCGATTTCAAAATGTCTGAAACCTTGTTTCTCAACCGACGCATAACCGCGAATATAACCTTCGCTTTCAAGCACGTCGAGAACCCGGCCACGCAAATTGGAGGCTGGGGTTTCACATTTCGTCTTGCCGCGCATATGGGCATTACGGATGCGGGTGAGCATATCACCTAGAGGATCACTAAAAGACATATCTTCCTCCTACCAGCTAGACTTGACAAGGCCCGGCAACAAGCCTTGGGAACCAAGTTCGCGCAAAGCAATACGGGACATTTTCATTTTGCGGTAATAACCACGCGGACGACCACTGACCTGGCAACGGTTACGCACACGAGACGGCGCTGAATTGCGCGGCAATTCAGACAGCTTGATCTGAGCAGCGAAACGCTCTTCCACGGGCAGTTCCGTATTGCGAGCGGTCGCCTTTAAGGCCGCACGCTTGGCAGCATAACGCTTTACCATTTTTTTTCTTTTTTCATTGCGCTCTACTGAGCTTACTTTTGCCATTTTTTTCTCCGTTGTTGTGGGCGGCGGCCCACTTTGCCTACTGCGTTAGTTCAACTGTTTTTCCCGTTTTTATTTTTTAAAGGGAAAGTTGAACTCGGCCAGCAGTGCCTTTGCTTCTTCGTCTGTTTTTGCGCTTGTACAAACAACGATGTCCATACCGCGCATACTGTCTACCTTGTCGTAATCAATTTCAGGAAACACGATATGTTCCTTGAGACCCATGGCGTAATTGCCATTACCGTCAAAGCTCTTGTGGTTAAGACCGCGAAAGTCGCGAACACGCGGCAGGGCCACATTGGTCAAACGGTCAATAAATTCATACATTTGGGCGCGGCGTAATGTCACTTTGCTGCCAATATTCATACCTTCGCGCAGCTTAAACGTCGCGACGGATTTCTTGGCCACGGTCATGACCGGCTTTTGACCCGCAATCAATTCCAGATCAGCTAATGCAGTTTTGGTTTTCTTGCTATCGCCCACGGCTTCGCCGACACCCATATTGAGGACAACCTTGGTCACCTTGGGGATTTGCATTTCGTTTGTATAGCCAAACTTTTCTTTCATGTGAGCACGAATTTTCTCACGATATTTTTTAGCCAGTCTTGGCTCATATGTATCAGTCATCGATCACTTCTCCTGAGCGTTTAGAGACGCGCACTTTTTTGCCGTCTTTCAACGTCTTAAATCCAACCCGTGTCGGCTTGCCGTCTTTCGGGTCAAGATGGGCAACATTGGAAATAGCTATAGGCGCCTCGAATGTCTTAACGCCGCCGTCTGGGTCAGACTGGGTCGGGCGGACATGACGCTTGATCATGTTGATACCGGCAACCAAAACGCGGTTTTCATTGGTAAACACTTTAAGCACCTCACCTTTTTTGCCTTTTCCGTTCTTTAACGAGCCGGAAATGATCTGGACATAATCGCCCTTTTTAATCTTCGCAGCCATTACAAAACCTCCGGCGCTAGGGAAATAATTTTCATTTGGTTTTTGGCACGTAGCTCACGCGGAACCGGGCCAAATATACGTGTACCGAGCAGTTCGCCATTATTATTGACGATAACGGCAGCATTGCTGTCAAATCGAATGACACTACCGTCCGCCCGTTGAATGTCTTTTTTGACACGCACAACAATAGCGCGGCGCACCTCACCTTTTTTCACACGTGAACGCGGGGCGGCTTCCTTTATGGACACGACGATAATATCGCCAATACTGGCATAACGGCGCTTGGAGCCGCCCAGCACTTTAATGCACTGCACACGCTTTGCACCGGAATTGTCGGCAACTTCCAAATTTGTTTGCATCTGTATCATTTAGGGCCTCTTAACTCTTTTTCGGGAATTTCTATTTCGGGTAAATTGCTCGGACGAACCTAAGCCGCTACCACTTCCCAGCGTTTCAGTTTTGATTTCGGCGGACATTCGCGAATACGTACGGCATCACCGACTTTGAATAAATTTTCTTCATCATGAGCATGATATTTCTTCGATTTGCGCAAAGTTTTTTGCAGCAATGGATGAAGATAGGTACGGTCTACCCGCACCACGACAGTTTTTTGGCCTTTATCGCTGACCACAACACCTTGTAATATACGTCTTGGCATGGCTTGTTCCTACTTCTTCGTTTCGTTTTGTGCGTGTGTCTTTTGCTCACGCATAATGGTTTTAATCCGGGCAATATTGCGGCGCACTATACGAATGCTTCCGGTCTTCTCCAACTGACTGGTGGCCTGCTGGAAGCGCAAATTAAATTGTTCTTTTTTAAGCTTGACCAGTTCTTCGCTAAGCTGATCTTCGCTGAGATTGCGGATGTCTATGGCGTTCATTGTCTTCTTCCTTACTCGTTCGGCCTATTCGCCAGGTCTCGTGACGATTTTACATTTGATCGGCAATTTTGCCGCTCCCAGCGTCAATGCCTGGCGAGCGGTTTCGTCGTTAACACCGTCGATCTCGAACATAATCCGGCCCGGCTTAACCTTGGCGGCCCAAAATTCTACGGAACCCTTACCTTTACCCATACGAACCTCGGTCGGCTTTTTGGTCACAGGCACATCCGGAAAGATTCGGATCCACACCCGACCAGCCCGCTTCATGTGACGGGTAATGGCGCGGCGTGTTGCCTCGATCTGGCGGGCAGTAACCCGGCTTGGCTCAAGTGCCTTTAGGCCGTATGATCCGAAATTAAGCGCAGTGCCTCCTTTGGCCATACCCCTGATGCGGCCCTTGTGGGCTTTGCGAAATTTTGTACGTTTTGGCTGTAACATGTTTTATTTCCTACTTAAGAGCCCTAGGCTCTTGCTCCCTGTCTTCCGCCCCTGCCGCCTGGTCTACCGCCTTGAGGACGGCCACCGCCGCGCTGTCCCTGGGGACGCGAGCTACCACTTTGTTCATTCATGCGTTTCTCGTGGGCATAAGGGTCATGCTCCATGATCTCGCCCTTGTTGATCCACACTTTTATACCCAAAATACCCATGGCAGTCAGGGCTTCGGCCGTGCCGTAATCAATATCAGCGCGCAAAGTGTGCAAAGGCACACTGCCTTCTTGGTATTGCTCAACCCGGGCGATTTCGATACCGCCCAAACGGCCACCAACCTTAATCTTGCAACCAAGCGCACCCATGCGCATAGCGGTTTGCATAGACCGTTTCATAGCGCGGCGATATGATACCCGGCGCTCGAGCTGCTGTGCGATGCTGTCGGCCACGATATTGGCGTCGATCTCAGGCTTGCGCACTTCAACCAAATTGATGAACAATTCGCCCTCAACATATTTAGCCAGCTTCAAACGCAGCGTTTCAATATCCGCACCTTTTTTGCCGATCACAACACCCGGACGCGCCGTGTAAATAGTGATGCGACAGGTTTTGTGCGGGCGCTCTATAATCACACGCGAGATGGATGCGGCTTTAAGTTCCTTGAGGATATAGTTGCGCATGGTCAAGTCGGCATGCAGCAGATCACCGTACTCACTGGTATTGGCATACCAACGGGATTCCCATGTGCGGTTGATACCAAGGCGCAAGCCGATTGGATTTACTTTCTGACCCATTAGGCTGTCTCCTCTTGTACTGACCCGTCTTGTGCAGACCCATCTTGTATTGGCTCTGGTGCGCGAACAATGATTGTCAGCTCTGAAAACGGTTTTAGTATTTTTGCACCCCGGCCACGGGCACGGGCTTTAAAGCGCTTCATCACCAGGTTTTTCCCGACAAATGCTTCAGCTACAATCAAATCGTCCAGATCAAGGCCGTGATTGTTCTCCGCATTCGACACAGCCGAATACAGACATTTGTAGACGTCTTTTGCGATACGCTTGCGGCTAAATGTCAAATCGTCGAGCGCGTTTTGTACTTTTTTGCCGCGGATCATCTGGGCGACCAGATTAAGTTTTTGCGGGCTGGTACGCAGCATACGCACTTTGGCCATAGCTTCGTTTTCCGCTACGCGGCGTTTGTTTTTCTCTTTAGACATATCTAGCTCCGCGTCGC
>CAZCUM010000078.1:0-6704 GCA_964502015.1 uncultured Robiginitomaculum sp. | reverse complement strand
GCCTCAAGGCTCTCGGCTTTGGCCACATCTATGCTGTCGTAATATTTATTGTTGCTTTGCAAGGGAATAGCCAAGGTCACGCCAAACAGTACACTTGAACCTTCCACGCCCAAACGCCCACCGACCGTCGGGTCGGTTTTGCGCATTTTTTTGGCAACTGCTATGCGTGAACGAAACGCCCGCGACCTGGCGCTTGCCAAACGTACTTCCGGCAAATCTTGTGGATTTGTCTGCCGCCCTACTGCCCTGCTTCCATTTGGCGTTCCCTCCAGAAGCGGCCAGTCCGTAAGAATGGCCCCGCTTAATGTTGTTAAGGCTTGAACCGCACGAGACTTTTCGGATTTGGCGCGTGCCAAGTCTGCTAACGACCCAGCCAGTGACAATTGCGCCGTTAAGACTTCGGAGCTGGACAAATCACCAGCCGCTTTGCGGCGTTCGGCCAATTTCAAGAAATCACGGCTAAATGTAACCTTGCGCCCGGCCATCGCGACCATATCAGTATTTATCTGGTATTCGGACAAAGCCTGTAACAGTTCTGCTTGTAATGTTTTTTCGACCAACTCCAATGCCGCCTGGGCCGCAAATACATTGTCGCGCCCGGCGTCTTGCAGAACTTGTCGTTTGCCGTGACGGTCAATGGTTTGGGACAGACCTATTGTTGCGGTCTCGACCTCCCCCGTTTCCAAATCCACTTCCAAATTGGGATTATACAGCTTACGACCCTTGCCGCGTGCGCGGGCTTTCTCGGCCTCCACTGCGGCTTGCGCCGCCTGCATGGCCGGGTGTCCGTCTATGGTCGTGCTTACAAACCCTACGATATCCGGTCTTGAAGCCGTAACAAATTCGCGGGTTTCCACTGGCGTTAAGGTGATAAGTTCAGGAAAATCATTTCCGTTTTTAGTCTTCGTTTGCGCCAATGCGCCCGGTGCTACACTTAGTACAAGCACGGCACTCAAAGTGCTAAAAAGCACACAAGTTCTCGTATTCATTATGACTACTGTTGATTTTGGCTATAGCTGCGATAGCCATAAGATAAGGGGTGCGGAAACCGGTGCGTGCATACATTTATCCCGTAAACACAAACAGACTCCGCCCTTGGGCAGGATTAAATCAAGATTATAGGGGGGTGGGGAATATCGTCCATTGGCGCGGGATGCGGGGCGTTTTCACCTATGGTTTTCAGGCTGGATACATATTTTCCCAGTGACAATTGACCCGGCGCCAATATCAATAATATATGGGCCGTATGGCACACATTGCATTCCGAGCTTGTGATATTTTCACCCGGTGGCAATTCGCTTGTAAGGGTTATTTTTTCACTTTGAACCTGTTGGCTCGTCGTAAAGCTGCCTGCATAACCATCCACAGGTAATTGCGTATATTCATTGGCCAATGCGGAATGCATTGTCACCAACAACAAACTTAAAATCAGAAATTTTGATATCAATAAACGCATATAGAACGATTCCATACCGTGAACTTTCTCCATGTCAAGGACATTTCGCAACAAATAACATGACATTTAGTTTATGAAAAACATCCGTGTTTTGACTATATTTTTGAGGGATTATGGATACGAATACGTATTAGCTACAATGTTTTATCAAAAACCAATACCCATCAACCCATAATTACCCGGAGTTTTTATGCTAAGTCGTAGACGTTTAATACAAACCGCCGCTGGCGGTGGTGCTTTCCTTGGCCTTACCAGCCTTATCCCCGCCTGGGCCAGATCCGCCGACGAAGGCAACCTTGGCATACCTACCCTTAGCGGCACGACATTTGATCTGGAAATTGGAAAATTTACCACCCGTATCAATGGACGTCTTGGCAATGCCATTGGAGTCAATGGTGCCATACCTGCACCCCTCGTCCGGTTTACAGAAGGCGAAGACATCACAATAAATGTCAAAAACAACCTGGACGAAGACACATCAATCCATTGGCACGGCCTACTCGTCCCCTTTCATATGGACGGTGTTCCCGGTGTCAGCTTCCCCGGTATTAAACCCGGCGAAACCTTCCAATATAGATATTCCGTACCCCAAAACGGCACCTATTGGTATCATTCCCATTCCGGCCTCCAAGAACCCATGGGCCATTACGGACCAATGATTATTGACCCTATCGCCGCTGATCCAGTGCAATATGACCGTGAATATGTGATGGTGCTGGCCGATTGGACATTTACAAACCCCCACCGGATTTTTGCAAAGCTTAAAAAAATGAGCGACAGCCTCAATTTTCAAAAGCAAACCATTCCCGATTTTATGGAAGACGCAAAATACGAAGGCTTTGGCCGAACGTTTAGGGATCGGGCCCGCTGGGGGCGGATGCGGATGCAGCCAACCGATATCTCCGACGTCACCGGGGATACATATACATATCTCATCAATGGACGCGGCACCGAAGACAATTGGAACGGCATTTTTGTGCCCGGCGAACGGGTGCGCCTGCGCATTATCAACGCCTCTTCCATGAGTATTTTCAATGTCCGCATCCCCGGCCTGCCCATGACCGTAGTCGGGGCGGACGGACTAAATCTTCGACCCCTCGAAATTGACGAATTTCAAATCGGTGTGGCGGAAACCTATGATGTTATCATTAAGCCAGAGGAAGCCAAAGCGTACGCATTTGTCGCCGAATCTATTGACCGCTCCGGGCAAGTGGTCGCCACATTCGGCCCCCGCCCCGGCATGCGCGCCCCCGCGCCCGAGTTGCGCGAAAAACCCCTGCTGACCATGAGAGATATGGGCATGGATCACGCCAATATGAGCATGGACGATATGGACGGCATGGATCATGGCAAAATGGATCATGGCGGCGAGAAAATGAGCGGCGATGCCATGGACATGGAAAAAATGGGGAAAATGGACAAGATGGACCATGGCAAACTGGATCATGGCGAGATGGGTCACGGCAAAATGGATATGAAAGCGCCCATAGAGGTCGTCAAAAAAGCCGGTCTCAAACCCGGGCCGGGCATTATCAATATCGCCGAAGCCCCGGTCAACCGCTTGCATGAGCCGGGCATCGGGCTAGAGAGCGTCCCCCACCGCACCTTGACATATGCGGATTTACGCGCCTTGGAACCCAATACGGACACGCGGGAGCCAGAACGCGAGATAGAGCTGCATCTGACGGCGAATATGGAGCGTTATATGTGGTCATTTGACGGGGTGAAATTTTCCCATGTCAAAGAACCGATAAAATTCTATGAAGGCGAACGGGTGCGTATGACCTTGATTAACGACACCATGATGCCCCACCCCATTCATTTGCACGGCATGTTTTTTGATCTGGTCATTCCCGATGATGCCTCCAGTATCCCAGACAACAAAACGCACAAACCGCGCAAGCATACGGTCATTGTCAAACCCGGCGAAAAATTGTCATTTGATGTAAATGCCGAACATGTGGGCGATTGGGCTTTTCATTGCCATCTGCTGTTTCACATGCATGCGGGCATGATGCAGGTCGTGTCTTTGCTGCCCAAAGACCAGCGTAAAATGAAAATGGACCATTCTAAAATGGATCACTCTAAAATGAAGACGGAAAAAATGGATCACTCCAAAATGGATCATGGTGATATGAATATGAAGGAGACAGGCAAATGAATATGTTAAAATCGATCCTCCCTCTCGCCTACGCAAGTCTGTTGGGCCTGTCAAATTTGGCATATGCCCAGGACGACAAAACCGAAACCGAAACCGAAGAGCTGTGGTCAATGGCCGACAGTATTTTCGGGGCCGAAGAAATGGCCAAGTCAAGGGCAGCACTCATGAAAACCCACGGCGACAGCCCGATCTCTTTCATTATGGGCGACAGGCTGGAAACCCAACTCACCAATGGTGAAGAAACATTCGTCTGGGATGCGCAAGGTTGGTACGGCACGGATCAACACAAGCTTTGGATCAAAACCGAAGGCGAATATAGCTTCACAGATAATGAAGTAGAAGACGCTGAAATTCAAGCCCTGTGGTCAAAGCCCGTCACTGCATTTTGGGATTTTCAGGCAGGCATACGCTATGATCTGGCACCCAGAGGCCGCACCCATGCCGTGCTTGGCTTTCAAGGTCTCGCTCCCTATTGGTTTGAAGTGGACGCGGCAGCGTTTTTAAGCACTGAGGGCGACCTCACCTCGCGCATTGAAGCGGAATATGATTTCATCCTCAGCCAGCGCCTGTTCTTGCAACCTCGTCTTGAGGTGGAGTTTTCAGCTCAAGATATCGAAGAACTGGACATCGGCGCAGGCATTACCGGCTTTGATCTGGGTTTGCGCTTGCGTTATGAATGGCGGCGCGAGTTTGCCCCTTATATCGGTGTGGAATGGCAAAAAAATCTCGGCGAAACGGCAGGTATTGTCCGCAACTCTGGCGGCGACTCCAACCAACTCGCTCTCATCGTCGGCATACGGGCTTGGTATTAAACACTTTGGTGAACACAAAGTTGTGATTGCATGTTGCTTTGCCTTCGGGCAAAAAAACATACAGAGAAGGTAAATACAAACCACGGGGACGGCATAATAACGTCTCTATAATTTATTTGCCTAAGAGGATTTTATTACCATGAAATACCGTTATATCGCTTCTGCTGTTCTTCTGACAACCCTTGGATCTATGACAACTGCATTCGCCCAAACGTCGTCAACATCCTTAACCACTGTACCCGCTGCAACAACGCAGACCGCGAGCATACCCGACCTTGATTACTCGGCTATGACGCAGTTTATAAGGAGCTTTAGTGTCGAAGAGCGGGGGCGAACAAATATATTTTACAAAGCCGTACGCAGTGACGGGAAGCCGTTTTTAAACGCCTATGCCAAGTATTTAGCTGGGCAGGACATAACAGACTTAAACCGCGACGGGCAATTGGCCTATTGGCTCAATGTACAAAACCTACTTGTGATCAAAGCCATCACTGAGGATACGAAAAAAACCAACTTGAAGAAGTTTCGCGGTACAGGTGATGCACCAGGGACATTGTGGACAAATCCGCGGATTATGATTGACGGTGTAAATTTATCCATTGTTGACATTGAAAATAAAATCACAGATGGGTGGAAAGATACACCCAATCTTGTTTATGGACTTTACCAGGGTGTCAAAGGTGGCCCGCGTTTGCACAGAGCTTCGTTCACAGCAGCCAATGTGCAAGAACAGCTTGCGAAAGCCGCGAAACTATATGTCAATGCCAACGGAATAATTAAAATTAGAAACAAGAAAGTCCATGTGATGCCGGTTTATGAATGGTATAAGGCTGATTTGTTTGGCGCAGATGACCAGGCGGTTATTGACCATATCCGTAGCCATGCCAAAGCTAACCTTGCTTATGAGTTGTCTCAGGTACGTGGACTGAAGGTGGTAAAACTGAATTACCGCACTGATAATTTCGTACCGCCGAAACCACAAGTTACCCAGCGCATTCAGCCATCACGCGGAACTGGTGGTTTCGGCTCTTAAGCGCCGGTCAGGCGTTTTCGGCGAGGGTGGTCTTGCATTAATCTTGCTATACTGCACCGTGGCTCTGATCGCGCTTGCCTTGGTATTTGTGCGGGTGATCAGCGAGCGGTTTGCGCCGGGCACATCAACCATAGATCACCCTTATGTGGCATTTGTTGCGGTAATGATGGTCGCTGGCTTGGTGTGGACGGGGTTGATCTGGCTGATCCCAAAAATATTGGCAATCCAAAAGCTACGTCAGAATACACATAAGATTTTATGGCTGTGCCTGGGTGTTGGCTTTGTTGTGCGGCTGTTGTTTTTGGGGTCGACACCCATATATGAAAATGACTGGAACCGTTATCTGTGGGACGGGGCGGTTGTTACGCACGGTATTAGCCCTTACAGTTATTCGCCGGCCCAAGTCTTGGAGGTCCAAGTCTTGGAGGTCCAAGTCTTGGAGGCCGCGCCGCAAGGTGACACGAATTCGCTACAAACGCTTGCTCTCCTTTCCGCCGAAAATGATGGTTTCGCAGACCGGATCAATTATCAGGACTTGACCACAATTTACCCGCCTGTGGCGCAATCCGTTTTTGCTTTGGCGGCTCTGATTAAACCCTTTGATCTGAACGTCTTGCGCATATTATTTATTATCATCGACGCCGTAAGTGTATGGTTGATGGTCAAGGCTTTGCGTCTTTATGGCAGAGACCCTCTTTGGGCGGTGCTTTATGTGTTAAACCCGCTTGTTGTTTACGCCGGGTTCAACGCAGTACATATGGATATCATCCTCGTGCCCTTTTTGCTCTTGTGTTTGCTTTGGATCAAGGCACGACCACAATGGGCAGCAGTAGCACTCGGGTTTGCGGCGGCGGTTAAAGTATGGCCGCTTTTGCTGGCTCCGATCTTGTTCAGAACCGTGCGCGGGAATATGGGCCTATATCTGCGCTGTGCCGCCATTGTAACATTGGTATTTTTGTTCTTAAGCGCACCAATCCTATTGACCCTTGGCGACAATAGTGGTCTGTCCACCTATGCCCAAAGCTGGCAACGGAGCAGTTTTCTATTCCCTCTGCTGGTCTTCGGATTGGAAAGCACAGGTGTTGACACGGCAGACCAAATGGCCCGGATCATTGTCGCCGTGGCCGTAAGTGGCTTGAGCCTTTGGCTTGGCTTCGCCCGCAAAGGCACGGCAAAAACATTGCCAGCAGCTTTGTTGGTTGTGAGGCTGGCACTGTTTTTACTCGCCCCCACCGGCTATCG
>CAZCUM010000077.1:0-6969 GCA_964502015.1 uncultured Robiginitomaculum sp. | reverse complement strand
CTTCCAGGTCATTTTCACCGATCACCTCGCGCATGGCGCTTTCGGCTACGGCCCGCGCTGCAACTTCCGGCTGGTCTACATTAAACAAATAATCTTCCAAATCGCTAATGCGCCAAAGCACAGAAAAGTTAATATCAACAATGTTTTCGTCGCCTGTCAGCATCTCGCTTTGTGAAACAGAACCACCAATGTCGATTTTCTTAACCTCACGGGTCTTTTCCTTGCGAACGGTTTCAACCGGTGACGGAAGCTTGAAATTCAAACCCGAAGATGCGGTACGTTGGTATTCGCCAAAGCGCAAGACAACCGCTTCTTCTTGCTGATCAACCGTATAAAAACTGGTTGAACCTATCAATAAAATTACACCAAGCGCGACCAGTATTGGGAAGCCTTTGGGGGTTGGCGCACCTTTTTGGCCACCACCGCCGCCAAATTTATCCTTGAACCCTTTGATGACATTATCTAAATCAGCAGGCTGCTGTGGTTTACGCGGTGGTTTGCCGCCGCCGCTACCCCAAGGGTTGTTGCCGCGACCACCATTATTACCGCCTGAGCTTCCCCCAGAACTACCCCAAGGACTTTTTCCACCGGACATATCGTCTCCATTTCTATATTTGCATCATATGTGGCTATAAAGGCACAAGATTTCAAGCACTATCGGTTTAATTATACACAGTTTATACAAGAGATAGGCTCTAAGCTCTGCGTTCATAGACTTGGGTAATGAATGGATAATCGTCTTTTGGGCCTTTTGGGTGCGAGGTTTCCGATATTTGCCGCCAATCTGCCGTCTGCACGGCCGGAAAATGCGCATCCCCCTCGATCATCACATCAACCTCGGTGATATACATACGCGTCACATAGGCCGTGCAGTCAGCATAAAGCTTCGCCCCACCTATCAACATAATCTCATCCGCACCGGACGCGCCAGCAAGTTCATACCCGCGCCCGATCATATGGGTTAAACTATGAAACACATCTGCGCCCCTGGCCTTATATCCCCGGTCTCGTGATAGCACCAGATTGGGCCGCCCCGGCAAGGGAAAGGGCAAGCTTTCCCAGGTCACCCGCCCCATAAGCACGGGTTTGCCCAATGTGGTGCGCTTGAAAAACTGTAAATCAGACGATAAACGCCAAGGCAAGCTCCCGTCCACGCCGATCACCCCATTACGGGACTTGGCGACGATAAGGCTAAAATGGGGATCGGTGGACATTCGGGTTTTTCCTGCTAATGAAATTCTCATGAGCACTTATAGTAAAAAAGAAACGGGCACAACAAGCCAAAGTCCAAGCAGTTTGCGTTATGTGAAATACACAGTTTTATATGTGCTTTTGATCCCGCTGATCAATTGGACATTTACCTGGGCGCCCATGTGGGAGCTTTTACCGGGCTGGGCCTTTAATCCCGTCACCATCATTACGGGATTGGTTTTGGTGGTGCGGGACTTCGCCCAACGGGAAATCGGCCATGAGGTGCTGATAGCTATGGCGGTGGCCTTGGGTTTAACGGCCTTGGCCGCCGGGCCGGAGCTGGCATTGGCCAGCGGGGCCGCTTTTGCTATTTCCGAAATTGTTGACTGGTTGTTGTTCACATTTTCAAAATACAAGCTGTCAACCCGCGTATTGCTGTCCAGCGCATTGGCCGCCCCGCTAGACACTACCATATTTCTCTACGGTGCAGAAATGATCCGCGACAACATGTTCACCTTGCCCAATATCGTCATGTCGATATTGGGGAAAATGGTCGGGGCGGTGGTGATCTGGTGGTTTGTTAGACGTAGGGAAAACCGCTTGACCTAAACCGCCACCTTACCTGCTATATGGGGGTGGGGCTTATAGCCGGTGATTATTATATCATCGAAATTGTAATCATACAATGACTTAACGCCAGACCTTAATGAAAGTGTTGGCAGTGGGCGTGGTTTACGGGTCAATTGTAATTTCACCTGCTCAAAATGATTCGCATAAATATGTACATCTCCAAAACTATGGACAAAATCCCCCGCTTCCAGTTTGCAAGCATCGGCAACCATGTGGGTCAGCAGGGCATAAGAGGCGATATTAAACGGCACACCCAGGAACACATCAGCACTGCGCTGGTAAAGTTGGCAGGACAGTTTGCCATTAGCCACATGAAACTGGAATAAACAGTGGCAAGGCGGCAAGGCCATATGGTCAACCTCCGCCGGGTTCCAGGCCGTAACGATGTGGCGGCGTGAATAGGGGTTGGTTTTGATGGCCTCTATGACATTACTCATCTGGTCGATGACGCGCCCGTCTGGCGTCTCCCATTTGCGCCATTGCTTGCCGTAAACCGGGCCAAGTTCGCCGTTCTCGTCGGCCCAGGCATCCCAGATTTTAACGCCGTTGTCTTGTAGATATTTGATATTGGTATCCCCGGCCAAAAACCAGATCAACTCATGGACAATGGATTTAAGGTGTAATTTTTTGGTGGTCAACATGGGAAAACCGTCGGCCAGATTAAACCGCATCTGGTGCCCGAACACACCGCGTGTCCCCGTGCCCGTGCGGTCAGAGCGGTCTACACCCTCGTCCATAACCCGGGCCATCAAATCGTGATATTGCTTCATAACTATGCTATAGGTGATTCTTGGGCATTGAGGTATAGTAAATTAAAAATGGGAGGGTTTTATGTTAAAATTAATTTTGGTTGCGGCACTAGTCGGTTTAATCGTCGGCCTTTTAGGTGGTTTGTTGGTCGCTACACCTGCGGTTAATAATTTAATTCCGGACGGCTGGGAAAGCATGATCGTCGGCGCACTTGCCGGTGGTGCTGCTGCCTTTGCGGCAATAAAGGTGAGTAATAGCAAATCCTCCAAGGGATAATGCCTAAAAGAGAGAGCGCCAATGTTACGGCCTAAAAATAAACGACATAAAGGCCAAGACCCTGAGTTTCGCTGGCGCGGGCAAGAAGTGACGCGGGTTGAAAACCTCTCCGATATTGTCTTTGCCCTCTCATTTGGGCTTTTGGTTACTGCCGGTGTGGCTCCCAAAACCTATGACGGGCTGCTCAAACTACTAGGCAGTTTTCCGTCTGTGGCATTTGCCATGGCCATTTTGTTCATGATCTGGAATTTTCATTTCGTCTATTTTCGCCGCTACGGCCTGATTGACAAACCGATCATTTTTCTCAATGCCACTCTTTTGTTTCTGGTAATATTCTTTGCTTACCCCCTTAAATTCATGGCTGATGTTATGCTGGCGGCAATCGTTATGATTTTTGGTAATGCTGAACCGATGGTTGGGTTTCGCATTGGCTTCGCCGAAATTGGCGAGTTGTTAGCGCTTTACTCCATGGTTTACGGGGCGATTTTCCTGGTAATTTTTTTCATGTATCGCCATGCCTTAAAGCAATCGGATGCGCTGGATTTAACGCCGCCGGAACAAAAACTTACCAGAAATGCCATGACAAATTGCGTTATACAAGTTACCTTTGGCACAAGTGTTGCCGTTTTGGCAAAATTCACACCAATCGGGCCTTGGGCCGGGTTTATTTATATGTTTATAGGCCCCCTAAGCTGGCTGGTCGATAAACAAGCTAAAAGAAAGACAATATCATGAACAGGCTTTTATACCGCAATGAAATTTTCAACATGGCCAATGCACTTGAGGAGGCTGACAGACAACAATTCTTCGATGAACTTGCAAGCGTTGAGAAAAACCCTGTCGCGCTTTATGGCTGGAATATTTGGTTGGGCTGGTTGGGCATAGACCGCTTTGTTGTGGGAGATGTTTTGTTGGGTATTCTCAAATTGATCACATTGGGCGGGTTTGGTATTTGGCAAATTGTTGATTGCTTTTTAATCGGCAATAGAGCGCGCACCAAAAACCTGCAAAAAGCCTATCAAATTCACACGAATATCAGCGGTTATGCGCCTGCGGAACCATTGGTTTAAGCTATAAATCATCAACCACGCTCAACATCGCGCCCAACACGTCTGCCCCTAGCCTGATGGCCCGCTCTGGCGACCAGCCATATACCGGGTCTGGCAGATTTGCATTGTCTTTAAACGGCATTTCCAGGGTCATTGACAAGCAGTTGTGGATGTGTGCGATATAATTGGTGGCCATGGTCAGATTGGCCTTGCCCGCAGGCGTAATCCCGTATCCGATCTTGGTCTGAAAGTCTGGGCTAAATCGTTTGTAAGCGGCTTGAAAACCGTCCAGTAATGCTTGGTCTTTATCTGTAAAACCAGTCACACCTTCTGCGCCCGCAATGAAATTATAGGGCAAAGCTTCATCCCCGTGGACATCCAGGCAGAAATCCACCCCGGTTTTTTTCATGGCAGCCATGACCAGATAAACTTCCGGACACCGCTCCATGGTCGCCACACCCCATTCCCGGTTAAGATTGGCCCCGCACGCATTGGTACGCAAATGACCACGCCTTGAACCATCCGGGTTCATATTGGGCACAACATGAAACACGCATTTCTCGCGCAACACCCGTGCAGTCGGATCGTCATCATCCAGGAGACGTGATAAAAAACCCTCCATCCACCACTGGGCCATAATTTCACCGGGATGTTGTCGGGCTATCACCCATATGTGCTTCTTACCTTCTCCGTCCTGCCCGACGCTCAACATATCCATGTCTTGTCCGTCCAAAGTCTGCCCAAGAACGGAAGCGTTAACATCATCGTGCATTTGTGTTTGAGCGATCAGGTCCGCGTGGCGCTCCATAGAATAAGGGGCAAAATAAGCATAATAAACCGAACCGTATTCCGGCGTATGTTCAATAACCAGCTTGCCGTCCTCGTAGCGCGTTGGCACCAAAAACCAGTCTTCACGGTCATAGCTGGCCCGGGCTTGATAGTTTTCCCAACCACCCTCAAAGGCGGCGGTCTTGGCATTTTCAATGCTCATAATACAGGCCTGCCCCTTTATACTATCTTGGGCCCCGCTCAGGCGAAAATAAAACCATTGGTAAAAATCTGATTGGTTGTCCTTTCTGATATTCAAACGAATAGCACCTGGTTTATCTGCAGATAAAACCTCAATATTACCACCGTCAAAATTTTGTGTTATATGCATATGCCCAGCTCCGACCTTTATTATTATTATTATTTTTCAAAATCTTGCTTCAAAATCCTGCTTCAAAATCCTGTAAGGCATTGGCAGCCGCAAGTACGGCGCCGGGGATTTCAGGAGCCTCCAGCCCAATCCAAAACACCCGCCAATCCCCACTCAATTGCATACCCTCGCACATTTTCATGTACCAAGTGTTAAAAGGGTTCTCGTTTTGTGAACGCCAGAAAAACACAGGTGTTTGTTCAAGAACGGCCCGCCAAATATCAGAAGCAATCCCCTCGCCTTGCGCCTCTTGGGCCACCCAAAATTTGCTCAAATATGGCAGCCCCGCAAGCTCGGTCATGATCGCGCCGCCACGATAATTTTCTTCAAGGCAAATATGCGCGACAGGACGCGCCAGGTAATCTGCACATAACTTGCGGCCAAATGCGGTCTCGATAGATGTCGCCAATTTTCTCATATTCACATCACCATAAGAGGTCATACACGATATTTTTGCCCCGCGCCGCAACATAGTCCCTGCCCCGCGCACTGTGAACAGCTCGGACAGTAGATTGAGCGGGGAGACGATGACATATGTGCAGCTTCGAGCATTGCCGCCCATCAAACCTGCAACAATCTTGATGAACTTTTGTTGTCCGCCGCTCAATTGCTCGGCGCTGGGCATTGCCCCGGCCTGATCAACATTGATGGCCACAACGCGTTTGCCGTTTATGCGAAACCCGCCGGACGGCTGTAAGAACACCATTTTGACTGGCTCCAACCGATCCGCCAACCCCTTGAGGTCAAGCCCGCGCTGGGCATCGGTCATTTCCAGCACAACAATATACCCCGATTTGGCCTTACGGCGAACATCCGGTACAAGTTGGTAAGACGCACAGTCCAGTCTCGCGGTCTTTATTTTTGCTCTGTCCAATTCTTTATAAAGACGTTCACCCTGGAAGCGGACACTGGTTTTATCTGCGTGCAATGCGCCGACTAACAAAACCGGTGTTAAGTCGAGGTTGGACAACACTTTCAAATCACTGATCAAAGCATCCAGTAAGGGTTTTTCCAAACAACGCGGATCAATGACAATAAGGGCAAATTTTTCCGGGGCCAGGTTTTGGAAAATATCAATATAAAACCCGGCTTCTTGCTCCGGCCCAATGGCAATCAGGCTGCGCATAACCGTGACGCGAAGCGAATCGTTTTTTGGCATTTGTGTCCTCTTGCCCAAAATAAACGCCCCTTTCTTGTATAAACTAATAGAAAAAAACGAAACTTGAAAGCGGGAATTCCCTATACGCACGAATTCCGTTAAGATTAAGTCATTTAAGGTAGAGATTGCGAAACGGGACAATTTGACACTGTTTTCGTTGCTTGAACCTAGCCGTTTAAGCGTTAGTCTTGTGATTATAAATATTAACTAAAATGGGAAGTTATTATGGCTAAAGCAGCAGACTATATTGACAATGTACATAAGTACGACAGTGGGGCCAGTGAAGCGGTTGTGCAAAAAGTATGCAATTATCTCGGCATTGCGCTCACCAACAAGGACAGCTCGCTGGTATCTTGTTCAGACCAAACGGAGCTTGACCGCGTTATCAAAGGTTTTTGTGCAAAAAAACTGGGCATGGGCGCAGGCGAAGCTGCCGCATGTTGCAAGGAAGTTTGCGAAACCATGAAAGAAGACCGGATGAAATCCCGGGTTACATTCTATTATTTGTGCGCAAAAAATTGCGGCAAGCTGGATATTTTTGGCGGCTAATCCCTCCAATTATAGCGACATCTAAAAACCCTGCCCATGGGGCGGGGTTTTTTATGGATATATCTCTTCCATTCTTAACCTGCACACCCTATATTAGCATTGTCGGCTTGTCCGACTATGACGATAAACGCGCATGTAATAAGCGGGCTGGACCCGGGGGCGGTACC
>CAZCUM010000076.1:0-7327 GCA_964502015.1 uncultured Robiginitomaculum sp. | reverse complement strand
ATTTAGGTTCTGGTATCGAGAGATGTGGAAGTTCGAGTCTTCTCACCCGCACCATTATACATATCTCACGGCGCGAAGAAGCGCCTCCGATGGGGCGGCGAACGGTCGCCGGGGCGCAGTCGCGCCCTTGGCCCGGGTTCGAGGTTTTAACTCTCACCCGCACCATTTTATTGATCTCACGGCGCGAAGAAGCGCCGACCATTTAAAAACTCAGCTTTTCGCCCTTTGATAATGCCTGCGGTTTGGGCGGGCTTTTTGCGCAAGTTCCAACCCTTTTTCGTTAGCTTTTTCGGCCTCGCGAAAGAGCTGAAATTGGCCCGAATGCAGCTGGTTGGGCCAGTTTTGGTTCTTGGTTCCGTAATGCCCCGCCGCTTGGCGGGTGAAAAACGGGGTGTTCAGGTGCGGGCGGGCCAGGGCGCAGAGATCGGCGCGCCCTGCCGCTATGATCGTGTTGATCTGCTCGGGTAATGTGATGGCACCCACCGCTATGGTCGGCACATCCGCTTCCCGGCGCACCAGTTCCGACAGCGGAGTTTGCCACATACGGCCAAACACCGGCTTTTGCCATTTGACGGTTTCCCCGGACGAAACATGCACAATATCGACGCCCGCTTTCTTAAACGCTATGGCTATATTTACCACATCATCTTCGCGAATGCCGCCTTTCGCCCAGTCGCAAGCGGATATGCGTACGCTCATGGGTTTTTCGTCGGGCCAGGCGGCGCGCATCGCCGTGAAAACATCCAGCGGAAATTTAAGTCGGTTTTGGAGCGTGCCGCCAAATTCGTCCGTGCGGGTATTGGTGAGGGGCGACAGAAAACTGGCGAACAAATATCCGTGGGCGGCATGCAATTCGATCATGTCGAAACCGGCCTTGTCTGCGCGTTTCACGGCTTTGACGAAATCATCTTTAACCGCGTCCATTTGGTCTTTGCTTATCTCGCTTGGTATGTCCGAAATGCCGTCCATATAAGGGATGGGCGAAGCGCTATAAAGCGGCCAATTACCCTCGTCCTTGGGCATGTCCATACCTTTGTCCGGGGTTTTGGTCGAACCTTTACGGCCCGCATGGCCAAGCTGCATACAGATTTTACTGTCCGTTGTTGCGTGGATATTCTCAACAATATGCTGCCACTTTTGCATCTGCGCCCCGTTCCATATGCCCGTACAGCCATCGGTGATACGGGCGTCCGCAGACGGGCAGGTCATTTCAGTAAATATCAAACCCGTGCCGCCTATGGCCCGGGTCGTATAATGGGTAAAATGCCAATCATTGGGCAGGCCGTTGTCGGCACAATATTGCGCCATAGGCGCCATGACCACCCGGTTTGGCAATGTCATGCCGCGCAGTGTATAGGATGTGAACATGGGCGTTGGTTTGTCCGCCGACACATCAATCCCGGTCTCGTTTTTATACAGATCGTAATATTCGGCCTCGACGGTTTCCATGAAACCCGCATCGCGCATTTGCAAATTATCCCAGGTGACGGATTTGGCTCTGGTCATGACCGAGAAGGCAAATTCATAAGGAGATTTTTGCCAATGGCTGTCCATGTTTTCAAACCAAACCAGGGAAACTTGTGCATTATGCTGGACGATTTCAACGGGTGTCCGGCGCACGTCTTCATATTGCGCGAACACGGCTTTGGTGTCGCTTTGGTTTTCCACCACGGCGTCAGACAAGCCAATGGCGCAGTCCATAGCCAGCTTGGTGCCAGAGCCGATCGACCAGTGGGCCGTGGCTTTGTTGTCGCCGATCATGACGATATTGTCCACGTCCCATTTATCACAGGTGATTTTCGGGAAATTGCGCCAAAAAGATTTATTGGTGATAAAGGCATGACCTTTGAGGTCGTCCTTGAATATGGCTTCAAGATAATCCGCACATTCCTGCTCGTCCATATGGGCAAAGCCGGATTTCTCCCAGCAATCCGCTGTGGTTTCAATCACCCAGGTCGACATTACATCTCCCTTTTGGCTCTCCTCATATTGATAGGTGTGCGCACAGAAATGCCCGTGTTTGGTCTCGCGAAAGAAAAACGTAAATGCGTCCAAGGGGCATTTGGAACCAAGCCAGACAAAATGATTGGGCCGCACATCGGTTTTCATGCCAAATGCTTGCTTATTGGCATCGCGAATTGGGCTGTTTATCCCGTCAGCCGCGACAATAATATCGCTGTCTTTGAACCTGTCCCGTACCGTAAGCGGGTCAATCATCTCCCCGAAATGCACATTAACCCCAAGCTCGGCGCAGCGTTCGTGCATTTTTTGTAACAGCGTTACCCGCGAACATCCCGCAAAGCCATTGCCGCCAATGACGATGCGCTCGCCTTTATGTTCGATGACAATGTCCGACCAATGGGCAAAGCCTGCACGGATACTGTCATAGGATTTTTCGTCAGCGTCCCTGTATCCGTCAAGGGTTTCGTCTGAAAATACCACCCCAAAGCCAAATGTGTCGTCAGGCTGGTTTTGCTCATAGACATCTATTTCAATGTCCGGACAACGTTTTTTGGTCAGAATAGAAAAGTAAAGTCCGCCAGGCCCACCGCCAACAACCGAGATTTTTTCTATTTTATCGTCAGACATATTATTCTCCATATTGTGTTGTACCCTTCATATCACAAATACATTACATGTAAACAATAATATATTACACGTAAGTTATTATTGTGTAAAATACATCTTGGACAAATTGGCTGTATGTCTATACTGACACGATGATAAAGCGAGAACCCACAGCCTTGCGTATCTGGCTACAGATCGCCAAATCTTCCGCCCATCTGGAGCAGGCGGTCAATAGCAAGCTGCGGGAAAACTACGGCCAGTCATTATCGCGGTTTGATGTTTTGTCCCAATTCATCAGGACGGGAGAGGACGAACTCAGCGTTGGCACACTATCAAAAGAACTGATCGCTTCATCAGGCAATATCAGCCGCCTGCTTGACCGTATGGAAAAAGACGGGCTGATAGTGCGCAGACATTCAGCCACAGATCGCCGCAGTGTCTATATTCGTATCACAAAACCCGGTCACACATTATTCGCCGCTATGGCAAAAGATCACCATGACTGGATCACAAAAAGGCTGGCAGACCTACCGCCAAAAAAGCAAGCAAAACTAAGTGAGCTTCTCAAAGACTTACAAACGGTCTTAGAGAACAAAAACTGATATCTTTTTCCTTCCCCCATTTTTCATGGGGGAAGGAAAAGAGGGCAAAACCTCTCTAATAAAACGCCTGCAACCCTGTAATCGCCCGCCCCAAAATAAGCGCATGCACATCGTGGGTGCCTTCATAGGTATTGACGGCTTCCAAATTCATAGAGTGGCGAATGACGTGAAATTCGTCCGAGACACCGTTGCCGCCGTGCATGTCGCGGGCGGCGCGGGCAATATCCAGAGCCTTGCCGCAATTGTTGCGCTTGATCAGGGATATGGCTTCTATGCCGAGCTTGCCCGCGTCCATCAAACGCCCGGCTTGCAAGGCGGTGTGTAGGCCCAAGGTGATTTCGGTTTGCATGTCGGCGAGTTTTTTCTGGATGAGCTGGGTCTGGGCCAGAGGCTTGCCAAACTGCTGGCGGTCAAGCGTATATTGCCGCGCCGCATGCCAGCAAAATTCCGCCGCCCCCATACTGCCCCAGGCAATGCCGTAGCGGGCTTTGTTGAGACAAGAAAACGGCCCCTTCAGGCCTTTTATATCCGGGAATTTGTTTTCCTCAGGCACAAACACATCTTCCATGACGATTTCGCCGGTGATGGATGCGCGCAAGGAAAATTTGCCTTCGATTTTGGGCGCGCTTAGCCCCTTCATGCCTTTTTCCAGCACGAAACCGCGAATATCGCCTGCGTCGTCCTTAGCCCAAATGACAAACACATCGGCGATGGGCGAATTGGTGATCCACATTTTAGCGCCGTTTAAGACATAGCCACCCTCCACGGCTTTGGCGCGGGTTTTCATGGCACCGGGGTCAGAACCAGCGTCCGGCTCGGTCAGACCAAAACAACCAATATACTCGCCGCTGGCCAATTTGGGCAGAAATTTTTGCCTGGTTTCTTTGGTCGCGAACTCGTTGATCGGGTGCATGACCAAAGAGGATTGCACAGACATCATGGAGCGGTACCCGCTATCAACCCGCTCAACCTCACGGGCCACCAGACCATAGCTGACATAATTCATGCCCGCACAACCATAGCCGTCAATAGTCATACCCAAAAGACCAAGCCCGCCCATCTCGCGAAAGATTTCAGGCTCGCAGATCTCGTTGCGGTTGGCGTCCAAAATGCGCGGCATCAGCTTGTCTTGGCAATAGCTTTTGGCGCTGTCCATAACCAAGGTTTCCTCTTCGGACAATTGGTCGTTCAGGCATAACGGGTCTTCCCAGTTAAAAGGTGCGTAGCTCATGGTTTTCTCTATTTTTTCGTGTTTGACGGCAAAACTGCCGTTGTTTCTATTTCGATTATGGCCTTTGGTTCGACCAATGAAACCACTTCGACACAGGCCATGCAAGGGAAAGTTTTGCCCATTTTTTCACCCAGTGTTTCGCGCCAAATTTTGCCGATTTGTTTGAGGCTTTTGCGGTAGGTTTCCATATCGGTCACATACCAGGTCATGCGGACAATATCGGACGGGCTTGCGCCGCCTGCAGCCAAAATTTCTTTGGTGTTGATCAAAGCTTGACGAAGCTGGTCGATCAGGTCTTCGCTTTCGAATTCCTCGGCAGCATTCCAGCCAATGACGCCAGCCGTGAACACCATGCGCCCTTCACATAAAATACCGTTGGAATAGCCTTTGGGACGTTGCCAACCATCTGGTAGTAAAGTCTGTTTCATGCATACCTCTATTGTTGTAAAATCTGACGTGCTATAACGATTTTTTGTACTTCGGACGCGCCTTCGTAAATCCGCAAAGCCCGGTTGTCGCGGTATAACTCCTCGACTTTGGAGCCAACCGTCACCCCAAGTCCGCCGAACAGTTGTACCGCTTTGTCAATGACGCTCTGGGCGCTGTCGGTGGCATAAAGCTTTGCCATTGCCGCCTCGCGGGTAACACGGGTTTTTTTGATGTCTTTCGTCCAGGCCGAGCGGTAAACCAGCAAGGCGGAGGCGTCTATATCAAGGGCCATTTCGGCGAGCTGCATTTGGGCGATGGGCATGTCCGCCAAGGTCTGCCCGAACATCACCCGTTCTTTGGCGCGGCGTGTCGCCTCATCAAGAGCCCGCCGCGCAAAGCCGAGAGAAGCCGCGCCCACGGTTGTGCGAAAAATATCCAGCGTACCCAGCGCCGCCCGAAAGCCGCCGCCAGCACCGCCGAGCAATTGGTTTTTAGGGACGGCGCAGTCCTTAAATCTGATGCGGGCCAAGGGATGCGGTGCCATGACCTGGATGCGTTCGGCTATCTCAAGGCCGGGCGTGTCCGCGTCTACAATGAGGGCGCTTACACCTTTGGAGCCCGTATCCGTGCGGGCAAATACGCAATAAAAATCGGCAATACCGCCGTTGGAGATATAGGTTTTTTCGCCGTTTAAGATGTAATCATCGCCGCGCTTTTCCATGCTTGTGGTCATGGCGCTGACGTCGGAACCTGCGCCGGTTTCCGTCAGCGCAAAAGCGGCGATTTTGTCGCCGCTGGCCACGCAGGGCAAATAGGTCTGTTTTTGCACATCATTACCGTAGGTGGATATTGCACCCGACCCAAGTCCTTGCATGGCAAAGGCGAAATCGGCCAGGCCGCTATGATAGGCCAGGGTTTCGCGGATGATGGCCAGTGAACGCACATCCAGATTTTCGAGCGCGCCCCCGTAAGCGGCAGGTACGCAATAGCCTAGCCACCCGCCTGCGCCCAAAGCCTTCACCAGCTTGCGGCAAGTGGCATCTGTGTCTTTGTGGGCGTCGGGCGTGTCGATGATTGCAGGTAAATTGGCGGCGGCCCAAGCGGATATATCGGCCGCCAAGGTGCGGTGATGGTCTTCGAGAAACGGCCAATGGAGATAGGTTTTGTCTGCCATTTAATTGCCCTCAAACACCGGTTTTTGCTTGGCGACAAAAGCATCATAGGCGCGTTTGAAATCCTGGGTTTGCATGCAGATAGCCTGGGCCTGGGCTTCGGCTTCTATGGCCGTGTCCAAACTCATATCCCATTCCATGTTGAGCTGATTTTTGGTGATGGAGTTGGCGAATGTAGGCCCGGATGCAATTCTTTGCGCTAGTTTCAGGGCTTCATCATCTAAATCTTCCGGCGCGACAATTTTATTGAAATATCCCCAGCGTTCACCTTCCTCGGCGCTCATGGAGCGGCCTAGAAATAACAATTCCGAAGCCCGGCTTTGTCCGATAATGCGCGGCAACATCGCACATGCGCCCATATCACATCCCGCCAGCCCAACCCGGTTAAACAAGAACGCGGTCTTGGCGTCCGGTGTGGCTAAACGCAGATCCGACGCCATAGAGATAATCGCGCCCGCCCCGACGCTAATCCCGTCTACGGCGGCAATAATAGGCTGGGGGCAGGCCCGCATGGCTTTGATCAAATCTCCGGTCATACGGGTGAAAGCCAGAAGCTCCGGCATGTCCATTTTGGTCAACGGCCCGATAATATCGTGGACATTACCGCCGGAGCAAAAATTGCCCTCGTTGGAGCCGAACACCACGACCTTGACCGAATTTTCGTAACATAGATGGCGAAATACATCCCGAAGTTCGGCGTAGGATTGGAAGGTCAGCGGGTTTTTTTGCGCCGGATTATCCAGGCTGATAGTGGCAATGCCGCCCTTAAATGTCCAAAGAAAATGCTCTGGCTTGAAGCTTTCCGGCTGGAAATTATTCGCGTTGAAATTTGAGGCTTTCATAGGATATCCTGTGTTTCAGTTAAGCCAATTTTGGCTACAAATTTCTCCAAAACCCGCTCATGCCTGCGTATGCAGGTATCCATACCGGAGCTTGGAAATAAAACTGATAGCTTAGAGGTGGACCCCTGCATGGGCAGGGGTGAGCGGAGTGGGAGGGTTATAGATTTTAAGTGCAGTTTCATATCAAACAATTTTGGTTTGGTTATAGCTTTGGCGCGTAAGTGTGTCATTGAACAGTCTCGCCGCCGTCGATCATGATGGCTTGTCCGTTGACGGAGCCAGCGCCCTCGCCGCATAGCCAGGCTATACTGTCTGCGACTTCTCCCGGCTTTATCAGGCGGCCCGTAGGGTTGTCTTTGGTAAATGCGGACATGGCCTCCGCTTCGCTGCGCCCGGTTTTAGTCGTAATATTTTTAACGGCACTGCGCACAATATCCGTGTCGGTAAAACCGGGGCAGACCGCATTGCAGGTTACCCCGGTTT
>CAZCUM010000075.1:0-7714 GCA_964502015.1 uncultured Robiginitomaculum sp. | reverse complement strand
CATGGTAAATGAAGCGTTAGCGGCGCGTTTGCCAATAAATAACCATTGCAGTGTATCAATCCGGCATAACAAAAATAAATGGTTTGAACTTCAAGAAATTAGGATTGAGACAATGAATAAACTAACCACTATTTTAAGCACGGCTCTAATGGGCATAGTCGCCACAACAGCAAGCGCTGCTGAACGCCCTGATATATATGTGGTCAAATTTCGGGCCGATGATTGTGCCAATTGTGCCGTGATGGAAAACCAGCTGGCCACCGCCATAAACATGGTGCGCAGCTCGAAAGTTGAGCTTGTCACCATTGATACCACCAATTTACTGCAATGGGAAAAAAGTGCCCATACTGCTTTTGACCGTAACATTGTACCCCAATTTAACAAATGGGTTGGTTTGACCGGATTTGTAGCCGTCATTGATCGTCAAAGTCGCCGCACAATCGGCTGTGTGAACGACAAGCAAGATGCTTATAAAATGGCCAATTTGATCAAATCAGCGGCAGGACTACCCCATGACCAGACCATCTCCAACCGCACGACACAATTTAAATGCCCTGCTGCACACAATATTGACCCAGGTAAATGATACAGATTGACCCAGGTAAATGATACAGATTGACCCTGGTAAGTAATACAGGGCAAATAACAACTCCCAAGACAATGAAACTCAGGCCCGGTTCGTCCGGGCCTTTTTTTCGCCTATCAAGCTATCACGATAACTTTACACACCGTGCTGAATAAATGAGATGAATAAGTTCAAAATTCCTCTATGATCGTGACCATGATGAAATTTTTGAAATTGCTGTGTGTGTTGACAGTCCCTGTTGTGGGATCATTGACAACGGCAAATGCCCAACAACGCCCGGATATGTATGTGGTGATGTTTCGGGCTGATTGGTGTGCGCCTTGCAAAATTGTCGAGCCTAATCTGGAGCGGGCATTAAAAACCCTGGCCGACCCAGGCATTCAGTTTATCAATATCGATATCACGGACCCGTTTCGCTCCGAACGGAGCGCTCATCTGGCTTTTGATGCGGCGATCGTGAAACAATATAATCAATGGTACGGCACCACCGGTTTTGCTGCCATGATCGACGCAGACACAAAAAATACACTTGGCTGCGTCAATATGGTGTATGATGCGGGGGCTATGACCGCTCACATAAAAAATCTGAAAAGCTATGCCCTCGCCAACAAACCAAGCTTCGACATAACCTGCCCCGGCCCGAATAGGGTTGAGGGGTAGTTTTTCTAAGCCTCGTCTATGATCTGCGCTCTCGCTTCGGTCATTAGCACGTCCATGCGCTGGCGGATTTCTATATCGGACATTTCTATGCCCCCTGCGATCAGATCTTGCTTGACCTTGCGAAACACGTCCTCGTCGCCTGGCTCTTCCATATCGGATACCACCACTTCAACGGCGTAGGTGTCCGCGTCTTTGCCGGTTTTACCAACAAGCTCTGCCACCCATAGACCGAGCAATTTATTGCGCCGGGCGTCCAGTTTAAATTCCTGTTCGGCGCTTAAAACGAATTTCTGTTCCGCTGCCCTCTTACGGTCGTCAAAAGATGCCATTACTGTCTCCACAAGCTTGTTTCAAAAACGCAATTTAGCAAGTCCCGGCGAAAACGCCAACATAAATTGCAAATTATACACATATAGTTTATTTTTCGCCCACCTGCCCTTGTGGTGGGGCTGTGCCTCGGATAAATTCCCTGTTTACAATGCGAATCGGTATGTAATTATCGAACAAGCGAACGGCAAAAACATGTCTCGACGAGAAAAAATCTACGAAGGCAAGGCAAAAATACTGTATAAAGGCCCCAAGCCCGGTACGCTCGTGCAGTATTTCAAAGATGATGCCACCGCGTTCAATGCCCAAAAGAAAGCCACATTAAACGGCAAAGGTGTGCTCAACAACCGCATTTCCGAACACATCATGCTCAGCTTGGGCAATATCGGCATACCAACCCACTTTATCAAACGCCTGAATATGCGCGAGCAATTGATTAAAGAGGTGGAAATCATTCCCCTGGAAGTGATTTGCCGCAACATTGCCGCCGGATCGATCTGCAAAATGTTGGGCCTGGAAGAAGGCAGCAACCTGCCCCGCTCCATCATTGAATTTTGCTATAAAAAAGACGAGCTAAACGACCCGTTGGTTGCCGAAGAGCATATTTTAGCCTTTGGCTGGGCCAGTTCCGCCGAGATCGACGAAATGACGGCGTTAACCTTGCGTATTAATGATTTTCTATGCGGGCTTTTTGCCGGAATCGGCATTCAATTGGTAGATTTTAAAATTGAATTTGGGCGCTATACTGACGAAAATGGTGACCAGATGATTTTACTGGCTGACGAAATCAGCCCGGACTCCTGTCGTCTGTGGGACAGTGTTACCAAAAAGAAACTGGACAAAGATCGTTTTAGGCGTGATTTGGGGGATGTGGTCGACGCATATACCGAAGTGGCAACCCGGCTTGGTATACTCAAGCAAAACCCTGCCGCGCCGCCAAAACTATCCATCGTCTCCAATGAAGACGAATAGGTGAAGACGAATAGATGAGGATGAATAAATGAAAGCCATTATCAGGATCGCCCTTAAATCCGGCGTATTGGATCCGCAAGGCCGTACCATTGCCCGCTCACTAGCCCATATGGGGTTTGGTGGTGTCAAAAGTGCACGCCAGGGAAAGACCATAGAGCTGGAACTTGACACAAATAATGCCGAGCAAGCTAAAATAGATGTTGAGCAAATGTGCAAGCAGCTTCTGGCCAATGTCGTTATTGAAGACTACCAAATCGAAATTATCGACGAGAGAACCGACGAAAACACCAACGAACAAACCATATAGGAACAGGCTTTATGCAAAGCGCCGTTATTGTCTTCCCCGCCTCCAATTGTGACCGCGATGCGGCCGTCGCCCTGGAGAAGGTCACTGGCCGCAAACCGCTGATGGTCTGGCACCAAGAAACCAGCTTACCACGTGTAGATTTTGTCGTCATTCCTGGCGGGTTTTCTTATGGGGATTATTTGCGCTCTGGCGCCATTGCGGCACGCTCGCCAATCCTCAAGGACATTATCAAAAAGGCTGAAACGGGCCTGCCTGTAGCCGGGTTTTGCAACGGGTTTCAAATCCTGACAGAAGCCGGGCTATTACCGGGGGCTTTGATGCGTAACAAAGGTTTGCGTTTTGTCTGCCGTCCGCAAAAGCTCAAAATCGTCAATGGGGACACCATGTTCACCCGCGCCTATAAAGATACTGACCAAATAACCGTCCCTATCGCCCATTTTGACGGCAATTATTATGCCGATGACAAGACGTTGGATACGCTCAGGCAGTCCGGACAAATCGTGTTCAAATATCGGGATAATCCTAATGGCTCTCTTAATGACATTGCCGGAATTTGCAACAAAGCTGGCAATGTACTTGGTATGATGCCCCATCCGGAACGGGCCGTTGATCCTTTAACCGGCGGCACAGACGGGTTGGGATTGTTTAAAAGCGTGCTGGAGGCGTTACGATGAAAGATGTTTCTATCACGCCTGAAGTTGTTGCCGAGCACGGCTTGTCCGAGAGCGAATACGAAATCATATGCGACAGAATAGGCCGCAAACCCAATATCACGGAGCTAGGCATTTTCTCCGTAATGTGGTCAGAGCATTGCTCTTATAAATCCTCAAGGCGGCATTTGAAGAAAATGCTGACCACAGGCAAACGGGTTATTCAAGGGCCAGGCGAAAACGCCGGAGTGATTGATATTGATGATGGTGATGCGATTGTATTCAAGATGGAAAGTCATAACCATCCCTCCTATATTGAACCATATCAAGGTGCAGCTACAGGGGTGGGCGGCATTATGCGCGATATATTTACTATGGGCGCACGCCCGATTGCCAATCTTAATGCCCTGCGCTTTGGGGATCCCTCACACCCCAAAACCAAGACCTTGCTGGCCGGAGTGGTACACGGCATCGGCGGGTACGGTAATTGCGTCGGCGTGCCCACGGTTGGCGGCGAGACCAATTTTCACCGGGGCTATAATGACAACATCCTGGTCAACGCCATGTGTGTCGGCCTGGCCAAAACGGACAAGGTGTTTTATTCGGCGGCCAAAGGCGTCGGCAACCCGATTTTTTATGTCGGGTCAAAGACTGGTCGGGACGGTATTCACGGAGCCACCATGGCTTCGGCAGAATTTGATGATGACAGTGAAGAAAAACGCCCAACCGTACAGGTCGGCGACCCATTTACCGAAAAGCTTCTGATTGAGGCCTGTATGGAGTTGATGGCAACCGATGCCATTATCGCCATTCAGGACATGGGGGCCGCCGGGCTAACCTCATCATCCATTGAAATGGCTGACAAGGGCGGTGTCGGGGTCAAAATGTATCTTGACAATGTACCCCAGCGCGAAACCGGCATGACGCCTTATGAAATGATGCTGTCAGAGAGCCAGGAGCGCATGCTCATGGTCTTAAAGCCGGGTAAAGAGCAAATCGCTATCGACATTTTCAACAAATGGGATTTGGATGTTGCGGAAGTTGGTGTCACCACGGACACTGGGCATTTGGTGCTTATCCATAAGGGTAAAACCGTTTGCGATATTCCCATTGCTCCATTGGGTGATGATGCGCCCAACCTCAACCGCCCTTATTCGTCCCCCAAAAACCTGGATATTCTTAAAAACGACCCGATCCTCGATCCGATTACGCGAGGGACGGATTATGAGGATGTCGTCAAAACCCTGATCACCAGCCCTGATATAGCTTCCAAACGCTGGATTTGGGAGCAATATGACCGCAGCGTCATGGGCGATACTATCGATAACTCCAGTTCGGGCGGAGATGCGGCTATTGTCCGCATTCACGGCACCAACAAAGCCGTTGCCATCACCACTGACTGTACGCCGAGATATGTGGCGGCGGACGCCTTTGAAGGCGGCAAACAAGCGGTGGCGGAAACATGGCGTAATTTATCCTGCACGGGCGCTGAACCTATTGCCATCACCGACTGCCTAAACTTTGGCAATCCGGAACGCAAAGAGGTTATGGGGCAATTTGTCAGGGCTATTGAAGGTATTAATGCAGCATGCCGGGCGCTAAAATACCCCGTGGTCTCAGGCAATGTATCCCTCTATAACGAGACCAACGGCCAAGCCATCCCGCCAACGCCGTGTATTGGCGGGGTTGGTCTGATCAAGGATTTGAGCCGTTTTTCTACACTCAAGGGCGCCAAAGCCGGTGATCATCTTGTTGTGTTAGGCAAAACCGATGGTTGGCTCGGCTCGTCCCTCTACGCTCATTTAATCCTGGGCCATGACAGGCCGGATGCACCAGTTTTCGCCCCCCCGCCTGTGGATCTTGAGGCTGAGAAAACGAACGGCGAATATGTACGCCGCCTCATCCGCGACCGCCGGCTTCAAGCCGTCCATGATCTATCTGACGGCGGCCTGGCATTGTCTGCCATAGAAATGGCCTTTGCAGGCGGATTAGGGTTTACCCTCAAACATGCTTGTGATGTGCCGCTTTACGCATGGTTGTTCGGAGAAGATCAGGGGCGCTATCTTGTAGCTGTTGACGATAACAGCTTAAATCCGGTAATCAGCACGGCCCGGACACTCAATATTCCCGCCCAAAAAGTGGGAAGAATTGGCGGCGACAGGCTTATAGCCAGCGGCGCATTTGACTTATCCTTACAAGACACCCATATGCAATATGAAAACTGGCTACCCGAATATATGGATGCCTGAAAACACACTGGAGTCCCTATGGCTATGCAGGCTGATGACATCACTGACATGATTAAGACGGCTCTTCCGGGTGCGACCGTGGAATTGGTTGATCTGGCAGGTGACGGTGATCATTATAAGGCCGTTATCACCAGTCCTGCATTTACGGGACTATCGCGTATTGCCCAACACCAACTCGTATACGCGGCACTTAAAGGAAAAATGGGCGGCGAACTTCACGCCCTGGCGCTTGAAACAAGAACCGAATAACCATTAACAAAACAACCGAGAACAAGGATACATCATGCCCGATACAGCCCAAGACCGGATTAAAACTACGGTCACCAGCAATGACATTGTACTTTATATGAAAGGTACACCGACATTTCCCCAATGCGGGTTTTCGTCAACCGTCGTGCAAATCTTTGATTATCTCGGGGCGGAATACGCCTCGGTGAACGTGTTAGACGACCCGGACATCCGCCAAGGCATCAAGGATTTCAACAATTGGCCGACAGTTCCGCAGGTTTTCGTCAAAGGCGAGTTTATTGGTGGTTGTGACATTGTGCGCGAAATGTTCGAAACCGGAGAGTTGAAAACCCTGCTTACTGATAAAGATATATCCATATCATAAGTTTTTTTAACAATCGGTTAGATGTTTACCAGTTTTAAACCCTGCCGCGTTAATATCACGCCATTATTAGCACAATGGGGCGGTATGCGGAAATATGTTATTAAATTTTAGTAAAAAAAGCCGTGAGCGAAGCTGGACAGAGATTCTACTTGAAGAGTCGGAAAACAGCCTTCTTCACCGTAAAGCCAAACGAAAACGTACATTTCGCCGTATGTATCTTACCGTTTTCGTTGTCTTTAGTGCCAGTTTCGTGCTTTATTGTAGCCTTTTTTACGTTGGCGCTTTCCTTGATGTGGGTAAGATCGTCGGTATCAGCCAATCCGTTCGGGCGGATAATACGCAAAAGAATGTTCGAAACATAGTATTGTCTAAACAACGCACCTTGTTTTCTCCATTTTTGGAAGCCTTATCTACGAACCGCATTTATATGCGCGAAGGCCAAACCATTCAGGCAACCTATTCTTTGCCGAACCAAAGCAAGCTAACGTTGAAAATAAAGCAGTGCAAATCCAAACCAATACTCGAAATCTTTGATTGCGAAATTTTAGGCGAGCAAGGTATTGATGTCGACAAACGTACAACCGGCTTTATTGAGTTTACTGTTTCTGAATCAGGTTTTTACTATTTCGAAGATCAAGTCATAAGACCCCCAAGCACGGGCTTGAAGCCTTTTCGTGACTACCGAATTGTCTGGCAACGCGGTGGTAAGAGAGCGCAGATCGTGCGCCCTCTTAATAATTTGCGTTAAAATCTACCGCGAATAAAATTCGACCGTTAGATTTGGTTCCATAACAACCGGGTACGGCACTTCGTCAAACGACGGAACACGTACATAGGTCACTTTCATAATTTTTGGATCCAAATCCAGATATTCCGGGATTTCCCGTTCCGCGCTCTCAAGGGCTTCCAAGACGATGGCCATAGTGCGGGATTTTTCGCGTACTTCAATAACATCGCCAGCCTTACAACGGTAAGACGGAATATTGACCCGTTTGCCGTTGACCATGACGTGGCCATGATTAACGAATTGACGGGCCGCAAACACAGTAGGGACAAATTTCGTCCGGTAAACCACAGCGTCAAGACGGGATTCCAGCAAACCGATAAGGTTTTCGGAGGTATCGCCGCGCATTCTATCAGCGGTTTTGTAGATGCTGCGAAATTGTTTCTCGGTGATATTGCCGTAATAGCCTTTTAGTTTCTGCTTGGCGCGCAATTGCGTACCGTAATCAGAAAGCTTGCCACGACGGTTCTGGCCGTGTTGTCCCGGCGGAAACGGGCGTTTGTTAACCGGAGACTTTGGACGACCCCAGATATTTTCACCAACACGGCGATCAATTTTATATTTAG
>CAZCUM010000074.1:0-7777 GCA_964502015.1 uncultured Robiginitomaculum sp. | reverse complement strand
TCAGGCTCATAACCTGAAGGTCGTAGGTTCAAATCCTACCCCCGCAACCAAATAAATAGGCGCCGAAAGGGGCCTTTTTTGTTTGCTGGCATGCCATGATTTAAATCTCAATATTGTCTTGCGATATCATTGCGCTTCGCCGTAATGGATAAAGTTAAATGTGAGTGTCAAAGTTTAGTCAGTTTTGAAATCCGTTTGTATCCGATACCCTTCACAAAACAGGATGTTGAATTATCATGCCATCTGTCCTAGATTGCCCAAAATTGGAGGGCAATAATTATGAGCAAAACAAATATTTCACGTCGTCATGTCTTGCGAGCCGGCATGGTGACGGGTGTGGGATTTGGTATCACGACAGCAGTTGCAACAGAAACAATGACGTCTGTTACACCGCCGCAAACGTTAGGGCCATTTTATCCGATTGCCGCACAATCGGATAAAGATGCTGATTTGACGTTGTTTGGAAATAGCACAACACTTGCGCTTGGTGAAATCGTAACAGTTGAAGGCAGGGTGTTGGGAGATGATGGGAAACCGATCGTAGATGCTGTTGTTGATATATGGCAAGCCAATGCTGCCGGACGATATGCCCACGAAGCCGATACGAGCGTGGCTCCCCTTGATGCAAACTTTCAGGGTTGGGCAATACTGAAGACCGACGTTGACGGTCGCTACCGATTTAAAACTGTCAGACCCGGTGCCTATCCAGCTGAGAAGGGCTGGGTTCGGCCTCCTCATATTCATTTCAAAGTTTCCCGGCGAGGGTATCACGAAATTACGACACAGATGTATTTTGAAAATGAACCTTTGAATGATGTGGATCGGATCCTCACCGCCTTAACCAAGAAGGAGCAATCCGCATTGATTGCCAAACGCGATGGTTCAAGCGGCTCGTTCGGTTTTGATATCGTATTAGCTGTAGTCTAGCTGGTGCGCACCAGGTTTGATTTGTCAGCGGCGCTCTAGAATGCTCAAGTCTCGCAAAATGTCTGTGCAGGGAATTCATTTATTTGTACGGGTTTAGCCAAGTATTCAAAACCATTGTTTTGTTTGAACGGTGCTGTGACCACTGCAAGCAATTGATTGAATTCGTTGATATTTTCCGCTTCGGCAGCCTCTAACGCTGCTTCAAGCTGGGCGAACCTTGGAATATAGATCGGGTTTAGGGTTTGCATTTTGGTACGGGCGGGTTTGGAGCGGGTTGCCAGTTGTTGTTGCCAAGATTTAAGCCATGCGCCGGCCTTTGTTTGTTCAGGGAACAGAGCTAAAAATGCCTGCTCGTTATCACCATTTTCTATGTCCGTGAGTCGTCTGAAGAACAGGGTGAAGTCTATTTCGTGTTGGGCGAGCATGGACATGGCGGTTGATAAGATTTGCAGTACGCCGTCCATATCAGGGCTTAGGCCGATTTTCGCCAACATCAGAGCGTTGAAGTGCGTAGTGAAAATATCCGAAAACTTGGCTAACTGGTGTTGGGCGATTTTAACCGCTTCACCTTCATCGCCGTGCAGGAGCGGCAACAGGCTTTCGGCGAACCTGGTCAAATTCCAATAGGCCATTTCCGGCTGTTTGTTCCATGCATATCTGCCGCGCCTGTCGATAGAACTGAACACACGCTCCGGAGAAAAATTTTCCATGAATGCGCAGGGGCCGAAGTCTATGGTTTCACCGGAAATGGCCATATTATCCGTGTTCATGACCCCGTGAATAAACCCGAAACTCATCCACTGCGCAATCAAACTTGCTTGTTTTTCCATGACTTTGGACAGCAATTCTGCATATGGAGTTGGGGTGTCTATCTCAGGGAAAAGTCGCTCTATGCTATAATCTGCCAGTGCTTTCAGCACTGTTTCGTCTTGGCAAAGCCGGGCGTACTGGAAAGTGCCGACGCGGATGTGGCTTGTTGCGGTACGTACAAGAATTGCGCCTGGATGAGGTTTATTCCGCATCACAGTCTCGCCCGTAGTTAAGGCAGCTAAGGAGCGGGTGGTCGGGATGCCGAGCGCCGCCAGACTTTCAGAGAATATATATTCCTTGAGCACGGCGCGCAAAGCGGCTTTGCCGTCGCCGCCGCGTGAATAGGCGGTACGACCACTGCCTTTTAAATGTATGTCATGGCGGACATTTTGCTTGTCCACAAGCTCGCCAATAAGCACGGCCCGCCCGTCGCCCAGGCGCGGTGAAAACCCGCCGAACTGATGCCCGGCATAGGCCATGGCAAGAGGCATGTGTTCCGGTGGTGATTGCCCTGAGAAAAACTTTAGAGCCGCATTGCCGCTTAACCATGTTGTGTCTATCCCCAGTTTTTTTGCCAAGGCATGGTTTTGCAACATCATTTTGGGTTCGGGGGCCGGTTCCGGCGAATAGGGTGTGTATAATAACTGTGGTAAGTTAGCGTAAGTCAGATCAAAAACGGGCGCGGTCATAAATATCTTTTTGGTTTTTGGGCAGTGTATAGGCGTAAATAGGAAACGCCAACAATTGATGTGGCCAAACAGCACCTGATAGGGACAATATAGTTGCAATGGCAACTATATTGTCCTATATTGCCCCGTAATGATCGAGAACACAGGAGTTACCATGACCAACGCACCAAGTATAAACGGATTTCACCATGTGGCTTACCGCTGCAAGGATGCGAAAGAGACTGTGGAGTTTTACACCGAAATGCTGGGCATGGGGTTCAAGCTGGCCATTGCCGAGAACGAAGTCCCGTCCACTGGTGAGCCTGACCCATACATGCATATCTTTCTTGATATTGGCGGCAATAATGTTCTGGCATTTTTCGAAATCCCCAACAGCCCGAAAATGGGCCGTGACCGTAATACGCCGCGCTGGGTGCAACATATTGCCTTTCGCCTGGACAGTATGGACGCCCTGATGGCCGCTAAAGAACATCTTGAAGCCCACGGGGTTGATGTGTTGGGGCCGACCAATCACGGTATATTCAAATCCATATATTTCTTTGATCCGAACGGACACAGGCTGGAGCTGGCCGCCGATATTGGCACGCCCAAGCAATTGTCAGAACTTAAATCCGTAGCCCCGGACATGCTGGACGAATGGTCGCGCACCAAAAAAGCCCCGCGTCATGCTGCATGGCTGCATGAGGTTAAAGACGATTAAACATGGTGTTTAACGAGGGGCAGCCCCAAAGACAAATAACAGCAATACTTGACAATAATGGCCCCAGCTTGCATGGGAACAGAAAACCGAACAAGGAATAAGACATGAAACTCGCATCTATTAAGCATGGTCGTGATGGCCATTTGGTTATCGTTAGCCGCGATCTTAAAACCGCCGTGGATGCGGGAGAAATCGCCCCGACCATGCAATATGCGCTCGATAATTGGGAGGTGGCGGCGCCGCTTTTGCAAGCCCGTTATGAGCTTCTCAACAAAGGTGAGGGTGATTTTTTCACCTTCGTGCCAGAGGTTTGCGCCTCGCCCTTGCCCCGTGCTTATCAATGGCTCGACGGTTCCGCCTATATCAATCATGTTGAACTGGTGCGTAAGGCACGCGGCGCCGAAGTGCCCAAAAGCTTTTATTCCGACCCGCTTATGTATCAAGGTGGCTCCGATACATTTATCGGGCCAATGGATCCGATCGTCGCGGTGTCCGAAGACCACGGTATTGATTTTGAAGCCGAGGTTGTGGTCATCACCGATGATGTGCCTATGGCGGTTTCCAAAGCCAAAGCCAAAGACCATATCAAGCTGATTACACTGGTGGATGATGTGTCATTGCGCGGGTTGATTCCGGGTGAATTGGCTAAGGGTTTCGGTTTTGTCCACGGCAAAGCGTCCAGCGCGTTTTCACCTGTTGCCGTCACACCTGACGAGCTTGGCAAGGCGTGGCGCGGCACCAAATTGCATTTGCCTTTGCTGGTTGATTACAATGAAAAGCCGTTCGGCAAAACCAATGCCGGCGTTGATATGACGTTTAATTTCGCCGAACTTGTCGCCCACGCGGCCAAGACCCGCAAATTATGTGCAGGGACGATTGTAGGCTCTGGCACCGTGTCCAACCGCGACAAGGACGGCGGTGCCGGTAAAAAAATCGAAGACGGCGGACTTGGTTATTCCTGTATAGCGGAAATCCGCATGATCGAAACCATCAAAGACGGTAAACCGTCCACAAGTTTTATGAAATTCGGGGATCGTGTCTCCATTGATATGCTCGACAAAGCCGGAGATTCCATCTTTGGTAAAATCGATCATTTCGTGGAAAAATACGAAAAATAGGCAAAACCTACCGGCTTTTATTTATGCGTGATGCGTTAGGGGTGACGGCAATGTTGCGGGATTTTTTTGCTAAATAAAGATGTTTATTTGGGAAATCCAGAACGAAATCCCGCCCTTCAAACAGATCAATACCGGCAATCACCAAGGGGTATTTGCCGTAATTGTTAACCGGGAAATTGTCAAAATTCATAACCAGGAATTCATGGTTATAAAGCCGAACTCCGCCGATATAAGTTTGTTCAAGCTTAACTCTAATACGAGGTTTGAACGTGCCAATGGAGCCTTGAATAACCCACTCTTCGCGCAACCGGCGGCGTTCTTTGGAAATACTGGTTCCTTTGACGCTCAACCAGTTAATGGCGGAAAAATTTGACCCGCTGTCCAACAGCGTTGGAATGCGTAAACCTCCAAGTTTTGTATATGTGAACAGAAGTCCAAATTTTTCAACAGGGTAGGGGTTGTCTCTCAATTTGATTTTCGTCCAGCCTCTATATTTGGACTTGGTAAATTTAGGTAGGCGGCTGATCTTAACACGGAATGTCTTATGCTTGAATGCGAAGACCATTTCACTGAATACGTCCATACCCAATATACCGTCGATTTTCACCCCATCGTTATTTTTCCAGTCTTTGAGAATAATAATTGTATGGTTACGAAAAACATGGCCTGCAAACTCCAGTGTGTCCACAGATGCGGTGGGGCGAAAACTTGAAGCCGTGATGCCGTTGATGAATTTTTTTTCACCGCCTTTTATAAGCTTCAAGCGCGAACGGGTCTTATTGAAAATACTGGTACGCGAGGCCGCAGTGTCAACCATAAACCTGAACGGGCCGTCCCCATTGATAGTTACTTCTATGGTATATTGGCCGTTCTGTGTACGTTCAAATGGAGCCCATTGGCTATGGCCTCGACCATTGTTGTTGGGTTTAGTATTTGCAAAAGAAAATGTGGAAAATATAATGACTAGAACGCAGGATAGTGTGCCGACCAGTTTTCGTATAGCCTTGATAGAACCCAAAGCAGTCATGAAGCGTTCCTTTGCAAAGGGGTCTTAGCATAAATACAGGTAAATGACCAGACATGTGTACATGATTTAATAACGCGACCATATGGCGATAAAAAACGCTTTCTCTTTGATAATATTTTTGCCCGCAACGGTCTGGTACAGGCCTATCTGGTAAGAGGTTCTGGCGCTACGATCGTAAACCAGAGATGCTTGTAATTTCAGGCGGGTATTGCGCCGTGCGATTTCAAATTCCGCTTCGCTAGCCGTGTAGAACCCTTGGGCCAGAAACTGGATATTATTAATCGGTCGCCACCCCGCTGTGGCATCAACCCGCCATTCGTCCGGAACGTTTCCAGGTCTAAATCGCCGTGCCGCCTGAAGATCAACAAAACCGTCTCTTTTTGCCAATTCGAGACTACGCCCAAGCAAAACCCTCGCCTCAAAATGTGTGGCACCAAACCCCAAATCTGCATCGGATATGGCTTCACCGGCTCCGGCGAATATTAGCCCGCCCTGAGCTGAGATAACGGTTTTGGTATCGTGCCAAAATAAATGGCGTACCCCAATATAACTTTCGCCGATGCCGGTAAAATCAACATCATCTATCCCGGCGCGAAATTGAATGTCCTGAAAGCTGGACTGTGCGACCAAAGTGGTTTTGGCGGTGAGGCCATGCTCCAGATAAACCGACATTTCAGATTTGGAGAAACTAATGTCCTGGCTGTTACCGGTTTGGCTAATATTGCCGTTGTCGTCATAGGCCTGACTGGCATTGTCGAACAAAGATGTGGAGATAATTTGCCCTTCGCCCGGTTTTGTTGGCCAAGCGCCAGCACTGGCCAATCCGTGAACCGCCGCGCCCAAAATGCCCGCCAATCCGTAAAGCCAGAGTGAAAAATGCTTCGCTTTTATACCCCTTGGCCGCAACACCCCCTCATCACGACACCCTATAGCCGCATTACTTTCTCCCACAATTTCATTAAACCTTTGATTTACGCAAAGGTCAATTGTAATGTGCCCAGTGTGGTAAAAGTGTGGTAAAAGTGTAGTAAAGCAGTTAGAAGGGCTCTTATGGCCACCAAGGCACCCAAATATGAAAACATAGCTTTCATCAGCACGGCGAAACCTGCGGCAAAGCGGGCTTTGTCCCAGCTTGCAAAAATTTACGGAAATTGTGACCCCGCCCATGCAGATGTCATTGTTGTGCTGGGCGGCGACGGCTTCATGTTGGAAACTTTGC
The DNA here is from genome assembly GCA_964502015.1 of uncultured Robiginitomaculum sp. GTDB lineage: Bacteria > Pseudomonadota > Alphaproteobacteria > Caulobacterales > Maricaulaceae > Robiginitomaculum_A. The sequence goes on along the minus strand of CAZCUM010000074.1, from coordinate 1,287 downwards.
GTAAATATATGACATTATTGCGCAGAGGGCTTCCGGTTTACGGTATGAACCAGGGCACTATAGGGTTTTTGTTGAACCATTTCAGCACAGAAGGTCTTGTTGAGCGTATGAGCAAAGCCAGGGCGGCTAAAATACACCCATTGAAAATGAAAGCCATTGCCCGAGGCGGTGAGTTTAAAGCCTTGGCAATTAACGAAATTTCCTTGTTGCGCCAGACCCGACAAGCCGCTCATATCCGTATATCCATTGACGGGGAAGTGCGCATGGAGCATTTGATGGCGGACGGGATACTTATAGCAACCCCGGCGGGCTCAACCGCCTACAACCTGTCCGCCCACGGCCCCGTCATACCGCTGGGCTCGGACGTTTTGGCTCTCACGCCCATTAGCGCCTTCAGGCCCCGGCGGTGGCGCGGGGCATTGCTTAAGAACACCGCCAGAGTTAAATTTGAAATCCTCGACCCGGGCAAGCGTCCGGTTAGCGCGGTTGCTGACAGCAGCGAATTTCGCGATGTCACGAGCGTAGAGGTCAGGCAGGCCGACAATATAACGTTTAATTTGCTGTTTGATAAAGGCCATGAGCTAGACGAAAAAATTCTGCGCGAACAGTTTTCTGTATAATTTGCAAGCTCATCTCCAATATCCCTCATTTAGAACCCTGTTTCCAACCCTTGTTTCACACCTGAGTGCGTAGCCAGCATCTCTGTAAAAAACGTTTCTGTAAAAAACGTTGAAAAACACGCAGACTCTTGTTGACGTGGCTAAATCTCCTGTTATGTTCCCGCTCGCTTGAGGAATTGACTGTCAGGTTCGTGAGACTTGAGACCCTTTTCTTGGCAAAAAATTTGTATATGTGCCCTTGTCTTGACGAAGTTGTCGGGAGTAGGGGTAGTTTTGCGTGAAACGTCTTGTTTGGAAGTCTATTTCCTCTTTCAGGGGTATGGGTGATGAGGCGGATGTTTCGTGCGTTTTGTGCAGGGTTCATATGATGTGAGCCAATAGTTTAGTAAAGAGGCCTTTATGCCAACAGTATCGCAGCTTATTCGCAAGCCCCGCAAGCCAAAGCCAAAGCGGAACAAGGTTCCAGCCATGGAAGCATGTCCGCAAAAGCGCGGCGTATGTACACGTGTTTACACTACGACACCGAAAAAGCCGAACTCGGCCCTGCGTAAAGTAGCCAAAGTACGTTTGACCAATGGGTTTGAGGTTGTGAGTTATATTCCTGGCGAGGGTCATAATCTGCAAGAGCATAGTGTTGTGCTTATTCGTGGTGGTCGCGTGAAAGACT
>CAZCUM010000073.1:0-8778 GCA_964502015.1 uncultured Robiginitomaculum sp. | reverse complement strand
CCTTCATGGCCCGTATTCATGGCTTGGAGCATATCAAAAGCTTCCTCGCCGCGCACCTCGCCTAATATTACCCGGTCAGGACGCATTCTAAGAGCGTTTTTGACAAGCTCGCGCTGGCGGATTTCGCCGTCGCCTTCCAGGTTGGGCGGGCGAGTTTCCATGCGCGCCACATGGGGTTGTTGGAGTTGCAGCTCGGCGGCGTCTTCAATAGTAATCAGGCGTTCTTTATGGGAAATGGCTTGGGACATGGCGTTAAGCAGGGTGGTTTTTCCCGAACCCGTACCGCCAGAAATCAAGATGGTCACTTTGGCTTTACAGGCCGCCCATAAAAACTCGGCCACGGCTTCCGGGGCCGCGCCAAATTCGACCAGCTTATCCAGGGTAAACGGGTTTTTGGAAAACTTGCGAATGGACATTAAAGGCCCATCAACCGCAATAGGTGATATGGCGACATTAACCCGGCTGCCATCTGCCAGTCTGGCGTCCATCATCGGTTGGCTTTCATCAACTCTCCGGCCTACGGCGGCGACGATTTTATTGATGATCCGCAGTAAATGCGCTTCGTCTGCGAAACGCACATCGGTTGGTACCAATTCTCCACCGCGCTCAATATAAACCTGTTCATGGGTGTTGATGAGAATATCGCTGATACTGTCATCTGCCAACAAAACTTCCAACGGCCCCAGTCCGGTCATTTCGTCGATAATCGAGCCAGACAGCTCGTGGATTTCACCCCGGTTCAGCTTCATGTTTTCCGATTTGACGATTTGCCCGACGCGGGCTTCGATCTGGTCGTGCATTTCACTTTTGTCCAGCTTGTCTAAAATCGATAAATCCAAATCATCAATTAACATAGCGTGCAGGCGTTGTCTGGTTTGCAAGGCGTCTGGGCTCAATTCTTTCCTCAATGTTTCTCTAGGTTTTTGTCTATGTTTTTGTAAAATTGGCCTTGCGGTGCGGCGTACAGGTTCAACTGCAACAACAGGTGCAGGCGGTTCTGGCGGCGTTAGTTCGGCGTTGTGCTTGGTGGATCCGTGCGCTGGTATGATGATGTTTGAAAAGCGTCCCATACCCCGTGTTAACCCACTGCCGTAAAAACGGACTTAGCAAGCATGGTAAACAGGCAATAAAAATCACATGCTTGTATTTTTGCCCCTTGTAACTAAAGTGGGCTGTTGCCAAATATATATTCAGATATTAGCAAAGCAATCGGAGAGCAGAATGTTTATACAAACCCAAGATACACCCAATCCGGCAACATTGAAGTTTTTACCGGGCCGCGATGTTATGGTCGAAGGTCTGCCGCCATTAGAGGTCAGTAAGGGTGATATGGCCCACCACGCCCCATTGGCCGGACAATTGTTTAGCGTCCCCAATGTGGAAAGTGTGTTTTTTGGTCAAGATTTTATTTCTGTGACCCGCAGCGCCAATGCGGATTGGCCACATCTCAAGCCTGCTATCTTGGGTGTCATTATGGATTTTTATGTGGGGGGTGGCACGGTTATTTCTGAAGATGGTGTAGCGGAAGAAGAAGAGGTTTATGAGGGTGAGGTTCTTGAGATCGTCGAGCAGATCAAAGAACTGATCGACACACGGGTGCGCCCTGCCGTAGCTCAGGACGGCGGCGATATTGTGTTTAAGCGTTTTGACATAGACACGGGCGCAGTGTTTTTGCAAATGCGCGGGGCGTGCGCGGGCTGTCCCTCGTCGTCCATGACCCTTAAATCCGGCATTGAAAACCTGCTCAAACATTATGTGCCCGAAGTCACCAGCGTCGAAGAAGCTTTCTAATTGTTGTGCCTGGGGATTGATACGACCGGGCCGTGGTGCAGTGCGGCGTTAGTAGATGAGGCGCGAATATTGGGTTTGCGCCGCAAAAAGCTAAGTCGTGGACACGCGGAAATTTTGGCGGGCATGGTGCAGGATGTTTTGCGCACCGCCGGTGTGCAGTCTTTGGATCTGGATAAAATATCCGTTTGCACCGGGCCGGGCAGTTTTACCGGGCCGCGCATTGGTCTGGCATTTGCCAAAGGTCTGGCTCTGCCCCACAATATTCCGCTTGTAGGACTGTCAGCCTTACAGGTCTGGGCCGCACATGTCGACCCTGAGCGGAGCAAAACCGTCTTGTCTGTCGCCGACGTAAAGCGCGGCCAGGTCTGTGCGCAAATTTATAAAAACGGAGAGCCGGTTCAAAGCCACAAAACACTTGCCCTGCAAGAGTTAGGCGATCTAGAAAGCGATATTATAACGGGGAGCGGCGCAGCATTGTTCGGCGCAGAAAATGCAAGCCCCTATATTTGCCCGGCTCAATTGGCATGGCTCGGCCTGGAAGCAACACCGGGCACACATCCAGCAGAACCATTATACCACCGTCCCCCGGATGCCAAGCTACCGGGCGGCAGGGTTTTGTAGAACAAGCTTTGAAAACACTTTAATATCTTTGAAAACACTTGCCAGTTTCTGACAAGGCGTTAATCAGGCGTAATGTTACAACAGCCAACCAGACAAAAGCCAAAACTCTCTTTGCCCGAATTTGCGGCTATGATGGCCTATATGATTTCGCTTGCGGCTTTGTCTATTGATGCCATGTTGCCGGTGATTGATGTGATTGGTGCTGATTTGGGGGTAAGTGATCCCAACAAACCGCAATTGATCATCGGGGCCGTGTTTCTTGGATTGGCCATTGGGCAGCTTGCTTACGGGCCCTTATCGGATGCGGTGGGGCGCAAGCCCGCAATTTATGCGGGGCTTTGCCTGTTTACCATAGGCTGTTTGATAGCCATGTTTGCCAAAGATTTTGACACCATGCTGCTTGGCAGGTTTTTGCAGGGCATAGGCGTGGCTGGCCCGCGCATTGTCTCTATGGCTGTGGTGCGCGATATCTACTCGGGCCGCGAAATGGCGAAGGTCTCGTCGTTCATTATGTCGTTTTTCATTATTGTTCCGGCCCTAGCGCCTCTCTTGGGCCAATTTATTGCTGACATTTGGAACTGGCAGGCCATATATTTCGTTCTGCTGGCTATGGCGGTATTTGTCGGGCTTTGGTACGGCTTGCGCCAAAGCGAAACACTACACCCGGAGTTTCGCAGGAAACTATCCCTTAGGCATGTCATAAGCGGCTTTGGCGAGGCGCTTAGTTTTCGTGTCACCAGCGGTTATGCTTTGGCGGCGGGTATTGTTTTTGGCACTTTCGTAGCTTATTTGATGACCTCGCCGCAATTGTTTGCAGATATATTCGGGATCAAAAAGAACTTCCCCTATTATTTTGGCGCCTTGGCGATATGCATCGGAATGGCGGCTTTCGTAAACGCCAGGCTGGTTATGAAGCTTGGCATGCGCAAATTATGTAAATGGGCGCTTTTTTCCAAGGCGGTGTGGTCAGGGGGTTTTTTTGTTGTCGCTGTGGCCAGCGGCGGGGTCTTGCCACTGCCCGTTTTCATGGTCTGGGCCGGATTTTCATTTTTTCTCCTCGGCATATTATTTGGCAATGTCAACGCCGTGGCCATGGAGCCGGTTGGCCACATCGCCGGGTTCGGATCGTCCGTTGTCGGGTTTGTTTCCGGCGTGGTCTCCCTATCCGTAGGCACGCTTATAGGGCAAATGTACACGGGCACCGTCCTGCCGCTTATTGGCGGCTTTGCGCTTTTGGCTCCCATATCCATATTGGTGATGAAATGGGCGGATAAAGAGGCTGTAGGCACAATAGGTACGGTTTAATGTTGCATGGCACTTATGCGCCCTCTTATGTATCTTTTGACCAATTTGCGGCTTTACACACTGCAGTGAATTATGCATAAATTTGCATATGAATATTGTAATTGATCACAAATTTGACATTCACCGAAGTGTGGCACCCATGCCCGACGGCACCATGTCGGGCGTGCATTTTGGGCCTATAGACGCGCCTGTGAAAATGGTTTTCTTGCATGCCAACGGCTTTAACGGGCTGACTTACCGCCGTATTTTGGAGCCGCTCGGCGTGCATGTTTTGGCGTTGGACTTGCGTGGGCATGGACGTACGCAACTGCCGACCAATGATTTACATCTGACCAGTCATACTCATTATGCTAAGAATCTAGCGGCTTATTTACAAGCCCATATTGATGGCCCGGTCATACTTGCGGGGCATTCTCTGGGTGCCAATGCAGCCATCATCGCCGCAAATATGGTGCCCAAAAAAACTGTTCGGGTATTGGCTTTTGATCCCATAGTTTTGCCTGGGCATGTTCGGTTAATGATGATGAGCGAAACTATGCGAGGATTATTGCTGAAGAATTACCCCTTTGCCAAAAATGCAGGGCGGCGGCGCGAGAAATTCAGCTCACGGGAAGATGCATTTAAACGCTATCATGGGCGTGGGCCGTTCAAGCATTTTCCTGGCGAGGTTTTAAAAGACTATATTCATGACGGTTTTGTGGAGTATGCAGACGGTGTTCGCTTGGCATGCCACCCCAAATGGGAGCAATATTCCTATGTCCATCAAGGACAAAACATGAAAGGCCGTATCAGAAATTTGCCGGATGGTTCGCACATAATGATTACGGATTTTGTCAAACAATCACAAGCATGGATGGGGCGCGCCCGGCGCAAAAATGCCAAATTACAGATAGATTATCACCCTGAATGGGATCATTTTTTCCCGGTCACGAAACCTGAAATTAGCATAACGGCTTTGCGGAGCATCCTTGCCAAGTAATCAGGGCTTTAGTCCGTTTACGACACCTCTATTTATCAGTGCCAATGTTGCCTCATCAATCGTGACCAATCTGCGGGTTTTTAGATTAAACCGACAGCCAACTCCGATAAAACTGCTCCAGCATTTTCCGCTTACCGGGTCTAAAACCCAATGACATAGCTCGCGTACATGGGTGGATACGCTGCGCAAACCTGAGCGGATTTCATATAAATCACCTGCTTTCGGGCGGCGTTTATGCCGTGCGCAAGCTTCGAGTAAAACCCCGCTCATACCGTCATCCGATGCAAAATCCAGATCCGGCCATGCGGTTTTAAGGTGTTGTACAGAGTTTGAAATGCGCCCGACAATAGCTGTTGGCAGCACACGGCCAAATACATCGCATTCCGTTGGCCTAAAGACGCCGCGCCCAATGGCTTGCAAGCCGAGCGCATCTGCCGCTTGCAGTGTCGCCAAATAAGAATCTTCGTCAGATATTTCGTAGGGATCAATATTGCGCGGCTTTGCTATATCCGGCACCGACATCATAAGCCGTTTGGCTCGCTCTTTAGTGCGTAGAGACCAGGGAAATTCTATCCCCGTGCGCACAGCAATATGGGACAAGGTTTCAGTAATCGTCGCAGACACGGCATCATTAACGCCAGTGATGACATGGACAAGGGTAATGTCCGTCTCGCCCAAATTCACCACACCGCTAGACACCGCCATACCGTGTCCGGGCCGTAGTTCTTTTATGTACTTAATGTGCTGATTGGTTGGTACCAATGTGCTGAGGGATGCGGTTTTGTATATGTTGTGCAAACCCAGATGGTGAGCAAAGCGGGCGCGGGCTTCAAGGGCGCGGTCAAAATAATAGCGCATATTCATATGGCCAAGCTCGTCCGCTTCCCAAGCCAAGGCTTCGCCGCGCCAAGTTTCGATCAAACCGCTCATGAAAAAACTACGCGGCGCAATTTTTGCAGGTGCCGTAATGCTCAATTACGGAGCGGCGAATTGCAAACCCGCCCGGCACACAATCAATATGATCATTTGCGGAGCGTTCTTCCAGGGTTTCACATTTTTCACAAATGAAAAATTCCGCGACATGCCCACCTTGAGAATGGTCACAGGCAATATAGGCGTTAAGGGCTTCAACCCTGTGCACCAGGCCTAGCCCGGCGAGAAACTCCAAAGCCCGGTAAACGGTTGGTGGTTTAGGCGAGCCAAATTCCGGCCTGAGTTGGTCCAGCAGGTCATAAGCTTTCACCGGGGTCGTGCTTTTGGCGATCAATGTAAACACATGCTCACGCAGTTTTGTGAACCGACGCCCCTTTTCTTCACAAATTGCCCTGGCGGCCTCCAGCAATTGCGCCGGGGTTTTGTGTTCGTGTTCGTGTTTACAGCTCGTCATAAATTCCTCTTGATATTTCCCGGTCGGTCGCTATCGCTCCCTCTTCGCCTCTTGATATTTCCCGGTCGGTCGCTGTCGCTCCCTCTTCGCCTCTTGTTTGTGCTATAATAACATAAACAATTGTATTTGCACCTGCGAATTTGGCCTAAGATGTGCATTACAGCTATCAATCGGTATGTTTTCCCATTGAAGCGAACACAAACATGGGTTAAGGACGCCCGGATTTTAGATTTACAATTCGCAAAAACGCGGAAATTTGAGGAATAGACAGGAACAGACATGGCTAATGAACAACAAAACCAACCAAATGTAACCGGGAATGTGATGATGTATCAAGACCCGCAACCCCTGACCAAGGACAAACATGCGAACTTTGGCGTCAAACCGGTTGAAAAACCATTTGAATTTATGGAAAAATCCCATTTCATGCCCATTACTGCTCCGGAATTTGGCTCAGCCTGTGCCAGCTTCCCGATCATATTTGCCGGTGACGAGAGAACGCCTTTGGCCGTTATGGGTATTCGGGCCAATGACAACCTGTTCGTCGCAGACGGTCAGTTTGACAACCATTATTATATGCCGGCTTTTGCCCGGCGTTACCCGTTCGTTTTGGCCGGGGATCAGGAAAATGACCGATTTGTGGTTTGCGTTGACGAAAAAGCCGAGTGCGTGACCCAAAAGGATCCGACACAAACATTTTTTGACGGTGATGAGCCAAGCCAGTTCACCAATGAAGCCTTTGAGTTTTTGAAACAATTTGAGCAAGATCGCCGCGCAACGGAGCAAATGATTGAACGCTTCAAAGAGCTGGATTTGTTTGAGCAAAAAGAAATGAACTTCCAAGGCCAAAACGCCGACGGCACACCGGCAGAGAAACAAAAAATTGCGGATTATTTTGCGATTACAGACGAAAAACTCCGGGGCCTGGACGAAAAAACCACCAAAGAATTTATGGACAATGGCTTTTTGTCCGTAGCATATGCCCACATGCTTTCATTGGGTAATTGGCAGCGTCTGGTCAATATGACTTTGGCGAGGGCACAAAACGAGCCTGCCAAGGCATAGGCGACAGTGCTATATTAATAAAAAACCCCGGTCACTGACCGGGGTTTTTTATGGGGTGTATATAAACCAACTAATTGGTAGATTGTTGGTGGAATTGCCCGTATTTTCTAAAATGTGCCAAGCTGTCTGGCACGATAGCATTTATGGTTTCTGCCTGTATGCCCAAATCCGCCAGGCCAGGTAAATCGCCGCTGACCACATTGTCCGTCTTGAGCATTTTCACTTGATCGCGGGTTAAAAACGGCTTCACCAACGGAATATATCCTGAAATATCCCCGAACACCCCCAGCAAGCTACTGATGCTCCAGGGCAGGGGCACGAGCAGGCGTTTCTTGTCGATACATGACAAGGTGAATTGTAGTAATTCTTTAAAGGTAAAGATTTGAGGGCCGCCCAATTCCCATGTCTTGCCTGCGCTACCTTGGCTGATTATCCGGCAAATAGCCTGGGCCAAGTCGTCCACATAAAGTGGTTGGAAACGGGTTTTGCCAGCCCCGAACAATGGTAAAACAGGCGTCAGACCAGCCAAACCGGCAAAGCGGGTGAAAAACCCGTCGCCCTCTCCAAACAAAATTGACGGGCGCAAAATATCGGCGCTGGTAATGGCAGCTTGCACGATTTGCTCCCCGTTCGCTTTGGAGCGGGCATATTTACTGGCGGCGGCTTTGTCAGCTCCAAGTGCGGATATGTGTACGAAATTTGTAAGAGTGGCATGTTTGGCAGCGGTCGCAATATTTTCTGCGCCGAGCGCATGTACAGCGTCAAAGTTTTGCCGACCTTGCTCAAAAACAAGCCCGGCCAAATTGACCACGGCATCACAGCCTTGCACGGCGTTTTGCACGGATTGTTTATAGCGAATATTGGCTTGCAACACTTGCACTTGCCCAACCGCACCCATGACCTTTAAATCCCCAGCAATATGGGGACGGCGAACACAGGCCCGAATACGCCAGCCATCCTTGGCCAGTCGCCGTACCACATAGCGACCCAAAAACCCGTCAGCCCCAAAAACACAAACCAGTCCTTTTGACATGTAATGCTCCATTTTATTCCTGCATGATGTACGCGCTTATTTCCGTCCTGTCCACGACCCAGTTATAACTGCGACAGTTTTTCCAAGCGGGAGGCTAGAGCGCTCCCTCTTAATATAGACCCACTTTGAGCGCTCCCATTTGCACTTGGGGTCGGCGTGGGCACTGCCGTGATGCTTGCATCACAAATGGCACACAACGCAGCCCAAGTGCAAATGGGAGCGCCCCGCTCGCGGGTGGGGTGCAATTTTCGTTAGAAAATTATCAAATCAATCATATACTTATACCCGCTTGGGCGAGGTTTGCCCCCCGGACGTCGTTGCCTCTTTCGACCGATGCTAAAGCATCGCTACTCAAGATGCGCCTAGCCGGGGAACAAACCTCATCCCATCAAAGTGGGTCTATATTAAGAGGGAACGCTCTAGGTGTACAGCTACGCACTATCAAGATGATTGACCCATGCACAGGCTTGGTATACATGACGGTTCGCTACATTCACTGGTAAAGTGTGCCCTGGTGGCGGAATTGGTAGACGCGCTAGCTTCAGGTGCTAGTTTCCTTATGGAAGTGGAAGTTCGAGTCTTCTCCAGGGCACCATT
>CAZCUM010000072.1:0-8892 GCA_964502015.1 uncultured Robiginitomaculum sp. | reverse complement strand
GTCTTACCAACAGGCACGCCACTCTAGGAGAACATACGTTTCTATCCCTGATGATTTAGGGAGGGGGGTCTTACATACCCTCTGTATGTGATTGAGTCAATTGAGGGATTTGGGATATTTTCCAAATGTTAAAAAATAATGGCATGATGAAACAGAACAAATAGCAAACGGCTTGCCTAAAAGGCAATAATATATTATATATATCAGGTAGATAGATAGTTTCCAAATGTTAAATACATAAATATGGTAAAAACACAACAAAAACAAGCCCCTAATAAAGCCAGTCGTGGCAGGGCGAAAAGCAATAAACCTGCTAGTCACGGCCCCCGGCGCATATTGCTGGATGATGAGGAATTGTTTCATCAGGCGGTTTCCGTCTCCGGCCTGAGTGCGGGCTGGCGCAAGGTTTGGCGCAACAGGGGGGCTGCGGGCGGTGATGGTCTGGGGGTGGAGGTGTTTTACAAAGACGCTTATGGTTGGATCCGACGCCTGCGGCGCTCCCTGCTAAGCGGTGAATATCGGCCCGGTCCGCTTCGGGCGGTAGATATTCCCAAAAAGAACGGGGCCGGCTTGCGCAGGCTGGAAATTCCGTGTGTGGCGGACCGGGTTATTCAATCCTCTGTGGCGCAGGTGCTGTCGCCGCGCTTTGAGGAAGAGTTTGAGTCGGACAGTTTTGCCTACCGCCCCGGGCGCGGGGTGGAACAGGCGGTGGCGCGGGTGTCGGCGGCGCAAAGGGCGGGATATGAGTGGATTTTGGATGCGGACATCAACAATTTTTTTGGCTCGGTTGATCATGACGAACTGATGGCACGTTTTGGGCAATCGGTTAGCGACGGGCCGCTGACCTCTTTGGTGTCACTGTGGCTCACCCACGCGGCACCGAGGGGTGTGGGCCTGCCGCAAGGCTCGCCGCTGTCGCCCTTGCTCGCCAATTTGTTTCTGGACAGGTTGGACGAGAATTTTTACGGAACCAATGTGCGCTTTGTCCGGTTTGCCGATGATTTTGTCATCATGACCAAAACCCGCAAAGTCGCTGAAGCCGTATTGGCGCGCACGGATAATTTCCTGGCGCAGCAAGGGTTAGCCTTGAATATCGATAAAACCCGCATATTGGATTTTGACCGGGGGCTTCGGTTTTTGGGGCATTTGTTCGTGCGCTCGCTGGTGACAAAAACTTCGGCGGATGCTCGCGATATTGCCGATACACAAAAATGGATGCGGCAAATTGCCCGCACAGACGATACAAAGGAAAAAGACAAAAAGTTGGAGCAACACGCCCAGGAACGCCAAAGGCGGGCGGGATACTCTCCGGGGTTTCGGGTCTTGTATATTTACGAAAACGGGCGGCGGCTGAACTACCGCAATAAAGCTTTTACGGTCGAGGAATTTGTTGGCGCGCAAGTGGAGGGCGTTGAGGTCGATGATGTCGGGCGCTGGAAAGAATTGATTGCTATTCATAATACGCGGGTCGAGCGCATTGAAATTGGCCCGAAAGCGACCCTGACATTGGCGGCGCGGGATTTGGCGCTGGCGACGGATACGCGCATTGCCTATGTCAATGGCCACGGGGAGACTTTGGGCTGGACCGGGGGGACACTGGCCCCCAGGGCGAAGCGTCATATGGCACAAGCCGCCTGTGTTCTCGATGAGAGCAAGCGCATTGATCTGGCATCCGTGTTGGTTGAGGGGCGTATTCGCACACAAAGAGCCGTTTTGCGGCGTTTGTTGCGCGAACGTGAACGCTCAAAACCCGTGCTGGACGCACTTTTAGTGTTTAACAGAACCCTGGGGCGCGGCGAACGCACAGTGTTGCGACATGCCAATTCCGTGTCGCAAATCATGGGTTATGAGGGGGCTGCGGGTGCCGTCTGGTGGCCCGCACTATCGGCGCTGATGCCCAAGGACATGCAATTTACCAAAAGAACCCGGCGCAAGCATACGCGCGACGGGGCCAACACCATGTTTAATTTTTTAAGCTGGCTGTTGTTGCGCGATATTTCTGTGGTAGTGGGGCGCTCGGGGCTACATCCGGGGTTTGGGGTTTTGCACACCAGCGATGATAACCGCGATGCTTGTTGTTTTGACCTTATGGAAGAATTCAGAGCGCATCTAATCGGCGGACTTGGGGTTTATTGCGCCAATAAACGGATTGTAACAAGGGCGGACTTTACCCCCGTTGCCAGCGGTGTACGGATGAATTCAAAAGCCGGAAGTGCGTTGATCCGCGCCTATGAAAAACGGGTTGCCCGCCTGGTGACAAGCCCGCGTACCGGCAAGAAACTATGCTGGCGGCAATTGATGATAGAGCAGGCTTTTGCGCTGGCCGCGCATGTTGAAGACGGGGAGACTTACCGCCCTATAGAGATGGGGTATTAGGGGGTATGGCGCAATCATATCAGGCTATTGTAATCACCTATGACATTTCTCATAACCGCACGCGCAGGCAGGTGGCGAAGCGGCTGGAAGAAGCATTGTGCCGTGTCCAGATGTCCGTGTTTGAGGGGCGATTAAAACGCAAAAATGCCGACAGGTTGTTTGCGGAAGTAGACTCCATGTTGGACGCGGGGGATAATTTGCGTATGTATGTTTTGACAAAGGCCGGGCTGGAGAACAGCCGTGTCAGCGGTGGTGCCCCTTTGCCCGAGGAGGTGGATTTTTGGTTATTATAGACAATGTTGAAAACGAAGTCTGGGCACGCTTGCAGCAGCCCAAGCAAAAGGTCGCATTCGCAGAATTTGCACAGCGCTGGCAATGTATTGATATCAGTGTCAAACTATCCGGGTATGGTGGTTTGGCGGACGCAGGTGGTTTGTTACCTATGCTAAGGGGGGCAATAGGCCGCGTATTGATGGCAGGCGCTTCAGAAGAATCGCTAAATCAAAAGCCGTGCCCCTGGTCACCCCCGTGCGCCAATGATGTGTTTTTCGGGCCCAAACCTGAAATAAAAATCACCCGTCATACCCAGGCCATACCCAAACCTTTTGTTTTATCTGCGCAGGCACAAGGACAGGATTTGATTGTGAGCGCCAGTATATTTGGTTTTGCCAGTGAGTGGCAATCCGAGATGCGTAGCGCCCTGATTAATGCAGTAAAGGAACGTATAGATTGGACTAAACTTGCCTCTGGTATTTTTATCCCGACCAAAACGGACTATGATCTTGATACACAGATTTCCAGTGCGGAAAATTTAGGCGTGGTTCCAGGGCGTGTTGTTTTGGATTTTTTAACTCCGGTTGATTGTAAAAATACGGATCCCGCTGACAATCCTGGCAGTGTATTGTCGCGGCTTGCCAACCGTTTGGCATTACTGGCACGTTGGTACGAGATTGACATTACCCAGGATTGGAAAGCATTATCAGATAGTTGGCGGGCGCTTGAAATGGAAGTTGAAAGCGAAGACATGCACACAATTGTTCGAAATTCAAAGCGAACAAGCTCACAATACAGAGTTTCAGGGCGGCGGATTTCACTCTCGCTAAAAGGGGATTTAACCCTGCTTTGGCCATTATTGGTATTGGGTGAACAAGCTCATATTGGTCGCGGTACGTCTAGCGGCTTGGGGAAATATCAATTGAAAGCTTGATTTATATTCAGTCTATTATGCTTAAAGTGTCATTGCGCCTCCTCGCAAACAACCCCGTCAATGTGGACGGCATGATTACTGTGAGAGGATAAACCTCTTATAGTCCACCGTATTTTTTATTGACTAACACCGACAATGGAGGGTTAAGAAAATTATGTATCCGAATAAATACGGGGCAATCAAGCAACAAGAAATGTGAACCGCTAAATAATTTCCGCCGTATCTTTCAGTAGCTTTTCCCAATCAGATTCCAATGCTTTTGCAATATGTAAAAATTCCACAGGGTCAAGGCGACGCCCACAGCCTTCGTATTTGGCTACAAATGATTGCGGGTGGCCAAGGCGCTTGGCGACTATTGTTTGTGTCAAGCCCGCATCCTTACGCGCCTTGCGAATTGTGGCGGCAAAGTGTGCGTATTGTTCTCTGTGGTCTGTTTTTGACATCTGCAATTCTGTGTAAAAATGAATTGCGCTTTTGTTATACCCTATCTAAAAATATCCCAGTTTGGAAAATTTAGGAGTTTGTTATGCGTAAATTATTTGTTTTGGTATTTGTGATTTTGTGCTCGGTTTATACTTCGTCTTTCGCAACGGAACCCCTTGGTTTAAAAATTGGGGGTTTGATAATTTGAACTCTATGGCCAAGAAAAACTATCAAATGGTTAGCTCGCAAATCCCATTTGTTGGCGACAAATTCGTTATCTATAAAGATGGCAATACTGAAATTCGCCTAGATGCTCTACATATGAGTTTTGATATGAGCATGGCTTTTCTTGATAAAACTTTGATCGAAGCCCATAAAAATGGTGTCACGCGCCGAGATAAAGAAAAGCAGAAAAAAGAAAATGCGGCGCTCTTTGGAGGTAAGTAGTTTCCTAATAGAAAGCTATATCCAAGCCCAAATTGTCATAAATTTGAGGGAATTACCGTACCTCAGTCCCAGATAACGTATAAAATGTGTTATAGAGGACAGTGTGAGGAAGAGCAGATTAAGTCATTATAAACAACAGCGCTTGATTGAGCAATTTGTAGCTGGAACAACGACGCGTTGTGCTGCCAGATAGTGCGGAGCAAATCGCAAGTCTGCGGCCTATTATTTCCTCCGATTAAGAGAAATCATAGCTTTTGAGTTGGAACGGGCTGAGCAAGAGGTCTTTGCTGGCGAGATCGAGGTGGACGAAAGCTACTTTGGCGGTAAGCTCAGGGCGGCTCACGCTGTGCTTTTACGGCTATTGGGCGTCCGCGCTTATGATACTGTAAAGTTGCGGCATAATATCAATCAATAAAGGAGGGCAAACCCCCAACAAGGCCTGATCCTAGGTTAATTGTGCCGGGCTTTATGTGAATACGGACAGCTTGAAGACATATCGTTAGTTTGATAACATAAAATTATAGACTAACCAACAATATGACATTTTGATGTATCAGGAGGGGAAATGGGAGAACGTCCAGTTCACAGCCAAGCGGGCGGAGCGCTAACAGCCCGAGAAATTGCCGACAATTTTAGCGATTTACATCCGCCTTTAAATGCGCAGCAAGTGCAAGTAGAGGCAAGCCGTTGCCTGTTTTGTTATGATGCGCCCTGTGTTACGGCGTGTCCTACAGCGATCGACATTCCTAAATTTATTCGCCAAATAGCAACCGGAAACGTCACTGGTTCGGCTAAGACTATTCTGTCCGCCAACATTATGGGCGGTACTTGTGCCAGGGCCTGCCCTACAGAAATATTGTGTGAAGAAAAATGTGTGCTCAATACAGGCGAGCATCAACCGATTGAAATCGGGGCCTTGCAACGCTGCGCCGTAGATCATCTTATGGACACGGCCACAAGCCACCCTTTTGTGCGCGCCGCGCCAACAGGCAAGACGGTCGGCGTCATAGGTGCGGGCCCTGCGGGCCTTGCCTGCGCCCATGAACTGGCGCTCTATGGCCATGATGTCACAATTTACGAAGCCAAGCCCAAAGCGGGCGGGCTCAACGAATACGGGCTTGCTGCCTATAAGATGGTCGGAGGTTTTGCCGCGAAAGAAGTAGCGTTTATTTTGGATGTTGGCGGTATAGACATTGAAAACGGTCAAGCTCTTGGCCGGGATTTTTCTCTGGGAGATCTACAAGCAAAGCACGATGCAGTATTTATTGGTATTGGTGTCACCAATCCTCGTGCGCTCGGTATAGAGGGGGAAGGCTTGGGCGGTGTATCAAATGCGCTGGATTTCATTGAAACCATTCGCCAGTCGGACGACCTTTCCAAACTTAACCCTGGTGATGATGTTGTCATTATTGGCGGCGGTAATACGGCTATTGATGCGGCCGTGCAGGCTAAGCGTCTGGGGGCTGAAAATGTGACTTTGGCTTATCGGCGCGGGCCGTCTCAAATGGGTGCGACGCAGTGGGAGCAAGACTTGGCCGCGACCAACGGTGTTGTAATAAAACATTGGATTAGCCCGCTGGCTATTTTGGGCGACAGCAGCGTTAAATCCGTAGAATTTGAATATATGCGTCTTGTAGGCGGCGTACTTACGGGCAGCCAAGACAGGCTATATTTGAATGCGGACAGGGTTTATAAGGCTGTCGGACAAACATTGGTATCCAAGGATTTGGCGGGCCTCAAAATACAGCACGGAAAGATTGTGGTTGATGCGGACGGGCTGACTTCACGACCCGGCGTATATGCTGGCGGAGACTGTACCCAGTCCGGTGAAGATTTAACCGTGCAAGCGGTTGCAGACGGTAAAAAATCTGCCCGCGCAATTCACGCAATGTTGGAGGCATAAATGGCAAATCTTAGATGTACCATCGCAGGCATAGAAACCATCAACCCGTTTTGGCTTGCCTCTGCCCCGCCAACGGACAAGCAGTATAATGTAGAGCGCGCCTTCGCGGCCGGTTGGGGCGGCGTAGTGTGGAAGACGCTGGGCGTAGACCCGCCCGTGGTCAATGTGTCGTCGAGATATGGTGTTCACAAAGATTTGGGCCGGGGTATACTTGGCATCAATAATATCGAGCTGATTTCTGACCGCCCTTTGGAGGTGAACCTTCGCGAGATAGAGCAAGTGCGTAAAAATTGGCCTGACCGCATTATTATTGGTTCTATGATGGCGCCTGTGGAAGAAGGGCTTTGGAAAGACCTGGCCGTAAAGATCGCAAATTCCGGCGTACACGGTATCGAGCTTAACCTCGGCTGCCCCCACGGCATGTGTGAACGCGGCATGGGCAGCGCTATCGGTCAAGTGCCTGAACTGGTGGAAAATACCACGCGCTGGGTGCGCGAAGTGGTGGATATTCCCGTGTTTACAAAACTTACCCCCAACACCACGGACATTTTACTGCCCGCAGAGGCGGCGCTGAAAGGTGGCGCCCATGCTGTCGCCCTGATCAATACGGTTAATTCCATCACCAGTGTTGATCTAGACGCTATGGCACCAACGCCTACGGTTGACGGTAAAGGCTCCCACGGCGGGTATTGCGGTAGCGCCGTCAAACCTATCGCCCTGCACATGGTAGCGGAAATTGCCCGCACCGCTGAAACCCAGGGTTTGGATATTTCTGCCATTGGCGGCATCACGACGTGGAAAGACGCGGCTGAATTTATTGCGCTTGGGGCCAATGCTTTGCAAGTCTGCACCGCCGCCATGCTCTACGGGTTTAAAATCATCGAAGACCTGAATGAAGGCCTTTCGGATTTCATGGATGCCAAAGGCTATAAATCCATCGAGGACTTTCGCGGCAAAGCCCTGCCAAATACGGTCAACTGGAATGACCTGAATATGAATTACGATCTCAAGGCCAAGATAGACAATGACAAATGTATCGAATGCGGGCGGTGTCATATTGTTTGCGAGGATACCTCCCACCAGGCCATTACAATAGAAACTACGGCGCAAGGCCGGGAATTTACCGTGATCGACGCCGAGTGTGTTGGCTGCAATCTCTGTCAGCATGTTTGCCCGGTTCCTGATTGCATCACAATGGAGGCGGTGGACAACGGCCTGCCTTATGTGACATGGCCAAACCACCCTAAAAATGTTATGCCAGCTACTGAGTGATAAGAGGAGTGATCATATGAAAACGGCTCTACCCAATGATATGGAAGCCTATTGGATGGGGTTTACCCCCAACCGTGCTTTTAAGAAAAACCCGCGCTTGTTCGTGGCCGCCGACGGCATGTATTATACGACCCATGATGGTCGCCAGGTCATGGACGGTATTTCTGGGCTTTGGTGCTGTAATGCAGGCCATAACCAGCCGCGCATTGTTAAGGCCATTCAAGAGCAAGTGGCAGAGCTGGACTATTCTCCCGGTTTTCAAATGGGCCATCCCAAAGCGTTTGAACTGGCAAACCGGCTCAAGGCCATTATGCCCGGTGATCTCAATCATATCTTTTTCACCAACTCCGGTTCCGAAAGTGTCGAGACGGCACTGAAAATCGCCATTGCCTATCACCGCGTGCGCGGCGAAGGTCACCGCACGCGCCTGATTGGCCGCGAGAAGGGCTATCACGGTGTAAACTTTGGCGGCATGTCCGTGGGCGGTATGCCTGCTAACCGCAAAATGTTTGGCACATTGGTCGCGGGCGTTGATCATTTGCGCCACACACACGGTATCGAGGAAAACCTGTTCACCAAAGGCCAGCCCGAACACGGGGCTTATCTGGCGGATGATTTGGAACGCCTGTGCGAACTGCACGACCCGTCCACTATCGCTGCCGTAATTGTCGAACCTATTGCCGGATCAGCGGGCGTGATCATGCCGCCCAAGGGCTATTTGGAGCGCTTGCGAGCCATTACGAAAAAGCACGGTATCTTGCTTATCCTCGACGAAGTTATCACGGGGTTTGGCCGCATGGGCCAACCTTTCGCGTCTAACTATTTCGACATAGAAGCCGACATCGTCTGCACCGCCAAAGCCATTGCCAACGGGGTTATACCCATGGGGGCGGTATTCACCCACGATCATGTTTATGATGCCTTTATGCAAGGCCCCGAAGAGCTGATCGAGCTGTTTCACGGCTATACTTACGGCGGCAATCCCATGGCCTGCGCCGCCGCCCTTGCCACGCTTGATACCTACGAGGAAGAAGACCTGTTCTACAAAGGAACTAAGCTTTGGTCATATTGGGAAGACGCCGTGCATGCCCTGCGCGGACTGCCCCATGTCAAAGATATTCGCAATATGGGCCTGATCGGCGCGGTGGAACTAGAATCTATTCCAGACAAGGTGACCAAACGAGCAACAGATGCTTTCCTAAAAGCTTACGATAAAGGCCTGCTCATCCGCACCACAGGCGACATCATCGCCTTCTCACCGCCG
>CAZCUM010000071.1:0-9045 GCA_964502015.1 uncultured Robiginitomaculum sp. | reverse complement strand
ACACGCTTTCCAAGCGTGCGCCTTAAACCACTCGGCCACCTCACCATACCCATCATCAAGCGAGATTTAAGAGGGGTTTAAGATAAGCGTACGCGTCTACAAAAAACACGTGCGCCTTAAACCACTCGGCCACCTCACCATACCCATCATCAAGCGAGATTTAAGAGGGGTTTAAGATAAGCGTACGCGTCTACAAAAAACACGTGCGCCTTAAACCACTCGGCCACCTCACCATACCATCTTCAAACGAGATTTAAGAGGGGTTTAAGATAAGCGTATGCGTCTTCAAAAACACGTGCGCCTTAAACCACCCAGACAACTTACTATCTGCACCTCACTATCTCTCACAATGTGGCCGTGACATATCTGCTTTTTGTCAAAGGCTCAAGAGAAGAATGGTACTTAGCCCATATTTTGTGCGCGTCTTTCCCAGACGGTTAAGCTGATAAACAAGAGCAAAGTAACAAGTGTAAGGACGATAGGGGTCAGGATAAACCCAAGCCAGGCAATAAGGGCCAGAAGGCCAATCATAATGCAACTGGTTATGGCCGCCGCTTTCTTATCGCACTGCTCATATTGAAACTGTAATGCCCGGAGCGGTAGGAAAATCAAGGCTAAGCTGACCGCCAATAATATGCCTGCGCTTCCCGTACCGATTTGCCCGTCGAGGATTTTATAACAAAATGCCGCCAACAGGCCAACACCCAAATAAATCGGCAAATGGCCATAAATATGTAGCTGTGCGGCCCCTTGCAATTTACCCATCAGCGCCGTTTCAATGTCGTCGAAATATCGCCACCAAACCATTACGATCAATGAAAAAGCAAGTAAGAGGCGCAAGATCATATCCGCGCCCAAGCTAACATCTTTGATGGAATCGACCAAAACCAGCAAGGATTCCCCCAGCACAATGATGAATAAAAGCCCCGTCCGTTCGGGCAAATGCGAGCGGTGAACGGGCATTTTTTTGAGGCAACCCCTGGCAAAAAGCGGTGTCAGAAGATCAATGCCAAGTCCGAGCACCCAGAGCATGAACATAATATTTGGGTCAAAAAATATCGACCCCGCCCAAAGTGTTGCGCCCAGGCCAAAACCAAATATCAATCTTTTCGTTAAAGGCCGATACTCCGGATTTTGCTTATGGGCCATTATATACATGGCAACCAGCGCAAAGCGGACAAATGCATAAGCGAGGGCGAAGGCTTTAGCACCGCCGCCCAAGTTATCCTGGACGCTAAGACCATCCACCACAAATACGGCCAGTAAAACCAGCCCAAACATTTGTGTGAAAGTCAACAAGCGTTCGATCTTTGTATCCCGGCCAAAGCGGTTGAGAAACAAGGTGTGACCCGTCCATGTCCACCACACGGGCACAAACAAAACCACATAGGTGAAATATTCGCTAAACCCGATCGCCGTCCCGTACCCACCAATGATCATATGGGTGAGGCGCGCAATCACGATCACATAAATCAAATCATAAAACAGCTCCAGCCAATTAGCGTGGCGCGCTACATCGTTGCCTTTTAATGTCGTTTGCTTACCTGTCATCACATCTCTTCCGTCTTTTTCCGATTGCAGCTTTTGGTCATTGCGCACTATCAGTAAAGTATAATAAATTTGCAAGCGCACAATAACAATTTGAGCAGGAGAATATTATGGAAAAAATTATTCACAGGGCCAACTCACGCGGTATGGCTGAGCATAGTTGGTTAAACAGTTCACACACATTCAGTTTTGCCAATTACCATAACCCCGAGCGTATGGGGTTTGGTAAGTTGCGGGTTCTCAATGATGATTTTGTCGAAGGGGGCAAAGGGTTTGACACCCATTCCCACAAAAATATGGAAATCGTTTCCATCTCTTTGGCGGGCGGTCTCAAGCATAAAGACAGCATGGGTAATACCCATATTATTCAAAGAGGCGAAGTCCAGGTCATGTCAGCAGGCACGGGCGTTACCCATTCCGAGTATAATGTTTCAAAGAGCGATAAAGTAAATTTTCTACAAATCTGGGTGCTGCCGAAGAAAAAAATATCAGGCCATGTTACCAACAAAGTGAATTCGGTCCCGGATTGAGGCTCAACAAGTTTCAAACAATTGTCTCTCCTGACGGCGTTGATAGTTCTCTGCAAATTAACCAGGAAGCCTATTTTTCTCTCGCTCGTCTGGAATCCGGTGTTGCAATCACATATAATCCCAATAATTCGAAAAACGGGGTCTATATATTTGTGATAGACGGGCAAATCGATATAGCGAACGACACATTGGCTCGGCGAGATGCAATTGGTTTGTGGGACATGGACAAAGTAGACATAAGTAACGCCGAAACGGCACAGGACACAGCTGAAATTCTTTGTATGGAAGTGCCCATGAACTAAGCCGTATTATTTCTCGTATTTTACAAACGGGTAATATCTGCTATAAGCGGGCGCAAAGGGGGATGCTATGGAAGATATTGCACTGACATTGGGGGTTGAAGAAGAATATTTGGTGGTTGACGCCGAGACGGGCGATGCTGCGGCCGATCCGCCGGACGCTTTTTTCCCCGCTTGCAAGAAGGCGCTAGGGGATTGCGTCACGCCGGAATTTTTGCGCTGCCAGATCGAAATTGCCACCCCGGTGTGCAATAATGTCACCGAAGCTCGCGAACATCTGACCCATATGCGCTCAACTTTGGCAAAAATTGCCATTGACCATGACCTGCGTTTGATGGCGGCGTCGACCCACCCATTTACCACCTGGCGGGAGCAAAAACCGACCAAGGGCGAGCGTTATTCCAAAATGAACGAGGATTTGCAAGGTGCCATTCGCCGGATGCTGATCTGCGGCACCCATGTGCATGTGGGTATTTTGGATCCGTCAATGCGCATCGATGTTATGAACCAGATGCGCTATTTTTTGCCCCATATGTTGGCCTTGTCCACCTCGTCACCGTTTTGGGAGGGGGATATTATGGGCATGAAATCTTACCGGCTAAGCGTGTTTGACGGCATGCCGCGCACGGGCATCCCCGAAGCCATGGGCTCCATTGAGGAATACGAAAAACTGGTGGGTATGTTGACCGGGGCGGGGGTGATTGAGGATGCCAGTAAAATTTGGTGGGACATACGGCCAAGTGTGCGCTTCCCGACCCTGGAGACCAGAGTGTCGGATATGTGTACGCGCCTTGAGGATACTTTGGCCATTGTCGCCATGTATCAATGTTTGACGCGCATGTTCATCCACCTCAAACAGCGCAATATAAAATGGCGCACCTATCCGGCTTTGCTGATTGCGGAAAACAGATGGTTGGCCCAGCGATTTGGCGTCACCGGTTCCTTGATAGATTTTGGCAAGGGTGAACTGGTTTCTTTCAAAGAGCTGAATGAGGAAATGATCGGGTTTCTCATGCAACATGCCCAGGCCTTGGGCTGTGAGCGTGAGCTGCTTCATGCCCGCACCATTGCCCGGCGCGGCTCCAGTGCCTGCCGCCAGGTTGAAATTTATGAGCGCGAAATGGCAGGCGGGGCTGAAAAACAGGCGGCGCTCAAGACGGTTGTGGATCATCTGATAGAAGAAACTGTCATGGGTCTTGATTAGGGGCGGATTAGGGGTTTACCCGCTTCTCAAACCACCATAAAAGCTTCGCTTATGTCTATTGATGCCCCCTTCATAACACTGCCCGCCAAATCCCGTTCTCCCGTGTTCGTATTTTGTGATCACGCCACCAACCATATCCCGGCGCAGTTCAATAATCTCGGCCTTTCGGACGCGGACTTATCGAAGCATATTGCCTGGGATATAGGTGCAGAGACGCTGACCAGGCTGTTTTGTAAAACCTTTGGGGCGGCGGGTCTGCTGGCGGGTTTCTCCCGGCTATTGATCGACCCCAACCGTGCCGTCGGCCAGGCGGGTAGCATCCCGCTCATAAGCGATAACACTCCTGTTCCAGGCAATCAAAATTTAAGCGATGGCGATAGAGAAATCCGGGTTAAGCATCTTTATGGGCCATACCACCAAGCATTGGAAGATGCGCTTGACGCGGCTCAAAACCGGTATATTGACCCGCTGATTATTTCAATTCACAGTTTTACGCCCGAAATGGATACGGGTCAAAAACGCGATTTGGACATTGGCTTGTTATGGAAGGCCGACCCGGACAAAGCCGGGCGTATCAAAACCGCTATTGAGCAAGTTCACCCCTACAAAGTTGAGCTAAATCAGCCGTATTCTGCGCTAGAGTTGAATTATACTATGGACCGCCATGTTATTGCGCGCGGGCTTCGTCATACCACTTTGGAAGTCCGTCAAGACTTGATCGACACCAAGGCCAAAGCACTGGTCATGGCCAAACATTTGACCGAGGCACTGAACGGCTTTATACAGGGCTGATATGCAGATGTTACATCACATATCTGGCCGCAATATGTACGCAGATTATCCGCCCGGTCTTGAACAGGCCTTGTTTGGCATGGGCTGTTTTTGGGGGGCGGAGCGTTTGTTTTGGCAGACGGGCGGGGTTTATGTTACCTCTGTAGGTTACGGAGGTGGGCGACATAAGAACCCAAATTATGATCAGGTGTGTTCAGGCGTGACAGGTCACGCGGAACTGGTGCATATTGTGTTTTCGCCGGATGTTATTCCCTACACGGAGCTGCTGAAAATATTCTTTGAAAACCACGACCCGACCCAGGGCAACCGCCAGGGCAATGATGTGGGAACACAATATCGCAGCGTGATTTTCACTTATAACGACGTGCAAAACGCACAGGCATTAGACGCTAGAAGGCGCTATGATGAGGCATATACGGCCTGTAGCAAAAACCCGCTGACCACTGAAATTGGCCCCGCGCCCAAATATTATCCAGCCGAAGACAACCATCAACAATACCTGGCCAAAAACCCGACCGGCTATTGCAATATTGGCGGTACGGGTATTAGCTGCCCTGCGCCGACCAAATAGGGTCTAATGCTTATCCATATTGCCGCGAATAAGCGCTTCTTTTTTGGCCCAGAGGCGTTTTTGGTATTTGATCGAGATAATGTCGGTCACCACCAGCACGAAAACGACCAGATAGAAACTGGACTTGCTCATGGCCAGGATTTCAAACCCGGCGATTTTCATATGGGCCAAATGTGCGCCTTCTGTCACCAAAAGCACGCCGACGAGGAACAGGATAAACAAGCCCATCACTTCATACATGCGGTTCTTTTTAATAAATGATGTCACCGTATCTGCAAGCAGCAACATGGCAATACCAGAACCGATAATGGCGACGGCCATGATGCCCAATTGGTATTCGACTGTTTTAACACCGTCCACTATGGTGGTCTCGTTGGCGATGGCCATGGCCGACAAAATACTGTCAAAAGAAAACACCAAATTCATCAAGACAATAAGGATAATGGCTTTGGTGAAAGAAATCCCCTTACTGCTCACCTCACTGTATGAAGTATGATCATCGCCCAACTTATGAGAGATTTCCTTGACGGCCGTATAGATAATAAAGGCGCCGCCGAGCAATGTCACCAAGGCTTGCAAGGTGAAATCCCCTTCGAAAACCTTGCCCAGATTTATCGAAAATAATGGCTTGGCCAACATACCAAACGCCGCGACGATCAGCACTAGCAAGACAATCCGAAACACCATAGCCAATATAATGCCCCATTGGCGGACCGCTTTGGCTTTGGCCGGGTCTTTAACTTTATTGCTCTCGATGGCAATATAAAGCAGATTGTCAAAACCCAGCACGGCTTGCAGCAACACCAACATGCCCAGTGTCAGCAAGCTCTCTAATGTGAAAAATCCTTCAAACATGCCTGATAACATCTCAACCATAATGTCCTCCCTGTTTACTTTTATTGATTCGCAGTTTTTCTTTTATTTGTTTCCTATGGTAGCGGGGCCGCTAGCAATTGGGAATGGTAAAAATGAAAAGCACAAAGGCCACAGACCCAAATAATTTGGCTGTAGCAGATAAAATAGGCATAGGTTTTGAACTTTGGCGGTTATGTGCTACCCAACTGAAATACCACAAAGGACACCGCCATGCTTCACATTGCCAAACACCCGCTTATCCAGCACAAACTCGGGCTCCTCAGGGCCGACGATATTTCCACCAAGGACTTTCGGGAACTGGCCAGCGAAATTTCCATGCTCTTGACCTATGAAGCGACCAGTGATTTTGAACTGGCCCCGCGCACCATCACCACATGGAGCGGCGAGGCGCAGGTACAACAAATCGCCGGCAAAAAAATTACGCTGGTGCCCATTTTGCGGGCCGGGCTTGGGATGATGGACGGGGTGATTAAACTGTTGCCGGGCGCAAGGATTAGCGTCGTCGGGTTTTACCGCGACGAGGAAACGCTAACGCCAGTGGAATATTACGCCAAGCTGGCCCCGAAAATCGAGAACCGCACGGCGCTGATCGTTGATCCCATGCTGGCCACGGGCGGCACATTTATCGCCACCGTCGATTTGCTCAAACAGGCGGGCTGTACCAGTATCAGGGGCTTGTTTTTGGTGGCGGCACCCGAAGGCATCAAGGCCGTGCAAGAAAAACACCCGGACGTGGACATTTATGTGGCGGCGGTAGATGACCACCTCAACGCAAACGGCTATATCATTCCGGGCCTAGGCGATGCGGGCGACAAGCTGTTCGGTACCAAATAGGGGGTTGATAACATTCCTGCGATTAACGGGGAGAGGGTGATCCCAATTAGCCAGACGCTGGCCCCAAACAAAGAAGAACAACGCAAACCCTGCAAGCGACGACTGGGCAACATCAAGAGGCGAGGAGGAGCAAGGCGACGACCGTGCGTGAAAGTGGCTCCCAAAGGGCGGCTTTCCCTGCCAAGCCATACCGTGAAGCCAGCGGCTGTCCACCCGCGCAGAACTGGAAAGGGATAGCGAAATTATTCGCCAAGCGGACACCTGAACCCAAAGCCACCCCGAGAAAACAGTCGGCCTAGTCTCCCCCGATACACCACCTGTAAAGCGGCTCGTGCACTCCAAAGGGGCGCGAGCCGTATTTGTTTGTGCCTGTGGTAATTCTGCTTTGGGCAGATAGGACATTGACAAAATTAAGAAAAATTCTCAATATATTTTATAACCTTCTTTATGTTTCTTTGCTTAGAAAGCTTATTCCTAGCCAGCAAACCTTTGTAACTATTTAGTAAATTTTTCGGCAATGGCAGTGAAAGAGCGTTCTCTAGTTTTTTCATTTCTGTTTGCTGAAAATCATATCCATATTCATTCAGAAAGCAAAGTAGTGACAAGTGTAAGAGCCTTAGTCTATCCCATCTGTGACGACTTTCATCTGGCGAAACAGAATCCAAAAATTTGCAAATGGGTTCCAGTTTAGTAGATAGGGGCTTTAAGCCCTCATTATACTCATCAAAGCGCATGATGTTTCCATCCTGTTTAACAAGAGCATTTGCAATGGAATTTATCGTGCCAGTAAAAAAATGATCCGTTTCTTTTGAGCTGTCGTAGCCTTCTTTATATTTGATCAATGTTGCATCACACAGAACTTGCTTAAACAGGCGAAGAAATTTTACGAAATCTAAGTCTTCCTTGCTAGCAATAGTTGTGTCCATCAATATTAAATCAGTTTCTATTTTTTCTACCCATGTATATAAAATGGCCACTCTATAAACAAAAGAATTAAAATAATACTTTGAAGGTTTATCGAAGACACCAGACATAAAATGCCACTCTTTACCATGGTTAGAGTTAAAATTATAAAATCTATGGTTCAAGCTTTCACATGCATTAATCAAGTGAACTTTGTTTGTTGACAAAGCTTCTTTTACTTTTTTTCGCTCAGCATAATTGTGGTCAGATTTAATTTTAAAAATGTGATAGCGCTTATCAAAATGTTTTTTGACTAATAACGTAAGGACTAACGTTACTATCGTAGTGATTATTGAAATAATAATTGAGTTTTCTAACATAATGTCCTCATTCCAATTAAAGCTAAAAAATAAAGCTTAAAATACCAACTATTGCTGATTAAAGCACATATGATTAGTAGTACAAGTGAGTAATGGCTTTCGCCCCCTTCAAGGATAAACCTGGTGAAAGATATATTGCCATAAATATGGGCAATTGACTTTAAGTGTTACTTAGTCATACTATATGTATGTCCGTAGGAGCACATTATGACAGTAAAAACATCTATCTCTCTCACCGACCAACAGGACGATTTTGCGCGTTCATTAGTGCGTGAGGGACGGTTTTCTAGTTTAAGCTCGGTAGTTCAGCAGGGGCTTGATCTTTTGCGGGACAAGACCGAAGCGAAAAATTTAGAAACGGAAGCTTTGCGAATTTTACTACGCGAGCGGCAAAGCAGTGACTTTGTTTCCAGTTCTCATATGGGGCGGAGAATTAAAAAAATGGCCGCACAAAAAGCTAAAAAACTAGCTTCGTGACAACAGCATTTAAGGTCGTTTTTTCAAAAGACGCTGAATTAGATTTTAAACTTATCTTTGATTTCCTATTTGAAAGCTATCTAAGTTTTGATGAAAACATCGAAACGGCCATAGCGCAAGCAGAAAAGAAAACGCAGTCCATTCGCAATGCTGCTGGCCGACTTGCCATACATCCTTTTAGAGGAACGCTGCATGATGATATGCTGCAAGGCCTGCGGCATATCACAATAGGGCGGGCTATATATTGGTTTGATATTCTTGAAGACGTAGGGCTAGTCCGCATTCTTGCCATTTTTTATGGTGGTCAAGATCACCACACAAGAATGCTGACGCGCTTATTAGGCGGCAAATGAATGTGTTCAGGCCCTAAATGCGAAGTGCTTTAAGCATCCGCCTTGATCATATCCGCCGCTTTTTCCGCGATCATAATGGTTGGGGCGTTGGTGTTGCCGGAGATGACTTGCGGCATTACGGACGCATCTATGACCCGTAAATTTTTAAGCCCGCGCACTTTAAGTTCCGGGTCAACTACGGCCATTTTGTCCGTGCCCATTTTGCAGGTTCCCACCGGATGATAGACCGTATCGGCGCGGGTGCGGATTTCCTCGCGCCAGTCATCGTCGGACATATT
>CAZCUM010000070.1:0-9133 GCA_964502015.1 uncultured Robiginitomaculum sp. | reverse complement strand
CCACTTGGCGGGAATCCTGCACATCTTGATTATTGTTCCGGTTTGTGTATCATATTAAACCAGAACGGTGGTAAATACAATATAAGCCGTCAGGGACATTCCGACAGCGCAAACAATATAAAAGGGTGGTATGGCAACGATTTTATATGCCGAAGATGATGACGCAATGCGCCGCTTCTTCGAAAAAGCGCTGGAAAAAGCTGGACATCATGTGATTGCCTGCTCTGATGGGGAGCGGGCTTTACGGGCTTTGAAATTTGCAGACGGTGCTTTTGATTTATTGCTGACGGATATTATGATGCCGGGTCTTGACGGGGTCGAGTTGGCCAAACAGGCCGAAATATTGTCGCCGGGTATAAAAATCATGTTCATTACCGGTTTTGCAGCCGTTGCCAAAAATAACGATAGCACATCTCCAAACGCCAAAGTTTTGTCCAAACCGGTACATTTACGCCAATTGGTCGGCGAAGTGGAAAAACTGATCGCCGCCTAGAGTGCTCTAGAAGGCATTCAAGTTTTGGCTGCGGCAAGCGCAATCGCTTCAGATAATATATCTTTGCACCCAATATGATTGGCTAGAATCAGGATAAGTTTGGCATTTAACTGCGAGCTGCGTTGGGTTGACAAGTCTGCGTGGGCATTGATCAATATCTCGTAAACATCATCGTGCTGGGGGAGGTTCGGGCTTGTAATCAGGGTTTGCTTGGTGTTCATGACGTTAACTCCTGCTTGGCAATGGCCCGCATATAAGCGTTTTCAATATGGTGCGGCTTTGCCTCCGCCCACCTTGCCGCGACAATTTTATCCGGGCGGACAAGATAGCTGGTGCCGGCTCCGTAGCGCTCGGCGGCTAGGCCCTTTTTCGGTAACACCAAGGTTTTTATGTTGGACTGGGGCGGGTAATCGCCAAAATGCAGCACGGTGAACCCGTCGCCCAGCCTGTCCAACAACCAAGCGTCTTTTCCGTCTATTGTTATTGGGGCATCAACACAGACATGACCCGGTTTTGGCCCTTGGGTAAATTCGTCTTCGTCCGGTGTTGACAATGCGCTGACATGATAGGGCGTCGGTGCCGACAAGCGCCCGGAATTGACCAAGGGTCTGGCGAAATCATGCTCGCCCGCCAGCTCCAGCACGGCGTCTCTAAAAACGGTGGAAACCTCAGATTTTGGTGTGATGAAATCGGTCGAACGGGTCGAGTTTAAAATGTTCTCGTCCGCTCCCTGGGTGCGTTCCTGATTATAACTTTCCAACAAACTTTCAGGCGCATAACCGAGCAAAATCATATCCAGCTTCCAGGCCAAATTCTGGATATCCGGCAGGCCGCTATTGGCACCGCGCGCCCCGAACGGGCTAACCTGGTGGGCGGCGTCCCCGGCAAAAATCACCCGCCCGTGGACAAATTTTGCCATGCGGCGGCACTGGAATGTGTAAATGCTCATCCAGTCTTCTTCGTATTCAATGTCCGCACCCAAAAGTCCTTTGATAAACGGCGCAACATTTTCCGGCTTGATGGCTTGTTCGCGGTCAACCTCCCAACCCAGTTGAAAATCAAGCCGCCAGATATCGTCCGGCTGTTTGTGCAAAAGCGCGGTGCGGCCTTTGTTGAACGGAGGATCAAACCAGAACCAGCGCTCGGACGGTCGGTTTTGTTTAAACTTGACATCGGCGATCAAAAAACTGTCTTCAAAAATCCGGCCCTCAAAATCCAGCCCCATCAAACCCCGAATGGTTGATTTGGAGCCGTCGCATGCAATGACATAATCCGTGTCCAGTTGATAATCGCCGTCCCGTGTGGTTATGGTCAGGGTGGCGCCGTCTTCCCTCGTATCAATACCGCTGACCTTATGGCCCCAACGAATATCGACATTATCCATTTGCTCAAGGGCGTCGACCAAATAGTCTTCAACATAATATTGCTGAATATTGACAAAGCCCGGATTTTTTTGGTCTTTAACCGGCAGCATATCAAATTGGTAAACCGGGTCCGTGCTTTCCCCCCAAAACACTTTACCAACATTCCAAATCACACCCTTCTCGACAATCCGTTCGCCGACGCCGAGCTGGTCAAAAATGTCCAAGGCTTCCTTGGAGTAACAAATGCCTTTACTGCCAGCGGGTACGAAATCAAAGGCGGTCACAATGATGACTTCATGACCTTTGCGGGCCATTGCAAGGGCTGCCGCTAAACCAATTGGCCCGGAACCAACCACGATAAAACCGTGTTTATTTGCTACCGCACCGGATAATTCGGCAGATTTTTTATAGGTTTTCTCCTTGTAAACCGGAATGCCGTCAAAGCTCATTGCCTGCTCCTGTTAATCTTGTAAAAGCGCCCAAACTTCGCGGTCACGGTCCATTGTCCAAATACGGGGCCAATCTATGCCGTCGTATTCATCCCAAAGCCGCTGCACATTGAACGGCAAGCAATGCTCAAAAATCGGCCAGTGGCCAAATTTAGGCGCTAGGGCTTTATGGGTGGCTTCGAACGCGTCTTTGAGCGTGCCGCCATTGTCGTGGGCGGCTTTGACGTGTTTTTGCATGCCCAGTAAAAATTCGCGGGTTTGCTCGATGGCCGCATTTACGTCCTTGCGCCCGCGCACAACTGCGCCGCGCCCGCCAATTAACATTTCGGCCTCGTAAGCTTTAACGGTATCAAGCGTGCCGCTGGCCCAATCCATGTGAAAGGCATCACCCGTGTAAAGTGCCGCTTCGGCTTCGACCAAATCACCGGCAAACAGGATTTTATGTTTGGGATACCAGACGGCAATATCGCCCGCCGTATGGCCGCGACCGCAAAATTTAAGCTCTAAATGGCCCCGGTCGCCGCCCAGATCAATGGTCATTTCGTCTTTGAAGGTCAGGTGCGGGTGGGTCAGGCCGGGAATACCGTCTGGTTCGCGGAACAAGCGCGGCATACGGCCAAATTCGCTGTCCCAGTCCTCTTGCCCGCGCTCGTTTAGTAAAACCGCGGTTTTTTCGTGGGCGATAATTTCGTCCGCGTCAAAGGCTGATGCCCCCAAAACCCGCACTGCGTGATAATGGGTCAGAACCAGATACCGCACCGGCTTGTCCGTATGCTCACGTAGCTTTTTCAGCCAATCAGATGCGGCTTTGGGCGTGGCGCGTGCTTCAATGGCGACAATAAAATCCTCGCCCTCAATAGCCCCGATATTGGGGTCACCCTCTGCGGTCAAGGCATAGACCCCGTCCGCCAATACGTTCAAAGTTTCCTGTTTTTCTTCCATATCGTCTGATGATGCGAATGCTTTTGCCATGATTTTTCCTTTAGATTTAAGTGTGTTGTGAATTATACCGTATCGACAAGTTTCAGATTTACGACTTGCATATCTTCGGCGTGTCGTTTCGCCAATTTTCTTAGAATAGATTTCAAATGTTTGCGGTCCGTTTGCGTTAGCCCGGCCAAAACACTGGCCTCGTGGATTTGTGCTTGCACGATCAACGGCTTGACAAGCGCCAGCCCTTTATCCGTAATATGGATACTGACCCGGCGGCGATCTTGGTGGCTGGCGCGTTTTTCAACCAGTTTTTCGCCGACCAATTGGTCCACAAGCTTGGTGACACGCGATTGCTCATACAGGGCGTATTTGGCCAGAGCCGTCAGATACATGCCCGGGCAATCCATTAAATTGATCAATATCCGCCATTTGGGCGGGCTGACGCCAGCAGCGCGTAGCTGGTCATAAAACTCCTCAGAGAATGTATGACTGGCCAGCGCCAGTTGAAACAATAAATAATTATCAATAAATTTTTCAGACATGGCTCTTAACTGTAATGTACATGAAAAATCATATATATTGTCAACAGACTGATGTCAAACTTTATTGCGTGAATTTACGGCCTGCGGATAATGTCCTTGCCGTCCCAGTTTTCGCTCAAGCCTTTGACCATGGAAAACAAACCTTCGACCTCGGGGCTGATCTCGATCAATTCGATCATGCCGCCATTATCTTTGCGGGTGTCGATATAGGCAAAGCGCTTGCCACCAACCGGACGCACTTCCCCGTAAAAGGCAATTTCGTAACCTTGGGCCTTATACCGCTCCACGTCTTCGTCAAATGTTTCGGTGGAAATCGCCCAGTGATGGAAACAACCATAGCCTTTATCCTTGACCACATCGGCGTAAACATTGGGCACATCATTATTATGGACGAACACCAATTCATAACACATTGACCCCGTATAGGCCAAAGCCACGGATAAATCTACGTCGGTCGGCTCGCCGTAATAGGTCATGTTGTCGGCTTCGAAATGTTCCAGCAACAACCACGGGCCTATGTCCAACGTTTCTGTCCATTTACGGGCGGCCAGCTCCAGATCATCCACCACATAGGCGGTTTGCATAATACTGCCGAGGGGCTGTCCGAAAGAAAGAATTTTGCTCATAATGTTTCCTTTTGTTTAATTGCTAAGTTGCATGCCGCCGTCCACGACCATTTGCGTTCCTGTAATATGGGCACTGTCATCACCGGCCAAAAACACAACCATATTGGCGATGTCGCCCGCTTGTTGAAACGCCCCCATGGGGATACGCGAAGCAAAGTCTGCTTCAACCACATCTAGGGGTGCACCGGCTTTTGTCGCCGCATCCTTGACAATATCATTGTGCATATCGGTCTGTATCTGTCCCGGATGCACGGAATTACAGCGTATTTTGTCGGGTGCACCATGCAGGGCCACGGACGTGCTTAGATGTGTGACAGCCGCTTTACTGGCCCCGTAGGCCGTAAAAAACGGGGTCGGAACCAGCGAGGCTACGGACGACATGTTGATGATAGAACCGCCGCCTTGTTTGCGCAGGGCCGGAAGTGCCGCCCGGCAGCCCATAAATACACCTTCGACATTTACCTGAAACATATTGCGCCACGAGCCAAGCTCGCTGTCTTCGGGCGACAAACCTTCACCAATTTGTGCCAGCCCGGCATTGTTGACCAGCACGTCCAGACCGCCAAATTCACTTTGGCATAAGGCAACAATTTCTGGCCAGCGGGCTTCGTCGGTCACATCTTGTGCGGCAAATATAGCCCCGATTTCCTGAGCGGTCTTCACGCCCGCCGCCTCATCAATATCCGTAATCAGTACCGACGCACCCTCGTTGATAAAGGCCTCGGCTATAGCTCGGCCAAGCCCCCGCGCTCCGCCGGTTACGATACAAGATTTATGTTTCAATCTGTCAGTCATAATTTACTCCGAATGTCGGCTGGGCATGCCGGATGTTTGGCCGCCGTCCACATATATGGTGGAACCGGTAATCATGGCGGCACTATCACTGGCCAGCATTAAAATTGCGTCCGCGATGTCCTTAGGGGTAGCCACCCGGCCCATGGGGATCAGTTCGGCCATCAAGTCCAGCATGGCGCGGCGCGACGGGAAATGAATTTCCGCATTGTCCAAAAGCTCCGTATCCACATAGGTCGGGGCAAGCCCGCATACTCGTACCCCGTGGGGCGCACCGTGCATGGCCACCGCTTTGGTCAGGGCCGTAACCCCGCCCTTGCTGGCACAATAGGCGGCAATATCCGCCCCGCCCGTGGTCGCGGCAATGGAAGACAGATTGATTATGACGCCGCTGGCTTGTGGCCGCATTAGACGCATGGCCGCCTGACAACCCAGATAGGTACCGGTTAAATTGACCGCAATCAGATCGTTCCAGTCCGCAAGGGAAAATTCTTCAAAATCTCCATTGCGGCCAATGCCGGCGCAATTGACCAAAATATCGACCTGACCAAATTCGTCGACGGCAATATCCAAACAATTTTTCCAACTGTCTGGCCGGGTGACATCAAGGCGAACCGCAAGGGCATTGCCCGCACAAGCCTCCACTGTTTTTTGCGCACCTTCCAGATTGATGTCTGCACATATCACTTGTGCCCCTGCTCGGGCAAATTCCGTACATGTCACGCGCCCAATGCCGGATGCCGCGCCTGTGACAACACACGTTTTTCCTGACATCATTTCGCTTTTAGTACTCATGGCAATCCTGTCTATTTATTAAGCCCGCAGAACCGCTCCAACATACCGCGCTGCATCTTCAAGGGCTTGCAAGGCATCCGGTGACAAAGCAGTCATGGAGCAAAACCCGTGGGTCATGGACGGATAATGCTTGTGTGTTGCGTTAATGCCTGATTTTTCAAGCTGACTTGCATACTGAATACCGTCATCTTGCAAGGGGTCTTGCCCGGCCGTAATAATATAGGCGGGCGGCGCATTTTTAAAATCATCCGCCAAAAGCGGCCATAGGCGCACATCGTCGGACGCATTGGCATTTTTACCAGCGTATGAAGTGATAAAGAAGTTCATATCCGCTTTATCAAGGGCATAACCTTGTCCAAATCTTTCGTGGGATTGGGTTTTGCCAAAGGCTTGTAAGGCCGGATAAATCAGAAGCTGAAAAGCAGGCTCACCGCGCACGTCGCCTCTAAGGGACAAGGCAATCGAAGCTGCGATATTGCCGCCAGCACTATCGCCGCCTACGGCCAATTTGGTTTTGTCTATACCGAGTTTATCGGCGTTCTCGCAAGCCCAATGAAATGCTGCGACGGCATCGTCAACGGCTGCTGGAAATGCATGTTCAGGTGCCAAGCGGTAATCCACCGCCAACACCACAATATCACCAACCGCGCAGATTCGGCGACACGGACGGTCATGGCTGGCAAGTCCGCCCATAACCCAGCCGCCGCCATGATAAAAAACTAAGGCAGGGTTATTTGGTTTGACGTTCTCGGGTATATAGAGCCGTGCTTTAAGTGGCCCGTCCGCACCTGCGACCTCAATATCCCGCACTTCGCCAATCTCTACGGCAGGTAAATCAACCATGTCCGGGAAAGCATCGAGCATGGCGCGTGCGTTGTCGAGACCAACCGCTTCGAAACCGACTTGTTCGGCGGCGTAAAACTGGTTGACAAATTGTAGCATACCGGGGTCTGTGTTGGAATAATCCGTCATCATAAAACCTTTCTTTAAGAAGCGCCCGCTACGGCTTTGCTGTGGCTATTATGGGCGCGAAAAACCAAAACCAAAAGCGGAAAAGAGATGGCCAAACTTGTTACGCCGAAAATGACCACGGCATTATAATTAAGTGGCCCGCCGCCGATTTGCTGGGCAATGGTCAGCACTTTCGCGCCTATGGCATGCCCGAGCCCCAAGCCGCATGCGATCATGAAATTGACCAAAATTGCCATCCGCCCGGAAGCATCAAGGCTGGTGACACTGGCCAGCAGATACGGCCCGGTGAACCACCAAGCAAATTTGAACACCAAAGATGCTAGCGTGTAAAACATGATGGTTTCCAGGTTGAATAATAACAATATACCAAGCCCGACCAAAACATAGCCTGTAGCACTAGGCAATAACCGACCATATTTTGCACTCAACCAGGTGGCCGCTGCAGCGCCGACTACCCCTAGAAGTGAGGAGATAGATAAAACATAACCGATTGTGCCCGGCTCTATCCCGGCTTGGTTCGCGATCCGCTCCACATAGGCCCAGACACTGCCTATGGCGATGTAAAATAGAAACACCGCAAGCGCTCCGATGGCTATCATGCCTTTTGATGCAATTTGTGTGCCGCCTGCTTGCGCTTTACTGGACGAAATCGCCTTTTTGGGCATGAAGCGGGCGGGCAATACCAATAACGCTACGGCCACCGCCATAAATACAAAAAATCCGTCCAGACCAATGTGCGGTAATAATTTGGGAAAAACCGCAAAGCCGATTACGGCAAAGACGATCTGGCCCAGTGACCAGAAACCAAATGCCCGCTCCGGATTTTTCATCATCCCGGCCACAACAATGGTCATGGTCATCAGTGTGCCCAAAGCCAAGCCGGAGATAAATCTGGTGACGAGGAATGCGTCATAGCTGGTGATCATGTAGGAAATACCATAACAGATAATCATGGTGAAAATCGCGCCGTACAGGATTTTGTGCCAGTTGACCCGGCTGATGAGAAAAAACGTAGACAGTGAAGATAAAGCCGCCCCGATCAATTCCGCCGCGATGATAGAGCCGCCCTGTTGCGGCGTGAAACCCATATCGGTGACATATGCCCCCACAAGCAAAGGACTTAATACGGCGGAAGCCGGGGCAATGGTCGCCAACAAAGTAAGTGCCACTATGGTAGGCTTGCTGTTGACGTCGATCTGCTTATTGGTTTCCATAAATTCGCTTTCTACACCCAAATTGAGATAATTCGTGCGGCGGGGCATAAATACATAGGAACAAATTTCCCCCAGACACATTACTGTCAATCCCCGACCTGTACCACAGGCCGGGGATTGAAAGGTGAATAACTAAAACTTCAATTTGGTCGCGATACCCCATTCAGACGGCAAGCCGTATGTACCTTCAACCATCCCAAAGCTATCCAGAGTGGTCAGCCCGCCTTGCAGATACAATTCATCGGTTAAATTGGTGCCGTAAAGCGCAATTTCCCAATTCTGGTCTGCTGGCGTCAGGGTGATACGGCCATTTAGCAGTCCGTAGCCATCTTGGATAAGGGCCGCCGTATTGGCAGGATCAAGAGCTTGGGAACTTTGGTAGGAATAATCACCGCGCAAGGTCAAATCAAATGCGTCCGAGAGTGCGAATGTATATTCACCGCCGAGCGACATGGAAAATTCCGGCGTGCGGTTCAGCCGCAAATCCGTCGTCACTGTCGCACCGGGATTTAGCTCTTCGTACTGGGCGTCCAGCAAACCAAGAGTAGCATCGACAACAAAATTATCGGTTACCATAGCCCGCATTTCAGCTTCAAAACCTTTGACGCTGGCCGTGCCTGCATTTTCTGTCACCAACAATAAATTGCCCGTGGCATCAGCGCGAACCGATGTCAGTTGCATATCCTGATAATCATAAATAAAGGCTGCGGCGCTTAATAATACCCGTCTGTCGGCAAAGCTGGTTTTTACACCGGCTTCGTAAGACCAGACAAATTCCGGGTCATAACTGTCCACCGCGCCTTGTGAGGTCGGGCGACCATTAAAACCGCCACTTTTAAACCCGCGCTATAGGGATGTATAAAGCAATGTGTTGTCGCCCGCCTGATAATCCAGTCTTTATTTGGTTTACTATGATCTCCAGCTATCTGTTATTGTGGTCTTCGGATTGATGG
>CAZCUM010000069.1:0-9389 GCA_964502015.1 uncultured Robiginitomaculum sp. | reverse complement strand
AAGGGTACCGACCTTGGTGCGCCCATTGCGCCGCGTATGAAACGTAAAATTATTCAAAACACCATTTTGGCCGGGATCATCTGGCTTGCTATTTTTGTGGTCGTTAAATTTGACCTTATATCTTTGGACAATATTCCGTTTATACCGAATTTTGTACCCGATGAAATATAGCCTAAAACCCTTGTCGAAACATAAAACGGACATTTAAACTCTCGTAATCATTGTAATGCAGGCTTGCCGCGAAAGCTTCAATTCCTTATGCAGGGAGAAACAGAGACATAGTTATGCGCCTATCACGATATTTTTTACCGCTCCTCAAGGAGACACCCGCCAGCGCCGAAATTGCTTCGCACCGTTTTATGTTGCGTGCAGGTATGGTCAAACAACACTCCGCCGGGATTTATTCCTGGTTACCGCTTGGGTTCAAGGTGATGCAGAAAATCGGGCAGATTGTCCGCGAAGAGCAAAACCGGGCTGGTGCGGTGGAGATGCTGATGCCAACCATTCAGCCCGCCGAACTTTGGCGCGAGTCGGATCGTTATGATGATTACGGCAAGGAGATGTTGCGCATCACTGACCGCAGCGGGCGTGAATTACTCTACGGCCCGACCAATGAGGAAATGCTGACGGATGTGTTTCGGACGTTCGTACGTTCTTACAAGGAATTGCCGCAGCTTCTCTATCATATCCAGTGGAAATTCAGGGATGAAGTTCGTCCGCGCTTCGGGGTGATGCGCGGGCGCGAATTTTTGATGAAAGATGCTTATTCGTTTGACATCGACATGGACGCGGCGGTGGTATCTTACAATAAAATGTTCATTGCCTATCTCAATACCTTCGCCCGTATGGGTCTTAAGGCCGTACCCATGCGCGCCGATACCGGGCCAATAGGCGGGGATCTGTCCCACGAGTTTTTGATACTGGCGGACACGGGCGAAAGCGAAGTTTTCTGTCATGCCGATCTGGTCGATATGCCTGCGCCGGGTCTGGATGTGGACTTCGGAGCGGACTTGCAGAAGTTGGTTGATGCGCGCACTTCCCTTTATGCCCGTACTGACGAAATGCACGACA
The DNA here is from genome assembly GCA_964502015.1 of uncultured Robiginitomaculum sp. Taxonomy (GTDB): domain Bacteria; phylum Pseudomonadota; class Alphaproteobacteria; order Caulobacterales; family Maricaulaceae; genus Robiginitomaculum_A. The sequence continues at coordinate 8,318 of CAZCUM010000069.1, read as the reverse complement.
AAGTCGCATTTGAGGCCGAAGTGCCAGCGGATAAACGTCTGTCGGCTCGCGGCATCGAGGTTGGGCATATTTTCTGCTTTGGCGATAAATATTCCAAAGCCATGGGGGCCAAGGTTATGGGCCCGGACGGGCGCGAACATTTCGCCCAGATGGGGTCTTACGGGGTTGGTGTGTCGCGCTTGGTCGGCGGTATTATCGAGGCCAGCCACGACGATGCCGGGATTATCTGGCCCAAATCCGTGACACCGTTCGGGGCAGGGATACTCAATCTTAGAGTTGGAGATGAAGCATGTGATGCCACATGCGAAGATATTTATGCCAAGCTTGGGGCGGCAGGCATTGACCCGCTCTATGACGACAAACCCGACCGGGGCGGGGTTAAATTCTCGCGCATGGACCTCATCGGCTTGCCTTACCAGATTATTGTCGGCCCACGCGGGCTTAAAGACGGTATAGTTGAAGTGAAGGACCGTAAAACCGGGGAGCGGCAAAACCTAAGCCCGGACGCGGCAGTGAAGTTTATCACCGCCCAGTTCGCGGATATGTCCATATGAAGCGACCGGCATCAAATATATCTGGCGAGGGCATATCCGCCACAAAAAATGGCGCACCACCGTTCAGCAAATTTGAACGCAAAATAGCCGGGCGTTATTTGGGTGCCAAAAAGAAAGACGGCGGTGTCGGGCTGATCTCGGTGCTGTCCTTCCTGTGCATATTTCTGGCCATTTTCGCCATGATCACCATCATGTCGATTATGAACGGATTTCGCGAGAAAATGATCGAGCTGACCATCGGGCTGGACGGGCATATGTATGTAGGCTCCGCGAACGCCAACCCTACACAGTTACAGGTCATAGGATTGCGCGACCGGCTTGCTACTCTTGACGGGGTGGAGAACGCATTTATTTTTACCCAGACCCAGACTTTTGTCCAAGCCCAAAGCCGAACCGGGCCAGCATTGGTAACTGGCATTTCGGCTGAAGATTTGTTGGATATTGATCTTATTCGCGAAAGCATAGTTGCGGGGGATATGGACGGGTTTGGCACCGGGCTTAACGGCGGCGATAAAATTGTTATTGGACAATATCTTGCAAACAATCTTGGTATAACCGCAGGCGATAGATTGACCATATACTCACCGGTTTTGCGGGCCACACCCTTTGGTTCCCGTCCAGTGTTCAAGTCCTATGAGGTCGCTGCCGTATTCGCCAGCGGGCTAATTAGTGCAGACAGTTTAAACATTTATATGCCGATTATACAAGCAAGCCTGTTTTTCAATCAAGGCCGTAGCCCGACCGATATCCAACTGCGGCTTTATAATGCTGATATGATCCACAATATGAAAGGTAAAATCCGGGATGTAGCAGGTGAGCCTGTGTTTATCGAGACCTGGGAAGGCAAAAACCAGAGTACCGCCACCGCCCTTAAAACCGAGCAAGTTGCGATGCGGTTTATTTTTATGATCGTGGTTTTGATCGCTGTATTTCCGATCCTTTCGGCTATGATCATGTTGGTTAAAAACAAAAGCAAAGACATTGCTATCCTTAAAACCATTGGTGCAAGCAGTGGTTCTATTTTACGGATTTTTCTGATGTCCGGGGCCACTATTGGCATTTTGGGGACATTGGCTGGCGTGGCTGTTGGTCTGCTCTTATGCTTGAACATTGCTGCCGTTCAAGGTGGACTGGAAAGCGTGGTGTCTTTTGTGAGTGGCAAACCCTTTAGCATTTTTCCTCCGGAAGTTTACGGCATAGATCATCTGCCGGCCAAGGTGGTAGGTTCCGAAGTGTTTTGGGTGGCGTTTTGGGGTTTTCTGGTCTCCGCACTCGCGACTTATTTTCCCGCATTAACCGCGTCCAGAACCGATCCGGTGGAGGCGCTTCGTTATGAATAATGAGGCTATGGGTGATGCTGCGACTAAAACGCCGATACTTTCTGTGCGAAATTTGCACCGCTCGTTTAAATCCGGAGACACAGTTTTAAATGTGCTTGCGGGGGCGGATCTGGATATATATCCCGGCGAAATGGTCGGGCTGGTTGGCCCTTCGGGGAGCGGCAAATCCACCTTGCTGCACGCGGCTGGCTTGCTGGAAAAACCCGATACGGGCGAGGTGTATATAGCGGGTAAGGAATGCCTATCCCTGTCTGATAACAAACGCACCGCCGTAAGGCGTAACCAGATCGGGGTGGTCTATCAATTCCATCATCTCTTGCGCGAATTTACCGCGCTGGACAATGTGGCTTTGCCGCAAATGATTGCGGGTAAGTCGCAAAGTGCGGCCCGCGCAGAGGCCGAACGCTTGCTAGGAGTTATGGGTTTGTCCGAACGCATGTATCACCAACCCTCGCAAATGTCGGGCGGTGAACAACAACGTGTTGCCATTGCCCGGGCTATCGCCAACAAGCCGAAAATTCTGCTGGCCGACGAGCCAACCGGAAACCTAGACCCCAACACATCCGGTAATGTCTTTCAAAGCCTGTTCGATATGACGAGGCTGGAAGGTGTCTCCGCCCTGGTCGCCACCCACAATATGAGCCTGGTGCCCTATATGGACAGGGTTTTAACGGTTAAGGACGGTGTGGTGGTGCCTTATACGCCGAAATAGGCGCAAACTATATTGAGGGATTTGCCTTCTTGCTGCGTATTATTCGGTAATCTGTATGATATGGGCCGGGCGTGTGTTAGGTTTGTGTGAATTTGGATTTTAATTGGAGAATTGGTATGAAAAAATATTTGATTGGCTTGATCGGGCTGCTGGTGATTGTTGCAGGTGTCTGGATTTTCAAGCCGTCTTTGGTGCCTACGGCGGCGGCCAGCCCTAAAGAAATGGTGGTTTATAAATCGGCCTCATGTGGATGTTGTGGTGGCTGGATCGTCCATGCTGATAAAGCCGGATATAAGGTGACGGCCCATGATACAGAGGAACTTCAGAAGTATAAAGCTGCGGCTAAAGTCCCGGATCAATTACAGTCGTGCCACACAACCCTGATCGGTGGTTATGTGATTGAAGGCCATGTGCCTATGCGCGAAATTGAACGCTTGCTCAAAGATAAACCAGAAGGCGCGATTGGTCTCGCAGTTCCCGGCATGGTCTCAGGCTCACCGGGCATGGAAAACGGCAGGTTTGATCCCTATGATGTGATTATCTTTTTTAAAGACGGTAAAACCGAGGTTTACGCCAGTTATTTAGGGAAATAATAATTTTCAATGTGGCAAAAAGTCACATTTTCCGGATTTATTTAAGGGATTGGGCCTGGCGGCGCGTATTACGCCTGAAGTCACACCAGAAATCACAATCGTAACATAAATTATCTAATCCAAATCAAGGGGAAGTCCGCCGTGCGTTTTAAGTATATCATCGTCATTGCCAGTCTCATTTTCACCGCGCTGTTTGCGGCGCAAATTGCGTTCGCTCATCCGCAGAAAATGCACGAAGTCAAGAAAGAGCAAAACCAAACTCAACAGACCAATGGTGGTCATGGTACCAATGGCGGTCATGATACCAATGGTAGTACAGAAGAAATGCCAGGTCATGATGCCAATGGTGCTGGACATGATGAAATGGCGCCCCACGACGAAGCCGCAGCAGATGATAGTGGCGGGCATTCACATTGGGGGCTAGACCCGGATAGCTCAACTTTTTCCAAAATCATGGCGTCATTTGGGAAATATCACCCTCTTATTGTTCACTTCCCTATCGCCCTCTTGTTAACGGCGGCCTTTGCCCAAGTGCTTAATATTCGCTCTAAAAATGGAGCTTATGACAATGCAGTTACAGTTTTGGTGTGGACGGGTGCCCTGGGTGCCCTGGGCGCAGGTGTGCTTGGCTGGATGCATTCCGGGCCGGTACAGACGGGTGAAAACGCGGTCATGTCTATCCACAGATGGCTCGGGACGACGCTTTTGGTCGGCGGTCTGGTTATCGCTTATTTCATGCAAAAAGCGGCAACAACAGAAGGTGGCTTGTCCAAGAATATGGTCTTTAATGTCCTACTGTTCGGCGGCGCTTTGGCTGTAGCCTTTAATGGTTTCCTGGGCGGAGCGTTGGCCCACGGCGGTATAAAACACCTCTTGCCCGGTTTTGGCTAAGGGCTTATGCTAAAATTATATTTCGGAGAAACACATATGAAAAAAACTACAAAAATACTTATCGTTGCTACGGCTTTTGCCTTACCGCTTGCCGCGTGTTCTGGAGCGCAAACGCCGCAAAATGTTGATGATACGAAAGTGGAAACAAGCGTTGTGGAAGTTGTTGAAGCGGTCAAGGAAGTAGATGTAGCTGCAGCGCGTCAAGCCGTGCAGGCGACGCTGGAGAGCTATGCCAAGCTCATAAACGCAAAAGATGTGGCTGCTATGGAAGCCTATGTGCTACCAGACGGGCTGGATTTTACTATATTTGAAGGCAAGGGCAAGAATATTGGTTGGGCCGATTATCGGGATAACCATTTAGCCCCCGAATTTGACAATCCGGATTTGGTGTTCACCAAATATGAATACAGTAATTTCAAAACCAATGTTTCAGGTGATTTGGCAACGGCCACGTTTTTAATCGACATGGCCTACACCTATAAAGGCAAAGCCAGTGAAGTGACCCGTAACGGCACTGCTATTTTGAAAAACGTGGACGGTAGTTGGAAAGTGGCCCACCTGCATACATCATAATCCAGGTAGCTGATAAAGGAAAAACAATGACTGATAAACTCGACATATTGCTCTCCGAGCTTTCCCCGCCAGATCAAGGTCGGTTAACCGGCCTTGAAGCGCGGGTGTGGCTGCGCATTGAAAACTCAAGACCGTTCGCCTATTTTTCCGCCATGCCGCTGTGGCTCAAGAGCCTGCCCATTGCCACAACCTTGTTGGTTGGCAGCACAATTGGGGCCAGCGCGACACCCACCTATAATGATATGGATGCATTCTCCAGCACGCCGTCCTATAGCATCAGCAAGATCATGGTGCCGTGCTGTGGGTAATAGTGGTATGCGCACTGCCTTGCTTATTATCGGCCTTAGTTTTTTAGCTGGTGTTGTCGGCATATTGCTTGGCCATAAATATATCATGCCAGATGCAGTGCGCAGTGTCGGCCTGCATGAGAAAATCCATGCCCAATTGGTGCTGGACAAAACCCAGGACGAACAATTACATGATCTGGAGGCGGGTTTTAGCGAGAAAAAAGCTGTTTTGGAAGCCCGCATGAAAACGGCCAGCGCTGGCCTGAGCCAGGCTATGCAGGCATCTCACGTCATGGCACCTAATGTTATAGAGGCCAAAGATAAATATGTGCAGGTGTTGGACGAGATGCAAACCCTGACAATTGAGCATATTTTTGCCATGCGCGCCTTGCTCGACGAAAGCCAGGCGGAAAAATTTGATAAAATCGTGCAACATTCCTTTCAAAATATGGCAAATTAGACCATAGTGTTTCTATGGTGACGCCTGATACAGATGCGCAAGACAAAGCCCTTGTGAAAAGGGCTGTGGCAGGTGACGACCGGGCATTTACCGCAATTATGCGCAAGTATAAATCACCGCTTTATGGTTTTGCTTACCGTTATGTGAATGACCCTGACGACGCCGAAGATATAGTCCAGGACACATTTATCGCCATGCACCGCAATCTTTCGCGTTTTAAGCCAGCTTACAAATTCTCCACATGGGCGTTTCAGATCGCGAAAAACAAATGCCGCGATCTAGGCCGTAAACGTAAAACCCGTTCGTTCATGCAAAGGGTCACTCCGTTTATGGAAACGAAGTTGACAGAGGTTCAGTCCGATGAAAACCCGGAAGATAGCATTGATGCCAAGCGAAAGCTCAATGATTTAGTGGCTAAAATCGCCCAGCTACCGGAAAACTTAAAAGCGCCGCTCATCATGTGTACGCTGGAAGATATGAGCCATAAACAGGCGGCGGAAGTTTTGGGCATAAGCCCTAAAGCAGTCGAAACGCGGATTTATAGAGCACGACATAGCCTGTCCGCTACGCTTAATTTAGGACATTAACATGAAATACGCGCACCCCATTTCCGTGTCTGTTATGGGTATTTTATTGTTGGCTGCATGTTCTGGAGACGGGTTGGCAGATAAGGCTGGCGCTATCAAATTGCAACTGGATAATTCCGAACTGGTTGTGCTTGGTAAGGATATTTATAACCGTGACTGTGCATCTTGCCACGGGAGTAATCTTGAGGGGCAAGAGGGTTGGAAGATTAGAAGTCCCGAAGGCCTGCTCCCGGCTCCGCCCCACGACGAGAGCGGGCACACATGGCATCACCCTGATCAAATGTTGTTTGACATGACCAAATACGGTGTGCAAAAATTTGCTGGCGCGGATTATAAAAGTGATATGCCTGCTTACGCGGATTTACTAACAGATACAGAGATAATCGCCGTGCTATCTTATATAAAAAGCCAGTGGCCTGATAATATACAGAAGCGTCATGACGGTTTGAACAAGCAGTATGAAGGCTTAAAAGACTAAAACCCGCGTGTGAGCCAGAGACGAAAATCAACGTCGCGGGCTGGTCTGGACACACCAAATAACATGCCGACCAGATATTTTGTCTCGCCGCCTATTTTGCCGGTCATAACCGGGCCGAGGCGGTGATTTTGCGTGTTGAAATTGCCCAGAGCATTAGAGCGCCCCAAAGCACTGAAGCTTTCTATGCCGATGCGGGTATTGGCTCCAATTTTGTATTTTGCACCATTACGGATTTCTAAAATCAGCCCGTCCCTGGCATTTGAGCCGATTTCCGTTCCGACCAGCACAACATTGTTAAACTGCCATGTCTGATTTGGGTTCCATTGGTTTGTCCAATTAACGCCCATCCTGTTTACGCCGTCATCTTTTTCCACTAAACGGGCATCAAGCCTAAGGGCACTGGCCCATGTGGATTGCCATGACGATTTCTTGGCAGCTTTTTTAAATTGCCATTGCAATTCAGCCTGGATGAAATTGGATTCAAATTTCCCGGTCTCTATGTCGCTGCCTTGCAAAACTATTCTGGCCCGCAAATTATCTTTTAAAGCGTGCTGATAATGGATGCGGGCTTCCCAACGATCAGGCCCATTATTCTGTCCAGGAGACGTAGCAATCCGAAATTGCGCGGAGCGGTCTCCCTCGCTAATATTGGGGCCAAATACTCCGGCAGTTGTCTGCCCATGGGCGGGTGCGGCAACGGCGACAATGAAGGTCACCAAAAGAGAAACAAGTTCTTTCATAAAGAATACCAGTTCGAATTTAAGAGAATTTCGTATCGGCACTCATATATGTATATGCGCAAAAATTTGCAATTAAAACTTGCTTCAGATATCGGCAATTACTTTTTGTAGCATTTCCCGCACCTGGCCAGCAATTGAGCCCAAATCAGGGTTTTCTATAGCTTGCATGGACGCCGCGGGGTCAACGGCTGAAACCTCCACTTTGCCGCCGCCCATATCTTGCACAATGACATTACACGGCAACATGGTGCCAATATAGGGTTCCGCTTGTAAGGCTTTATAGGCGAAACCAGGATTGCAAGCCCCAAGAATTGTATAGGGCCTGAAATCTACATCCAGTTTTTCCTTTAGGGCAGCTTTGATATCTATGGTGGTCAGCACGCCGAAGCCGTTGTCCTTAAGCACATGTGTGACATGGATAATAGCTTCGTCAAAGGATAGGTCGAGTGTTTTGGAAAAATGATAGCTCATGGTTTTCTCCTATATGGTTTGTGTGTTGGTTTCTAGTTTACGTTTTCTCTCTCTTGGCAGTCTTAAAGCCGTCCGCTTCCATATCAGGAAAGCGGCGGGGATGACCAGTAGGGTTAAAACGGTGGCACTGGTCATGCCGCCAACCATAGGGGCGGCGATACGGCGCATAACCTCTGAACCTGTACCCGTACCGAGCATAATTGGCAAGAGGCCGGCAATGATCACGGCCACCGTCATCATGATCGGGCGGATACGCATAAGCGCCCCGCCGATGACCGCGTTGCGTAAATCGTCTCTGGTAAATTCCCGGTTTTCCGCTTTGACCAGCTTTGTCTGCTCATCCAGGGCTTGCTCAAGATAAACAATCATCAACACACCGATTTCCACGGCGACCCCGGCCAAGGCGATAAACCCGACCCCGACCGCTACCGACATATTATAGCCCAATATATCAAGGAACCACAGCCCGCCAACAAGTGCCAGGGGCAATGTTCCCATGATAATAAGTACGGGCGTGATGCGCCTAAAGTTCAGGAACAAAAGCAATAGGATAATCACCAATGTCAGCGGCACAACAACGCTAAGGCGCTGCTTGGCACGTTCCATATATTCGTACTGTCCCGACCAGGACA
>CAZCUM010000068.1:0-9489 GCA_964502015.1 uncultured Robiginitomaculum sp. | reverse complement strand
GTGCCTCATTCCAATTGGTGATTTGGAAGGCGATCAAAATGCCTGCCACGACAATGAAAAAATCAATCCCCACGGCAAACCAATTTTGGTCTTTAACGTGTTTTGTTATGCTTCTGAGTAACATTGTGCATCCCCTTACCCCCTTATACTGGCACCACCTCTGACAGATAGCGCTGAACATAATGGTGCTGGCTGGCTATGGCAAGCTAGGAGTGGCGAATTTTGCTGATGCATTGGCGTGGTGAAGATTTAAATAAATGTTATGGGAAATTCGCTTGTATTTTTTTGCGCAAAGACCATGTATAGTTTTGCTAAACAGGATTAAAACAAGGATTTATGATGAGCAATGATAAACACATAACCGAAGGCACTGACGCCAGTTTTGTAACCGATGTTGTCGAGCCGTCCAGCAACGTGCCTGTCTTGGTGGATTTTTGGGCGCCTTGGTGTGGGCCTTGCAAGACGCTGATGCCTATGTTGGAGCGGCTGGTGGCTGCGCAAGGCGGCAAGGTTAAGTTGGTCAAGGTCAATACTGAGGACAACCCCGGTATCGCCCAGCAATTGCGGGTCATGGCCATTCCTATGGTGTTTGCTTTCAAAGACGGCAAGCCCGTGGATATGTTCAAGGGCGCTTTGCCCGAAAGCAAAATCACAGAGTTTATCGAAACACAAATCGGGCGCTTTGCGTAAAGGTTGGTATTATGGATACGGATACAGAAAACGCAGTTGATTATATCGTCCATTCCGGCGACGCAAACTTTATGGAAGATGTGATCGAAGCCTCGAAAACCATGCCGGTGATTGTCGATTTCTGGGCGCCCTGGTGCGGGCCGTGTCGGCAATTGACGCCGGCGCTTGAGAAAGCAGTCAAGGCCGAGGCCGGCAAGGTCAAACTGGTTTTGGTCAATATTGACGAAAATCAGGCCGTGGCTGGGCAATTACGGGTACAATCCGTACCGACGGTTTATGCGTTCGTGGACGGACAACCCGTGGACGGGTTTATGGGCGCACAGCCGGAAAGTGAGATCAAGAAGTTTATCGGCAAGCTGACCGGAGATACAGACGTCGAAGCCGAAGCCATTATATTGGTTGAGCGGGCGCAAGCCTCCCTGGAAGCCGGAGACGCTGGCGGCGCCGCCCAGGATTTTGCCGCCGCCTTACAAATGAACCCGGAAAACCCGCACGCCCTAGCCGGACTGGCACGGGTATCTATGGACAGCGGAGATAGCGGTACGGCCCAAGCTTTGATTGACGGTGCGCCCGATAGTATAAAAGACCACGCAGATATCGCCAGCGTGCGGGCCGCACTCTCCTTGACCGAGGCTGCGCCAGACGACGGCGAGGCGGTTGACACTGGCCATGGTGATTTAATCGCCAAAGTCGAAGCCGCGCCTGACGATTTGGATGCGCGGCTTGAGCTGGCCAAAGCTTTGGCGGCAGGCGGTGATAACGGCGGCGCGGTGGAGCAATTGCTTATTTCCATCACGAAAAACCGAGCCCATGATGATGAAGCGGCCCGGAAATTCCTGCTGACCATATTTGAAGCCGAGGGCGTTGAATCGGACATTGCCGTTCAAGGGCGCAAGCAATTGGCGTCCATTTTGTTTGCATAGGGCATTATGGGTACACACTTAAAAGCCCTGGCCGCCCGCACCAGTCCTGAAACTGTGGCCTTGTTTCCGCTCACCGGAACCGTGCTTCTGCCTGGCTGTGATTTGCCGCTCAACATTTTCGAGCCGCGCTACCTTAACATGGTTGATGATGCGCTCAAGGCCGAGCGCTTGATTGGCATGGTGCAAACACTGGAAGATGGCACCCAAACCAAAATAGGCGGGCTTGGCCGGATTGTCCAATTTGCCGAAATGGACGACGGGCGCTATATGCTGGTCTTGCGCGGCCTAAAACGTTTTCATGTTGTCAAAGATATACAGACGACAACCCCCTATAATCAGGCCCGTGTGAATTATAGCGGTTTTGAAGACGATGTGAACATTCACGAAACCGACACTACGCCCGAAGCCATGTCTACGAATAAAGGTGAACGCGGGGCGCTAACTATGGCCATGAAAACCTATGCCAAAACCCTGGGCGTGCGACTTGACTGGGACAGCCTTAAACAAATTCCCCTGGACAAACTGGTCGACCAAGCCGCTATGATCAGCCCGTTCGGGCCAGAAGATAAACAATCGCTTCTGGAGGCTAAAACCCATGAAGACCGCAGACGGCTCTTGATCGGGCTGATGCATTTGTATTCCGATAGCCTTGACGGTGCCGACAAAACCGTTCAGTAAAAATCCAGCTTACAACTTGGTGAAAGCGTGTGTTTAAAATTGATTTATTGCAAGCGCTGGTTTGTCCTGTAGGGTGGATTACGCGCGACCACTTGGGAGTACCCTTATGGTGCAAGAAACGCTAACCCAACCTACAGATTTTCGTACTTCTCTAGGGTATCGATCTACCGGGGATTTATGACAGACCGTACGAACAGATTTGATTTTTTGCGTCTGTTGTTCGCATCATTGGTGGTTGTTTATCATACTGTATTTTTATCTTCAATTGCTGGCACAAGCCTCGAGACGCAGTTTGGCCGTCTGGCAGAAATCTCCATACAAGGGTTTTTTATTATTTCCGGCATGTTGGTCTACGGGTCGCTACTGCGCTCAAACAGCATTGCTGATTACGCCGCAAAACGGGTTCGCCGCCTATACCCGGCCTATGTAGTGGTGATTTTGGTGCCTGCCGTGATCAGCCTGATGCTCGGCGGGTCGCTTTCGCAGGTGGGAAAATATATCGGGGCCAACCTATTGTTTTTGAACTTCCTGCAGCCAAGCCTACCAGGCTTGTTCGAGGGCCAACGCCTCACTGTCGTTAACGGGGCTTTGTGGACTTTAAAAATAGAGGTTATGTTTTATATGGCTCTGCCGATATTGGGTTGGGTGTTGGCCAAAGTTGACCAGACTGGGTTAAAAGTGGCCAAGTGGGCTTTGCTGGGTTTAATATATGCGGGCGCGGAAATTTGGCGGGCCGTTATCCCAAATATGGACATCCCCTACGCCGAGCAAATCGCCAGACAGCTTCCAGGGCAAATGAGCTTCTTTGTGCTTGGTATGATGTTGTGGATGCTCAAAGATAAATTACAAACCCGGTTGGGCCTTCTGGGCATGGCTGGACTGGTTTTGGTGGCCATATCATTCGTGCCGTATCTTGAATTATTCCGAGCCGCTGGGCTTGGTGGTATTATATTTATGTTGGCCTATGCGCCCGCTTCCAAATTTGCGCCAAAACTAAACGCGGCCCGGTTTGGCGATCTCAGCTACGGTGTCTATATTACCCATTTTCCTATTGTAAATGCATTGGTTGCGGCAGGCGTGTTTGCAGGTGCGCCGTGGCAAGGATTATTGCTGGCGGTCGTGTTGGTTTTTATTGCCAGCCTGGCAATGTGGCATATAGTCGAAAAACCGGCCTTGCGCCGAAACTCTCACTACCGCAAAGCTGGACGGGCGCGTGCAAAAACGGTACAGTCCAAAAAACGGAGCAAACAATGACCAAGGCGCAAACTGATATGATCGACCCGCATTTACTGGAGATTTTAATTTGCCCCGTCACTGGCGGCCCGCTGGATTATGACAAAAAAGCGGGTGAGCTGATCTCCAAAAAAGCAGGACTAGCCTACCAAATCCGAGAAGGCGTCCCGATCATGCTGGCGGACGAAGCCAGGGAGTTGGATTAGAGAGTTGGATTGAGAGTTGGATTGAGAGTTGGATTGAGAGTTGGATTAAATCAGAACCGTTTTTGTCGACGCGCTCCAACCCACATAAACCGCACCGCCCGCCTCAATCACCGGGCGTTTTATCAAGGTTGGGTTTTCGGCCATAAGACTTATCGCTTTGGCTTCGTCTATATTGTCTTTGTCTTTTGCAGCCAGATTTCGCCAAGTGGTTGATCTGGTGTTAAGGAGTTTTTCGCGGCCAACCGCCTGCGCCCACTCGCGTAACTTATCGGTGCTAACGCCATCAGCTCGCACGTCGATTGCGATAAACTCCCGGCCTGCCGCCCGTAATTCTTTTTGCGCCTTGCGACATGTATCGCATGTTTTAAGTCCGTAAATTATCATGTTGCTCACCTGTAAGCCTCCCCCCTTAGCAAAGGCGGAAGGTCACCAATCTGCCCGCTCGCTTCTTTCATAAAGAATGCACGCACGGGCGGAAGCTTGTCCACAACACTTAACCCGATGCGCCTTGCGTGTTTTATGGGCGCGATATTATTGGAAAACAAACGGTTAAACATATCGCAAGCCAGGGTAAGCGCGGTGTTATCAAATTTACGCCAGGCTTCGAACTGCGCCAAAGTAAACCCGTCGCCCAGATCACGACCCTCGGCTCTAGCTTGCACCAGAATTTCCGCCAATGCGGCCGCGTCCCTCAGCCCCATATTAAACCCCTGCCCGGCGATGGGGTGAATGGCATGGGCCGCGTCCCCGACCAAAACCAACCGCGCGCCCACATATGTATTGGCATGCAAAAACGATAACGGATAACACCAGCGTGGTGCCACAGGCTTAACCCAGCCCAGAAAATCACCGAACCGCCGCGCCAATTCCGCCGCAAACATCTCGTCGTCTAGGGCCATAGCTGCATCGGCGGCGCGGGGTCGCTCCGTCCAGACAATGCTGGCCCGGTTCCCGGTCAGCGGTAATATGGCGAACGGCCCGGCGGGCAGAAACAGTTCATGGGCTATGCCCTCGTGGGGCAATTCATGGGCAACGGTGGTGACAATAGCTTTTTGGTTGCACGGCCATTCCGTCACCCCGATACCTGCTTTGCGGCGCACAAATGAATTACGCCCGTCCGCCGCCACCAACAAAGACGCGCTCAAACTTTTGCCGTCTTCAAATGTGATCGTGGTTTTGGCGGCGTCCGCTTCAATATCTTTAACCCGCGCCGGAGCAATCCAGGTAATGTTGTTTTGCTGTTTTGTCTGGCTGTGCAGAGCATGACGCATACGGCGGTTTTCCACCATATAGCCGAGCGGCTCCCCATCAATTGCCTCGGCAATTTGCGCGCTATCAAAAAACAAACTTAGCGGAGAAGGTGCCGCGCCCGCCTGTCCGTCGCTGACCAGAATTTGGTTGATCGGCCCGGCGTGGGTGTCATCACCTTCTGCCTTTTTCTCTATTAGGGCGTCCGCCACCCCCAAAGCCCGCATCATGCGAAAGCTGGCCGTAGCAATAGCGGAAGCCCGCCCGTCATGGCTCTCGGCCAATTGGTCGGACGGTTTTTCTATATCGACCACCCCGACGCAAAACCCGGCTTGGCCGCACGCAAGCGCAACCGTCAAACCAACCAGGCCGCCGCCAATAACGAGAATGTCAAAATCGGTTTTCATATGCGCTTTCTTGCTCAGAGTCAGGGTTTAAGCTCAAACCCTAACCATTGTTATTGAGCAGTTTGACCAGCGCGTCAAATTGCTCCAGGGTTTTGTATCTTATGCTCATGATACCGCCAGGGTTTTTGTGGTTTATTGTCACGCTCATGCCGATAATTTCGGATAATTTATGCTCTACGGCCTGTAAGTTGACGTCGGGGGCTTTGGGGCTTGCCATATGTGCGGACGGCTGATCTGTCATTGCCTTGCGGGCCGTCCGTGCCCAGTTTTCGGCGGCGCGTACCGACAGACCGTCCTTGACAATAACATCAGCCAGTGCCTGAGGGTCTGGGGCCGACAAAATAGCGCGGGCATGACCAGCGGTGATTTTGCCGTCTTTGAGATATTCCTGGGCCAGTTTTGGCAGATTAAGCAGACGCAAAATATTGGCGACATGGGAACGGCTCTTGCCGACGGCGTGGGCGATTTCGGACTGCTTGCGGCCAAATTGCCGGATCAAGTCCTCATAGGCCACAGCCTCTTCCATGGGGCCCAAATCGGCGCGCTGTACATTTTCCACCACGCCAATTTCCAAAACTTCTATGTCGGACAGCTCGCGCACCAGGGCCGGAACAAGCTCATAACCCGCCGCTTGCGCCGCCAGCCAGCGCCGCTCTCCGGCAACAATCTGGTAGCGGTCTTTTACCGAAACATTGCGGGTAGCATAAGTTTCCGGCAACGGGCGCACCAATATGGGCTGCAAAATACCTTTGCTTTTTATGGACGCACATAGCTCGGCCAGCTTGTCTTTATCAAAAACCTTGCGCGGCTGGCTTGGGTTGCGCTCTATGCGCTCTATGGGAATTTTAGACAGACCGTCCGGGGTTTTTGGCGGTGCCGATTGCCCGCTTTCTAAGGATACGGCTTCTTGCGGTGTGGTTTCTGATGGCCCAGTATTTAGCGGTGGCGTTTTTGGCGGAGACGTATCTGGATTTGTCGCGGTTTGAGTTTCCGGCACGGCAATATCTGCCATCAGGGCCGATAAACCTCTTCCCAGTTTTTTGGGGCCCAGTTTTTTAGGGTCTGGTTTTTTAGGGTCCGGTTTTGACGGCGGGGTTTTCTTTTTAGCCATTATTCTTTTCCTCCAGATGCGCGGCCATGCCGCCGTAAGATTTCTTTGCCCAGTGCCATATAAGCGAGCGCCCCTTTGCAATTGGGATCATACTCGGTCACTGGCTTGCCGAAACTCGGCGCTTCGGCAATGCGGACATTGCGCGGGATTATTGTCTCCAGCACGGCGCGGCCCAGATGTTTGCGCACATCCGCCGCTACCTGGTCGGATAATCTGTTGCGTTTGTCATACATGGTCAACATCACCCCGTCGATGACCAGATCAGGATTGACCGATGCCTTGGCAACCTCGATTGTCCTCAAGAGTTGCGACAAGCCCTCCAAAGCATAAAACTCGCACTGCAACGGCACCAGCACCGACCGCGCCGCAGATAGCGCATTGACGGTGAGAAGCCCGAGCGCAGGCGGGCAGTCTATCAACACATAATCCGGCCGGGTTTCTAGCGCACCCAAATAATCCGCCAGCGCAGATTTGAGCCGCGTCGTGCGCCCCGGCGCATTGCCAATGGCCAGCTCGGCCCCGGTCATATCCATATCGGACGGCACCAAAGTCAAGCCCTTAACATCCGTGTCTACCACCGCGCTTGCGAGCGCCGCTTCGTCTACAATCACATCATAAAGCGTGACATCTGTCACACCTCGTGTGCGGCCGAGCCCGGTGGTGGCATTGCCCTGGGGGTCCAGATCAACCAGCAAGACGGATTGCCCCAATGATGCCAATGCCGCCGCCAAATTGATAGACGTAGTGGTTTTCCCCACCCCGCCCTTTTGATTGACGATAGCTATGGTGCGTGTCTTAGACATTTGTATTTCCTTTTGCTTGCGGATGCATGCCGTGCATTTTTCTTTCCCGGTCGTCGCTATGCTCCTCTTCGCCTCTTGTTTGATTGACGATAGCAATAGTGCGTGTTTTTTGTGTCATGTTTTATACTCTAAATGAAAATTGAGGAGCGGGGCTGGCGTTTTTCACGGGGTTTGAGCCAAAGCGGGGCAAATGCCCCGTGATGAGAATGGTACCCCGAAGGGGGGATGGGGGCAGAACCGCCAGTCTCAATGCAGCGTTTACGGACAAACCTCATAACCTCAAACATTCCGCTCCCCATAATAACGCCTGGCAAGACGAGAGCGTCTGCCCCCATCTCCTGCGCAAGAGCTTCGGCACTTCCCCCGTAAACGGAGGAAGGAAAGGCGGGCGCTCCGCCGTCATGTCCCGTCCCCCAAGTCCATTTTGATGCTGTGCATAATCCGGTCTGTCTCGGACAGGGTTTTTATAATTTTTTGGTAGTGGCGAATATCGTCGAAACTAAGCGTTCGCCCCTTGCGGTCTTTTAGCCATTTTTGCGCTGGTTGATAACCGCCGATGTAAAACTCCCATGCTTTTTGCGGCACGTCTTCGAAATACTGGGTTTTGTTGATGTGGACTGTACCGACATTATTGGCGCCGGGGGTGAATTTTGGCTTGTCGACCACACTGTCACCCATTTCGTTTTCCTGGCCCTCAAAACGGTAGGGGGTATCGCCAATGGCGTCGTCTTCCATTAAATGCAGCTTGCGCAATAATCTGCCCTTGGCACTGATGTCCCAAAAGCTGGCGGGCGAGGTCGGGTAGGGCACGCGCGGGAAATCTATTTTCAGGAATTCCTTATAGGTGTCCCGGTAGCCAGGGCAGTGCAACACCCCGTAAATATAATCAAAGATCTCAACCTCGTCTGGCGTACCGTGCTTTTTGTCCGTAGCGGCCTTTTCTATTTTGGCCCGGATTTTAGCGTCCATATTAACAGTGCGCTCAGTGGGCGCAAAAGCGTCAGATTGTTCAGTGGTTGTGTCGGGGTAGAGGTAGAGGGGGAATACTGAGGATTGCGTACTGGATTCACCGAGTTTTGCTTCTGTCATAAAGTTTGAAACTATAAAGTGATCAACCTGCGGGTTTTTATTACTACGAGCGGTTATCAGCCCCATATTTTCTCCACCAAGAAAATGGCGCATTACTTTATGTCTTGAGCGCTCGATAAAATCATCTGAATAATAAATAACGCGATTATCAAATGGGCGGTATGATATTTGTCGAATACTGTCGTGATTGAACATATGCGTTTCACGAACAGTTGATATTTTCCAGCTTTTATTTTCCCTAAGCTGGTATTTGGTTTTTGCAACCTCATGGCTTTCACTTTGTAAAAACCCTTGAATGGTTTTTGTAAGCTCTGCCTGCGTTTCTTTTATCACAAAGGAATCCCGAGACGTCACAATACCAACCGAATTTACAGGCATGAGTTCATTCACTGAAAACCCGTGATTATATTGTTCTTCCAAAGCAAAATCCCGCACGACAAATGGGTATTGCGGTTTTTGGTTTTTTAGAAGCTTGGCGCTGGCTTTTTTACGTTGCTGTTTCCAAAGCGCGTCGTATTTGTCCTGCCGTGGGCCCCATAAATCACCGTGATAGACTTTCGCGAGCTTGTCGGACTTCTTCTTGGTTTTTACGGCAACAATAATGCTGACGCCCTGCATAATATCAAACACATTTTTGTCTGTCGAGCCATCAGGCGCGACTTCTTTTTTCTTGGCATTGCCGTGCAAATCCAGCACATGTATTTTGTCAAATGTCTTGAGCAAATGCCAACGCATACCGCGAAATGTCGGGTTGTCGAGATAGCCGTGATTGGTAATATAGGCGAGAATGCCTTCGCCGTTTTTTTCAATCAAATGCTCCCCGAAGCGGATGAATTTTACATAATCATCGTTAATCCATTTCGGATTGCGCTCTTTAAGTTTTTCCTTGCCGCCCGGTTCTTTTTTGTAGGCCTGCATCAAGCCTTCAATCCATTCAAAGCCCTTGCCTTTATTGCCGCTCTCGCCCGAATAAGGCGGGTTGCCTATTATACACATTATTGGCTTGTCGCGTTTAACTTCGTTGGCGCCTTTGGCTTCTTCGGACAGCCATCTGGCCATGAACAAATCGCGGACTTCGCGTTCGCCTTCTTCGAGGGAATT
>CAZCUM010000067.1:0-9600 GCA_964502015.1 uncultured Robiginitomaculum sp. | reverse complement strand
AGTGGGAAGGTCGAAAAATCCCGGAAGTTTTATTGTCAGGCAACCATAAGCGTATAGCGGGGTGGCGCCGGGCCGAGATGGAAAAGATAACAAAGGAACGCCGCCCGGATTTGTGGCAAAGCTACATCAAGGGTATCAAGGAGAAGTAAGATGAACATTATTGAAAAATTACAGAAAAAAGAACAAGAGCGCTTGCTGGCCAACGGCAAGACCATCCCGGATTTTTCCGCTGGTGATACGCTTGTGGTTCAGGTCAAGATCAAAGAAGGCACACGCGAACGTCTGCAAGCCTTTGAAGGTGTCTGTATTGCACGCGGTGGTTCTGGTGTGAACGAAAGCTTCACTATGCGCAAAATCTCCTACAATGAAGGTGTGGAGCGGGTCTTCCCGATTTATTCACCTCTTGTGGAAAGCATAGAGATCAAGCGCAAAGGCAAGGTGCGTCGTGCCAAACTTTATTATCTGCGTGAGCGCCGTGGTAAATCAGCCCGTATCGCCGAGCGTACAACCGGTCGCGGTATTGACCAGACTCGCGGCAAGAAAAAATAAACACCGTTTTACTGAATTTCAACTTTTTCTCTATCTCATAACTTCTCGCGCATGGTCGCGCAGGGAGGTGTGCTTTTGGAGTGGTGGGGAACATGTGTGAGGCGCAGAATTTGCGTTTTCCAGCATATGGGCAATCTCGTTCAGCCAGCATCCAGACCAATGTCAAAATTCGGCGCACTGTGCGTGAGTGCGCCCACTGAAATCACATCTACCCCCGTTGCCGCGATCGCCGCCACGGTGCGTAAATTTACACTGCCTGAGGCTTCGAGTGTGGTTTTGCTCCCCCGGGCTTTAATCTTCAGTTTTACGCAGGTGCGCAAATCATCCAAACCCATATTGTCCAGCAGGATGACATCCGGTCGGTGCTTCAGGACTTTTTTGAACTGGGCCACCGTGTCTACTTCTATGGAGACTTTTGTCATATGATCGGCTCCGGCCATGACGGCGCGCACGGCTTTATCAACGCCGCCCGCCAAAGCGATATGATTGTCTTTGACCATGATAGCGTCTGAGAGCGAACCCCTATGGGTATGACCGCCGCCGTGCAGGACGGCGCGCTTCTCCAAGGCCCGCAAGCCCGGCGTGGTTTTGCGGGTGGCGGCTATGCGCACATCATAGGGTGCGGTTTTGGCGACGAATTTGGCGGTCAGCGTGGCAATACCGCTCATCCGGCCCATGAAATTAAGCGCCGTACGCTCGGCCATCAACAAAGAGCGCACCGGGCCGAAAACGCTGGCGATAATCGTGTTCTTGCGCACTTTGGAGCCGTCCGGGCAGTGGATTTCAAACTCTACATCCGGGTCAACTAATGCATATGTCAGCACAGCGGCTTGCAAACCTGAGACCACGCCCGACCCCCGCGCTTTGAAATGCAATTTGGCATTGGCAGAAGCTGGCACCAACAAATTGGCGGTCAAATCGCCAGCCGTGCCAAAGTCTTCGGCCAGTGCGCGGCGCACTACGGGTTCAAGGATGATGCGGGGTAGGGGGGAGGTGTTGGTCATGGGTTTATCTTTCGTAGCTGACATCCAAGCCCCTCGCCCGCTGTCGCGCACCTCTCCCTCAAGGAGAGGCTAAGTTTAGCGAATTTATACCATAAATTTTCAAATATGATGATAGACGGGCCAACGTCTCCTCTCCTTTTGGGAGAGGAACAAGGTGGGGGGTAATGCGGGTAGAGGGGTAAATAAACCATCATCACACCAATTGCCCATAAGTAATATAGCTTGAGCGCGGCGGATTGCTCTCGTTTGGGAAATCAGTACGGGTGTGGCCGCCCCGACTTTCCTCGCGGGCCAAGGCGCCGGATACTATGAACCGAGCGGCGATCAGCGGGTTGGCTTCGCCGACCCTTTCCGTCAACTCTGCGATAATATCTAGAAGTTTATTCAGACCGCCCGCATCACGCAAAACCCCGCAATATTTGGTCATAGCATGGCGCAAAGTTTCGCTCACGTCCGCAGTCATGGCCAGCCAGGGCTGGGCGGTTATATGTTCGGCGCGGCGCCTTGGGTGGTCGTCAGTATTGACAGCATTGGCGGCCCGGTTTCCAAATACGATGGCTTCCAGCAGGGAATTGCTGGCCAAGCGGTTGGCCCCGTGGATGCCCGTAGCGGCGCATTCGCCCACGGCCCACAGGCCGGGCAAACTGCTGCGGCCCTCATCGTCGGTCATGATACCGCCCATATGATAATGCACGGCGGGGGCTATGGGGATAAGCTGGGTGCGCGGGTCTATGCCGGCGCTCATACAGCTTGCAAACACGGTCGGAAACTCTTCGGGGAAGTGTGCGCCCACGGCCGCCCGGCAATCCAGAAACGGCGGCTCGCCCTTCTGGATTTGCGCGAACACAGCCCGGCTGACATCATCACGGGGTGCCAATTCACCGTCCTTGTGGTATTTGTCCATGAAGCGCTTACCGTCCGACGTGACCAATATCGCACCCTCGCCGCGCAGGGCTTCGGTGGCCAACGGGTTGGGGTCTTGGTCTATGTCAATAGCGGTGGGGTGGAACTGCACGAATTCCGGGTCGCGGATAATCGCCCCGTGCACTGCCGCCATGCCGATGGCGTCCCCGCGAGCGGTTTTGGGATTTGTGGTGGTCTTGAACAATCCGCCAACCCCGCCAGTGGTCATGACGGTAATATCGGCCTCAACTGCCATCAATGAGCCGTCGTCCTTGCGGGCCATCGCCCCTGCGATACCGCCTTTGGCGTCGGACAAAAGCGTTTCCGCCCGCCAGCCCAAGAGCGGCGTGATGTGGTCGGCTTTCTTGGCCTGCGCGACCATAGTCTCAATAATCGCCTTGCCGGCCAAATCTCCCTTGACCCGTGCCACACGAGGCCGCCCGTGAGCGGCTTCCAGCGACAATACCAAATCCCCACGCGGGTCGGTGTCAAACTCGACCCCGTACTGCATAAGATCGCGCACCCGCGCCGGCCCCTCGGACGCGAGGATCATAGCCACGCGTGCGTCCACCAAACCATCGCCAGCCGCAACGGTATCGCGGGCATGATCTTCCGCTGTATCCCCCGCGCCAATAGCCGAAGCAATGCCCCCTTGGGCCCAGGCCGAAGCCGCCCCCTCGCCCTGCCTCATGGAGGTCAAAATATAAACCGGACGCGGCGCAAGTTTAAGCGCCATAAACAAACCGGCAAGGCCAGCCCCGACGACGAGGACGGCACCAGCAGGCAAGCGCGTAGTTTCCAAATCTCCCAATGGCATAGATGTGCGTTCCTTTGTTATCTGTGAGAATTGTTAGCAGGCGGTGGGGATGGGGGCAAATGCTAAGGTTCGTATTATCATAAGCCAAATATACGGCATGAAAGTGATTGTTTTTATTAACCTTGCCTGTATATAATATAGGCTATGAACGGGAAATCAAACGCCAGCCTTTTTTTACCAAAACCGCTTTCGCGGCAATTGGCCATACGCATTAGTGCGCTTGAGGGTCTGCACATGTCCTCAGAAATGAAGGCCATGTTTGCAGAGTTTGATGCACAAAAACTCACGGGCGCTGAGCGCCGGGTTCAGTTACTGGCGCGGTATGAGAATGCTTAGCTAGTGGTTTATACGGCCAAGGATGACCCGTCTTGCTATCCGGGTACAAATGTATTGCGAAACAAGGCCAATATCCTTCGGGGTATTTCCCAAAAAACGGGTGAAAGAGTAGGGCTGCCAATCTATCCAAGCCCGCTCACCCCTGTGCATACAGGGGTCTATCGCCGGGGTTCAGGTGAGTGCAGAGGCACAGGTAAATGGCCTTGCAAGGGTGGCCAAACCGGTAGTTTATGAATATCTAACCAAAAGGGGTTTTCTAGCTCAATGGTATTTAACTTGTAAGCGCGTTTCCATTTTTTGATTTGCCGTTCTTTTTTAAACGCGGCGTCGCGGCTGGAAAACTCTTTAAACCAAACCAGTTTGTCACAACCATAGTTGGCCGTGAACCCGTCGAATATTTTCTGTTTGTGCTGTTCCATCCGGGCAGACAAATCATCCGTATGACCCGTATAAAGGGTTCCGCGTGGTTTGTTCGTGCAAATATATGTATAGAACATAAAGCGAACATATATGTGCTTGCCTGTAATTACAAGCACAAAAACCAACATCAAGATAGACCCCTGTATGCACAGGGGTGAGCGGGTGGTTGTTATATTCAGGGGTAAGGTATTAACCACCTCACCACACCTCGCTCACACCCGCGAATGCGGGTGTCCATATTGTTCTTTCCGTAAATACGCAAACCAGGAAACTGGATACCCGCCTGCGCGGGTAGGGGGTGTAGAGGTTAGTGCAAAAAATACTCGCATACCCTTGAAAAGAACAAATCAAGCACGTATATTAAGTATATGGAGATAGACTCACTTCAAACAATGGGGGAACACATGAATGTTAATGGCAATGACGAAGAACAATTACCGTCTGGTAGAGAAGAAGCATTTGTCTTTTTCGAAAAAAAAGCGCGTATTAATTATGTAGATTGGTCATATGATGACCGTAATGAAAATACGGATAGTAATGGCCAATATTTTGGCTCATATGATCCTGAAAGAACCTATGTTACCAAAATGCTTGCATTTTTAGATGAATATGATTTGGAAAATAGTATCGTAGATATTTTGGGGCTTATTGACGATGATTTCATTCAAAAATTTAGTGGGTTTGAACAAAAAATGACTTATATGGCTACTCGGTTTCAGCTGCGCAAATGGAGAATTGATGCAGGTATAGTTGGTACAATGATAATGATTGCGCCAACCTATAAATCAGAAATAGGTAAACTTCTTGAAACAATAAGAAAAATAGTAAATCAAGAAGTGAGAGATAAAAACAAGAAGGATAAGATTTTTTCTATAATAGCCAGCCTCCAATCAGAAGTAGACCGCGAGCAAACGACTATAGATGCATTGTTTGGGCGGATGATTGATTTGTCAAAAACCGTTGGAGAATGTGCAGAGAATTTAGAACCCCTTCTTGAAAAAATGGAACGGGTCAAAAAACTCTTCTGGAATAATTCAAAAAAATTAGAAATGCTTCCAAAACAAGAACGGCCAAAGCTCATCACAAAAGCAGACGAAGAGTTTGATATTGATGGTGATATTCCATTCTAATACAATGGAAACACCTAAATAACCCGAATATCCTTATGCACCGCCTTGGGATCAAAATGCCCCATGACCCCTGGTGCGGGTAAATCTATCATTCTTTGTACGGCTCGCCGTGCCTTCTTCGCCACCCGCTTCGACACTTTCACTTCGTGGCGCTCATTTACTAAGCAATCGTATATGTTTTCCAGGGTGATGCGTTTCATGTGGGGGCATAGATTGCACGGGCGCACGAAATCTACATCCGGATTGTTCATGGCGACATTATCGCTCATGGAGCATTCGGTGAGCAGGATTACGTTTTTGGGTTTGTTGTCCGAGACATAATCAGACATGGCTTTGGTGGAACCAGTGAAGTCGCTCTCCAGCACCACGTCGGGCGGGCATTCGGGGTGGGCCAGGACGACGACACCGGGATTGGCGGCGCGCATTTCGCGCACGTCCTCGGCGTCAAAGCGGGCATGGACTTCACATCTGCCGTGCCAGGCAATGATTTCTACGCCCGTCATATTGGCGACATTTTTGGCCAGGAATTCGTCCGGCACCATGATGATTTTTGGCACGCCGAGGCTCTCGACCACCTGTACGGCGTTGGAGGAGGTGCAGCAAATATCGGTTTCGGCTTTAACCTCCGCCGTGGCATTAACATAGGTGACGATAGGAATACCGGGATATTTTTGCTTGATCAGGCGCATATCATCGCCAGTGATGGAGGACGCCAGCGAGCAACCCGCGTCCAGTGACGGGATTAAAACTTTCTTGTCCGGGCACAGGATTTTAGAGGTCTCGGCCATGAAATGCACGCCCGCCTGGACGATAATATCAGCGTCCGTCTTGGTGGCTTCTATTGCCAGACCCAGACTGTCACCTTTGTAATCCCCGACCAGAGCATAAATGTCCGGCGTCATATAATTATGGGCCAGGATAACTGCGTTTTTCTCGACCTTGAGCTTGTTGATGGCATGGACGAGGGGCGCATAGGCGGGCCATTCAAATTTAGGGATAAAGTCCGCAACCAGTTCGTAGAGATGATCGGTGGCCGCTTTGACCTCGTCCGTATAAGCCAAATCTCCAGTCTCGGCGCGGGCAGGCAAGGCGCAAACCCCGTTCTCAACCTCTAGAGTTTGCCCGATCCAGTGACCATCTTGCCAGTTGTTCAAAGCTTTCGTCATAAGGCTCTCCGTTCCTGCTTGATATATAAGGATGAATGGGGTTTTTCCAAACGCAAATTATGCCAATTCAGCGAATCTTTTTAAGTATAGTTTTTTGGCGGCGACCACGGACAATGGCGATATTTTGATGCGGATATCTCCGGGCGGTTTGGTGAAAAACTCATTGGCCTCGTCCACCGTAAAACCCGCGATTTGGATAGCCTCGAAATAGGCGCAATATATATCGCAGGTTTTGATTTTCTTCTTCAATGATGCCCCCGGCTTGGCGGGCAGGCCAAAGCGCAAATGTATCGCCTGCTCGATGCGGTGTTCGAGATCCGTGTAATCAATGCCCATTGTCGAGCTAAGGGCCGCCTTGAACGGCGAAATCATATCCCCGACCACATATTCCGCCCCGTCGTGCAGAAGTGCGGTGAGCTTGTCCTCGCGGGAGGCTTTCGGGTTCAAGATAGAAAACAGTTTTTCGACCACTACCGAGTGTTCGGCCACTGAAAACGCATAATCCCCGGACGTCTGTCCGTTCCATCGTGCTACCCGCGCCAGCCCGTGGGCGATGTCTTCAATTTCAATATCAAACGGCGACGGGTCGAGCAGGTCGAGGCGTCTGCCCGAGAGCATGCGTTGCCATGCTCGCTTGGGGATGTGGGGCGGCATCTAAGCCTTCCGCACCACAACAACCCCCGCGCTATAGCCTGCACCGAATGAGCAGATGAGACCGATGTCGCCGGGGGTGAAATCGGCGCTATGTTTGTCGAACGCTATGATGGAGCCGGCGGAGCTGGTGTTGGCGTATTCGTCAAGGACGACCGGGGCCATGTCCATGTCTACGTCTTTGCCCATTACTTTTTTAGCGATGAGGGTGTTCATGGACAGATTGGCCTGGTGCAGCCACATGCGTTTTATCTCGCCCGTGGGGATGTCAATTTTCGCCAGTTCTTCTGTGATCATTGATGCGACCAAGGGTACAACTTCTTTGAACACGCGCCGCCCGTTTTGCATGAATAACTTGTCGTCCTCACCTATGCCTTTAGGGGCAGCGTTGTTGAGAAAGCCGAAATTATTGCGGATATTGTTGGAATATTTTGTGCCGAGACTTGCGCCCAATATTTCCCATGCGCCCTTGGGAGCTATGCTTTCGTCTTCGACCAAAATCGCCGTTGCCACATCACCAAAGATAAAATGACTGTCGCGGTCTTTGAAATTCAGATGGGCCGAACAGATTTCCGGATTGCAGACCAGCACAGATTTGGCCGTGCCGCCCGCGATCAAACCTCGTGCGGTTTCAATACCAAATGTCGCGGACGAACAGGCCACATTCATATCAAATGCGAACCCGTCTATACCCAGCGCGTCTTGTACCTCGATGGCAATGGCCGGATAGGCGCGCTGCAAATTAGAGCAAGCCACGATTACCGCGTCCACATCCTCTGCCTTGCGCCCAGCTTTGGCCAGCGCATCACGGGCAGCCGCCACGGCGATTTCTGCCAACACGGATATGTCTTCGTCGGGGCGCTCGGGAATACGCGGCGCCATAATATCCGGGTCAAGGATTGGGTCTTTGGAAATCACATAACGGGATTTTATCCCCGAAGCCTTGAAGACAAATTCTGCGGACGACAAAGGCTTGGCCTCTAGCGTACCCGCCGCAATTTCGGCCGAGTGTTGCGCATTCCATTTCTGCGACCAGGCGTTAAAGGCAACGACCAGTTCCTCATTGGAGATACTGTCTTTCGGCGTCCACAAACCTGTGGCACTAATAACTGCTGTCACGCGGGGCTCCCCTTAATATTATTCGGTTCTTTTACCATCAAACAAGTTTCGTACCAGTCAAATTATTGTGCTATTCACAACACTTGCCGTAAACATGGCAGCTTACCTCATGGTCATTGATCATGCCGACCGCCTGCATAAATGCGTAAATAATAACCGGGCCGGTGAATTTAAAGCCGCGCTTTTTCAAATCTTTGGCCATAGAGATGCTGGCGTCGGTTTTTACGGGTGCGTCTTTAAACTCGGCCCAGGTGTTTTGTACTTGTTTGCCGTCTACGAAACTCCAGAGATATTCGCTAAAGTTTATACCTTCCTCGTCGCGCATTTTTATGTAAATTTGTGCGTTGGAAATAGCGGCGTTTATTTTTAGTTTTGAGCGGATAATACCGGGATCGGCCAGTAGCCGCTCTCGGTCTTTGTCGGTGTAATGAGCGATGATGTCCGGATCCAGGCCGTCAAAGGCTTTTAGAATAGTCTCGCGCTTACGCAAAATTGTAATCCAGGCCAGGCCCGCCTGCATCCCGTCTTGTATCAATTTTGAAAACAGGGATTTGCTGTCATAAATAGGCACGCCCCATTCCGTGTCGTGGTAATGACAATAAAGCGCGTCGGTGGGAGATACCCAGCCGCATCTTGGCAGATCAGGATTGTGGGTCATAATCTGGCTCCGTGATGGTTGCGGGTTTGTCGTTAAGTCGTACATCATCTGCGCTTGCTGCCAAGCGGTCAAGTCTGATCAGGGCCATGCCCATACCGTTTCTGACATGATTGAGCTTACCAATGGTACGACCGCCGGCTTTTATTGCATCGCCCGCCTGCGCTACACCGGATAATTTCACGGCCCGCATCCGCTTGCGCACGACCGTTTTGCGGTGCATACGCGAAACAACTTCCTGACCGATAAAACAGCCCTTTTTGTAATCAACGCCGTTCAGGAGATCCATATTGGCGTCTGCCGGGAACATTTGTTCGGTGCCGAAATCCCATGTGCTATCAGGGACGCCGAGGGACATGCGGTACAAATCATAGTCTTCGGGGGTGTGTTCTGGCGATAAATATCCAGATTTTTCCAGCAAACGCTGCCCAAGTTTCGGGTGGCGTGGGTCGCTTAAACCAATTTCCCCCGTCCCGTCCCAAAGCGCATAGATGTCATACTCTGCACTCACATCAATAATGTCGATTTTAGCGCGAAGCTTATACATCTTCAGGCGCAGGGACAAAATCTTGGCGAATTTCTCCGCCGTTTCCAGCAACAGGCCATCACCCGTTCTGTGAACGAAAAAATCGGCAATAATTTTGCCTTGGGGCGTTAACAGGGCCGCAAAGGTTAAATCGTCATTTAGGGAATTGGTAATCAGGCCGTTCAAAAACCCGGCAACATCATCTCCTCTTAGGGAAATAATACTGCGCTCTAAACGGCATACAGGCATAGTTGGCCTACTTGATTTTGCCTTCTTTGAAGTCCACATGCTTGCGGACAACCGGGTCATATTTCTTTTTGACCA
>CAZCUM010000066.1:0-10061 GCA_964502015.1 uncultured Robiginitomaculum sp. | reverse complement strand
TTCGTTAACAAAACCTTTATAATTCCTTGCCATTAAGGCGTAAATTGAGAGAGTAACACATGTTTATAAATTCCCGATTCGATTCGTTTGCAAAAACGACAATAGTTATTGCCGCAGGCGCCCTGCTTCTTGGGGCATGTTCTGGCGACAGTGCCAAACCCACCACTGGCGCACCCTCTGATGAACGCACGTCCTATGAAGTTTCCGGCGACCATGCCTTGGGCAATCCTGATGCCAAAGTGACCATTGTTGAATATGCATCTGTGACCTGCGGGGCTTGCGGTAATTGGCACACGAATGTATGGCCCGAGTTTAAATCCACATATGTAGACACCGGAAAAGTTCGCTATGTTTACCGCGAGTTTCCAACGGGCGTCGTTTCTTTGGCCAATGTCGGGCATTTATTGGCCAATTGCGCCGGAGAGGATAAATTTTTCGGTTTGATTGATGTGCAAATGAAACGCCAAAGCCAGATCATCAATTCTGCGGATATAAAAGGCGAATATGTGGCATTGGCCAAATCAGCCGGCATGAATGAAGCCGCCTTTGACGCTTGTATGGCCGACCAGGCTCAAATAGACCGCCTGCGTAAAGTGGCAGACGACGGCAGTAATGCGGGCGTCACCGGAACCCCGACATTTTTTATCAATGGCAAAAAAGAACAAATGTTTGTCATAGAAGATTTCCATAAAAAGCTTGCGCCATTACTCGGCGACGATGCACCCAAACCGGCTGAAGCAGAAGAATAAGGATATATATGGGGTCTTTGCGTTTTAATCATATAAAACTGGTCGGGTTCAAATCCTTTGTTGAACCCACTATTTTTGAGATTAAACCGGGCCTCACGGGGGTTGTCGGGCCGAACGGCTGTGGTAAATCCAATCTGCTTGAGGCCATTCGCTGGGTCATGGGGGCCAACTCCGCCAAAGCCATGCGCGGCAAGGCTATGGACGATGTAATTTTCTCCGGCACCAAAACCCGCCCGGCGCGAAATCTGGCCAGCGTCACCCTTGAGATCGACAACTCAGCCCGTATGGCACCGTCCATGTTCAATGATAATGAAGTGCTGGAGGTTACGCGCACCATCACCAAAGGCGCAGGCTCCAAATACCAGGTCAATGGTCAGACCGTGCGCGCCAAAGACGTACAGCTTTTGTTTGCCGATGCATCCACAGGGGCCAACTCCCCCGCTTTAGTTCGCCAGGGCCAAATTAGCGAACTGATCTCGGCAAAACCGGAAAACCGCCGCAAAATCCTCGAAGAAGCCGCCGGTGTTTCAGGCCTTCACACCCGGCGCCACGAGGCAGAATTAAGGCTGAGAGCCGCCGAGACCAATCTTGACCGGCTGGAGGATGTATTAAGCCAGATCGAAAGCCAACTCCTCAACCTGCGCCGCCAATCACGCCAAGCCGCACGCTTCAAACGTCTGGCCGGAGAAATCCGCGAATACCGTACACTATTATGGCTAAAACGCTGGCAACAGGCATTACAAGCCCTTGAGCTTTCGTCCGGTGAGCTAAAAGATAGCGAAGCCAAAGTCGCGGAACTGACCTCCCAAGTCACCGTACTCACCACGCAAGTTACAGAAATATCGGCCAAGCTTGAACCCCACCGCGAAGAACAAATTGTCGCTGCCGCCATTTGCGGACGGCTCAATGCAGCCAAAGAAGCATTGGACAATGATGCTCAGGCGGCCAAGTCGGAGATCAACAAACTTGAAGCCCGTCTCGCCCACCTCAAAGGCGATATTGAGCGCGAAGAAAACATTGTGGTTGACGCTGATACGGCTTGCCAAAGACTGGCAGACGAATTGTCCGAATTACAAGCGCGGGGAGACACCAGTGCCGCTCTCGAATCCGCACAAAAATCCGCCCACACAGCCATAGAAGCCCGTAGCAAGCTGGAAGACCAAGTTTCGGATTTGACCCGCAAATCCGCCGAACAGGCAGCGAACCATGCCAGTGCAGTACGCGAATGCGAACGGTTATCCGGACAAAAATCACGCCTTGAGCAAGATATAATAACCGCTATTTCCGCACTGGCTGATCTGGCTGATCTGGAAAATGCGGCCAAAAC
This sequence comes from uncultured Robiginitomaculum sp., assembly GCA_964502015.1. Taxonomy (GTDB): domain Bacteria; phylum Pseudomonadota; class Alphaproteobacteria; order Caulobacterales; family Maricaulaceae; genus Robiginitomaculum_A. The sequence goes on along the minus strand of CAZCUM010000066.1, from coordinate 7,985 downwards.
ATCCGGGAGTGATAATCTGTTTGCAGCCGCACTGGACAGTGCCGCAACCGCACTTGCCAAGGCGAAAGAACATGAACAGGCTAGCATATTAGCCAGAGAAGATGCTGCAAATTTCGAACGCGATCTGCACAATAAATTCAGCGCAGCACAGCGCAAAGTGTCCGATTTGGACGCCGAATACAAAGCTTTATCGCGGATTATCAGCGCTGGCAGCGGGGAACAAAACTGGGTTTCGGCACTCGAATCCGTTAGCGCAAAAAAAGGTTATGAAACCGCATTGGCCGCCGCACTTGGGGATGATCTTGATGCCAGCCTTGAAACCGGATCGCCCTTGCATTGGCAAGGGGCGCAAACACCAGACGCGAAACTGCCCCCAGGCATAAAATCTTTAGCGGACTATGTCACCGCCCCGGCGGCACTTGGCGCACGTCTCAGCCAAATCGGTGTCGTCGAAACCACAGACGGACAAACCAAATCCAAACATCTTGTGCCGGGCCAACGCCTTGTGAGCATAAAAGGCGACCTTTGGCGCTGGGACGGGCTTGTCTCGTCCGCCGAGGTTAAATCCGTAGCCGCCGTCAAATTGGAAAACAAAAACCGCCTGGTCGAGATTGAAGATAAATTGGAAGATGTGCGCAAACTTGCAACGCGCGCCGAAGCGGCATGGCAAGCGGCGCAAACGGCCCGCACCCAGGCGGACGAAACCGCCAGAAATGCGCGCCAAACATTGCCAGCATTGGAAGCTGAAGACCGTGCCGCCCGCGCTACGCTCAACACGTATGAGACCGATCAAGCCCGCAAGGCCGAACAGAAATCCATTTTGGTAGACCGGCTGGCCCGGCGTAAAAATGAGTTACAAAAAACCGAGACAACTCTGGCAACCGCCAACAAGATATTAGCAGGGACAAAAACCGACGATACTCTTGAGGGCGAGCTTGCAAATTTGCGCACCACACTACAAACGGCCCGCGAAGCGGCGGATGAGGCCAGTGCTCATTACCGCAGTCTCAAAAACCAAGCCCAGGCCCGCGCAGCCCGCCTTGGTGCCGTAGTGCAAGACCTCAAGGACTGGCAAGGTCGGGGCGCCCATGCCAAGGAACGTATCACATCTTTACAAGGCCGCGAGGCGGAAACCTCTATGGCGCTTGCCAGCGCCCATGACAGCCCGGATGAATTTGCACAACGCCAACAGACTTTATTATCAGATCTAAATGCCGCCGAGCAGCGCCGTAAAAACGCCAGTGATGCCCTGGCAGTGATTGACAATAATTTACGTGAGGCGGACGGAAATTTGCGCACATTTGAGCGCGAACTTGGTCAAGCCCGCGAAGACCGCGCCGCTGCCCAGGCCCGCAACATCGCAGCCGGGGAACGCAAACAGGAAATCCAGGCCCGTATCTTGGAAAACTTGTCCTGTGAGCCTGCGGATTTAAAAGAACAGTTGGAAGATTTAAGCCCGGACAGCACTTTGTCCGAACATGACATTGAACGCAAATTGGAACGCCTGAACCGCGAGCGGGAAAATCTGGGCGGGGTGAATTTACGCGCCGACATAGAAGCCGCCGAGCAAGAAGAACGCCTCTCCGCCATGAACGACGAGCGCCAGGATTTGATGGCCGCAATTGCCAAACTCCGCGAAGGTATAGAAAGCCTGAACTCGGAAGGCCGCCAACGACTCTTGAAAGCTTTTGATGTGGTCAACGGACATTTCGGGCGTTTGTTTGTTACTTTGTTCGGCGGTGGGCAGGCTTCTTTGACCTTGAGCGAAAATGACGACCCTCTTGAAGCAGGCTTGGAAATCCTGGCCAGCCCGCCGGGCAAACGCCTGGGCAATATGTCTTTATTGTCGGGCGGGGAGCAAGCCTTGACAGCTACGGCATTGATTTTCGCCGTATTCCTGTCCAACCCTGCCCCCGTATGTGTGCTGGACGAAGTCGATGCGCCCTTGGATGACAGCAATGTTGAACGTTACTGCGATCTTTTGGACGAGATGTGCAAACAGACCCAGACCAAATTTATCGCCATCACCCATAACCCGGTCACAATGGCCCGCATGGACAGATTATTCGGCATAACAATGGCCGAACAAGGCGTCTCGCAAATGGTGTCCATAGATTTGGGCACGGCAGAAAAAATGACGGCATAAGCAAGAAATGCTTTAATTGCAGAAATATTTTCATTTATCTTTATTTATCAACCACTTAACACTATACGGCTTTTGTTGACACCGCTGGGGCCTGCGCGTAAGTTGCCCGCGTTTGATGGGTGACCATCTTGCGAATCGAACATTTTATCCATGAAGGAACATTCTCTGAAACAAACACCAAAATCCGACCAGAACCGCTCGAACGAATTGGAAACCTTGGGGGAAAAAGTAAAATCCGCCCAAAAAGCCAGAGCACCTGATGTAGACGAAGAGGCGACCGGGTGGGCAAAAGGCATAAATTATGCCAGCGTGTTTACAGGGGCCGTTATAGTCGGCGGCGCATTTGGATACGGGTTTGATGCTTTAGTCGGCACCAAGCCTTGGGGTTTGATGGTCGGGATAGTTTTAGGCTTTGCCGCTGGCACACGCAGTATCGTGCAGATGGCGCAAAGCATGATGAGTGAAGATAACGAAAAAACAAACGGCGAAAGCTGATTTGTAATGACAACGGCGAAATTCGCCCAGAATTGAAAGGCCATAACTGGCAAAAGAAGCAATGGCAAAAGAAGCAGGAAAGCAGTTTGATCCGATCAGGCAATTTGATCTCCACAATATGGTGGATATCCAGATCGGTAAATACGATATCAGTTTCACCAATTCATCTTTTATGATGGTGGTGGCCGTGGTCTGTATCTGCCTGTTCCTATATTTTTCCACTACGAAAAAATCACTTGTGCCGGGGCGCTGGCAGTCCGTAGCGGAAATTTCCTACGAGTTTGTCGCCGACATGGTGCGTTCTACGGCGGGTCGCGACGGACTTAAATTCTTCCCATTTGTCTATGCCTTGTTCATGTTTATTTTGTTTGCCAACATGCTCGGCTTGGTTCCGTTCTTTTTCACCCCTACTTCGCATATTATCGTCACATTTGCCTTGGCTATGATGGTGATGACAACGGTTTTGATAGTCGGATTTTGGAAAAACGGGCTCGGGTTTTTACAATTGTTCAACCCGTCTGGCGTACCTTTAATCCTTAAAATCGTACTGGTCACACCCCTTGAAATCATCTCGTTCCTGTCGCGCCCCTTATCCCACTCTATTCGGCTGTGGGCCAATATGTTGGCGGGGCATATCATGCTGAAACTGTTTGCCAGCTTCATCATTGCTATGGCGGTCGGTCTTACGGGTGCCTTTAAACTGGGGGCGATTGCACCAGCGATTATGACCATTGCCCTGACCCCTCTTGAAATTCTGGTAGCGTTTTTGCAAGCCTATGTGTTTGCCATTCTCACCAGCGTATATTTAAACGACGCGCTCCATCCGGGGCACTAAACTATTACGACACGAAAACTTACTTTAACTGCACAACCAAATTAGGAGAAATATCATGGACGCAGAAGCAGCAAGACTCATCGGTGCAGGCCTGGCCTGTTCAGGCATGATCGGTGCCGGTATTGGCCTTGGCCATATTTTCGGCAATTATCTAAGTGCCGCCATTCGCAACCCGTCGGCCGCCAAAGGCCAGTTCGGCAATCTAATCTTCGGCTTTGCCGTGACAGAAGCCTTGGGTATTTTCTCACTATTGATCGCGTTTTTGCTCCTGTTTGGGTAACAAGACCAGATACGTTTAAAGGACATCACTTATGAGTGGCTTTACTATCATGATGGCAGCGGCGAGCGGAACAGAAAGTGCAAAAACTTTTGCACCTCTAGACACGTCCACCTTTCCGTCTCAGCTTTTTTGGCTGTTTCTCACATTTGGTGTCTTGTTGTTTCTTCTGGCCAAGGTGCTTTTACCGCGCCTTGGCGGCATTTTGGAAGAACGCTCTAACCGTATCGCCGATGATCTCGACGCTGCCTCGCGGATGCAAAGAGAAGCCGAAATGGCCGGGAAAGCTTACGAACAATCCCTCGGTGATGCCCGCGCCAAGGCCCATAATGTAGCCGAGACCACCCGCGCCAGCGTCACGTCCGAACTGGAAGCAGAAATGCAGACAGCAGACGCGGAAACGGCAAAGCAATTGGTACGGGCAGAGGCTAAAATTCAGGCCATGCGTAAAGCTGCCCTGGCCAATGTTGACGAGATTGCATCCGAGACAGCCAAGGCTGTTGTCGAGCATTTATACACCAAAAAAGTCAGCATTGCGACCGTCCGAAAGACGGTCAAAACGCTCGCTTAGAGACGGGTTAAGGAGAAAGCTATGCATTGGGAATTTAGTTTTGGGTATCCGACGATTTGGGTATTTTTGGCATTGGTTGTCTTCATTGTCGGCCTTATGTATAAAGGCATCCATAAAGTCATAGCCAAAGCCCTGGACGACCGGGCCGATGCCATCCGCAAAGAACTGGACGAAGCCCGGACATTACGCGAGGAAGCTCAGGCTTTACTGTCATCTTTCCAGCGCAAACAGGTCGAAGCTGAAGAACAGGCCAAGACAATCGTCAAACAGGCCCGCAAAGACGCAGAAACCATGGCCGTCAATGCGCGCAAGGACTTGGCGGAACGCTTACAGCGCCGGGCCGAGCAAGCAGAAGCCAAGATCAAAAATGCGGAAACCCAAGCTATGGCAGACGTCAAAGCCCGGGCCGTACAGTTGGCTATTCAGGCCGCAGAACAAATCCTGCGCTCAGAACTGGCCAACACTGACCACAATGCCCTTGTCAAAAACGGTATCGTGGATATGGGCAAGGCTTTTAATTAGAACGCTCTAAACATGTAAGCTATGCGGCCCTGTAGATGTGGGAGTTGCGTTTTTTAGCACACCAAGATAGCATCCCTTTACTCATTATCCACTTTACACAGCCTTTAGTAACACAGCCTGATGGTGAATTACGCTTACGGATAATCCACCCTACAGAACTACAAACTAATGGTCGTTTACCTAATCCGATATTCCGAGCAATTGCACATGAAATACCAATGGTGTTTTTGGCGGGATCGAGCCGCGTCCATTGTCGCCGTAAGCCAGGTCTGACGGGATATAGAACGTCCAGGCATCACAGGGCCGCATGAGGCCTACACCTTCGGTCCAGCCCGCAATAACCCGGTTAAGCGGAAACTCTATATCTGCGCCGCGCTCATAGGAGCTGTCAAACATCTCGCCGCTCAGGAATTGCCCGTGATAATTAACCCGCACGGTTTGCGTAAGCTTGGCTGGTGTTGTTTTAAGAGTGCTGGATTTGTTGACCGAATATTGCAGACCGGACGCCGTGGTGATGACACCTTCGCGCTTGGCATTGGCCTCAAACCAGGCGGCTTGCTCCAGGCCCGCATCTGCCATTTCATTGGAATAGCTGGAAATATCTTTAAGAACCTTCTCGTCCGGACACGTGCGGAACCGTTCAAGGTTAGCCTTGGCAGTTTCATAAGCGCTCACGGCCTCCGCTTCGGTGTTGGGCGTGCTGGTCGTGGTATCATTGCTACAAGCACTTAAGCCAAACAGGGCAATCCATATGCCCGTCATGAGATATTTTTGCATTCGGTTCTCCAGATATTGTAATGGTTTCAGGTGTTTTGGGTCATTTCTAACCACCCGGTAACGCTAAGTCTAGCTCTGTTTTTTGAGGATTTCTACGCCGGGCAATGGTTTGCCTTCCGTCCATTCCAAAAAAGCACCGCCCGCCGTAGAAATGAATGTGAAACCCTCAGCCGCGCCCGCATGCTTAAGGGCCGCCACCGTATCGCCGCCGCCTGCTACTGCGATAAGTTTGCCTTGAGTGACCCGTTTGGCGGCATATTTAGCCGCTTCCACAGTCGCCGTGTCAAATGGTGTAAGCTCAAATGCACCCAACGGCCCATTCCAGATCAGGGTCTGGCTGGAGTCTATAGCGTCCGCCAAATTGTTGACGGTCTCGGGCCCGGCGTCCAATATCATTTCGTCGTCCGCCACCTCGTCCAGACCGCAAACCCGGTGCGGGGCGCCTGCTCTGAATTCTTTGGCCACCACTACATCGACGGGCAGAAGAATTTCACAATTTACATCCCTGGCATTTTCCATAATTTTCAAGGCCGTGCCCACAAGATCATGCTCGCATAGGGATGCGCCAACATTATGACCAAGGGCCGCCAAAAATGTATTGGCCATACCGCCGCCAATGACCAGCTTGTCCAATTTGTTGACCAGGTTTTTTAGCAAATCAATTTTGGTGGAAACCTTGGCCCCACCGACCAGTCCCATCACCGGGCGGCGCGGCACATCCAGGGCTTGGGACAAATGATCCAACTCGCGCTCCATAGCCAATCCGGCATAAGCGGGCAAATTGGCGGCCACACCACTGGTCGAAGCTTGCGCCCTATGGGCAACAGAAAAAGCGTCATGGACAAATATTTCGCCAAGATCGGATAATTGTTTGGCAAAGGCCGGATCATAACCCTTGCTGCCGTCCGCCTTTTGCGTTTCGCCAGGATAAAACCGCGTATTTTCTAGAAGTATCACCCCGCCGTCCGCCACGGACGCAACGGCCATTTGTGTGCCTTTTCCCACACAATCAGGCGCGAATAAAAGCGAGGTTTCGAGCAAGTTGGATAAGGGTTCCAACAATTTTATCAACGAATCGCCAGATGTGCGCTTGCCACCTGGGCGGCCAAAATGGCTCATAAGAATAGTAATAGCACCTTTGTCCCGCAAATAATTTATGGTCGGCAAAGCGGCTCTAAGCCGGGTATCGTCGGTAATATGGCCTATATCATCACACGGAACATTAAAATCCACTCTTACCAATACTCGTTTCCCGCCTACATTTACATCTTCAAGTCTTCTAAAATCAACCATGAAAATCTACCATTAAGAGAACCAACCTCGGTTAAGCCTGTGCCGCTTTCATAACCCGCGCCACATCTATCATCCGGTTGGCAAAACCCCATTCATTGTCATACCAGGCAATGACTTTAACCAAATCCTTATGCAGTACTTCGGTCAAAGGCGCAGCAAAAACGGTTGAATGGGGGTCGTGGTTGATGTCAGAGGACACCAAAGGTTCCTCGGTATAGCTCAGGACGCCTTTCAGTGGCCCGTCCGCAGCCGTTTTAACAAATGCATTAAGCTCCTCGGGGCTGGTTTCGCGGTCCGGCTGGAACGATAAATCCACCAAAGACACATTGGCCGTAGGTACGCGAATGGCTGAACCATGTAATCTGCCTAACAATTCGGGTAAAACCAAACCAACGGCATTGGCGGCCCCGGTAGATGTGGGGATCATATTTTGCGCGGCGGCGCGGGCCCGGTACATATCTTTGTGGGAGCTGTCGAGAATTTTTTGGTCCAGTGTATAGGAATGGATAGTGGTCATAAACCCACGGCGAATGCCCACTGATTCCAGTAAAACCTTGGCCAAAGGTGCCAGACAATTGGTGGTACATGAGGCACAAGACACCATTAAATCATCGGCGGTTAAATCAGCTTCATTGACCCCGTAAACGATAGTTTTGTCCATACCTTTGGCCGGAGCTGATACCAATACGCTTTTGGCACCACCGTCAAGATGTAATTGATTGCCGTCCCGGTCACGGAAAAAACCCGAACACTCCAACACCACATCAACATCCAATGCGGCCCAATTAATATCGGCCGGGTTGCGCTCATGGGTGACGCGGACTTTACCCAAACCGAAATCCATCTCGCCCGGTTTGATTTTCACCTCATTAGCAAAACGACCATGCATGGTGTCATAACGCAATAAATGCGCCATCATTTCCAAAGCGCCAGGCGAGTTGATTGCGACGATTTTTACATCTTCGAGACCATATTCGGCAACGGCACGAACAATCAGGCGACCAATGCGGCCAAAACCATTAACGGCAATACGTAAAGTCATAAAATCCACCCAAGACAATGGGAACAC
>CAZCUM010000065.1:0-10098 GCA_964502015.1 uncultured Robiginitomaculum sp. | reverse complement strand
GCGAATATATAACCAGCCGTCATATGTCCGAAGAATTTTTGGCTATTATTCCAAATGCGCCTGATGATGCGCACCCAAATCTAGCGATTGATGGCGATACATTAAAAGAGAAAGTCGAAAGTTTGGAAAAGCACTTGGTGACAGAAGCGCTGGGAAGGCTACGTTGGAACCAAAGCAAAGTGGCAAAAGAGTTGGGGCTTTCCAGGGTTGGCCTAGCTAACAAAATCAAACGCTACCAACTTGCCAATACCAATTGAGCAGGCCATGAGTGACGACGACAAAAAAGAGCAAGGTAACAAGCCAAATCCAGGCGTTATTGCTTTCCCGCACTCACGGGTTTCGCCGCAGCCTGCGGATAAGAGTTTTAAAGATTTAGGCAAGGGAAATATGGGTGATAAATACGGCCTTCCCAAGGAACAATTATCCGGCCATTGGTGTTCGCGCTGCGAAGGAATCTGGTTTGGATATTTGCTCGAAATAGAATGCCCAAAATGCGGCAATCGCCACGGCTAAACACTTGTCAGCACGATTTGTGACTATGTTGTTTGCAGGTCCACTGCAAAGTAAGTTTGCATTACCAGTTATTTTAAAGAAACATTCCTGCCGCAAGTTAGTTAAAGCATTGTTTTTACAATCTATTCATCCCTTAAAAAAGAAAACCTCGACAACTGTAAATCTGCTTGGCTTGTTAAAAAGGCCTATCCGATTATTATGTAAAGCAAGTGCGGTTGCACATATAACAAACGAGGAGGAAAAATATGGCCAATTTGTTGTGGCTTCAAGGCGGAGCCTGTTCAGGTAATACAATGTCGTTTCTTAATGCCGAGGAACCCAGTGCGGTTGATTTGGTCACTGATTTTGGCATCAATATTCTGTGGCATCCATCCCTCGGCGTCGAGCTTGGTGACAATATGAAGGCACTGATGGAATCGTGCGTCTCTGGCGAAACCGATCTTGATATTTTCGTGTTTGAAGGCAGTATTATTAATGCCCCGAACGGCACGGGCGAGTGGAACCGTTTTGCTGGCAAGCCCATGAAAGAATGGGTGAAGGCTCTTTCCGAAAAAGCCCAATTCGTTGTCGCCCTCGGCGATTGCGCCACATATGGCGGTATTCCGGCCATGGCGCCAAACCCGTCCGAATCAAACGGTTTGCAATTCTTAAAGCGCGAGCGCGGCGGTTTCCTAGGCCCGGACTTTGTGTCTAAATCAGGCCTCCCCGTCATCAATATTCCGGGCTGTCCAGCCCACCCAGATTGGGTTACGCAAATTTTGGTCGCTGTTGCCTCTGGCCGCGCTGGGGATCTTACTCTTGATGAGTTTCAACGGCCCAAAACTTTTTTCTCAAGCTTCACTCAAACCGGCTGTACGCGCAATATGCACTTCGCTTACAAGGTGTCTGCAACGGAATTTGGCCAGCGTAAAGGCTGCCTGTTCTATGACCTTGGTTGCCGTGGCCCAATGACCCACAGTCCGTGTAACCGGATATTGTGGAACCGTCAGTCGTCCAAAACCCGCGCAGGCATGCCGTGTCTTGGCTGTACGGAGCCGGAATTTCCGTTCTTTGATCTTGCGCCGGGCACTTTGTTTAAAACCCAGACGGTCATGGGTGTTCCCAAAGACTTACCGACGGGCGTCAACAAAAAAGGCTATATCAAGCTCACGGGCGCGGCGAAAGCAGCATCGCCGGAATGGGCAGAACAAGACATGTTCGTCGTTTAATCACGGCACATTAGAATTCTTTGAAAGGATAAAATATTATGGCTAATCCTGCTATACAAACACTGGATATTTCCCCGGTTGGCCGCGTTGAAGGCGATCTCGATATTCGGGTAGATATTGAAGACGGCGTTGTTGTCAATGCTTGGGCAAGCGCGGAGTTATTTCGCGGTTTTGAGGTCATCTTGAAGGACAAAGATCCGCAAGCGGGTCTTGTGGTTACGCCGCGTGCTTGCGGTATTTGCGGCGCGTCTCATTTGACCTGTGCAGCCTGGGCGCTTGATACGGCGTGGGGCACAGAAGTGCCGCGTAACGCTATTCTCGCTCGTAATATGGGACAGCTCGCAGAAAGCCTGCAAAGCCTGCCGCGCCATCACTACGGCCTGTTCATGATCGATTACACCAACAAAAACTATAAGCGCAGTAAATTTTACGAAGAAGCTGTGAAGCGTTGGGCGCCGTTTACGGGTACCAATTACGAAGTTGGCGTGACCATTTCAGGTCGTCCGGTTGAGATTTACGCTCTGCTCGGCGGACAGTGGCCACATTCCAGTTATATGGTGCCAGGCGGTGTCATGTGCGCGCCAACTCTTACGGACGTCACGCGGGCTTGGTCAATCCTTGAGCATTTCAAGCAAAACTGGCTCGAATCCATGTGGCTTGGCTGTTCGCTGGAACGCTATGAGGAAATTAAATCCTATGACGACTTTATGGTTTGGCTCGACGAAAGTCCGAACCATGCCAATTCTGATTTGGGTATGTTCTGGCGTATGAGTAAAGACATCGGCCTTGATAAATATGGCCAAGGTCATGGCAAATACGTCACTTGGGGCTATCTGCCGCACGAAGACAAATATAACAAGCCAACTATCGCTGGCCGTAATGCGGCTATGATTATGAAAAGCGGCGTTTATGACGCTAAAGCAGATACCCACAAATTGATGGACCAAATCCATACCCGCGAAGATGTGAAGCATGCGTGGTATGATGAGCCGTCAGGCCTGCACCCGTTTGACCGTACTACAAAACCAACCATGAAAAACACTATGGATCATGATGGTCAATATTCATGGTCAACCGCCGTATCCCACGCCGAAGATGGCCGCCTTGAAGCGGGCGCGATTGCCCGTCAATTGGTTGCTGGTGGTGACCACGGCGAGTCTTGGCAGCATAAGGATCCGCTGGTTCTTGATATGTACAAAAAAATGGGCGGAGCGAGCGTTATGCTTCGCCACTTTGCCCGGATGCATGAAGGCGTTAAAATCTACCGCGAAATGGAACGCATTTTGCGCGAATTCCGCCTTAATGATGATTGGTATATCAAACCGACCGAGCAAGATGGTCAGGGTTGGGGCGCTACCGAAGCTATTCGCGGTGCGCTTTGTCACTGGATTGAAGTTGAAGGCGGCAAGATTAAAAATTATCAGATTATCGCACCGACAACTTGGAATGTTGGCCCGCGAACGGATGATGATGTGCGCGGCCCGATTGAGGAAGCTTTAATCGGCACCCCGATTGCCGATCCGAGCGACCCGGTTGAAGTTGGCCATGTATGCCGGTCTTACGATTCTTGTCTGGTGTGTACCGTACATGCCCACGACGCGAAAACGGGCGAAGAACTTGCCCGCTTCAGGACGGCCTAGTAAGCCCTGTTCATTCGCCTAGTAACAGACTAAACGAATTTGATCGGGGCGCTCCAAATGGTGCGCCCCGATTGATTTGAAATGAAAGGCTCTATAATGGGCGCTATACCTGGTAAAGATTCAGCAACGGTTCTTAAAGAGATCGAAGAAATGCTAGCGGGCGGGCTTAAAACCCAAACCGAGCCATTTCCCGAAACTGCTGTCGAATTTGCAAAACTTCTGGACGAGTTGCGGGCGTTAGAGCCTGACGATTTGAAAGGCCGCCTCGTCATTGGCGGGTTTACGGATTATCCTTACGGTGAAGATGAAATGCGTTGCCAAGAATGTATATACTATCTGGTGCACCGCAAATGGTGTGATCTGCCGGAACTCTCCGTACCCGTAGAACCGAATTGGTGGTGCCGCCTCTGGAAAATCTAATGGGGTGCAGTATGCTGGAAACTGATGATAAAATACGAAAGCAAGCAGCAAAACTGCTGAAAGATGGTCTCAAAACAGAAGTGTTTCCTCGCGCATATGAGCAAGACCAAATACTCGGCGTGCTAAAAAAATTAAACGAAAGCGATGGTAGTTTAGAGCAACGCCTGATCATTGGCGGTTTCACGCTCACCCCCATTGAAGATGAAGACATCGAGCAAGCCTGCGAAACCTGTATGTATTATCTGGTGCATCGCCGCTATTGCGAACTGCCGGGGCTTGATATACCTGTTGAGGCTGAATGGTCATGCCGCTTATGGCGGATATAAAGCGGCGGATATAAAAACATATGTTGACAATAATTGGGTGCGGTAACCTTAACCGAAGTGATGACGGCGTTGGCGTGAAAGTCGTGCGTTTATTGCTAGAAAAATTCCAAAACACTGACTTGGCCACTGAGCTTGCCAATGTGCAAATATTTGACGCTGGCACGGACGGTATGAGTGTTATGTTTAAGGCCCGTGGTTCTGATAGCTTAATCATCATAGACGCAGGCAATACCGGCTCGGAACCCGGCGCAGTATTTGAAGTGCCCGGCCACGAAATGGAGGGCAAGCCGCCCGGCAGTTTTAATCTGCACGATTTTCGCTGGGATCACGCGCTTTATTCAGGCCGCCAGATTTTCAAAGACGAATTTCCGAAAGATGTTACGGTTTATCTGATCGAGGCGAAAACACTGGAGCTTGGCTTGGAATTATCAGATATTGCCCGAAAATCAGCGGGGATTGTCGCGAACAAAATTGCCAAACGTATAGAAGCCTATAATGCCAAATAAGGAAAATACTGGCGTAAATATTATTCTAAAACGCGGCAGCTTGTATCTCTCCTGCGCCCTTTACGATAAATATTTCGCCGGGCTTGATGCCGTCATTCTCTTAAGCCGTGATGATCATCTTTACATCATGCCCGTGCGAAACACATCCGGCGGCGGATATTTGCTCAAGCTAAGAAATAGCTCTGGTGACCGCGTTATTATTGCGCCCGATTTTTTTAGAGAGCATGGCCTTGATGATTTTCAAGAGAGAGACATTGGTGTATCTTGGGATCAAGATATGGCAGCTCTGAAGGCTGACGCCCTCTTTAACACCGCAAACTAAGTTTACAATTAGATAAACTACTAGACACTCCCAAATTCTCTTGCTATTCAAATTCTTAGGCCTCCAAGACCAGTAAAAAACAAGAAGGCCAAAAGGGAGAATGGTGCGTGGCAAGTCGTGTCGAACAAGAAGTGCAGGCTGCAATTAAAGCGGTTGAGAGCGAAGACGCCAGCGCGGCGGAAAAATCTGAGATGCTGATGGAAATCGCCATGGGTATTCAGGCAAAACCCAAATCTCCGGAACAAATTTTAAGCGCCGTTGACCTCTACGAAAAATCTTTGGCGCAATGCCCGCCCGAGCAGTTTTTGCTCCATGCCCGGATCGAAGCCCGCATGGCGACGGCCCTGCAAGCTATCCCGACCAATTCCAGCGAATATTTAGAACGCGCCCGTGAATGTTACGAGGCGGCGCGGGCCATTTTCAAAGACCACGGCACGCCCGAAGAACTGGCTGAAACAGAAATGAATTTGGGTTTGGTAATCCAAACTTTATGTGGGATGAACCGCGCCATTATTACGGACGCAATATCAGCATACCAACGCTCGCTGCGCACATTTAATAAAACGAAATACCCCAAAGAATTTGCGATTTTGCAAAACAATTTGGCAACCGCGTTTTTGTCTATGCCGTTCACCGATCAGCGCTCGAAAATGCGCGAAGCCTTGGCGGTGCAAGCCTTTGAAGAAGGTCTGACCGTGGTCAATATTATCGACCATCCCACCGAATATGCCATGCTGCAAAACAACCTCGGCAATGCCCTGCAATACTCATCATCGAGCCATGTTGTGGAGAATAATTTGCGAGCGCTTGATGCTTATGATCAAGCGCTAAAAGTGCGGACACTGCAAACCACGCCGTTTGAATACGCTAACACAATATCCAATAAAGCCAATTGCCTGTTAAACCTGCCGGATAATCCGGAAGACCCAGAGTCTGGCAATGAGGGAAATTTGGCCAAAGCAATCGAGTATTACGAAGAAGCGCACGGCGTATTTCTTGCTCATAACGGCGCACAAAACGCCGAAGTGGTCGCAGGTGTCTTGGCCGAGTTAAAGGGAAATACGGATAATCCAAAAGCGGCAAATTCTAACGCTAACGGGGAAAGCCAATCGGCGTAACACATTGAAACTATTAAATTAACTAGGGAGAATACATTATGACTATTTCAGTTTTACTCATAGCCTTGGCGGCGGGCATACTAGCCTCGGTCATCGGCGGTATGATCGGCGGCATGATCGTCGGCGGCAAGCATATTGGTTACGGCGTCGCCAGTTGGATGGGCGGGTTTTACGGCCCCATTGCCGGTATTGCCGGCGTTTTTATCGGCCTTGTGGTCGTCTATTTTTTGTAAAGGGAGCATACTATGTTTGATATGATTTTTACCTCTATTGGCTTGTTTCTTAAAGGCCGTCTTTTCGCAAATAGAAACCATGTAATTCGCCAGGCATTGATCGGCATTATTGTCACAGCGGTTATTTTAATCGCAGCAGTAAAGCTTACGACTTTGCCGCTTTGGGCATGTGCGGCGATTGCCGGCCTGATTGGCGGCGCCTTGCAGCCACTATTGTTTAAAAACCTCAAATACGCATAGGCCGCAATTATTATGGGCGAAGCCAGTTTAAAAATACCGCAAGAAACGACGCTAGAAGAGCTGGCTCAGGATATTGCACGGCTTGAAACCGTGTTTGACGGGTGGGACGACGTGCAACAAGGAACGGTGAAAGCTTACCGTAGCTCGGTCGATGATTTGCACGCCGAAGCATTTCGGCGGCTGATCCGCTCGGTCAAAGAGGAACCGCTGGCCATGATTGCCCTGCGGGCTGCGCTCAATGATGAAATCGTCTATGCGGTATTGCGTCATTTCGAGCTGATAAAACCGTCCTTGCAAGAACGGGTGGAGGAAGCACTTGATTCCGTGCGCCCCATGCTAGCGTCCCACGGCGGAAATGTGCTCTTGGTGGCGGTCAAACCGCCAAACCGTGTTGAGGTACGTTTTATTGGCGCTTGTGACGGCTGCCCGGCCTCTATGCTGACGTTCAATGCGGGCGTTAAAAAAGCGATTGAAGCCCATTGCCCGGAAATCACGGACATTAAGCAAATCAAAGGGCTGGCCGCGCCAACCGATGCCAATGGCGGGGTGCAATTTGTTTCGCCGTTCGCGGTTAATCAGAAGGGCGGCTGGCTGGATGCGGGCACGCTAGACGACATTCCCGAAGGCGGCATTGTGCAGCTTAAACTAGACGGCGAAAACATTCTTTTGTCCAAAAACGGCGACGGTGTGTCTTGTTTCCAAAATGCGTGCGCCCATCTGAACCTGCCCTTGGACGAAGGCGAAATTGAGGACGGTATATTGACCTGTCCCCATCACGGTTTTCAATATGATTTGCAGTCTGGTGAATGTTTGACCGCACCCGAAGTGCAATTATTGCCCCACGCGGTGCGGGTTATCGACGGTAAAGTCGAAGTTCGGTTGGCACGATAATGCCCAAAAAGCTATACAGAAAGCTATAACATGAAAGTCTCCTTAGCCTTTAACCGCAATACGCCCGCGCCCCAGAGCGGGCCAGTGCGTGTGCCGCAACCCATGTTGGACGCATCAGGGCCAAGTCTTATTCTTGGCGGCGAAAACGCTGAAGTGCCGCTCGCAGAGCCTATTGCGCCAAACCGCACCGCTATGTTTGGGCCGCGCGGAGCATTACTTATTCGTCCAGAGGGGCCGTTTATCGTTTGCGATACGGGCCATCACCGCTTGATGATCTGGAATAAAAAACCCACTACCAATAACGCGCCGTGTGATTTCATCATTGGCCAGCCCGATTTTGAACATGAGGGGCGAAATGCCAAAGGCGATGCGGGTGCCGCCACACTAAATGTACCGACCGGAATAGCCAGTGACGGCACCGTGTTAGCGATTGCGGATGCGTGGAATCACCGCGTTCTCATCTGGCATACGATCCCAACCGAGATGAACCAACCTGCTGATATTGTCATCGGCCAAGAAGATTTCTCCGGCGTTCTCGCCAATCGCGGCGAAGAAGCCACGGCCAGCACGACGAATTGGTGCTACGGTGTTGCGATTATTGACGGCAAGCTGATCGTAGCCGATACTGGTAATCGCCGTGTGTTGATATGGAATGATATACCCACGCAAAACGGCGCGCCCGCTGATATGGTCATGGGCCAGGAAGACATGGTCACACGCGACGAAAATGCGGGACGCGACCCTGGGCCGCACGGTATGCGCTGGCCCCATAGCGTTGTGGCGATAGGCGAAAAAATACTGGTGTCGGATGCAGGTAATAACCGCGTCATGGTCTGGGATAAATGGCCGACTAAACCTGGCGTACCGTGCGATTATGTTTTGGGTCAAAAAGACAGCGCTTCATTGGAACACAACCGCGCTGCCTATCTGCCCAATGATAAAGCCCTCAACATGCCCTACGGCATGACGGTGATTGGCGATTGGCTGATTGCGGCGGACACGGCTAATTCCAGGCTTGCGGGTTGGCGCAAATCGAGCATTAGTGCCGATGCCCCCCTCGACGGTGTGGGCGCACAACCTGATTTCACCTCCAAGGGTGATAACCGCTGGGGCATGCCCGTGCATGATAGCGTGTGCTGGCCCTATTGGGTAAGTGCTTGCGAAAATACATTGGCCATTTCCGATAGCGGCAATAACCGCGTCATGCTGTGGGAGTTGGCACAGTGAGTGTAGCCCCAATCCTATCATCAGCGCCATCACCAGAGCCTGCTCAACACGCGGAAATTCGTGTGCGCGGCACGGTGCAAGGCGTGGGCTTTCGTCCTAATGTTTGGCGGCTGGCGAATGAGTGTAATTTAGTCGGCGAAGTGCTCAATGATGCGAGCGGTGTACTCATTAAAGTGATTGGCGCGCAATCTGATATTGATACGTTCAAAACCAAACTAGAAACGGATGTCCCGCCTCTATCAAAAATTGATGCGGTTGAATGTAGGGCTGCTGAATTCACGAAGAACTATGACGGATTTAATATTGCCAACAGCGCGGACGGGCAAACCAAGACGCAAATCACCCCCGACGCAGGCGTTTGCGGTACCTGTTTGGAAGATAGTTTCAACCCGTTTGGGCGGCGTTACCGCTACCCTTTTACCAATTGCACCCATTGCGGCCCGCGCTTTTCTATTGTCAAATCCGTGCCCTATGACCGTGCCAATACCAGCATGGCTGCGTTCGATCTCTGCGGTGACTGCACTGCTGAATATGAAAACCCTGCTGACCGCCGTTTTCACGCCCAGCCTAATGCCTGTTATATATGCGGCCCCAAAGCCTCATTAGAACATCTTGGGCAAGGCATTGTGACCTATGACATGCATTCTATGCTCGATGATGTGGACGCCATTTGCTCGCTTTTGCAAAAAGGTGAAATCGTTGCCATTCGCGGCATTGGCGGGTTTCATCTGGCCTGCGACGCCACTAACGAGGCCACGCTTGAAAAACTCCGCACCCGTAAAAACCGCCCCGCAAAACCCTTTGCTCTGATGGCGCGGGATATGGATATTATCGAGCAATATTGCGCCGTAAGCGACCAAGAAAAAGCACTGCTTACAAGCCCCGAAGCGCCGATTGTCTTGCTAAAAAAATCCGGTGACAAGACTTTTCCCAAGAGCGTTGCGCCCGGTCTTGGCCATGTCGGATTTATGATGCCTCATACGCCCATGCACCATATTATTTTGCGGCGTATGAACCGGCCCATAGTTATGACCAGCGCCAATATTTCCGGCGCGCCGCAAGTCACGAGCAACGAAGATGTCAGAACCAAACTCTCTGGTATTGCCGATTATGCCCTGTTTCATAACCGGGAAATTGAAAACCGGGTTGATGATAGTCTTGTCAGAATTGTCGGTGGTCAGCTGCGTATATTGCGCCGCGCGCGCGGCTATGCGCCTAGCGCGATTGCTCTGCCTAAATGCTTTGAAAACGCGCCCGAATTGCTGGCATTTGGCGGTGAGCTTAAATCAACATTTTGCCTGCTCAAAGACGGCGCAGCGATACTGTCGCAACATCAAGGCGATCTGGAAGACGCAGAAACATTTGCCGATTACCAGAAAAATTTGAAGCTTTTTACGGACATGTATGACCATGAACCGGAAATTTTGGCGGCTGATAAACATCCAGAATATCTC
>CAZCUM010000064.1:0-10240 GCA_964502015.1 uncultured Robiginitomaculum sp. | reverse complement strand
CCCGTAACCGTCTTCCAATTTAATATAGACGGTGGTATCCCATGCACCAGAATCCCAATCTAATGCAACAAAACTTTTGTCCATAGCGCGGACAGCTGGCCCAATTTTTTGATACAATATCTCCCAGGCCGCATCATTATGACCAGGCTTGAAGTTGAAGTGTACGACGTTGTAATAGCTGACATTTTCACGTTTTTCTAAAGCTTCTTGTGCCGATGCGACAACAGGCAATAAAAGACTGCCCGCTATGATCGCAGAAGATACGATGAGTGATATACGTTTTGACATAATTTGTCCCCTGATTTTAAATTGTCTACGTCCCAAGAATTGAGAGTAGATCCTTAAAAATGAGGAGAAAAATATCTAATTTTAAAAATACATCCCGCCCCAAGATTAACAAATATTAACAGTTTGCGGCTTTTTGTCAAGTGACGACAATGTCAGAAGAACCCCGCTTGCATTCAGGGCTATTGTTGTTAGTGTAAAACACTTGTGATCTCGGGGGGGGATAAATTGGATATTATTGAAAACAGAACGTCTGTATTACCGAGTATTTCTGAACATAGAAATCTCCGTTTCTTTTGTATTTTTATTATGTATGTGGCTCAGGGCGTGCCGATTGGTTTGTTCTTTTTTGCCGTTCCCGCCTGGTTGGCGGCCAGCGGCGCATCGGCCCTCGAGATTGGCGGCTTTGTCAGCGCCACCGCACTTCCCTGGTCCTTGAAATTTGTCAACGGGTTTTTGATGGACAGGTATGCCTTTCTCGCCATGGGACGGCGCAGAGCTTGGTTGATCGGGGCGCAAATCATTATGGTGGCCGGCCTGTTTGGGTTGGCGTTTGCCAACCCGTCGGTAACAGATATCGCGCTGTTGTCGGCCTTTTCCTTTGCCATCAACACGGCGACCACGTTTCAGGATGTAGCCATTGACGGGCTGGCGGTTGATTTGGTGCCGGACACGGAGCGGGCCCGTGCCAATGGTTTGATGTTTGGCGGCCAGTCGGTCGGCATTGCCGCTGGCACGGCCGTCACAGGCTATGCGATTCCGGCTTATGGCTTTCCCATTGCCGTGTTGGGGACGGCGGCATTGGTCGCCTTTGTTCTGGCTGTCATTCTGATTGTGCGCGAACGGCCCGGCGAACGCCTACTGCCATGGTCTAACGGCCAAGCATCCAAAACCAGCCTGTCACGCCATGTGGGGAAATGGATACCATTATTCAAAAACGCCTGGTCTGCCATGTTGAAGAGGGAAAGCATATTGGTGGCGCTGGCCATGTTGATGAACGGTCTTGCTTACGGTATTTATATTGGCGGCATGCCCATGATCGCAACAGATATTGGCGGCTGGAGCGACGCAGAGTTTTCGGCCCTTTCAGCAAGTGCGGCTCTGATTACCGGGTTTTTGTGTATTTTCGTTTTCGGGGTTTTCACTGATAAAGTCGGAACACGCCGGGCCGCCATGATAGGCTTTACCGCCATGGTGCTATTGTGTCTGGGCATGGTCGCAGCACAGGAAAATTGGGCATCGCCAAGCTTTATTCGTGGTTTTGCCATTGGTTTTTTGTCTTTGAATTACTTTTTAACGGTGGCACTTGCGGCTTCAGCCATGGGTTTGTGTTCGCTGAAAGTTGCCGCCACCCAATTTACATTATATATGGCCATCGGTAATTTCGGCATCTCCATTGGCGGCGGCATTCTCGGACTACTGGAAGGCCTAGGGGGGTATCCGGCCATGCTCACGGGTATGGCAGGTGCAGCCATTATCGGGTTTTTCTTGGTCTCTTTGGCCAGCCGCACGACCCAGCAATTCGCGGCGAGCTAGGCTCTCTAGAGTTCGGGGTTTTATCCCTTTACCGCCTGTAACATAGCCTTTGAACGCCCGGACAGGGTTGCATCACAGGCGCTAATCTGGGTGTAGCGGCGGCGGACTTTACCGGGAAGTTTACCCACCCGCCCCAGCTTGTTTTCGCCGAAATTCTCCAACCCGCCGTAAAGCTTTGACAAGGCCGCAGCCGGCCCGCAAAGCGCAATAAAACCAGTCCTTACCGTAATATCTTCGCTGGCATAATGGCGTTTATAGCCGTCAAGGCCTTCGCCCAGATCAATGCGCTTATAACCAAGTTCGTCCGCCCCATCAATGAGAGCTTCGAGCAATTGAATGCCCGGTGCCAAGGTGTGAAACTCTGCATTATAGGCCACCATCCAACTGTGAAATGTGGTGCCGTCGCACAGGCCCAAATCTACTGCCGCCAATTGCTCGCCGAAATACAAAGCATGCATGTCGGCGTGCAGTTCCGTTTTGCTACCGCGCTGCCACAAATTTTCCAACATGGCCAATGTCCACGCGGCAGACAGAATATCGTATTTTCCGGTCTCGGCGAATTTTTCCCGTTTCCAACGGATCAATTGCTCAAATACACCTCTATCGGCTGACATAAATTCAAGACGGCGCGGCCCCAATTCATCAGCCTTGCGTACCCGGCGGCGATGGCTTTTCAAATGTCGGCGGTAGCTTTTACCTCGTCCGGCCCGCCAAGCCGACGCACCAATGGACAAATCCATAACCGCACAGGCGCTTGCCTCCCTCCCGGTTGACAACATGTCTTGCGGGTCAACCAGGGCAGAGAAATGATAGGCGCCAAACCCGGCCTGCTTAAGAGCGGCGCGGGCGTCAAAACTCATGTCGGGCGCACAAATCAAGCCGTGATAATCGGTCATGGGTGTGCCGACCGGGCGGGCAAAACCGACTTTGCCGACTTTATCAGCTGTGTTGATTTTGGCTTGAAACGGCAAAAACGCAATGGGTGCGCCCGCCTGCTCAACCACCAATACATGCACATCCGGGCATATTTGGCCAAGCAATTGCGTGTAGCCACTATGGAAATACGGGCTGTACAGTGCCGGGTTAGCCCTGCGAAAACGAGCCCACGCCGCCAGCTCAGAACTGTGCAACTCGTCTATAGCAATAATTTTCGTATTGATACCGTTCACCCGCCTGCACCATTTTAGTTGAACGGCTTAATAGCAAAATTTGGTGAAAACGCCGTTAATACGGACAAAACTATATTGCAGGCACGGCAGAGCTGATGAGATTGAGCGGTAATGCGGTGGTGTCTTTGGCTTGGCGCAAGGCAATGCGCGACTGCACATCCGATACCAGTGAGAAAGACAACAGTTTTTCGCGTAAAAACCGATCATAAGCGTGCATGTCGGATGTAACGATACGTAGCATATAATCAACCGCGCCCGTCACCACAGCACACTGCACCACTTCGGGCATGGTTTGTATGGCCTGTTCAAACTGCTCCATGTTTTCTTTGTTGGGCATGGCTAATTTGACAGCAACAAACACTTCAAAATCCAAACCCAGTTTTTGCCTCGAAAGCCGCGTCACACGCTGCTTGATAATGCCGTCTTCTTCCATGCGTTTGATACGGCGCCAACACGGTGAGGACGACAATCCAACCTGCTCCGCAATCTCCGCCACCGACAAAGCCGCATCATGTTGAATGACATGCAATATTTTCGCATCTATATTATCGAGTTTGCTAGACATAATATTTCTCATAATTCGTGTATTGTGTTATTTTATGCCTATTTATATGCAATTTCGAGATTATTTGCAAACTAAATCGTCTGGATTTCAGGTAATAATTCCCAAACGCTTTCCAGTCACTTTCCAATCAGAGATTATCTATGACCAGCCGCAAAAATACATCAAATCTCCATGTTCCGGAGCCAGAGTTTCGCCCTGGCGACTTGCCGGATTATTCCCATATCAATCTCAACAAGGAAAAATGGCCTGACAGGCCGGAGCCCCTCGTAGACGCATTTGAGACCGAGCCACATGCAACGGGCTTGGTGCGCGCCATGAAGCTTAACGGGGAAGCTTACGGGGAGTGGGATCCCAAGCTGGCCCCTGATTTTCTGAGACAGGCTTTGCGCCATATGCTGTTAACCCGGATTGTTGACAAGCGTATGTTTGCTATGCAGCGCCAAGGCAAATTGTCATTTTATATGAAAAGTATTGGCGAGGAAGCCATTGCAGTGGCCACCGCAATGGCTTTGCGCGACACGGATATGGTGTTTCCGTCTTACCGCCAACAGGGTATTTTGATGACCCGTGGCTGGCCAGTGCTGGATTTGATGTGCCAGTGCCTGTCCAATAAAGGTGACAAGCTGGAGGGCAAGGCCATTCCGATTTGTTATTCCGTACGCGAAAAAGGCTTTTATTCCATCTCCGGCAATCTGGGCACCCAGATGATCCAGGCGGTTGGTTGGGCTATGGCGTGTGCTTATAAGGGTACGGACGAAATTGCCTCAGCCTTTACCGGCGAGGGGGCGACCGCTGAAGGTGATTTTCATTACGCGCTCAATTTCGCCTCCACCTACCGCGCACCCGTCATCATCAATGTGGTCAATAACCAGTGGGCAATCTCTACATTCCAAGGCATGGCAGCGGGCCAGAGCCGCTCATTCGCATCTCGTGGCCTGGGTTTCGGGTTGGCGTCTTTGCGGGTTGACGGCAATGATTTTCTGGCCGTGTATGCCGCCGTAAAATGGGCTGCCGAACGCGCCAGAACTGGCGGCGGTGCCACGGTTATCGAGCATTTCACTTACCGCCAGGAAGGTCATTCAACCTCCGACGACCCTTCCGCCTATAGAGCCGAAGGCGAGGCTGAAGCCTGGCCCTTTGGTGATCCTATTGACCGCTTGAAACAACATTTGATCAAGCTGGGCGAATGGAACCAGAAACAGCAAGACGCTTTAATAGTCGAGTTGAAGTCCGAAGTGAAAGAGACCTATAAAAAGGCGGAAAGCCTGGGCACATTGGCGACCCCGACCGAAATAAACCCGGCCACGATGTTTGAACAAGTGTTCGAAGAGGTGCCGACCCATTTGCGCCGGCAGCGCCAAGAGCTCGGGGTATAATCATGACTGAAAAAACTGCACAAATGAATATGATACAAGCGATTAACTCGGCTCTGGACATAAAAATGAGCCAGGATCCGGACGTGTTGGTGTTCGGCGAGGATGTTGGCTATTTCGGCGGTGTGTTTCGCTGCACGGCTGGCTTGCAGGAAAAGCACGGCCTGCACAGATGCTTTGATACCCCCATTGCCGAAGGCGGTATTGTCGGTGCGGCGGTCGGTATGGCGGCTTACGGTCTGCGCCCGGTGGTGGAAATCCAGTTCGCCGATTATATCTATCCGGCCTATGACCAGATTGCTTCCGAAGCGGCGCGCTTGCGTTACCGTTCGGGCGGAGAGTTTACTGCACCCCTTACCATCCGCACTCCGGTCGGCGGCGGTATTCACGGCGGCCAAACCCATTCCCAAAGCCCGGAATCTTTGTTCACCCATATTTCGGGACTAAAAACCATCATCCCGTCCAATCCCTATGATGCCAAAGGATTGCTCATCAAAGCCATTGAGGACAATGATCCGGTACTGTTTTTAGAACCCAAGCGGCTTTATAACGGCCCGTTTTCGGGCGACCCGCACATGCCGGCCAAAAACTGGTCAAAGCATGAGCTGGGCGAAGTGCCGGAGGGACATTATACCATTGATTTCGAGAAAGCCCGTTTACACCGCGAGGGGGCCGATTTGACTATTTTGTGCTACGGCACTATGGTTTGGGTCGCTGAAGCGGCAGTGGAAGCTACTGGCGTTGATGCGGAAATACTGGATTTGCGATCATTGTTGCCCCTTGATCTTGACGCGATAATAAAGTCGGTCAACAAGACCGGTCGCTGTTTGGTCTTACATGAAGCCACCCGCACATCAGGCTTTGGGGCCGAATTGATCGCGGAAGTTCAGCAACATTGTTTCTATGCTCTGGAAGCGCCTATAGTGCGGGTTACGGGATGGGACACCCCCTACCCCCACGCGCTGGAATGGGAGTATTTTCCGGGTTTAGAACGGGTTTCAGGTGCAATCGTCCGGATTATGGAGAGTTAAGATGGGCCAATATGTATTTAAAATGCCAGATATTGGCGAAGGTGTTACCGAGGCGGAAATTACCGAATGGCATGTCAAAGTCGGCGACACGGTCGAGGAAGATGATCCGGTTTGCGACGCCATGACCGACAAGGCTACGGTTGAACTCACCGCACCCACCAGCGGTGTGGTTAGTTTTGTCGGCTGTGCGGCTGGCGAGATTATGGCCATTGGCGGTGATCTGATCATTTTTGAAACGGATGGTAATGTCGAAAGCCCAATTCCGACACCAATTAAGATGGAAGCACCAAAAGCGGAAAACCCCAAACCAAAGCCCGCGCCAAAACCTGCTAAAGAGCCGAAAGCTAAAACGCCGCCCGCTCCTGTAAGTGCCCTTGTAAGCACCTCGGCATCATCCTCAAAACCTCTGGCCTCACCTGCTGTGCGGCGGCGGGCTGAAGATCAAAACATTGATTTAAATCTGGTTCCCGCGTCCGGTAAAGCCGGGCAAATCACCCACGGGGATTTGGATTCCTATTCAAAAGGCGGCACGAGCGGCTTACAAAAATTGGCGGGCGGCACCGAGATTAAAGTCACGGGAATGCGCCGGATTATTGCTGAGCGTATGTCTGAGAGCAAGCGCCGTATCCCGCATTTTTCTTATGTTGAAGCCATTGACATGACCGACATTGAGCGCACGCGCGTGCATCTCAACTCTATTCGTGCCGACCATCAACCCAAGCTGACCCTGATGCCGTTTTTCATGCGCGCTATGGTCAAGGCGGTTAAGCTGTGGCCCCAGTGCAATGCCACATTTGACGATGATGACAACGGAGGGTCTGGCATCATCACCCAGCACAATCCCGTGCATATCGGCATGGCGGCGCAGACGCCGGGCGGGCTTATGGTGCCGGTTATCCGCAACGCAGAAAGCCTGGATATTTGGCAATTGGCAAATGAAATCGCCCGTATCGGCGAGGCGGCCAAAACCGGTAGTATTGCACCAGCGGAATTATCCGGCTCGACAATTTCCCTAACCTCCCTGGGCAAATTGGCTGGCGTCATGGCTACCCCGGTCATTAACCGTCCGGAAGTGGCTATTCTCTGCCCCAATAAAATCGTTGATACCCCAGTGGTGGAAAACGGGCAAATGGTGGTGCGCAAAATGATGAACTTCTCCACCAGCTTCGATCACCGTGTCGTAGACGGTTTCCACGCCGCCGAAATGGTGGCGTATATCAAGGGCTTGCTGGAGCATCCCGCGACATTGTTTTTGGATTAGGGGCAGATAATGGCTGAACACTTTACTTGTGATGTACTTGTCGTGGGTTCCGGGCCTGGGGGCTATGTAGCGGCGATCCGCGCCGGGCAATTGGGTTTGGATACCATATTGGTCGAAGACGGGCGGCTCGGCGGCACATGTCTGATACGCGGCTGTATTCCGTCAAAGGCCTTGATTGAAGCGGCAGAAAAATTTGAACAGGCCGGGATCAATGCCAGCGGCAATTCTGAAATCGGGCTTGTGGCAGAAAAACCTAAGCTTGATTTCGCCAAAACCATAAAATGGAAAGACGGTATTACCGACAAGCTCAGTTCTGGTGTTGCCGGACTTTTGAAGGCGGCAGATGTGCGGGTAATTTCCGGCTGGGCCGTGTTTGAAAACGCCAAAACATGCACAATTGGCGATGACAAAATCACCGCGACAAATGTTATTCTGGCCACAGGTTCCAAGAGTGTTGAGCTAGGCGGGTTGCCATTTACCAAGAACGGAGACGGCCCGGTTATATCATCTACTGAAGCCCTTGAGCTCACCGAAGTTCCAAAAAAGCTCGCCGTGGTCGGAGCTGGATATATTGGTATGGAGCTCGGCATTGCTTACCGCAAGCTTGGCAGCGAGGTGACATTTATCGAAGCGGAAAAAACCATTTTACCGGGCTTTGACAAACAATTGTCTGCGCCCGTAGCCAAATGGCTACGCGATCATAAGGTTTCGGTACAAACGGGCAGCTTCGCCAAATCCGTGACGTCCAAAGGCGGTAAACACACTTTAATTTATACCGCAAAGAACGGGGCGGGGGCGAAACTGGTTTGCGATAAAATCCTGGTCACGGTAGGCCGAAAGCCCAATACCGAGGGTTGGGGCCTGGAAAATATGGCCATAGATATGGATGGTGCTTTTGTCAAAATTGACGATAAATGCCGCACCGCTATGCGCGGTGTTTATGCCATTGGTGATCTGGTCGGCGAGCCTATGCTGGCTCACAAAGCTTCGGCGCAAGGCGAAATGGTCGCGGAAATTATTGCCGGCAAGCGCCGTAAATTTACACCCGCCGCCATTCCGGCCGTTTGTTTTAGCGACCCGGAAATCGTCTCGGTCGGCATAACGCCAAGCGAGGCCAAAACTGCCGGGCTAAATACGGTTGAAGGCAAGTTTCGCTGGGCCGCCAATGGCCGGGCACTTACTACGGGTACGGCAGACGGCGGTGGTTTTGTGCGTATTATTGCCCTTAAAGACACGGGCCGCATTCTCGGCATACAGGCGGTGGGGCGGCATATTTCCGAACTGAGCGGCGAATTTGTTTTGTCCATAGAAATGAACGCCACCCTTGAAGACATGGCCGGCACCATCCACGCCCACCCGACCCTTTCGGAGGCCAGTATGGAAGCCGCACTTTCAGCTCTTGGACATCCGCTACATTCAGTGTAAGGGCGTGTATGAATAACACGCTCTTGAAATTTCGTATGCTTGGTTTTGAAATCAAGCTGGATTCCAGCTGGCTGTTTATCGCAGCCCTGATCACATGGTCTTTGGCGACCAGGTTTTTCCCCAGCATGTTGCCACAATTATCGCCGCTCAACTATTGGCTACTTGGGGCTTTGGGAGCGTTTGGATTTTTTGTCTCTATCTTGCTTCACGAAATGGGGCATTCAGTTGTGGCGCGAGGCTACGGTATTCCCATTAAGGGCATCACCCTGTTTATTTTCGGCGGCGTTGCCGAGCTTGGTCACAACCCGCAAACCCCCAAACAAGAATTTATGGTAGCGGCAGCGGGGCCATTTGTCAGCTTCTTGCTGGGTTTATTATTTTTTGGTCTTGCTGGACTTGTGGCCGGACTGGTGGAGAGCCTGGCGTTAAGCATCCAGATATATGCCGTATTTCGCTATCTGTTTTTTATAAATATTATTTTGGCAATCTTCAATCTGCTTCCGGCCTTTCCCCTGGACGGGGGCCGGATATTTCGGGCAATATTATGGAAAGGCTTCAAGGACTATGCCAAGGCCACTCGGTGGGCGGCCCAAACCGGAATGTTTTTCGCCTACACCATGATGGCACTGGGCGCCTGGGATATATTCAAAGGCCATTACATATCCGGTCTATGGTGGTTTTTTATAGCCATATTCCTGCACAACGCCGCAAAATCCATCAAAAGACATTACAAGAAATAAAACTGAACCTAAGCGTATTTTTCGCCCAGATAGACGCGGCGAACGTCTTTGTTGGCACGGATTTCGTCTGGTGTGCCCTCGAACAGGACATCGCCTTGGAACATGATAGAGGCGCGGTCAACAATATCCAAGGTTTCGCGCACACGGTGATCGGTGATCAAAATCCCGATACCGCGCTTTTTTAAGTAGCGGATCAAATCGGAAATATCATTGATGGCTATGGGATCAATCCCGGTAAATGGTTCGTCCAGCAAGATAAATGAGGGGCGTGAAGCAAGAGCGCGGGCAATTTCCACCCGCCGGCGTTCCCCCCCGGACAGGGCCAAAGCCGGGCTTTTTCGGATATGTCCAATGTTAAGTTCATCCAATAACGCATCAACATTGTCGTCACGTTTGGAGCGATCTTTTTCCGTAAGCTCGACTACGGCGCGGATATTTTCCTCAACCGTAAGCCCGCGAAATATGCTTTCCTCCTGGGGCAGATAGCCAACACCGAGACGGGCGCGTTGATACATGGGCAGATCGGTTATGTCCTGCCCGTCCAAAATAATCCGGCCACGGTCAGCTTCAATCAAACCCATAATCATATAAAAACTGGTGGTCTTGCCAGCTCCGTTCGGCCCCATAAGCGCCACGATTTCCCCGCGCTGCACGGATATTGTAATCCCTTTGACCACTGCTCGCCCCTTATAGGACTTGCCGATTTCTATGGCCGCCAGACCCTCATCAGGCACGTTATGCTTGTGTTCTGACATTGTATTAAGAATCGCCCTCTGATGTATTTCCTGCTACATTTTGGCTGTTTTTAATCAAAATATTGACCCGTCCCTTGGAGCCACATTTACGGCCCTTGCA
>CAZCUM010000063.1:0-10561 GCA_964502015.1 uncultured Robiginitomaculum sp. | reverse complement strand
CTTTGACGGCATCTTCCCAACCTGCGTCCGATTGCAAATCCGTTTCTACAAATGATAGTCCGGATGTATCAACGCCAGCCGCTACCAGATCAGCTTCAACTTGTTCACCCTTGGCCAGCTCCCGAACTGTACCGCGCACCCTATAGCCGCGCTGCAAAAGGCCCTGCGCCACATGTTTGGCGATATAACCGCTAATGCCTGTCACCAAAACCAAGTCTGCTTTTTTACTCATAAATCCTCCCGCCTTTCAGGCCGTACCTATTACCGTATTTTATTCGGACAACGCTCGTTATAAATTTTAATGGCCATAGGCATGTTTTTTTGAAAATCAGCTATGCGTGTTTCGGGCGACGGGTGGGTGGACTGAAACTCCGGCGGAGCGCCGCCGCCGCTGGCTTGCTTCATGCGGTCCCACAGACGCGGCGCCTCGCGTGGGTCATAACAAGCCCGCGCCATCAAGATAAGCCCGATATAATCCGCCTCGCTTTCATGACTGCGCGAAAACGGCAAAGCAAACCCATATTTAGAAATACCCCCAAACACGCCCATAACGGCCCGCTGGGCCCCCATATCCATACCGCCCGCGCCGAGCGAAACCCCCGCCCCGACAATACGCTGCATATTTTGCTGGGCCATGCGCTCGGCGCCGTGGCGGGCCAGGGCGTGGGCGACCTCATGCCCCATAATCGCAGCCAGACCATCATCATTGGCGGCGACGGGAATAATCCCAGTATAAATGGCGGTATAGCCACCCGGCAGGGCAAAGGCATTGACCTGATTGCTGTCGATCACATTAAATGCCCACTCAAAACCAGGGTCTTCCGGGCCAGCTGCCCGTGCAATATCGGCTCCAATTTCGCGCACTTTGTCAACAATAGGCCCGCGTGTGCGCACCTGGCTATCACTTAAAATCTGCTTGTAAGACTGTAAACCAAGCTGCATTTCCGCCGCCGGTTTCATAGTACGAAGCTGCGTGCGTCCAGTAAACGGCACCTCTTTCTGATTGGCAAAATAATACCCCGCCGCACCGACGGCAAACACCAGCATAATTTTCCAACGAAAGCCACCGCCTCTTCTTCCCAATGATTGGCGGCCCAGGCCGCGCCGCCGCGTTCCGCCGCGCCGACCTCTATTATAAACAGACCCTCTACGCATACCGACTCCTCATCCATTTAATGGCATCCTTGCTAAAATCGCCTATTTTAGGGTGATTTACAAGTGGCAAAGGCTAATTGTTCTCCGCAAGCTGGACAATATTTGTTTTTGCATATATTCTAATTTCGAATAGGGGGAGTGCCAACATGTTACGTATCATGAAAATTTTATTGATTTTATGCGTTGCGCTGTGGGGACTACTCGGGACATTTGGCAATCTACACGACTGGAGCGGGACCATAGGCGGCGTTGCTATGACAACGTCTATGTCAACATTTGAAGGCGGGACCGAGGATTGGCGCGCGACATCAAACCCGGTAATAATTTTCGTCGGCGCGGCGTTCATTTTAATTGCTAAAGCTGTGACCGGGCTTTTGTGCCTTGTGGGTGCACATCAGATGTGGACGGCACGCAAAGATGATACGGCGGCGTTTGCCAAGGCCAAAATACTTGCCCTTACCGGCTGCGCGGTTGCGATGTTTATGCTGTTTGGAGGGTTTATTGTCATTGCCGAAAGCTGGTTTGGGTTATGGCAATCCAAAGAGTTGCACGACCCCGTGCTCGCCTCCGCCTTTCGCTACGGCGGCATGATTGCATTGATTGCGCTGTTTGTCGGGGCCAGGGATGATTAAAGAGACGACTAGAACCTTGCCAACATAAATAACACCGTTTGCACTCCACATTTGCTTGCACACTTTGCGTCAACGCACTAAACATACGAAATTTTGTGCGAAAGGCTGATTCCTGATTATGGGTAAACGAACGGATATAAAATCTATTCTGATTATTGGGGCCGGGCCGATTATTATTGGGCAGGCTTGTGAATTTGATTATTCTGGTGTGCAGGCCTGTAAGGCTTTGCGTGACGAAGGCTATAAAGTCATATTGGTCAATTCCAATCCGGCGACAATTATGACCGATCCGGGTATGGCGGACGCTACCTATATCGAACCGATTACGCCCGAAATCGTCGAAAAGATTATTGCCAAAGAACGCCCTGATGCTTTGTTACCGACCATGGGCGGGCAGACGGCGCTGAATACGGCGCTCGCGCTTGAGGACATGGGCGTGCTTGAAAAATACGGTGTCGAGATGATCGGGGCCAAAGCCGACGCGATTGACAAGGCGGAGAACCGCGAACGCTTCCGTGATGCTATGGCAAAAATCGGGCTGGAAAACCCGCGTGCGGTGATTATCTCCGCTCCGGACGGCGATATAAATAAAGGTGTTGCCGAAGCGGTGCGCAAATTGCCCGAGACCGGCTTGCCAGCCATTATCCGCCCAGCCTTTACTATGGGCGGCACGGGCGGCGGTGTTGCCTATAATATCGAGGAGTTCGAAGATATTATCCGCGGCGGTCTGTCCGCCTCCCCGACCAATCAGGTGCTTGTCGACGAGAGCTTGCTCGGCTGGAAAGAGTTCGAGATGGAGGTTGTCCGCGACAAGGCGGATAATTGCATCATCATTTGCGCCATTGAAAATATCGACCCCATGGGTGTGCATACCGGTGACAGCATCACCGTCGCCCCGGCGCTAACTTTGACCGACAAAGAATACCAGATGATGCGCGACGCCTCTATTGCGGTCTTGCGCGAAATCGGCGTGGAGACAGGCGGCTCCAATGTGCAGTTCGGGATTAACCCGGAAGATGGGCGCATGGTGGTGATTGAGATGAACCCGCGTGTGTCGCGTTCCTCTGCGCTGGCCTCCAAAGCCACAGGCTTCCCCATCGCCAAAATCGCCGCCAAGCTGGCGGTCGGTTATACGCTAGACGAGCTTGACAATGACATCACCGGCGCAACCCCGGCGGCGTTCGAACCAACACTGGATTATGTTGTCACCAAGATACCGCGCTTTGCCTTTGAGAAATTTCCTGGCGCAGAACCGCTCCTGACTACCGCTATGAAATCGGTCGGCGAGGTGATGTCTATTGGCCGTAATTTCAAGGAAAGCTTTCAGAAAGCCCTGCGTTCCCAAGAGACGGATATTATGGGGCTGGACGAGATAGAACTTGATACATCCGCCGACAATATAGACACGGTGATGCGGGCTGAATTGGCACGCCAAACCCCCGATAGATTGCGGGTCGTTGCCCAAGCGTTTCGTGAGGGTTTCTCTGTTGATACGGTGTACGAAATCACATCGGTCGACAAATGGTTTTTGCGCCAGATATATGAATTGGTAGAGACGGAAAATCACATAAAAACCAACGGCTTGCCAGATAATGCTAAAGCCATACTCGCGCTAAAAATGGACGGATTTTCCGATGCAAGATTGGCACATTTAACAGATAAAACTGAACAGGACGTACGCAGTGCCAGACATGCCCTAGACGTGCGCCCAATATACAAACGTGTCGATACCTGCGCGGCGGAATTTGCCGCCAAAACCCCCTATATGTATTCGGCCTATGAGCATGCATCTTTTGGCGGCAAACCCGTCTGCGAGAGCCGCCCGACGGGCCGTGATAAAGTCATCATATTGGGCGGTGGCCCCAACCGGATTGGCCAGGGAATTGAGTTTGATTATTGCTGTTGCCATGCCGCCTTTGCGCTGGACGAAATCGGCATAGAAAGCATTATGGTCAATTGTAATCCGGAAACGGTTTCGACCGATTACGATACATCCGACCGGCTATATTTTGAGCCACTGACCGAAGAAGATGTGCTGGAGTTAGTCGCCAAAGAACGCGAGAACGGAAAATTACTCGGCGTCATTGTCCAGTACGGCGGCCAGACACCGTTGAAATTGGCCGAAGCTTTGGAAGCGAACGGCATCCCGTTATTGGGCACAGACCGCGATGCCATCGACCTGGCCGAAGACCGCGAACGCTTTAAGGCTCTGCTACAAAAACTGGACTTGCTCCAACCCTCAAACGCCATTGCCCGCACCGACGACGAAGCCGCCGCCGGAGCCGAACAAGTCGGATATCCGGTTGTACTGCGCCCGTCCTTTGTGCTGGGTGGCCGCGCCATGGAAATCGTCGAGAACGAAGCTGATTTGCGCCGCTATGTCAGCGAGGCCGTCAAGGTATCGGGCAAATCACCGCTGCTGATCGACCAGTATTTGCGCGACGCCATCGAGGTGGATGTGGACGCGATTTGCGACGGCGAAGATGTGTTCGTCGCCGCCGTTATGGAGCATATCGAGGAAGCGGGCGTACATTCCGGCGACAGTGCCTGTTCATTGCCTCCTTACAGTTTGAGCAAGAAAATCGTGCGGGAATTAGAGCGCCAGACCAAATTATTAGCGTTAGAGCTTGGCGTAGTCGGTCTGATGAATGTGCAATATGCGGTCAAGGGCGACGATATTTATCTGATCGAAGTCAACCCGCGTGCATCGCGCACTGTGCCTTTTGTTGCCAAAGCCACCGGCGTACCGGTCGCCAATATCGCCGCCAAGGTTATGGCCGGGCGCAAGCTGTCTGAATTTGATCTCAAGCCCACTATCAAAGGCCAGATCGCGGTCAAGGAAGCCGTGTTCCCGTTCGCCCGTTTCCCCGGCGTTGATACCCAGCTCGGCCCTGAAATGCGCTCGACCGGAGAGGTCATGGGCATGGCCGACACATTCGGTATGGCGTTTGCCAAAAGTCAATTAGGTGCCAGCGTGGTTCTGCCCGCGTCCGGTACGGTGTTTATTTCGGTCAAAGACCGTGACAAGCCAATGATGGTACCACTGGCTGAAGAATTAATACAAATGGGTTTTGACGTAATAGCCACAGGCGGCACCGCCAAGTTTTTACAAGATGCAGGCCTGGATGTAGAGCGGATCAAAAAAGTCTCCGAAGGCCGCCCGCACATTGTCGATGCCATGAAAAACGGCCAAATCGCGCTGGTGTTCAACACCACATGGGGCAAGCAAGCCTTGAAGGACAGTTTCTCAATCCGCCGCGCCGCCCTCACCGCCGGGATCCCCTATTTCACCACCGCCTCAGGCGCAAAATCCGCAATAGCAGCCATCACCGCCCTGGCCCAAGACGATTACGATGTCATGAGTTTGCAGGATTACGGGTGAGGGTTTAGAGCCGCCTTATCAGCGGCTCTATTTACACTTTCATCAACCTTATGGGGCATCAACCTTATTGCGAAACCATTTTTTTATGATAGGCTGTGACGCGGGGGCCATTGAGGTCGACAATAAAGTCTTTGAGCAGATTGGCCGAACAAATGGCATCGGCCCTTCTATGCCTCAATGTGAGCCGCCCGCCCGTTTTGCATGCTTTATTGGCTTTGCGGCTTAGGATTTGATAAACATCAATAACGCCCTCTGCCGTTTCAAGTTTAGATGTGTCAACCCGTATGCTGACGCTATTTTTTGAAGAGGTTATGGCCGAGGCCGGTATGGCGCCAAGCCCCAAACCAGCAGCAAGGGCCGCGCACATCAGCATATTGACTCTATTTTGGCGGCGTTTAGTATTGTGGTTACGTTTAATTTGCATTTTATGATCTCCATATTGTTCAATGCGTTTAGACAAGGCGGTAAGGTTGCACCCTTACCGCCATCTTTTTTGCGGAAAGTTGAGGCCTTGAAGGGGGTAAGCGACCCGTCTTTCTTCTTATTGCTTATCAATGTACTACACTTGTCGTAATAGCAAGGTGCTTTTCAATGAAAAACTATAAATTTTGGTAATGTTCGAATTTACCTACCCCCTTGTAAACTTACCTCAATAGCATTATATACCCGCCGCCCGGCTTGTATCTGGTTAATATCTCCATAAGGTTTGGCCTTTAGCTTGAGCGTTAAAATTAAGAGAGATTATAGTTTATGAAAAAATTTCCTATGACAGTTCCCGGCCATGCAGCTTTGGAGGCTGAGCTTAAACAGCTTAAGTCCGTCGAGCGGCCTTATATTATCAACGCTATTGCGGTGGCCCGTGAGCATGGGGATCTAAAAGAAAATGCCGAATACCACGCGGCCAAGGAAAAGCAGGGTTTTATTGAAGGCCGCATCCAGGAGCTTGAGAGCAAGCTAACTTTGGCCATGATTATCGACGTGACAAAACTGGGCGGGGATACGGTTAAATTCGGAGCCACTGTTAACATTGTCAACGAGGACACGGACGAGGAAAGCACCTACCAGATCGTTGGCGAGGACGAAGCTAGCATCAAGGACAAAAAAATCTCCATTACCGCTCCCCTTGCCCGCGCCATGATTTCCAAAGAGGTTGGTGATGTGTTTGAAGTACAGGCACCGGGTGGTTCCAAATCCTACGAGATTTTGGATATTGCCTACGCCTGATGCCCCAATTTGGTCAAAGTGCAACGCTTACATGTCTTGTCATTTCCGACGGCAGGCGCGGCATTGAAAATCAGGCTTTGGGGTTGGCCGAGGCTTTCGGGCGGTTACGTAAACCCAAAATAATCAAACATGTGGTAAAATCCGGCAAGCCGTTTCGGGCCTGTCCACCCAAAATCCAATTTGCCCTAAAACCCACCCCGGCGGATTACGGTATCGAGGTCATGCCGGATATTGTCATTGGTTGCGGTCGCCAAGCCATTGCACCTTTGCTTGCGCTTAAAAAGGCAGGCGGGAACGGTGTATTTACCGTCTATGTACAAGACCCGCGTATGGACACGCAGCATTTTGATTTGGTGATTGCGCCCAAGCACGACGGGCTAACGGGCGATAATGTGGAGACGATGATTGGCTCACCGAACCGGGTCACGGGTAAATTGCTGGCGGATAATGTGCTGAATTTTGCTTTGGAGTTAGCCAAAATGCCCGCGCCGCGTGTTGCCGTGCTGATTGGCGGCACATCAAAAACCCACACACTGTCCCGGTGTGTCCACCAGGGGCACATACATGCCGTCAATGCTTTGGTCCAGCAAGGCATTTCGGTGATGCTCAGCACATCAAGGCGCACACCGGGTTGGGCAAGAGAAGACTATTGCAAAAGTTTCTTTGACCGTAAGCAGGTTTGGCTGTGGGACGACAACAGATCAGAGCAAGGCGACAACCCGTATTTCGCATTCCTGGGCGCCGCAGATGCAATCCTGGTCACAGAAGACAGCACCAATATGCTAACGGAGGCCTGCGCGACCGGAAAGCCGGTGTTTACATTACCCATGTCTTGCAAAAAGGCGGGGGGTGTAGGAAAATTTGCGGAGCTCTATCAGCGCTTAAAGAACCGCTGCCATGTCGTGCCATTTGAGGGCAATATTGAAGCGCCCCCATACAACGTCTTGGACGAAACCCGCCGTATGGCCAAGATTTTGGTAGGGCGTATGGCTAAAGACGGATAGATAAGCCAGAATAAACTATAATGCGCTATACATAGCCAAATGTTGTCGGCGGGTTTATTCTACAAAGCGGGCGTTAAGTGATAGTTCTAAGCTTACTCATAACTTAGGCTCAGGCGCGCTATCTTTTTGTCCTGCCCGAATAAATGCACTGATTGCAGGGTAATTACTGGCACCAAAACATCCCAATAGTTGCTTGACAGGACGGGAAACTTCTGGCGCATCTATAATAAAGCTGAATTCCTTTTCAAGAATTTCAGTATTGGCAGTCCCTTGCCACCAATATAGCAACGTAGTCTCAAGTGTATTCATATAATCAACCATAATCCACTGTAGTTGAATGACATGTTTGCTGGTTAATCCAGTAACATAACCGTCTTTTTCCTTAATAGTTTCGTGGGCTTTATCATCATAAAACTCCAGACAACCTTTCACACCTTCCAATAGTGAAGCTGGTAGTTTTGGTATAATGAATTTTTCAATATCTTGAATAATTCCACCGTTGATATGACATGCATTATTGACAAATTGTAACATGAGGTCAGTCTCAGGTCGCTTATTGTTGATATATATTTTTGCGGCATCAATGGAAGCTTGTTTTTTAAGTCTAATGTTTTCCGAAGCGACGTTTAGGCGGTTCATTTTCAACTGCCTAGCAGCTATAACAATTGATAGTGCTGTTATCACAGAAGCTACTGCTCCTACTACTTCACTGGTGTTACCAAAATCCATGCGTCCCTCCAAACCCAAGGCCGTTAACATAATGAGAAACTTGTGTCTATACCCTTACCTTCCTCCAAAGCCGAAACAATTAGTATGTCATTATTGCTGAAGCGAGAATATTTTGTAGTTACCTCTCGGGCACAAATAAATGGGATTACGGCATACTCCTTCCTCCGTTTTTCACGGGGGAAGTGCCGGAGCTCTTGCGGAGGCGATGGGGGGCCCAACAACACTCTGACGCAAGACGAGAGATTGCCCCCCATCGAGTGCCAAGGGGCGCCCACTTCCCCCGTGAAAAACGGAGGAAGAAAAAAAGAAAAACCCAACTACACAATGCCTTAGCCACTTGCCTTTGGCTTCCGTACACCCTACCTAATAGCAAAACATTTGTAGGGTGGGTTAGGCTTCTTGGCCGTAATCCACCCTACATAACAAAATCAAAACAGAGAATTTTATGTCCGAAACGATCCATCACAAAGTTATTATTATTGGTTCCGGCCCGGCTGGGTATACGGCGGCGGTTTATGCGGCGCGGGCTATGTTGGAGCCTGCGATTATTGCCGGTATGCAACCGGGTGGGCAATTGACCATTACCACGGATGTGGAAAATTATCCGGGATTTCCGTCAATACTAGGCCCGGAGCTTATGGAGCATTTCAAGACCCATGCCCTGAAATTTGGCACCAAAATCTATGATGATTTGATTGTGGACGTGGATTTCACCAAACGACCTTTCACACTGAGCGGCGACGGCGGCACGACTTATACGGCTGACGCGGTGATCATTGCCACGGGGGCGCAAGCCAAATGGCTCGGGCTACCTTCGGAGGATAAGTTTCAGGGCTTCGGGGTTTCGGCCTGTGCTACCTGCGACGGGTTTTTCTACCGGGACAAAGAGGTTATCGTGGTCGGCGGCGGCAATACGGCGGTTGAGGAAGCATTGTTTTTGACCAATTTTGCCTCCAAAGTCACATTGGTACACAGGCGCGACGAGCTACGCTCCGAGAAAATCCTGCAAAACCGCCTGTTTGCCAATCCCAAGGTGGAAATCCTGTGGGACACGACTTTGGTGGAAATCCTGGGCGACGAAATGCCCAAAGGCGTCACGGCGGCGAAATTGAAGAATTTGAAAACCGATGAGATTTACGACCTGCCGGTTCACGGCGTCTTTATCGCTATTGGCCACAAACCTTCGACCAAAGTGTTTAAAGGCCACGTAAAGATGAACGACGGCGGCTATATTTATACCGCGCCCGACAGTACTGCCACCAATATCCCCGGCGTCTTTGCTGCGGGTGATGTCAGCGACGAAATATTTCGCCAAGCTGTTACTGCCGCCGGGCTAGGTTGTATGGGTGCGCTGGAAGCCGAAAAATGGCTCACAGAAAATACTGAGAATGAGAGCTAAATGCCTGATACACTGGACTGGGATAAGCTAAAGACCTTTCATGCGGCGGCTGACACTGGTTCACTGACGGCGGCGGCTAATCGGTTGCGTATTTCCCAATCCGCCGTATCGCGGCAAATTTCCGCGTTGGAACAACAATTGGGTGCGCCGCTATTTCATCGTCATGCTCGCGGCCTGACCAAGACCGAACAAGGCCGTATCTTGTTCAAGGCGGCACAAGACATGGCTCACCAAGCAGCTCTCGCCCAAGCCAGTGTTATCGATTCCCAAGAAAAACCCCAAGGTATTTTGCGGGTCTCCACCCCCATCTCGTTGGGGTCAAACTGGCTGATTTCCCTATTACCGGAATTTATCAAGACCTATCCCTTGATAAACATCCAGCTTATACTCGAAGACGAGGAACATGATTTGTCCGCATTTGATGTGGACTGCGCACTTAGGCCGTGGCCCTCAACACAAGGCGATGTGATCGAACGTAAGCTGGGGACTATTTCCCAAAGCCTGTACGCTTCGCATAATTACCTCGCCGCTCACGGCGCGCCGAAAGATGTTATGGATTTGGATAATCACGACATAGTCGCTTTCGGCAACATGGTGCCAGGGCGGCTCAACAGCGCCAATTGGGTGCTGGAGCTTGGCCGGGCTGAACATAATCCGCGAACCCCTATTTTGGCCGTCAACAATCTACACGGTATTATGCGGGCCGCAGAAGCCGATTTGGGGATTGTCGGTATTCCGGACTATATGGTGGCAATGTCCAAACGGCTGGTACGAGTTTTGCCGCAAATTAGCGGGCAACCATTTGACATTTATTTTGTCTACCCCACAGAACTGCGCGGCTCCACACGCGCCAAGGTCTTTCGTGAATTTCTGTTGCGCGCCGCAAAAAAATGGCGAAATCCGCCCTAGATATGCATTTATGCATATCAGGTGTGACAATTTGGCACTGCACATTTGTAATAATACACCCTATATAATGGGTATCGAATAGTTGATGCGTCCCCTGCGTCATATTCGACCAACCGCATACAGTTCC
>CAZCUM010000062.1:0-10576 GCA_964502015.1 uncultured Robiginitomaculum sp. | reverse complement strand
CGCCTATGTCTTTGATCTGCGTACCGCCTAGGTGGAGCAAGTGCAGGTTTACCAGTTTTTCCAACCCGCCTATGTCTTTGACCTGCGTACCGCTTAGGGTGAGCCAGTGCAGGTTCACCAGTTTTTCCAACATGCCTATGTCTTTGACCTGCGTACTGTTCAGGGTGAGCCTTTTCAGCTTCACCAGTTTTTCCAACATGCCTATGTCTTTGACCTGCGTACCGTCCAGGGTGAGCCTTTGCAAGTTCACCAGTTTTTCTAGTGCGGAAAAATCTGCAATTTCCGTCCCAGACAGGATAATAGATTGTAACCATTTGATATTGGCAAGCAAAGCAGGTTTGGTGAAATCCGAACGGTTTAAATCAAGCTTTCTGACATTGATCGCAATATCATCCGGCACGGACTGGTTTTGCCGCAAAAGCTTTTCTGCTTGCGCCTCAGCCGCTTGTAGTATTTCGGAGTTTACGGGCGGTGGGGGCGGTGGGGGCGGTAAGATAGTATCTTCGTCGTATTCGACTGTCGCCAAATCAAACTCTAAAAATTGCATACCGCTTAAATCCTGCCCGCTGACATCCATATTGGATATACTGCTATAGCGGTAAAAGGTGCGCGGATCTGCGCCAGCAAGTTCGGCAAGTTCCCGCAAGTTTCCGGTTTCTGCGTTCAATAGAGCAATTAGTGTATCTTCAATGTCTTTATTGATTGTCATGGATCTTCACCACATGCTTCATGGGTTCCGATGAAAATCAAGAATTTGCTATTATCAAAACTTGGCTCGCTTAAATTTTCAGCGACAAACCTGTTGCGTAAAACTGCACGGGCGGCTTCAATATTGGCAGGCCGGTTTTTGGCGGGTTTAAATGTGCCATCTTTTCGTTTTATTTGAATGTCACACGGTACCAGGCTGTTGGCGGTGATGAATGCATCAAAACGGATGCTAATGTCGACCTTGTCAGTTTTAGGATTATTGGTTTGTGCAATTTTGCATAATGGCTCAGCTCCGGCATCCCAAGGGCTTCCGCCCAGATAGGGAGATGATTTGGGTGTAATTT
This sequence comes from uncultured Robiginitomaculum sp., assembly GCA_964502015.1. Classification (GTDB taxonomy): domain Bacteria; phylum Pseudomonadota; class Alphaproteobacteria; order Caulobacterales; family Maricaulaceae; genus Robiginitomaculum_A. The sequence goes on along the minus strand of CAZCUM010000062.1, from coordinate 9,524 downwards.
TCCATTTGTGTTGGTCGCCATCGGATAGACACTGAATATGGAAATCTACATTCCCGTCTTTCGCCGCAATAGCGAGTGCTTTGGACGCCGCATCTTCACGGCCAAACCCGACAGACGGTTTTGGAGAAATCGTGGTCCTTCCAGAACCTTTTGCAGACTTCTGATAATTTGTCGTAGTGGTGCCGGAACGCGCCGCAGAAAACCGATTAACACTACGGCGCGGAATGGTGAGGGGGTCGTTTTCGCCAATGCGCAAGGCAATGACGGCACTTTGGAATTTAATAGAGAAATGAATTTTCTCACCTCTGAATTCCCCTGCATTGAAATTAACATGTAAATGGAGCGGTACGGTTTTATTTTTGGCCGTGAAATTATCGTGCCAGCCACTCATTGAAATCAGTTCGCGTAATAAACCGGGGTGATTTAGGGCGTTTTTCGTCATACCGGATTGTATAGTCTGCGGCAGGCATTGAAAAGAACAAACTTTGGCCAAATATTTCCCTTTGCAAAGCCCCGTTACTTTGCTAAGCCCGCGCTTCCTCATCGTGCGGCCGTGGCGGAATTGGTAGACGCGCAGCGTTGAGGTCGCTGTGGGGTAAAACCCGTGGAAGTTCGAGTCTTCTCGGCCGCACCATTTTCAGATGTGCAGACGGTATTCCGTCTCTAAGATGCTGATTTAATTAGGTTTAGTATTTTCCTTGAGAGTTGGGATTTCCCCAACCGTGTACAAAAGTGTGTACAATTTCCGTGTACAGCGGTTTTTGCATGCACCTCGTTTGAGGAAGATTACTATGCAGGGTTTGCATATGAGAAGACGCGGGGTTCGCTGGCACTATTTTCGCCATCGCCCTAAAAGGTATTTGGATATTGAACCAAGGCCGATTATTACCTTTGCCCTCGGAACCACCAACTTCACAGAGGCTAAACTCAAAGCCGCTCAAATCACTCAGGATTTGGAGCGTCAGTGGGAGCAGGCCAAGCAAAGGGGGGTGTCTCTGCACAGCCAATCGATGTCCAGACAATATACGGCGTCTGTCGCTACCAATCAGGCGCACGGGTTTCAGCAGGTTTCGGCTGGGGCAATATCAGACCAGGATTTACTTTCTCGCCTTAGGTTCTTGGTAGAGGGACAATTGTCTGCCCATGAACAAGGGGCAGTTTTAGGGCTGGTGGATAAACCCGGCTTGTCCATGATGGAGGCGTTCGAGAGGTTTTGGGAGCACATACAAGACGAATGGTCTGGGCACAGCCATGATCAGAAACGCTGTAAACGCAATGTCTATCTCAAATCTGTTCGCCATTTCGAGGAGGCTGTTGGCAAAGTGGATTTGTACGATATCAAGCGTCAACACGCTGTCGATTTTCGGGCGTGGTGGCTCAAACGCAAGAAAGACAACGGGCTTAAAAGCTGTACCGCCAATCGGGAGATCGATTCCATACGTCGCCTTATCACAACTATCTATGATATTGACGCTCACGAAGCCCCAAACCCATTTGCCCGGATGCGGTTGAAAGCGGACGTGAAAGTCAGGCGTGCTCCGCTTTCTACCGAGCTGATCAAAAATAATATTCTCGCTCCGGGTAAGTTGGACGGACTGCATCTTGATTTTCAACTGTTGGTCAAGTTAGTGATCAACACTGGTATGCGTCCAGTGGAAGCGATTGGCATGGAGTTATGCGATATTAAAATCGACCATGACATTCCGCACCTGCATATCCGGGAAAATTCAGTGCGGGTGCTCAAAACCCCGCACTCTGAACGCCTAATGCCTTTGCTGGGTGTCTCACTCGATGCGGCGAAAATACTGCATGAGCAGGGTGGTTGGGGCAAGAGGCTTGGCAAAAATATGTACGGGACTTCAATCGTCAATAAGCATTTTAAAGCCAATGGGACTTTTGAAAAACAGAAGCAAAGTTTTTACTCGCTACGGCACTGGTATCAAGACCAACTCACACATCATAATATTCTTGATCGTGCCCAAGCCCAACTTATGGGGCATAAGTTTCATAGACCGACCTACGGGGACGGAAAGTCGTTAGAAGAACTTCGGGACATTATTGCCCTCTTTGCCCTGTAAATTAGGACGCCAGACGTTTCAGATAGTCTATGGTCTCACGGTCGGAGGTTTGGGCTGTGTAAATCGCTTTGAGGCGTTTGTGGATACCTAAGAGCAAGGCTTGCTCCTTGGAATTGGCAGTCGCCAATAATTTCCCAAGGAGTTGCTCCATCCGGTGGTATTCAGCAAGGCTGATATAAGCGTCAGGGCTATCCATCAGACACCGATATCAATATCGAGATCAGCCAAACGCAAAGGAATAGGCGCAGTGGCAAAGTCGCTGACATCAATCCAGCTTTCTTTCAGATTATACCACTGGCCGTTTTTCAGGATCGCCGTTGGGTGACGACCAATATGGCGCAAGAATACCTTATCGCCAAAGGGCGTGAGTTCTAGATGCTTCCCGGATACCGAAGCATGACTTCCCAAATTTCCTCGTCCCAGGACGATGGTCTTTCCGTCTTGCAAAGCCAGACTATAACGTGCGCCCGTGCTCGGTACGGTGATTTTAAGCTGGTGAGGGACAACCAAGGCAGCTTCAATGCTGAGCTGACACCACGGACAATGGGTTTGCGTATGCGACGGCACAAAGGCATTTCCACAATCGTGAATGACCAAGGTGTGTAAAGCCTCACCCAAAGCCAATCGCCATTCATTGGCGGTGGGACGTCCTGCTGGATCAACCAGAAAAGCAGCATCAAAAAGAGTGCAAAGTTTATCGCCCAAAGCCGCAATGGGCACGTCATCTGGTTCTGGTGTTCGGTTTCGCTCTGGCCAAATACCGGATGTCATGACCCTGTCCATGTCGGCGGGGACTTGTGCTTGACCATCCGCAGGGTGTCTGCGAAGTAAGATCATGCCCAACAATACAGCAAACGAGAACCGGTCACTTTCGATGGTCGGGGTTTGCTTATCAATGCGAATTTCAGGAGCCAACATCATTGGTTGTCCGGCCATTGTCGGGGTTGGGACAGCCGTATCCGTCGATGAGAAATTATCAAAATCAATCAAATGTACGGAACCATCAGTTTCAATAATCAAGTTGCTGGGAGCCAGGTCACCATGAGCAATTCCGTGTTCTTCCAGTATTTCTGTCAAACACGCTAAATGAAGACCCACTTCAAAGCTCTCGGCAACAGTGCGGTTGTCATTCTCTAGATCATTACCGATAGCCAAGGGGGCAACGTGGACAATTTCATCATGGCCGTCCAAATTGACAGCAATTGGTGCAGCCAAAAAAGGACTTAGCAGGGGTAAACATAAATCCACCAAAGCTTTGGTTCGCTCTTTTGCTTCTGGTGTTATCGGAAGGCGTTTTAGCACCAAGCCAATTTTTGGATCGCTCGTAAGTGCGACTTGCTCAACCCGGCCTTGCCCACCTTGTCCAAACATCGAGTTTATGGGGTTGAGGATAATGCCGTCAACATCGTATGTGTTAGCCATCTTACGCCTCCTCATTTCGTGAGAGATGAGCCATGACCAAGGTCATATTATCACTGTGTAGGTAAGCGTTGGTGTCGGGGTCACGAGCGACCTCAAGCTGCTCCAAAAAGCGGTCCGCCAATCCGCAATTATTTTTACTGGCCAATGGCACCGAATAAACATCACGGTTCTCTGCGAAGTCTTGATACGGTAGCAGGTCACTGCTACCGTCAGACAATAACATCACGGTGCTGTCGGGCTCGATTTGTAAAGTTCCGGTGCGCGGTACTATATCGCACCCTCCGCCAATATACGCAGAAATGATGTTGTCCGGTTGCCCAAGAACATGATGTGGCACTAGAACTTGGCTTATCATGCCATCAGGCCAGATTACCGCAATGCCTCCGTCACCCAAAGTGGCATAGGTTAAAATATCGTCTTTGGTATGCACTGCGGCTACCGTGGTTATGCCTGTCAGGTTTTCATCCCTAGCGACCTCACGGGCTGCCTGTATGGCTCGCTTTAACCGAATGGTGGACGATAAATTTTGTTCCGCCGATTCTTTAAAATCATGGACAATTGCTTCCACTGCCGAGCGGGCAGCCTCACCTCCACCCTCAATACCGCCCGCACCATCACAAACCACAAGGAGAACTTCCTCAGAGCTAAAGCGGTGAATGGCAAAATCGTCTTGGTTTTCGGTGCGAACTTTCCCGGTACGCGTGGCACCATCACTGTGCCAGCGATAAGGCGAAGCTTCCGGTTCAGCCATCGGCTCTGTTACCTCATCCGCTTCAATTATATCTTCTAAAATCAAGACATCCTCCTTGGGTAAATGTGTTTGCCGCCAATGGAAATAAGCGGACAAGGCGGTGGTGGTTAAAATGCTACTGAGTAAAATTGTCTCTGTGGGCAATCGCGATGCGGTTTCAATGACAGTCGGTAAGTTTTCTGAATATGGGCAAAACATATCAACGCTCCCGCTTGATGATACGGGTCAGTGCTTCACGACCTTTGAGTAAAAGCCGGGCGCGTGGATCATGTGGGCGACCGCGTTCGTTCAAGACTTTTTCTATCAACTGGTTTTGGACGGGATGGCGTATATTGGGGTTGTCAATATCAAACCCGGACAGTCGTGCCGTCCGGCGACAAGCGTCTGATGTTTTGTAGGGTATAAGTGTCATGGCGTGTTCCTTTCGTTGTTCACGCCATGTCGATATCTTCAAATGCCAGTTGCTGTCTTTGGGCGGAAAACCGCCCGCCTCGATTTAGGCAGGGCGGTTTTCCGCCCTTTTCCAAGTCGATCTTCTTTGTTTAAGGGAGGTGTTGTCATTCATTCAAACAGGAGAAAATCATGACATCTATCTCAACACAAAACCCGGCAACCGCACCCCTGCCACCTATTGATCAGGGGGCTTCAAGCCAGCCAATTCACACGGCACCACTTGGTGTATCAAATTTTTCAACGCCTTTGCCAGAACTGAAAATCAGTCGACCACTAAAAATTCCGACCGGGGTGTCATCAAACAGTAAGCAACATGTACTGCTGGTGCGTGATCGCTCAACATCTATGAGTGGGAGCAAAATAGACGAACTTAATTTGGCGAGCGTTGCGCTCACGCAAATCTTGGCTGATCCTCAAAACAAAGATGGGTTTCTGATCAGCATCATTGATTTTGATAACGGTTCCGAACGGCGTTGTTTTGCAGAATCGGTAGTAGGGTTATCCGTTCCTACTGCAATCTCTCAAGGCGGAACAAACTTCAATAGTGCTTTGAAAGAAAGCATACTGACTATTGAAGAGCATACGGCTCTACCAAATCCTGACGGTTGGGTATATTTACGCCCGGTCGCGCTGGTCTTGTCTGACGGGCAATCAGATGTTTCAGACAAAAATATCCAAGATTTGCAAGAGATCGCGGACGTCATCACAATTGCTTATGGCAGTGATGCTAATACGAGCACGCTCGCCAGGATAGCATCGGACGGGCAGGTACATGTTGTCGGTACGCAAGGTGGTGAGTTGCGCAAATTTCTCGCGGATGTCGGGCAAACACTGAGCCAGAGTTTAGCGACGGCAAGGTAAAGACAAAACACCTAAGGATTGGCAATGGCGGTTTTCCGCCGTTGCCATTTACATGCAAATTAGATTAACTTCGGCAAACCCAAACTAGGAGGATGAAATGCAAAACAAACCATTACCCAGTGTAATAACAAAAATCACTCAGAAGCAGTTTGAGAAAAATCCAGCTTTAGGGAAAGGCGTAGATTTTCAAGGAAAATTTGCCATTTTTAAACAGTTAGGGTGTTTTGGTCACAATGAAAAGGGCAAAGCAAATGGTATAAAATATGTCAACGAGAGTCTATATGACGTACCCAGCGAACGTTTCGAAAATATCCTGAGTGGTAAATCAAGGTTTATAAATGAAGAGCTAAAATTTTTCCGTCAATGCCTTGAATATATTTCAAACAAAGAATGTGCAGCACGAATTACCCTTCAACAACTTTTGCAGGATAAGGTAGGTGTCTTGTTACAAAACCTATACAAACACGAAATTGTTCTGGGATGGGACGGCATCGATCCTGTGCATGCTTTACTTGGCTTAATCATTCCAAGACACGAGCTTTATCTCAAACTCCAAGAACCAGAAGAACCTAAATCTAGGAGGATTGGATTGGAATCCACACCCATTCTAGAGGAGACTATAGATGACGACATAATCTTAGAACCTGGGTATAAATTTTTCTTGGATATTCAGGAAGACAGCGTTGATTTTAAACTGCAAGGCAAGCCGGTTGTAATTGAGCTTGGGTATTATCCAAATCGTGATGAAAATGGTCGCTCATTTAGAGGCCAAGCCTTGAGCACAGTTAGAGAAATTGATTTTTTAGCTGATGATGGGGACGGTAAGACAGACGAGCATTACTGGCAGTGTTCTTTGAAAGGCAACAAGCCATTCTATATTCAAGGAGAGAAAGGGCGTTTCTTCTTTTTGGTAATCGGGAATGCAGGCGAAAATATATCGCCATATTTGCCAGTTGGAGCAGATCCATTACGCATCACTGATGATGATTTAAAGTTCATGTATGAAAAGCTGGCTTTAACGGCGACCCTTAGCAACGATATTGTCTACGGCATGTTGAATTACAGAGTTTGATGAAGCAATCCTGTAAACCACCATTTGCCAGATGAAACATGAGGTGATAGAATATGTACATGAACCCAACTTTGGAAAAAGCCCTCGATAAAGCTCGCACCCTGTCTACAGGTGACCAGCGCGAGCTTGCCAGTCTCATTGTGGACTATACGCAATCGGTTGTTGACGGGGATAAATTCCAAGAAGATATGAAAGACCCGGAGTACAAGGCTTTCGTTGTCGGGGCATTGGAACGAGGTCGTGCCGATATTAAAGCGGGGAGAACCCACACTGCCGACCAGGTATTGCGCCAATCTAAAGCCCGCCTCAAAAAACTACATGGATAAATACCACGTCGTTTTTTCTGACAGTTTTACCAAACAACTGGCAGTAATTGAAGCCGATTTTGTTGATTACGGTAAGGCGCACACTCTTAAATATGTTTCGGAAGTTGTCGGGCTTTGTGCCGGGTTAGATATTTTCCCGCACCGCTATCAAGCACGAACCATCAATGATCAAATCTATCGGCTTTTTGGCAACAAAGCACATACGATCTTTTATCAGGTAAGCGAAGACCAATTGGAAGTGGCTATTACCGCCATTCTGCCCAGTAGGTCAGATTTTAAACGCTGGCTGTAGCTAGAGGTCAAACCTCTAGCCCTAACTCCAAAGCCATTTGGTAAGCGGTTTCTTCAAAGGCAAACCAAGCTAGGAAGTTTTTAAGGTTTTCTTTAATCTCTAACGGTTCACCGATATTGTCTTGATATTCCTGACGCAGTTCTTCGATGGCGTCATAATGGGCATCAAAGAATGTGTGGGTGTCGGTGTAGTAAATCAGGCTCCCGATCATACCAGATATACAGCCGTGTTGAAGTAGGTCAGAAAAGAAGCATTTAATGTCTTCATGGTCTAAAGCTTCGCTGGCGACAGCCGCTTGTAGTGAATTGGGTTTAGAATTGATAATATCCTGCAAAGCGGATTTAAGAGTTTTATTGGAAACGGTAGTCATAGTGTTCATCCTGTTTGGGGTTAAAAATTAAGAACACCACGACCAAAGACGAACCGCACAAGCGGTGCGGTCAAGAAATTTTATAAGAATTTATCACAGAGAAAATCTTAAGCGTAGCGGTAAAAATACTTGACCCCTGCAAGGCTTGGCACAGCGCGGTTCGGCAATGGTAACGGGGTATCGCAATTTGTCGCCAACAGGATAATGACTACACCAGTTTCAGAACATCGCAATTCGGCGGGTAATTTCTATGCTCATGAATGTAAATCGCTAGTTCACCGATACGGTCGCCAACCAATGTCGGATCGCCGTTAAATTGCCCCCAGACCATATCTTGGATAGCCCAGAAAAAAGGTCGTGGGCTACGTGGCTTCTTATCCAGCCAATAGCAAATAATTTGCAAGGTTTCGGCCTCATGCTTGGTCAAAATGTCTGGCAATGGCTTTTTAGCGTGTGGATAAAGCCAAAGCCCAGCTACTTTATTCCACAGTTTTCGCTCTGCTCCGTGACGTAATTCCATCCGTAAGAACGGCGTGACTTCAAGTTCCTCTCCAATAATATTGCCGTCTAAATCAATAATGTCATTCATAAGCATGACGGTCATATCTAGCTGGTTCATGACCCAAAAATCTGGATCATTGCGGCGTTTGTAGGCCTTATCTATTAATGCCTCAAATTTTATAAGCCGCTCTTCGTCTATGACTGTGTCTGCCGTTAATATTCCCATGCGGGTTAAAATTAGGTCTTTTGGAACATCACTACCGGGGAAGTTTTTAATATCCGGGTTAAGAATGAGGCGACGCATTAAGTTCGTATTTTTCTCTTCTTGTAGTTCTGTGTCTGCCGGAGTGACGGTTTTCTGTTTCAAAATAGCTGACGGTTTACTAGATGCAGTTTGTTTTTGCATGCGGTCAAAATCTGGTGCATCATCAATGTGGGCGTGAACAAAATTTGAAACTTGTCTGACAAAATCAAGTTCAAGCGAGTTTTTCCGATCCATCACCATTAAAGCCAAGAGATCAAGACCGTCCGTCCACGGTTTTTTCCACACCGGGTCACTGGCCGGACGTAGCCATTTAGCCGCACGGGCGAGGTAATGGGTTTGTTTATCGACTAACTTACCCGTGAGGCCAATCCGTAAGGCGGGCAGCAACAAATAGATCACAATATCTTCCAGCCGTGCCAACTGGCGTTTAGAGATTTTCTTACGAGTGACGGATTTTTTGAGGTTTATCTCCGGTCGGTGTTCTTCATCAACTTGAGGGGTAGCAAAGTCTACATAATCATGCGCCAAGACTTGCCTCATATCTGGCATGGTTTCCAAACTGGTCTGAAATCTCTCACAAGTCTGTATAATCACCTCCGGCAACACCCAGGTTCCGTTTTTATGCTGTGCTAATAAATCCTTGGAAATTTCTATATTATCTTTACTGGCTCGTTTTTGATCAAGTATGTACTGGTGAAAACGATCCCAATCTACGAAACTATTGAATATAGATGTGGGCATATCAAGTACCACGCCGTCATTAGGTTTACCCTCTATATCAACCTCATCAGCCATCCACGCTTTAAGCAAAGTCGGGTTTGGAACTTCATGACGATGTTGCCAGACAAATTTTGAAGCTTTAGCCAGTACATCTGAATCGGTCATAGCGGCTGGCCGAAAGTCAAAACCGATAAATCCAACGTCCTTTTGTTGTTCTTTTTCAGATGCAAACAAGGGATGATAACGAGGCCGCCGCCGTGCCCAAATAGAAAATTTGGTGGTGTATTGAATAAGCGGGTCTTCAAAAGGAGCGGCTGGGTCACATGGTAATTCTTCTGGCCTAATAGCCTCCACAAAATGGCAGTAGATTTTGACCATTCGATCAGTCTGGTCCTTGCTAAGGGTAATAGATT
>CAZCUM010000061.1:0-10689 GCA_964502015.1 uncultured Robiginitomaculum sp. | reverse complement strand
CGACTATGACGATAAACGCGCATGTAATAAGCGGGCTGGACCCGGGGGCGGTACCCGGCGGCTCCACCACAAGCGGCTCTCCTTTTATAGGGAGCCGTTTCTGATGGGGCCGAAATAGTATCGACAGACGTGTAAAAATGTTAGCTTTCGTCCGGATGGGTACCGATAAATGCCCAATTACAGTAGTTGCTAATGATAACAACACTGAAGAGTTCGCTCTAGCTGCGTAAGCGGTTAAGCAAATTCGACCTTAACTCCTAGCCCTTCAGACGGTTAGGCGGGCTTCGCAGGGTAGCTGGCAACAGAAACCCTGCACTTTTTTTTACAAATAATAGAGTATGGATTAAACTTGTGTGTTCCTTCAAGCGTTTTACCCCTCACCTTGTGGGAGAGGAACAAGGTGAGGGGTAAAGGGTTGGAATTATAAACTCCAAGGACAAGCGTCACAAAGCAACAAACCTTATCTCCGTTTCACACTTGCCATTATATCACAGTCGGGCCGCAGGGTGATTTTCATTTTTAGTTTGGGGCGGCAATTTGGATCGGGTTTTATCTCGTAATCACGCACCAATGTTGCCAGAGCCATAACCGCTTCCATGACCGCGAATGCGGCGCCGACGCAGACCCTTGGCCCGGCGCCAAATGGCATAAATTTGCCCTTGCCTCGGTTCAGTTCAGGGTCACGTAAAAATCTGTCCGGATCGAAAACATTGGGCTTGTCCCATAGCCTCGGTGTGCGGTGCATGACATAGGTCGCCAACAAGACAATGTCGCCTTTGGCAATATCCCTGCCGCATATTTGTGTATCATTTATAGCTTCACGTCCCATCATCGGTGCAGGTGGATACAGGCGCATAGTCTCGTCAATAACGGCGCGGGTGAAGGTAAGCCTTTCAATATGTTCATATTTTACCGGGCCGTCACCAGCCACGGCCCTGACCTCTTCAACAATACGCGCTTCGGTTTGCTTGTGATTGCCAATCAAATATAATGCCCAGGTCAGGGTAAGAGCCGTGGTTTCGTGTCCGGCGATAAAAAACCCGATAAGATTATCGCGCTGTTCGCGCACACTTAACCCGTGGCCCGTTTTGTGGTCATGGGTCGAGACCAACAGGCCAACCAAATCATCACCGGGATTATCCGGATCGCGCTGCGCCAACAATGCATCTGCAGCGTCCCTGATGGTTTTCAAGGCCCGCAAGCCACGCGGGCCCATAGGGCGCGGCACCCAGTTGGGCAATGTCAGCAAATCACTGGGCCTGATGGTGCCAGCCACATCCAAAGCCACGGCCATTGCCTGTTTCAGCTTTTGTTTGTCCATGCCTTTTGGATTGCCAAGCACCGACTTGGCCAAAATATCAAAGGTTAAATCAGCCATAGCTTCGCGTAATTCTATGCGCCCAGCCCCAGCATCGATATTATTTGCAAATTCATCTAGAGCATCCGTAACCATAGGCGCCAATCTGGCCATATGACGCGGTGCGAACATGGGAGCAACCCCGCGCCTTTGTTTGCGCCATTGCTCGCCGCGCACGACCAGCAAACCTTCTTTGGTTGCCGGTTTCATTATCCGGTCGCTTAGAGGGGATTTACGGAAGTCCGCCGCCTTGCTCTTGAGGACTTCGTTCATGCCGAGCGGATCCGTAACCGTATGAATTTTTGTGCGTAGTGTTTTGACGCTAACAATGGGCTGTCTGTATGCCAATGGCCCAAAACCCTCCACTGGGTTTTTCATAAATATCCAAGTGGCTTTGACAACCCCCTCATCACCCCTAAGCGGCGGCGCAAAAGGCGGAATGTAATCATCATCGGAATATTGTTTTTCCAACATCTCAATACCCTAGCACCCATATACCCATGCCCATAGCATGTTCTTCCATATCGGAACATGTTCCCGGATTCAAATAAAACAAAAAAACCATAGCAAATTCTGTAACAATCAAGCTAGGTAGTGTACTCATAAACTCAGGCCACAATGGAGCTAAATATGCGAAAATATGCTAGGAAAAGGGCGAAAGACGGGCTTTCTGCCCGGCTGAGGTCTTTGACGACGCAGATTGAAGCAGATTTAGCTCCGAGTTTGCGGACAACCCTGCATGGCCACTTTGCCCACTTGGTGCGTTGTAAACTCTTGAAAATGCTAGCATTTCCTGCGAATTTACGCCTGCCAAGTGAACAAATTGACTCATGCCATTGTGGCCTGAGTTTATGAGTACACTACCTAATAGATTGCTAAACATAATAAAATCAATTGGAGAACCCTATGAACGGTGCGGAAGTTTTAATTGAGACATTGGCCGCAGGCGGGGTCGAGGTTTGCTTTGCCAATCCGGGCACTTCGGAAATGCAACTTGTTGCCGCCATCGACGGCCAAGACGCGATGCGCTCTATACTAGGCCTGTTTGAAGGTGTGGTCACAGGCGCGGCTGACGGGTATGGCCGTATGGCCGACAAACCCGCCGCCACGCTTTTACATGTGGGTTCAGGCTTGGCCAATGGCTGCGCCAATTTGCACAATGCGCGGCGCGCCCGCTCCCCCGTCATCAATATAGTCGGCGATCATGCCACCCATCATTTACAATATGATGCCCCGTTAACCTCGGATATTGCAGGGGTCGCCGCACCGTTTTCTGATTGGCTAGAAACCTCCACCTCGCCGGATGACCTGGCGCAAAAAGGTGCCGATGCCATAAGTGCCGCTTTGGTGTTTCCAGGTCAAATCGCAACCATCATTGCGCCAGCTGATCATGCTTGGGACGAAGTCAAGCACGCCAAACCAAAAGCTCCCAAATCCCGCCCCCGCCCTCATGCTGATGATGACGCCGTAAAAGCAGCCGCAGCAAGCCTGAAAAAAGACGCCCCGTCCGTCTTGTTTTTGGGTGCTACGTCTTTGCGCGAAGACGCGCTCATTCAAGCCGGGCGTATTGCGGCGGCTACGGGTGCGCGGCTTATTTGCGAGACATTTCCGGCGCGGTTACAGCGCGGCGCAGGCCGGGTTGCCGTTGAGCGCCTGCCATATTTTGGCGAAATGGCGGCTGACTATTTGAAAGATTTCAAACAGGTGGTCTTTGTCGGGGCCAAGCCTCCGGTGTCATTCTTCGCCTACCCCAATAAACCGAGTTGGTTGATGCCGCAAGATGCAAACCTGGTCACTTTGGCCACACCGCGCCAATGCGCACTGGATGCTTTGACGCGCTTGGCGGACGCACTGGATGCGCCTGAGCTACCCTCCCATATTCAACCAGAATTTATACCCCCCAGTGAAGACGGGCGGTTGACCCCTGTCGGAGTAGGTACTGTCCTGGCCGCATTAATGCCCGAGAACGCCATTGTTTCGGACGGTGCAGCGACTGCCGGGCTAGCGATTTTTCCCATGACCCAAGGTGCGCCAAAACACGACTGGATGACTTTAACCGGTGGTGCTATTGGTCAAGGATTACCCCTTGGTTTGGGCGCGGCTATTGCCTGCCCTGACCGCAAAGTTCTGTGCCTGGAAGCGGACGGCAGTGCTATGTACACCGTCCAGGCTTTGTGGAGCATGGCGCGGGAAAACGCCAATGTCACCACGGTCATTCTCAACAATAGCAGTTACGCAATTTTGAACATTGAGCTGGCCCGCGTCGGGGTTGCCAAGCCCGGCCCCAAAGCCTTGGCCATGCTTGACCTTGGCAACCCGTCCATAGACTGGGTGTCCATATCAAATGGTCTGGGCGTTCCGGCCGTTCGGGCTGATACTGTCCAAGCTTTTCACGCCGCGCTCAAACATGCTTTGGCCCAAAATGGCCCGCGCCTGGTCGAAGCGGTTATTCCCGTGCCAGGGCAATAGACTTGACCTTGAACCTCATACCCGCCACTGCCCAAGATTACAGGCATCTCGCAAGGAAACGCCTGCCGCGCAATTTATTCGACTATATTGACGGGGGCGCTTACACTGAAACCACCCTTGCAAGTAATGTAGCAGATTTCGAAAACATAAAATTAAAACAACGCGTACTGCGCGATGTTTCATCTATTGATACGTCAACAAAATTGCTCGGTGCCGCTCTGGATATGCCCTTGGTGCTGGCCCCTATAGGTTTGGCCGGTATGATGGCAAGACGCGGTGAGGTACAAGCGGTCAAGGCGGCACAAAGGGCCGGCATTCCGTTTTGCCTATCTACCGTCTCCATATGTTCTTTGGAAGAAGTCGCCGAGGCGAGTGAAAAACCGTTTTGGTTTCAGCTTTATATGATGCGCGATCGGGGTTATGTGAAAGCACTATTGACACGCGCCAAGCAGGCCGGGTGTACCAATTTGGTGTTTACCGTTGATCTGGCCGTTGTCGGTGCCCGTTACCGCGACATAAGAAACGGCATGGCGGGCGGGTTAAACGGGCCGGGTAAATTACGGGCGGCTTTGGAATACCCCCTACACCCGCCATGGTTGTTTGATGTCGGCATTAAGGGCAAGCCTCATATGTTTGGGAATTTATCCGAATTGGTACCCAGTGCCAGGTCTATTACAGACTTCAAAAACTGGATTGATGAGCAATTCGACCCGTCATGCACCTGGAAAGACATTGAATGGTTGCGCGAAATATGGGACGGCAAACTGATCATCAAAGGTATTTTATGCCCCGAGGATGCTAAATCAGCCGTCAAGGCCGGTGCCGACGCCATAGTTATCTCCAATCACGGCGGGCGGCAATTGGACGGAGTATCGTCGGGCATTGCCATGACCCCAAGGATCAAAGATGCCCTGGACGACACGACGACCATTCTTATGGACGGCGGTGTGCGTTCCGGGCAGGACATTGTCAAAGCCGTAGCCAGCGGCGCAGACGCCGTGCTTATGGGCCGCCCCTGGGTCTGGGCGCTAGCAGCACAAAAACAAAAAGGTCTCGAAAACTTCTTAAACACAATAAAATCAGAAATGCGCGTCAGCATGGCCTTAACGGGAACAACAAATATTGCGGAAATCAGTGGGGAAATTTTTGACATCGGTTAATATACCTCCCATACGCTAAGTTATACCCTGCCAACATGTTCGTCCTTTATCCATTAATGCATGTTTGATATAGGCTCTTGATAAAACTAAGAAACCGGGGGATTTATGCCGAACAAGAACCGTGGAACCAGTCTTTACTGGAAAGCCAATCTAAAGCTTATGGGGATATTGTTATCCATTTGGGCTTTGGTCTCCTTTGGTTTCGGGATTTTCTTGCGGCCTTTTTTGGATAAATTTTCTATTGGCGGCGCACCGCTTGGGTTCTGGTTTGCCCAGCAAGGTTCGATCATCGTGTTTGTGATTTTAATTTTTGTTTACACACATTTAATGAAAAAACTTGATGCAAAGTACGATGCTCCAGACCAAGAGCAAAACCCGTGAGCGACGTCAAGCTGTGGACATGGATCTTTGTCGGCCTGACATTCTCCCTCTATATCGGCATCGCCGTCTGGTCTCGGGCTAAAACCACGGGTGATTTTTATGTGGCGGACAAACATGTCCACCCTGTCCTGAACGGCATGGCAACGGCAGCGGACTGGATGAGTGCGGCGTCGTTTATTTCCATGGCCGGCATTATTGCTTTTGCCGGATATGACGGCTCGGTTTATCTCATGGGCTGGACGGGCGGTTATGTCTTGCTTGCCTTGTTGCTAGCACCATATTTGCGTAAATTCGGCAAATTTACCGTACCCGATTTCATTGGCGATCGGTATTATTCCGACACGGCCAGATTGGTAGCGGTGTTTTGCGCCATTTTCATTTCCTTCACCTATATTGCCGGACAAATGCAGGGTGTGGGCATTGTATTCTCGCGCTTTTTGGAAGTGGATGTGAAATGGGGCGTGATTATTGGCATGGTCATCGTGTTTTTCTATGCGGTCATGGGCGGTATGAAAGGCATAACCTACACGCAGATCGCCCAATATTGTGTGCTGATTTTCGCCTATATGGTACCGGTAATTTTCATCTCGCTCCAACTCACGGGCACGCCGATCCCCCAGCTTGGTTTTATCGGCAATTCCGGCGGCGAACCTTTGCTGCAAAAGCTCAACGGTCTGACCAGCGAACTTGGATTTACACCCTATCTCTCAGGTTCTAAATCCCTATGGGATATTGCTGCCATCACATTGGCGCTCATGGTGGGAACGGCTGGCCTGCCCCATGTGATCATCCGTTTTTTTACCGTACCCAAAGTAGCGGACGCCCGCAAATCCGCCGGCTGGGCTTTGGCCTTTATCGCGCTTTTGTATTTGACCGCTCCGGCGGTCGGGGCTTTCTCGCGGATCAATTTTATCGAAACGGTCAACGGATCCGTTTACGAAGCAACAGACGTAACAACTGGCGAAACCGCGACGCCCGACTGGTTTAAAACCTGGGAACAAACCAGTCTAATCGAATGGGACGATAAAAACGCTGACGGTGTTGTGTCCTACAAAGCCGGGACAGATAATGAAGTGAAGGTCAACCGCGACATTATGGTTCTGGCCAACCCGGAAATAGCGGGCCTGCCCGCCTGGGTAATTGCCCTGGTGGCGGCGGGCGGGTTGGCAGCGGCGCTCTCGACAGCGGCGGGACTATTGTTGGTAATTTCCGCATCGGTCAGTCATGATTTGCTCAAGCGCGTATTCGTCAAAGATTTATCTGAGAAAGGCGAGCTGCGCGCCGCACGGCTGGCAGCGGCAGGCGCGATTTTTGCCGCCGGGTATCTGGGGATAAACCCGCCCGGATTTGTGGCGCAAGTTGTGGCATTTGCCTTTGGACTGGCCGCAGCCAGTTTCTTCCCGGCCATTGTCTTGGGAATTTTCTGGACACGCACCACCAAACAAGGGGCCATAGCAGGCATGTTGGCAGGCATAGGCTTCACCGCCGCCTATATTATCTATTTCAAATTCATCAACCCCTCTGCAAACATGTCTGAAAACTGGTGGTTCGGCATATCCCCGGAAGGCATAGGTACACTCGGCATGCTGCTGAATTTCGCTGTCACGATTACAGTGACAAAATTCACCGCCCCACCGCCTGGGGACGTGCAAAACATGGTCTTGGCATTGCGCGAACCTGGGGAGGGTGTTAATGGCTAGGGCAATGAAATTTAATGTGTCAGCAGAGCCTTAGGCCTGTCAAAAAGCCTTCAATTCGGTCGCAGGCGTCTAATAAATCATCCGTATCCACACAATAGGAAATACGAAAGTTGGGCGATGCATGGAAGGCGCTGCCAGGGATAACCGCCACATGGGCTTCATCAAGCAGAGCATTGGCGAAATCCAGATCCGTTTCAAGCCTGCGTCCCTTGGGTGTTGTCATGTCAATAAGCTTTGCACAATCCGGGAAAACATAAAATGCACCGTTGGGGCGCGGGCAGTTGAGCAAAGGCATAGCGTTCAGCCTGTCCACAACCAAATCGCGGCGCAACTTATAAGTTTCGTTTCGGGTTTCAATAAAATCTTGCGGCCCCGTTAAAGCCGTCACTGCTGCCCATTGGGAAATCGAGGCGGCATTTGATGTGGTTTGGCCCATAACCTTGGCCATAGCCTTGATTAATTGTTTTGGCCCACCGGCGTATCCGATGCGCCAGCCGGTCATTGCATAGGCTTTGGAAACACCGTTCATGGTCAATGTGCGGTCAAACAAATCCGGCGCGACTTGCGCCATTGTTGCAAATTCAAAATCATCGTAAATCAAATGCTCATATATATCGTCCGTCAACACCCAGACATGGGGATTGCGCCGCAATACGTTCGCCAAGCCCTCCAACTCGGCGCGGCTATAGGCGGCGCCGGTTGGGTTGGAGGGGGAATTTAACAACAGCCATTTGGTTTTTGGCGTGATCGCATTTTCCAGATTTTCAGGGCTTAATTTATAGCCGCTCTCCAAGCCGGTTTTGGCCATGACGGCTACCCCGCCCGCCAATTTGACCATATCGGGGTAAGACACCCAACACGGCGTCGGTATGATAACCTCATCACCGGGGTCAAGACTGGCAATGAACGCGTTATAAATGACAGGCTTGCCGCCGGGTGAGACATTGATCTGCTCTGGCGTGTAATCCAGCCCGTTATCGCGTTTGAATTTTTCGCATATGGCAGATTTAAGCTCGGGAATACCGTCAACACTCGTGTATTTGGTCTGACCATGCTCCATAGCTGCAATGGCCGCTTTTCGTATATGATCCGGCGTCCCGAAATCAGGCTCGCCTGTGCCCAATCCGATTACATCTATGCCCTGGGCGCGCATGTCGCGCACTTGTTGTGCCATCACCATCGTAGCCGACGGATTAATCTTGGAAAACTGGCGCGAGAGAATCATAACAGAAGCTTAAACTATTATTGCCAAAATTTATATGCAAGATGCCTATGGATATAAGAGGCGGATTTTGAACGAGACACCGTTAAAATACACCCAGTTTTTTTTCGAATTCTAAGGCTTGTGATGGAAGGTTTTAAGAAAAGTGGCTCCGTAAGCAGGACTCGAACCGAATTATTAAAGATATATAAAACAACATCTTAGGTGATTTCAAGTGTCAATATGTGTGACGTTTTGTGGCCAAAACATGTGACGTTTGATGCACAATCCATGCTTTGTTAGGATGCCCGTATCTCCAATTTCACGCCCTCTTGTTGCTGCAATGTGTGAATAATCCCAAATAAGTTTTTAGCAGTGGGGTTGCCGCTTGGACTCACCATGCGCATAAGACTTTTAGGAGATTTTTCTGTCATATCTGCGAGTTTCTCAAAGCCCATTGTGGCATTGATATAGTTTCGCAGAAGTGATTTTCCTGTTTCTGTATCGCCAGCGAGCATGTTTTCTAAGCTTTCAGTCAATAAGGCATGGCGAAACTCAGGATCGCGTAAGGCTCTTGCGCGGGTTGTATCTCTAAAATTCTTTGTAATAGCCATCTCATCTATCCTTCTTTTGTTTCTTGTATTCAAGCCATGCTTTCTTTGCACGCTCAATGTCTTTATTTTGTCGTTTCTTTGTTCCCCCACCAAGGAGAATAATGAGGCGATCACCATCCTTACCCATATAGACCCTATATCCAGGCCCCCAATCTATCCTGCTCTCGTGGACACCTTGGCCAACACTTTTAAGTGAGGACAAATTACCGTTTTCTATTCGGGTGATATAAGTCGTCACTTTTGCCGCCGCTTGAGCGTTCAACCCGTCAAACCATTTAGCAAATAGGCTATTGCCGTTGCTGTCCAAAAACTCGACAATTTCAACCATAAGGTAACATAAGTGTTACCATGCTCAATGTCAAGGTAAGACGGACAATGTGTCAAATGTTTACACTGAGGCTTTTGTGTTTTCAATAAAAGAGCAATTCGCACTAAAAGGGGTAGTTTATTATGCACAACTAATGTGTGGCTGAGGTTGCTTTCAACATTCTCATTGCACCGCCAAAATTACCATGCTAACAAAGTATGCAATTAGATAATAAGGTTTCGGGTGAATGACGGGTGTTAGCACAGTATTGTTGGCGATTGCTTATGAACAAGAGTGGGCTGCGGTTAAATCGGTGCTCTCTGGTGAATACGGGTATAGAGTGCTTATCGCCAGCACAGCAAAAAAGGCCCTAAAGCTTACGGAAGAAGCCAATATAGACCTTGTGATATGCGAGTCATACCTTGAGGGCAAGAGCGCGCTAAATGTTCTTGAGCAGTGCCGGGTCACTTGCCCGAATGCCATGCGTATTTTGGTTAAAGAGCAAAATGGGGATGATAAGAAAAACCATGAGGCCGCAGAACGCGCCGCGATTTACCAATTTATCAGAAAGCCCATTGATGTCGAACAAGTCGGCATGGTGGTGAAGCGGGCGCTTGAAACTGCCGAGCTATCCCGGCGCCATCGACTAATTTCCCGCGAGCTAAAACTTAATGACGACAGCCCGGTTTTTGCCAGCAAGCCAAATGGGCGGGTCTCTGCCGATTGCAGTAATTTTGAAAAACTGGTTTATGTGTCAGAGTCTATGGCAAAGCTTTGCAATATTGCCAAACAGGCGGCCGGCACGGACTTACCCATACTTATTCAAGGCGAAACCGGCACGGGCAAAGAGCTTATGGCGCGCGCCATTCATTTTAACTCAAACAGAACCGATAGCCCGTTGATTGTGCAAAATTGCGGCGGCATATCCGATGAAATGTTGCATTCCGAATTGTTCGGCCATATGCGCGGGGCGTTCCCTGGCGCTATCAGTGATCGGCTCGGGCTGTTTCGGGCGGCGGACGGCGGCACTGTGTTTTTGGACGAAATTTCCGAAATTTCGCCTGCATTTCAAGTCAGCTTACTTAGGTTGGTACAAGAGGGTGAGGTTAAACCCTTAGGCTCGGATCATGTCTATCATTGTGATGTCAGGATTATTTGCGCCTCCAACCGGCGGCTTTCTGAAATGGTCAGCAAAGGCGAATTTCGGCAGGATTTGTATTTTCGCCTCAAAGGCTTTGAATTGGTTGTCCCGCCGCTCCGGGATCGCCGCGATGATATTGCCGTACTAGCAGAGTTTTTTACGCAAAAATATACAGAGCTTACCAATGTCAAACTGCTGGGCATTTCCAACAATGTTTTAGACCGCCTACAACACCACCCCTATCCGGGCAATGTCCGCGAACTTGAAAATGAAATCCAGCGCATGGTGGCGCTGGCCAGCGACGGCGAATATATAACCAGCCGTCATATGTCCGAAGAATTTTTGGCTATTATTCCAAA
>CAZCUM010000060.1:0-11474 GCA_964502015.1 uncultured Robiginitomaculum sp. | reverse complement strand
TGATGGGTATGGTGAGGTGGCCGAGTGGTTTAAGGCGCACGCTTGGAAAGCGTGTATGCGTTAATAGCGTATCGAGGGTTCGAATCCCTTCCTCACCTCCATACTTTTCAGATATGTCGTTGATATTGCTAAGTTATTTTTTGGTTTATAATTTACCGTCCTAATATTTGTCCTAATGCTGAACGCTAAAACAGGCCTTTTATCCTGCTAATGCTCTCAAAACGGCTTGCGGCTCTTGATCCATTACACGTAGCAATGTGCGGGCGGCTCCGTTAGGTTGGCGTTGGCCTTGTTCCCACTTCCTATAGCCCGATAAACTCGTGCCAAGCATGAAAGCCATTTGTTCTTGCGTGATTTTAAGCTTATTGCGCACGGCTCTAGCGTCCACCGTTTCCGCATCAACCTTATGGACAACAGCTTTTGGGTTATCACCACGCGCATGGACAAGGGCTTCTTGCATTGCGTCGATCAAATCGTTTCCGAATTTTGTCATGTCTTACTCCTATGCTTTCCCTTGTATTGGGCTTTAATAGCTTGCGCGAATGCAGACACGGCTTTGGCTTCATCCTGCGATAAATTCGTGCGTTGGTTCTTTGGATAAACCAAGAGCGCATATAGTGGGGCATCTTCACTGAAAACGTAATAGATAACCCGCCCACCACCGCGTTTGCCTCGACCAGATGCAGGAACCCTAACTTTCCTTACGCCGCCAGTATGAGGAATTAAATCCCCTGCAAGCGGATTGGCTGCCAAGAAGTTGATAATTGCTGTCTTCTCAGACGGGGAAAACAACTTGGAAGCCTGTTTCGTAAATGTCGGTGTTTCTGCGACTGTCTGCATATACTCACATAACCCATTGGGTTAGCTTTGTCAAGGGTTGGTTGCTGTCATTTGTCCTTAGCCCTCAAAAGCCGTGCGCCGGGCTGGCCGCCGTTGTACAGCTTCACACCCTCGGCTTCCAGCGCGTCAATCATGGCCTGCTTGGTGTTTTCACCTGCACCGCGTCCGCTTTCAAATTTAAGAACAACGGATAACGACAATCCCGCCTCTTTTGCGAGTGTGGACATATTCCAGTCAATACAAGCCCTGCCTGTACGCGTGTGAACAGGCTCTAAGTTTTTGGTTGTAACTGCCATGAGTGTGGTTCCTTTTCTCTCATATCAATATTGCATTTAATGGTAATGGACACAAGGAAAAGATAATAATTTATTACTTTTATGCTTGACTATGTAATAATTTATTACTATATTATAATCAAGACATAAGACAAACCCCGCAAGTGTCTCACCACAAACGGGGTTCTAACCGAAACGAACTTATCAGGAGTCCACAATGGCTAATTCAGCTAATACCACAATCAAACCATCTAACAATAGCGACGTAGTAAGAACATACGGACGTGCAGCTATCATGCTCCGGGCATGGGATGCATTCAGAACAATGACTGGCTTTTCCACCTTTTCCAAAGCCCTATCCCATGCGTGGGCAAGCTTTCGTAAAGAATTAAACCGCCTTGGCGAGCATGTAGCGAAAACTACAAAACCAACCATCGCGCAACTACTTGCAATCATTGAAAGCAATGGTGCGGCAATTGAGAAAATGGAACGTGAGGAGTGCGAAAAACAGGACACTATCGACCGTCTGCGTTCTTATCAGCGTTACCCAAACTGGGGCGTTAGCGGCAATGCAGAAACTTTCACCACAATGGCGGGAAGATAAGAGCATGAAAACTTTAGACACACACACGGACAAAATAATCAAAGCTTGCACCTGCTCTAATATCCCTATGGACTCCCTAGCTGTATAGTCCCATATCTTGCTGGCAAGAGCGACAAAATTGTCATAGACGTGCTTGATAGCATTCTGGCCTATGTGGACAAAATACCCGCCGATAGTGTTCAAGGTGAACGTATCGCGGCACAACAAATTGATTTTCAATAACATCAAACGCGGTATCGATGCGCTGGCAAAAGTCCAGTAGTCCGCACCTGGTGAAATCCAGTGCGGCCTATGACCCCGCTCACAATCCCCAGTGAGCGGGGTTTTCTTTGGCGGTGGCTCTATCAAAACCGCCCGCAAGTAATTCGTATACGAACTATTTTGCACGGTTTTACTAAGGCATACTATTAACTTAGGGGGACACCCCATTTGGGGATTGGATTTATTGCACGTAAAGGAGGGGCATAGGTGTGCGCTCGCACGACCATAGACTTTAGACCACCCCCTCCCTTATTTTTTCTCAAAACCTGCGTCCTCTTTTTTACTGCCATTGTTAACTAATCCTGTGATTGTTGCGATTTATAAGAGAAAGATTGGGACGTAGGTGTCCGCTTATCGGACTACAGACTTTTGACCTACCCCTACCCTAAAGCCTATGGATTGTTAGCCGGGTTTGGCAAAAAAACAATAGAAAAAATGCCCAAAAATTCCCTCACCGGATTTAAGTGCTTTAAAGAGGAATAAATTCCATGAGAGGTAAGAGGTGATTGGCAATCAATTAGTTGTAAGCCTTGAACGCCCGTCAATGCGAGAGTGCTGTGCCTTTTTTTCGCTACCCGATTTGTTACCTCTCTTCTTTGAATAGTTCCTTTTCGTGAAGCTAATAGATTTGTAAAAGAACACCTCCCCCTATGGTATATTATATGTGTCCCTTGGTTTAGGACACGGAACCTATGACAATATGGGTTTTGCGTCCTAAACCACGCCCACCACCACCCTAATGCTAGGAATATTTTCCTTTGGTGTCCTTGGTTTAGGACGGGCTGTCCTTGGTTTATGACCGCGTTTTGTTTTTTCTCTGGTCTTATCGGGCGGCCTATACGATATAAATTCCCTTGTCGCGGTACGGCTTAAATATTCATATTGGGTAAGTTCATACTCATGGGCAAGGTTCTTATTTTGGGTTTTGTCATTGCCTCTGTATTTTTGATTATACCCGCCGATTGTGCGGACTTTGATAAAGCCCATATCGGCAAGCCTTAGCAAACATCGCCCGGCGGTGTCCTTTGCGATATTGCAAAGCTTTGCCGCGTCTCTGTTGGAAAGCGCAAGCGTTCCATTGTTCGAGCCGTTATATCGTTTGCAAAGTTCGATATAAACGGCTCGATCCGACGGCTTCAAGGCCTGCCAGGCAAGGCTATTCAAAAGCTGATACTCAAGCTTTACAAACCGCGCTGTTTTATTGCGCTCTCGTTTAGTTTTTCTCATTGCCAATGCTCTGCCCATAAAAAGGGTTCTTGCCCATACGCATTGACCATAGGGGGCAATCGACCGCCGTGCATTTGCGCACCTCGCTGTTTGAACCACCACAACAATCAATGCACTTTGCCCGGATTGCTTTTGTCGGGCGTGTGGGTTGCCCCAGTGCCAGTAAATTTGACACCGGGATTGTGCTTGGCAATTTGCCTATATTATACCCCCTAGAAGTCGTGTTTGGATTAGGCTCCAGGTAAAGGTTGCCCGTTACGGCACTTGCCTTTTGGGTTTGCGTATTATATGCCTCAGTCATTCTTGCCCCCTACATTGCTGTGTTTGGAGTTTGAATTTAAAGCCTGCACGGTTGCCGCCGTTGCAGGCTTTGCCTTTTTGGGCGGTGGGCTATGCACATTTATTTTATCTATGGGCGTATGCAGGACATATTGCCCATACCACCCGCCAACAAATTTAACGCGCCGGGTTTCAATGTCAAAACCAAGCCTGCGTAGCGTAAAAATATAATGCCCAAGCCGCAAAGCCCAACTGGACATTTGCGCTGCGTTTATCCCGGCGCTACCCGCCTTGTGCAGGGCGGCTATGGCTTGCGCTTGCCGCCCTTTAATGGTCATGACCTCGCCCCCCTGTAGGCTGACCACCGCCCGCATATGCGGGTTATATGGCGCACCCATTACGCGGCACTGGATAAGCTGTTAACATATACCTCTAGGTCTTTGACCAGGATAAGCGTTCGTTTACCTGCTTTGCGTTTCTTTAATTGACCCTCTTCAAACAGGCGATAAATAGTTGATCTGCCGAGGCCTGTCATGTTGCAAGCCTGATTAATTGTTACGGATAATTTGTCTGTCATAGCTAAACCTTACTTTTGACGTTAACCGCCTAGTAAGGCGTACGCTGGGGTTCCAACGCACTTACTATAAGTGTTCATAAATTACCCAAAATCTATAGCCCTTTACTGCAAACTACTAAGGATGTGTTTGCAGTAAATTATTTTTTGTTCGCAACACGTTTTTTGGGAAAGCAATTCTCAAAGTCTTCCACAAGTGCATTTATATTTCCTGTTGGATCATTTTTGGTATCCCAATATGCTAAATAATTTAAAGTATCGAAAATGCTGACGTACCCTAAGTTTTCTTTGGTATATTTTTCTTCAATTAAGGTGTGAATGTTTTTGGCTATGTTATAAGCTTTCCAATAATACATCACTTTTCGCTCGCTAATTTTAAAAATAATAGCGACATTGTGGACAGCTTCTTTTTTTGACCTAAAATGATTGACACCACCAAGTGACATGACCTTTCCCTCATGCAGCCCTTTATTTGTATATCCCTCTCGGTGCATATACGTTGCAATTTCGTGCACCATCATGTTTCTGGCACTTTTGTTTTTAGAAGTTTGATTGTAATTGGTAAAATCAGGGTGTAACTTAGTTGTTAAAACCCTACCGCTTAGACGGCTAAAGCCAACGCCTTGAATCATATCGGCTAGAATTAGTCTCATTTCCATAGGGATTTGTAGTTTTTCGTCTCTAAGTATTATTGCCATCGGTGATAGATTGCCGTAACTTGCCTCATGGCTATAAAGATGTGGCATTTTCTCAATATCTTCTTGGCTATACCCGCTATCACCCATGTAGCCTCACCACATCGCTCGTCTGTTTGCCACCGCAATAATCTGCCCACGCCTGCATGAGCCTGCGCCGTTTATCCAGCGCATCGCCGCGCCGATAGGCTTGCTCGACCTTATTGCCGATTTGGTGCGACAGGGCCGCCTCTGCGACCTCGCGGGCTGTCCCGGTCTCGTTGCCTGCCCAGTCCCTAAAGCTACTGCGAAAGCCGTGTACGGTTGCGTCCTTAACGCCTATGCGCCGCATAAGCATGGCCATGCTCATATTGCTAAGAGGTTTCCCGTTCTGCTTACCCATAAAAACAAATTCAGATCCGCGCACCGCATAGAGCGGACGCAATATCTCTAGGGCGCGAGCCGGTAGCGGAACCTTATGCTCTCGCTTTGCTTTCATACGGCTTGCGGGTATCGTCCACACTGCCCCGTCCAGGTCAATTTCGTCCCAATTTGCGCCCAGTATTTCATTTGTGCGCCCTGCCGTAAGGATTAGGTACTCCAAAGCCATTGCAGGGATTAAGTCCTTGCTTTGCAGGGTTTTTACAAAGCCTGGAATATCCTGATAAGGCATGGCGGCAAAATGCTTGCCAACATGTTTTTTCGCAAGTCCCGTATGCTCTAAATGCCCGCCCCACCGCGCTACGTTTTCGCCGTCGCGCCAACCGTGCGTATGGGCATAGTTCAATACCCGTTCAATCCGTGACCTAAGCCGCCTACCCGTAACCGGGGTTGCTATCCATATCGGCTTTAAAACCCGCAAAACATCATTTGTGGTTATCGTGGCAACATTCATTGGCCGCAACGGCAAGCACAAAACATTAAGGGCGCGAACCCATTGGGCTTCATGCTTTGGGTGCGTCCAGTCTTTGCGCAATTCGCTCAAGAGTTCGTCTGCGACCTCGCCAAAGGTTTTTATGATTTGGCTATCGCGCTCATGGAACGGATCGAACCCATCGCCTATTTGTTTTCTAACAAGGTTTGCAGCTTTGCGGGCTTGTGCCAATGATATGCTTGGAAAGCCCCCCAAGCCCATTTCGCGGCGACGGCCTTGGCGTATCCAAACATATGACCATGACTTTGAACCGGATTTTCGTACAATCAAATATAGCCCGTGACCATCGCCGTGGTGTCCAGGTTTTTTGAGCCTATCAACTTTGATTGCCGTTAATTTGTGCTGTCCTGCCAAGGTTTGCCGCCCTTTGCTAAAATTAGTCCTAAGATTCGTCCTAATATATAACGTGGTTTTGGGCAAATAGCAACAAACAATGGCAAACAGTAAAAATGAAATAACCCTATATTTCAATGGCTTAAATGGACAATGGCGCACAATAAAAAACACGCGTTAGGCGGACTTCCTCACCTCCACTCTTTTTCTCTAAACCATTTCCGGGAACCTTGCACTTGAGTGCTCGGCGCTTAACTAGACTCCGCTGATAAATGCCAGCTTTTCTTGGCGGTTTAGTGTCTTTATTTGCATTTCCCGTTTTGTTGCTGCGCTCCGGTTGGCCAGGGTTTCGCGGTAAACCAATTCGAACGGCCCCCGGTTTTTAGTGTATTTCGCGCCCTTGCCGGTTTCGTGTTTGGTAATCCGCTGTGCCAAATTATTGGTGATACCCGTATATAAACTATCGTCGCCGCAGCGCAGGATATAGACACACCATTCGCTTTTACTCATCCGGTAGATGTTTCAAAAAATAGGCGATTTGGTTTTCGCCCATGACCTTGCGGATGTCCGGCTCGGACATGCCACGGCGCAGCAGAGCATCGGTTATGGCGACCAGTTCGGACGTATCAAGCCGGGTTGTGACCGCGCCGTCAAAATCCGAGCCTAGGGCAATCGCCTCCACGCCAAATTTTTCCGCACCGTAGATCAACATTTTTGCAATACCGTCCGGGGTGGTATCGCACACGGCCATTTCCCAATACCCAATTCCGATTAAACCGCCGCGATCCGCTATTTTTTGCATCAACCCGTCGGGGATATTGCGCTTGTCGTGATTGCACAGGCCGAGGATACCGGTGTGAGAAACCACCATGGGGGCGTCCGTAAGTGCCAATACGTCCTCAACCACTTTGAGCGAGGAATGGGCCACATCTATCATCATATTTTTTTCGACAATTTTTTTGACTACCTCTTGGCCAAACGGGGTCAGTCCGCCTTTTTCTGCCCCGTGCAGGGAGCCGCCCAGCTTGTTGTCAAAAAAGTGCTGCAAACCGATCATGCGAAACCCGGCGTCGTAGAGATTATCAAGGTTTTCAATTTTTCCTTCAAGCGGGTGCGCGCCTTCGGTAGCCAATACGCCAACAATGATATCGCGGTTCAAGGTGCGCAATTTCAAGGCATTGCGCAAATCGGTTTTAGTGCGGGCAATAACAAAATCACCGTTCGATTGGCCTTGTGCTTTATGTAGGCGCTCGGCCTGGTACATGGCCCGCTCATAGATCGAGTTCCAGGTGCGCGGCGGCCAGGCTTGGGCCAGGCTCAACAACACCATGCGGTCTTTTTCCATCTTATTGGCGGTGGCGTTCATGCCGCCGGGCACAAATGTCACCGTGCTAAACACTTGCAAGGCGACACTGCCTTCGCGAAAGCGGGGAAAGTCCGTCTGTCCGCGCTTGTGGCGTTTTACCGGGTTGCGCCTCCACAATAATGTATCTGCATGTAGGTCGGCCACGCGCATATCTGCATGTAAGACTTTGGCTTTTTCAGAGATGACATAGGGCTCATGGGGCTGCACAAAATTTGCTTTGCGGTCAACACTGGCGGGCAGGATAACGAAAAAATAAATACCGCCCCCCGCCAAAGCCAAGCCCAATAAACGCACTGCCCATTTTCCAAATTTTTTCATGCCCACTCCTTTTTCGTTTTTATAGGCGTAAATTTCGTCCACAACAATCTATTATATTGCCCACGGTTTGACTTGCAAGCCCGCGCTCTAATTCCTAAACTTGTTTAAATTTAATTCCCTGTTTTGGAGACCAACATGATCACAGACGAGCAACGCGCTGACAGCATGGGCGAAGCCACCCGCGAAAAGCTGAAGCAATATATCGCCCGCATCGAAAGGCTGGAAGCCGAAAAGACCGAGCTGGTGGCGGACATTCGCGAAGTTTACGCCGAAGCCAAAACCTTTGGCTTTGATACAAAAATTGTGCGCAAAACCATCGCGCTCAGAAAAATCGAAGCCCATGAGCGGGCCGAGCAAGATGCTCTGCTGGAGCTTTATATGGACGCCATAGAGGGTTGATAGGCGGTTCATTTGGACGAGCAAGAAAAAGCCAAAATAAAGGCCGGTAAGGCCCGGATCCGCAAAGCCCGCACGGCCCAGCGCAAGCTGAAAAAAGCGCGGGCCGATTTGGAAGCCCTGGGCGAAATCACCGACTGGGAGGACGAATTTATTGCGTCCGTTGATGAACGTCTCGATAAATACGGTGCCGCTTTCGCAGACCCGTCCCTCGGCGGCTTCTCCGAAGCCCTGTCAAACCGTCAAAAACAAGTCCTGGCCCAAATGCGCCGCAAGATAAAGGACTTTAAACGAGACGGGGGCAAACAAGCACCACAAGATGACCCGGCCAAACCAAAATGGCGCTCAAGCTTCAAAAACAAATCAAATTACAAACCAAGAGTGCGTCATATAGAAGACGAGATGTTCGAGGACGCAGACACCCCGCCGCCCAAAGGCAAACCCCGGCTAAAAATCATCGACGGCGGCAAATCGTAAAAACCTACTCCCCACCCTTGTAAACAACCCCGTTTTTCATGACGAAATCTACGTCGTATAATTCTTCGATATTGGTAAGCGGGTTACCGTCAACGGCTATGATATCTGCATATTTTCCCGCTTCTATTGAACCGACCTTATCGCCCATTTCCAGATGTTTGGCCGCTATGATTGTCGCGGATTTTATAGCGTCCATTTCGCTCATACCTATTTCGACCATATAGCCAAATTCGCGGGCATTTTTACCGTGCTTCGAGACCCCCGTGTCCGTGCCAAAAGCAATTGTGACGCCGTTTTTATGGGCAAGTCTCAGCATATCTGTCATTTGCGGGCCGACCTCCAGGGCTTTGGCTTTGGAAGCGGGCGGCAGCCAATTTGTGTTCTTGGCCCAACCGACCACAGTCATGCCGGCCAGAACCGTCGGCACCAAAACCGCATCATGTTTCTTGAACAACCTGGCGGTTTCAGCATCCAGAAATGTACCGTGTTCAATGGACTTCACACCGTTTTTAAGGGCGCTGTCTATGCCGGTTTTCCCGTGGGCATGGGCGGTCACTTTGCGGCCCATTTTAGCTGCTGCTTCGGTGATGGCTTGAAGCTCATCATTGAAAAATTGCTGTTCTGTGCCGGCTGCCGTATTGGAGAGTACGCCGCCTGTGGCGGTAATTTTGACTACATCCGCACCCATTTTTATGACCGCCCTGGTTGCCCGGCGGCAATCCGCAGGCCCGTCGCAAATCGTGGGGCGGTGGAATGCATCCAGAACATTTTGCCGGTAGCCGTGCATGTCGCCGTGACCGCCCGTTGGCGATATAGACGGGCCGGACGCCCGAATACGCGGGCCCGCCACCTTGCCGGCATTGATGGCATCACGCAAGGCGAAGATTTCCTCCGGCCCGCCAACGTCCTGCACGGATGTAAACCCGGCCATCAGAGTTTTGCGGCCATTGACCAAGGCATCATAAGCAGTATCGCCAGAGCGTTTGGTGACAACATCCAGGCGGATATTGGGGTTATATTCCATGCGCAAATGCACATGACTGTCAATGAGGCCTGGCAGGACGAAACTGTCCGAAAGATCAATGATATTTGCACCATCTTCGGTTAGATAACCCGCCGCGATTTTTACGATTTTGTTATCATCAATAAAAATACTTTGCCGGGTGAGTGCGGCTTCGCCCGGCACTGCCAAGACATGCCCGGCATGAATGATGGTGGTTACTGGGGCTTGCATCTTGTCGTACTTTACACCTTGGGCATAGGTGGTCGCACTATAGCAAAATACCAGATAGCTTAGTGTCAGGCCGCCAAGTAATAATGATTTAAGTTTCTTCATTTTAGTCCTCTTTATTGTTTATCGTTTTTAGATATTATTTTTAAGCAAAGCATGTTTGGCAATGTCCCTGCGGACAAATCCGCTGGGCCAGATTATGGCATCGTCTATGGCAGCATAGGCACGGGCTACGGCAATCTCAATGGTTTTTCCCCTTGCGGTCATGTTCAAAACCCGTCCGCCCGCAGATTGTAGAACACCGTCATCACCACGTACCGTTCCGGCGTGAAACACTTGCACCCCGTCCATTAAATTAGACGCATCGACCCCCTTTATGGTTTCGCCTTTCTTGTAAGACCCCGGATAACCTTGAGCGGCCATGACCACATTGACCACACTGTCTTTGTGCCATTTAAGCGGGGGTGCATCCGCCAACCTACCCTTGGCGGCCAAAACCATCAGCTCCAGCAAATCCGTCTCCATACGGCGCATGAGAACCTGACATTCCGGATCACCAAAACGGACATTATATTCAATCAGCTTTGGCCCGTCCTGCGTCATCATTAGCCCCGCAAACAGCACGCCAATGAACGGATTGTTTTCTGCTGCCATACCGCGTACTGTCGGGATCAGGATTTCGTCCATAATGCGGGCAGTATCATCAAATCCCGGCACCGGAGAATAAGCTCCCATGCCGCCCGTATTGGGGCCAAGATCGCCGTCAAATGCCCGTTTGTGATCCTGAGCTTCGCACAATGGCAGAACCATCTTGCCGTCTGCCAAAGCAAAAAACGAAATCTCGTGGCCGGTCATAAATTCCTCGATCACGACAGTATATTTCCCGGTCGTCGCGCCGCTCCTCTTCGCCTCTTGTGGCCCCGCACTCCCAAACTTGCCAGAGAAAAACTCGGCCAATTCGGTTTCGGCTTCAGATTTCGTTTCGGCAATCACCACACCTTTACCAGCCGCCAGACCGTCGGCTTTGATCACATAAGGTGCGTTCATTTCGGCCAAATAAGCTTTGGCATTATCCAGGTCAGTAAACACATCATATTTCGCCGTCGGAATATCATGGCGGGTGCAAAAATCCTTGGTAAATGCCTTGGAACTTTCCAACATGGCGGCCCGTTCGCGCGGCCCAAATGTGGCCACACCTTTGGCCAATAATTCGTCCACCAGACCCAGCGCCAAAGGCACTTCCGGTCCGACCACAACAAAATTAACCGCCTCGCTCAGTGCGAAATCCACCAGACCAGCAATATCGTCCGGCGCAATATTGACGCAATCAGCAATTTCGCAAATCCCGGCATTGCCCGGCGCACAGATCAATTGCTCACACAAAGGGCTTTGGGATAATTTCCAGGCCAAAGCGTGTTCACGGCCACCACTGCCGATAAGAAGAACTTTCATAGCACATATTCCATTACGTATTTTTCGCACAAAATTTTTGACACTTATGGCCCAATGGCCCACAAGAGTAAACATGAACAATGTAGTAACGAATGCCCCAAGCAACGCTCATGAATACTCCGTCTCCGAACTGGCGTTTTCCCTCAAGCGCACGGTGGAGGATACATTTGGCCGGGTACGGGTGCGCGGCGAACTTGGCCGGGTGGTGATCGCCAAGTCCGGGCATATGTATG
>CAZCUM010000059.1:0-11625 GCA_964502015.1 uncultured Robiginitomaculum sp. | reverse complement strand
CAGTGAACAAATTGTCTCATGCCATTTTGGTCTGAGTTTATGAGTACACTACCTAGTTTAAAAGGCGGCCTATAGGTCTGAGGTGGCCCTGATAAATCTGACAGTATGTTAAGGTGTGTTTTTTATACAAGAGGCAGGCTGCGCACTCCTTTTGAGGAGGCGAACGGCAAGACAAAGCGAAGACGATTTCCCAAATAGCGACGCGGCGCAAGCTGCACCTTAACTAGGCAGTGGAGGCGGCAAGCTTTGGAAGGACTTAGCGGTTCAGTTTATTACGCAAGTTTAACCAAAATATGCAAAACCTGACAGTAAAATTCACTTTATATACAGGTTGAATTTGTTAGTAAGGGACAAAGGAATCGCTATGAAACATGTATTATTAAAAACCGGGACTGCAATTGTTTTCGGGCTTTCAACGCTTGGTGCATCATTGAGCATTGGCGCCCAAGAGCTGCAACAACCTGCGCAAGTCCAGCAACCCCAGCGCCTGCCCGCTTTCACACACCCAAATACCGTACCCCAGGATTTAGCGCGCATAGACGCGGCCATGAATGCGACAGCTAGTTTTTCGGGGCGGTTCGCTCAATACGGCTCGGACGGATCCTATTCCCAAGGCAAGGTGTATTTGAAACGGCCTGGTAAAATCCGGTTTGAATATGACGCGCCCGCCACCTTGCTTATGGTCTCGGACGGGGTGACTTTGACCCAAATCGATACGGCTTTGGACACCAAAGACCGTGTGCCTTTAAAGGCCACGCCGTTGGCGTTCTTTTTGGCTGAAACCGTAAAGCTGGAAGATGATGTGGAAGTGGTTTCCTTGCAAAAAACCATAGATGCCGTCAGCATCACTGCCAAGGACGGTAGCGGCGAAATGGACGGGGCCATCACCATGATCTTTGACCCAAGCACATTGGCCCTGCGCGAATGGGTCGTCCATGACGGCTTTGGCCAGCAAACCAAAATCCTGCTCTCGGATTTGCAGTATAACCAACGCCTCAATCCGCGCCTGTTCGTTTTGCGCGACGAGAGGCGTGGGCGCAGACGGTAATACGACTTGCGCTTTACATTTGGCGGCCTAGTGTCCAGCCCATGACAGAATCTCGGCCACACATAAAACTCACCAGTTGGAATGTAAATTCCGTTCGCCTGCGTGCGCCGCAAATTGCCCGCTTCGCCGAAGAGCAGAGGCCGGATATTATCGGGCTGCAAGAGATCAAATGCCTTGAGGAGCAATTCCCCTACGCCGAATTTAAAGCTATGGGGTTCGAACATATAGAAATTTCCGGCCAAAAAGGTATGCACGGGGTGGCAACAGTTTCTAAATTTCCCCTCACCCGCATGGATACGGATTTTTGCCCCGAAGGCCACGCTCGCCATGTCAGCACTCATGTTGATTTCGGCGGAAGCAATGATTTTGAGTTTCACAATTTCTACATTCCGGCAGGCGGCGATGAGCCTGACGTTAAAGCCAATCCGAAATTCGCCCACAAGATAGATTTCATTGACCGCATGATTGATTATTTTGGCGACCGTGCCGGCGAGAACGCCAAACAGGTTCTGGTCGGGGATTTTAATATTGCGCCCCACGAAAACGATGTCTGGTCACATAAGCAGCTCCTCAAAGTCGTCAGCCACACCCCGGTTGAAGTGGATATTTTAAACAAGCTTTTGGCGTGTGGCAGTTTCACGGATTGCGCCCGCATATTCACACCGGACGATGTTAAACTGCATAGCTGGTGGTCATACCGCTCCCGCGATATCAATAAATCCGATAGAGGCAGACGTCTGGACCATATTTGGGTCAGTCCGGCACTAAAAACCTCGGCAGCAAATGCCATGGCCACAGGTCACGAAATCCACCGCCCGTGCCGTCTCTGGGAACGCCCGTCCGACCACGCGCCGGTCACACAGATTTTGGATTTTTCTTAAACCAGGCCCGCAAACCGCCAATTTAGTTTCTCGCCGCCGTGGAACGGGATAATTTGTGTATCCATAATCTCGAATGTGTCCGGCACTTGTGTGTCCGTGCGCTCTAAAACGACTTTGTGTGTGTTTTGCTCCAGCCCGTAAAAACGTGGGCCGTAAATGGACGCAAAACCTTCCAACTTGTCCAAAGCGCCTTCCGCTTCAAACACGCAAGCATAACTTTCCAGGGCGAAAGGCGCATTGAACACGCCGGCACAGCCGCACGCAGATTGTTTGGCGTCAACACTATGAGGCGCACTATCCGTACCCAAAAAGAATTTGGGCGAACCGGACGTGGCGGCTCCCCGCAAGGCCAGTCTATGGACTTCCCGCTTGGCGATGGGCAAACAATATAGGTGCGGTCTGATACCACCCTCGAATATGGCGCTGCGGTTATAAACCAGATGATGGGGTGTGATGGTGGCGGCGATATTGGTGCCGCTTTCTTTGACAAAATCAACGGCCTGTTGAGTGGTGATATGTTCGAACACGGTTTTGAGCGCCGGGAAATCTTTGGTGATTTTGCTCATGACCCGGTCAATAAACACAGCCTCGCGGTCAAAAATATCGATGTCCCCATCCGTCACTTCACCGTGAACCAGCAAAGGCATGCCTATACGCTGCATGGTGTCCAGAACATGTGTGATCTTGCCAATATCCGTCACCCCTTGATCGGAATTGGTGGTCGCGCCCGCCGGATATAATTTACAAGCCGTAAACACGCCCTCCGCAAAGCCCGTCTCTATTTCCTTCGGGTCAATATTGTCGGTCAGATAGCAAGTCATAAGCGGCGTGAAATCATGCTGATTATCAACCGCTGCCAATATCCGCGCACGGTAATCCCGCGCCGCCTGGGCGCTGGTAATCGGTGGGGCCAAATTGGGCATAATAATCGCCCGGCCAAATTGCCGCGCCGTAAAATTGACCACACCCGCCAGCATATCTCCGTCGCGTACATGCACATGCCAATCATCCGGCTGGATGATGGTGAGGCGATTGGGGGTGTTTATTGGGGCTTTAGCAATCATGCCGCAATAACCGGCTTAATATGTTTTAGTTTTGGCAATGCATCCTCAACCATTTGTAATTCGTAACGAGATTGTAAATTCATCCAAAACTCTGGTGACGTTCGCAGTGCCCGCCCCAACCTGATCGACGTATCCGCCGTGATCGCCGACGAGCCACCTAAAATACGGGTTATCCGGTTCGGCGGCACACCAAGTGCCTTGGCAAATGCTGTTGCAGATATGCCAAGCGGTACCAGGTATTCCTCTTTGAGAATTTCTCCCGGATGTATGGGTGCCAGTCGTGCCATGTCGTTCTCCTTCGCTTACTTATTTATTTCTAGTGATAGTCCACAATTTCAACATCGTGTGGCCCGTTTTCTTTCCAAACGAAGCAAACTCGCCACTGACCATTTATTCGAATGGAAAACTGGCCTTTCCTATTACCTTTGAGAGCCTCTAACCGATTGCCGGGCGGCGAACGCAATTCATCTAAAACCAGTGCCGCATTGAGCATTTCAAGTTTATGCCTTGCACTGCGTTCAAAGGCCGCAAATTTGCGGACACGCCGCCTGTCAAATAAAGCCGCAGTGTTTTTATCAGCAAAGCTTTGTATCATGGTGTTACATAGTCCGTAACGTGTAATTTGTCAAGGTGTAATGCCAAACAATGTTCCTACCTCTCCCTATAGGGGTCACCCAGCATGACCGATAACCGCCTGCCGTTTTCCGACAAGGCGGCGACGTCGAGGGCGACCATTTGGCTACAGGCTTGGTTGCGGTCTTTTTGGGCGTAATATCCGGCGTTAAAAGCACGGATGATCTGGCGGTGATAGGCCGGGTTTTCAGGGGCTTCAATGCGCATCATATCTGATGCCACAGTGCGCCATTTCTGGTCGTCACTACCAAAGCACAGCGTACGCAAAAAATGTAATTGGCCAAGATTATTGGCCATAGCCTCGACCAGACCAGTCATGCTCGTCATGTTTTCATCAATGCGGGTCTCGATTTGGCGGG
Organism: uncultured Robiginitomaculum sp.; assembly: GCA_964502015.1. Lineage (GTDB taxonomy): Bacteria > Pseudomonadota > Alphaproteobacteria > Caulobacterales > Maricaulaceae > Robiginitomaculum_A. The sequence continues at coordinate 7,640 of CAZCUM010000059.1, read as the reverse complement.
TGACGGCTTGGGGGTCAAGCTTGGGTGCGTCGTCTTGTTCCTGATCAGCAGGTGTGTCGTCCGTCTGCGCTGCTACGGGTGTAGCCACGAAAGCCAGAAGCAGAAAAATCAAAAAAAGCAAAACCCGTTTCATAAATACATCATACGTGTATCATCGCGCCGCGTCATGTGTTTTTTACATCTGAGATATGGAGCCTGACATGTGCGGACGATATGTATTGGCGGCAAACCTTGTGGACATCGCCGCTTATTTTGGCGGCAAAACCGCCCATGAAGGCCTTTGGACGTGGGAGCCAAACTGGAATATGGCCCCGAGCATGGTGGCTCCGGTGGTCGCGCTAAATGGCCAGGGCGCCCGCACCACCGTGCCCATGCGTTGGGGTCTGCATCCCCATTGGCGCAAGGAAATACCCCAGACGGCAGAAAAAGGACGGCCACTTTTTAACGCCCGCACGGAAACCGCCTTTGAAAAACCCAGCTTCCGCACCCCGTGGAAACGCCGCCGCGCCCTCATCCCCATGCACGGTTGGTATGAATGGGAGGGTGTCACCAGCCCCAAAACCCCTTATTATATCCATCCGGAGGACGGGGAATTATCAGCATTCGCTGGGTTGTGGGATCAATGGCGGGTGGACGAGGGCATTACTTTATTGTCTTTCACAATCCTGACCACCCCTGCCGTCGGGCCTATCAAACATCTGCACCACCGTATGCCCGTACGTCTGCCGCCCGACCAATGGCAAAACTGGCTCGGCCCGGATATCAAACCGGAACGGACAATAACCCATATGCTGGGCAGTGATGATCTCGGGTTTCACGAAGTGTCAAAAGCCGTAAATTCAGGCCGCGCCCAGGGAAGCAAGCTGATCATAAAAGTGGTTGATTAGCACAAATTTCACCGAAACGCCGCTTGTGCTCTTATCTCAAAGCCGCTAGCGCGGCGGCACAATCGCGGTCGCGGTCAAGTAGATCACGGGCGATATATTGGTATTTAGCCCCTAAGGTTTCGAAGGCGGTTTTTTCCGCTTGATAGCTTTCCCGGACGGTTTTGTAATCAGCATGTTTTTGTTTGCGGCCCCGGATTTTATCGTTGAGCCTGGCAAGCTCGCCCGTGTCCAGCCAGTTGGCCTTGTAAAGATCGTAAGCACTGACCGAACTGCTCGCCTGGGCCGCCGCAGATTTGTGCCGTTCTCTTAGCGGTTTTAGAACTTGATCAATAGCCAGAATTTCCGTGCGTAATCTGTCCGTCCGGGCCCGTGAATTTTGCTTGGCCTGTTTCAGACGTTTTAATTCCGAGGCCATGTCTGCCACTTGAATTTTGATCACCGGTAAATTGGCATCTGACCCGGTTTTGCAAATCACATTTTCGGCCAGTGTAGAAGGCTGCGTTGAGGTTTGCCCATAGGCCAAACCAAAGACCCCGCCCGAAACCAGAACGGCGATTACAAATATAGACAAGAAAAAACGGATCATAATATTTATTTTATACACCACCAAAAATTAAAAACAATGGAGCCTGGCAGTTAAACGCTTACGATTTACTTTTTGTGGGGCCTTTGGGCGGGGGTTGTTGGCGGGTGAAAATCAGCAGTTCAGGTGTGCTTTGGCTTTCGTTTACGGCGTAGCCTTCCACATTAAACCCGCGCAAATCATCGGTCCGTTCAATACGGTTTTCAATAATCCAGCGCGCCATAAGCCCGCGCGCCCGCTTGGCATAATACATCAAATTACGGGCCTGCCCGTCTTTGACATTGAGAAATTTGCTTTCAACAACCGGGACGTTGATGGTTTTTTTATCAACGGCTTTGAAATATTCGTTTGAAGCCAGATTGACCAAAGCCTTTTGCTTATGCCCGTCCAGATCATCCATCAAATTTTGTGCAAGTATAGACCCCCAAAATTTATACAAATTCTCCCCGCGACCAGTGGCCAGTTTGCGCCCCATTTCCAGGCGGTATGGCTGGATATTATCCAGTGGCCGCAGCACACCATACAGGCCCGATAAAATACGCATGTGATTTTGAGCAAATGCCATATCCCCAGCAGACAATGATCCCGCGTCAAGAGCCTCATATACATTGCCGTTAAAGGTTAGCACCGCAGATTTGGCAGAATTTGACCGCCCGTCCAGACTAAAAGCCTTAAAGCGCTGGGCATTGATTTCGGCTAAACTATCCGACAATTTCATCATTTTTTGCAAGTGTGCGGCGGAAAGCTTCTTGGCCGCCTTGGCCAATATTTCCGTATGGCTGTGCAGTACAGGTACGCTCGGCGGCATGACCGCCAGCACAGGCTCCAGATCAAGTTTTTTGGCCGGTGAAAGTATTGTCAGCATTTAATTACCTTATAAAAGATAGCTTTTAACTGACCTTCACCGCTAAAGCAACACACGTGGATTGAGAATATTGTCAGGGTCCATCGCGGATTTTATTTGGCGCATCATCCGAAGTTTAGCCGGGTCGGCCCGGCGAGCAAGCTGGGCTTTTTTCAAAATACCAATACCGTGTTCCGCCGAGATTGAACCGCCGAGCGCGTCAACAATATCATAAATAATGTCATTGATTTGCGGCTCCAGCGCCATAAAATCTGCTGCTGTCATAGCTTTGGGTTGGCCGATATTATAGTGGATATTGCCGTCGCCCAAATGACCGAAGGGCAAGGGGCGGCAGTCTGTGACATATTTGCTTACGGCGGCATTGGCGCGGTCAATAAACACTGGCACTTTGGCAATGGGGACAGAAATATCGTGCTTAATCGTGGCCCCAATCGGTTTTTGCGCCGCAGATAAATGTTCGCGCAAAGCCAAAAGTGCCGTAGACTGAGCTTGGCTGTTGGCGATAACTGCATCTCGTACCAAGCTATTTTCGGTGGCTTGCACCAAAATATTTTCCGCAAAACCTTGCGGGTTTTCATTATCAAAAAACTCCCATTCGATCAACACATACCAAGGATGTGGGCTTGAGAACGGGTCATTGTGGGCGACCATATATTCCGTGACATATTCCAGACCTAGGCGCGGGATAAGTTCGAACATAGACAAGCGGTCACCACTGCGCACCAACGCCAGCAACGCCAAAGCGGTGTCGGGGCTATCCACTGCGACCAGCGCCCGGACACTGTCCCTCGGTTTTTGGAACAGTTTCAAGCTGGCCGCCGTTATAATGCCGAGCGCCCCTTCCGCGCCGATCAGAATTTGCGACAAATCAATCCCAGTATTGTCTTTGCGCAAGGAGCCCAGCCCATCAAAAACACTGCCGTCCGCCAGCACGGCTTCGACGCCAAATGTCAGGGCGCGGGCCGTGCCGTATTTCACCACATGCACCCCGCCCGCATTTGTGGCCAGATTGCCGCCTACGGTACACGAACCTTCGGACGCCAAAGACAAGGGGAATTTCAAACCCAAATTATCCGCCGCCGCTTGCACCATCTGTAAGCTCACGCCAGCTTCGCAGATCATATGCATGTTATCTGTGTCGGCTGCGCGGATTGTGTCCAGCCGCACCGTGGACAATAAAATCTCGCCTTTGGGGATTTGTCCCCCGACCAGACCCGTATTGCCCCCCTGAACCGTAATCGGAGTTTTACGCTGCGCACATATTTTGACCGCCGCCGCAACCTCCTTTGTTGTTGCAGGTAAAAGCAAGAGCGGCGTATCACCGCGCCAGCGGTCACGCCATTCTCGCAGAAAAGGCGCGATTTTTTGCGCATCTTGTGTCCAGCTTTTATCGGGTAATGCGGATTTTAAGTCTGAGATGGTTTTCGCAGTATTCATGACGCTACCAGACCAAATTCCGCAAAGGCCTCGGGCGCAATTGCTCCCGCGCGTAACAATTTTAAATGGTCGCCCTCCACTGCAATTATGGTCGATTCCTGCCCGCTTTTACACACCCCGCCGTCAAGAATCAGCGCGACCTTATTGCCAATATCCGCCTGTGCCTGCGCCGCTGTTACCGGGGCAGGAAGCCCGGACGTGTTGGCACTCGGCAAGACCAATGGTTCCGTGAAACCCAATTTTGTAAAAGCTTGTATCCAACCTATATCCGGGCATCTTACGGCCAAAGTCTGCGCCCCTCGGCGGGCTGGTAGCACCAGGGTCAAAGCCCCAGGCCAAAACTTGTCCATCAAGGCTTGAGCCAAAGGTGAAATTTTTACAAGTTTTTTTGCGTGTTTTGGCGCAAACACCACTACGGACAATGCCTTGGCTTGAGGGCGCCGCTTGACCCGGTATATTTTGGCGATTGCAGCCGGGTCGTCGGCCCGCGCCGCCAGGCCGTACACCGTGTCTGTGGGCAATATGACCAGTTCTCCGCCCTTAAGTATTTTGGCCGCTTTGGTGTATCCGTTTATATTGGTTGGTAAGATTTCGGCCATTTATTGCTCGTTAAACTCGGCCTCAATGGTGAGGCTTATTACATCGCCAATGCCAAAATTTAGTAAATTGTTTAAGCCAAAATCCGACCGTTTCAGCGTACCGGTTGCGGAAAACCCCAGGGTTTTGCCTTTATGACCAAAAGATTTCCCCGCACCGTTGAATATGGTATCAAGGGAGACGGGAATTTTTACGCCGCGAAAATCAAGATCACCGATAATGATGCCCGTATTCTCGCCCGTAATCTTGATAGATGTGGATATGAAACGGATGTGCGGGAATTTACCGGCTTTGAAATAATCATTGCCAATGGTTTTGTCGAATTCAGGGTCGCCCGTGCTGACGCTCAGCGGATCAATGCTAATATCCACCGTGCTGTTGGCAGGGGTTTCGGGGTCAAAGGCAAGCGTGCCTCGAATATGGTCAAACCGGGCCGTGTAATTTGAGAGCCCAACATGGGAAATATGCCAAACAACACTGGCATGGGCAGGGTCAAGCACGTAATTGCCCGCCAGTGTTGGCGCACGGTTGAGAGCCGGCGGCGTAAAACATGCACTCAAACTAAAAGATAGCAGCAGAATACAGATATAAAGCTTTTTCATAGGCTCGTGTATTACAGGAAATATATTTGATTGTAATGTGGAAAATTATCATAGATAACGACGTCCTTAAACAAAGAGGTGATATGTCAAAGAAATCCAAAACCCGGTCAGGTATTGATGGGCAAGAAGATGCGCCAAAAACCCGCAAACAAGTCATAGTCGAGGAAGCCAAATTTTTCGCCGGGCTGGGTATTTTTCTCTTGCTGTTTTTCAATTTATTCTTTGGGCATTTCAAAATCCCTTCAGAAAGCATGCAACCTACCCTGGAGGTCGGAGACCGGCTTTTTGTTAACAAAGCCTATTACGGTATATCGCGGGAATCTTTGGCATGGCCATTTCGCAAAATGCCACTACCGGACGGGCGCGTGTTTTCCCGTGACCCCAAACGCGGCGATGTTGTGGTGTTTCGCTCTCCCAAATCCGGTGTGATCATGATCAAACGCTTGATCGGCTTGCCAGGAGATACCGTAGAGACAAGGCGGGGGCGTTTATATTTAAATGGAAAATTGATTGAACGAACGGTAGAGGACAAGTTTTCCTACCGTGAGCACAGAGGCCTGGTGCAAGACGTCACACAATACGCCGAACAATTGCCGGGCGAAAAACGCGGCCACAGTATATTTGAGCGCTATGACAACTACCCGCTTGACAATAGAGGGCCGTTCATCATTCCAGGCGGAAAGCTGTTCTTTATGGGCGATAACCGCGACAACTCCGAGGATAGCCGCGCACCTGCCGGTCCTGGTTTCGTGCCTTTTGATTATGTGATCGGCAAGGCGCAACTGATGATGGTTTCCTTCAATAAATGCGACAAAACCGAAAATCTGCGTTGTCCTGGCCGGCGGATTTTCATCAAATTGTGACAAAACCCGATATTATAATCCTCGTCCGCCACGGCGAGCCGGAATTGTCGCGCAAGACGCGGATGAACTGGCGCGGGTATAAATTCTGGTGGGGTCTGTATGATGAGGGCGGGTTGACGCCAGGTCAGGACGCGCCCGGGGTCATAAAGAGTTTGGCCAGAAGTGCGGATATTGTTATATCCAGCCCCCTGCGCAGAGCCGTGGAAACGGCCACTTTGGCCAAAGATGCACCGCCTGACAGGCTGGAACCCTTGATGATAGAGGCCGGATTACCACCGCCCAATCTAGGCTATATCCGCTTGAAGCCACCAACTTGGGGCGTTTTATCGCGCATATGCTGGATGATGGGGTTTTCCGGCGAAGTAGAAAGCCAGGCCCAAGCCCGGCTGCGGGCTGATAAAGCGGCGGAGATATTATCCAAACAAGCCCAGGGCGGTAAAACGGTATTTGTCGCTGCCCACGGCTGGTTTAACCGCATGATGCGCCCGGCCCTCAAGAAATACGGATTTCGTTGCGTTGAAGACCATGGTGATTTACACTGGAGTTATCGGCGTTATGAGAGAACTCAGGAAAAAACATGACCGACCACAATAACATTAAAGATTTAAGTTTTGAAGACGCTTTGTCCGAGCTTGAGAATATTGTCGCGAAATTGGAGCGCGGCGATGCGCCCCTGGAAGAAAGCATAGATATATATGAGCGCGGTGCGCGGCTTAAAAAACACTGCGAGGGAAAACTGAAAGCCGCCCAGCTTAAAGTCGATAAAATCGTGCTTGGTGACGGCGGTGAATTAAGCACAGAACCACTGGATAGCGAAGGCTGATGTGGCCCCGACTACCGACAGATTTCAAACCCGACTGAACCGTGTTGCCACAAAAATGGAGACGGTATTGGCACAGGTTTTACCTGAACCGGCCGGGCCGCAAAAACCGATTATGGAAGCTATGCGCTATGGTGCGCTTGGAGGTGGCAAAAGACTGCGGCCATTTTTGCTGATCGAAACGGCGCAAATGCTTGGTTATGATGGGTCATATTTTGATGGATCAGGGATTTGGCAAGCCGCCGCCGCACTTGAATGCGTGCATGTGTATTCGCTTATCCATGATGATTTGCCGTGTATGGATGATGATGATTTCAGGCGCGGAAAACCCACGGTTCATAAAGCTTACGACGACGCTATGGCCGTACTGGCTGGTGATGCGCTATTGACCTTGGCCTTTGAAATTTTGGCCCAGGAAGACATACACCCGGACGCAGAAATCCGGTTAAAACTCATCAGTGATCTGGCCGCAAGTTCTGGAACGCACGGTATGATTGGTGGCCAGGTCATTGATATATATGCCGGGTCTTCCCAACAAGACGAAGCCTTGATCACCCAGTTACAGGCCTTAAAAACCGGGGCGCTCATCCATTATGCGGTCATTGCTGGTGGGCGGTTGGCGGGGGCAGATGAGGATGATTTGCGCAATCTTGGTGTGTTTGCAAATGCTCTCGGCCTGGCCTTTCAAATCCGTGACGATATTTTGGATGTTGAGGGTGACAGTACGACTATGGGCAAGCAAACGGGCAAGGATTTTGGTCTCGGAAAGGCCACATTCGTCTCCATTCACGGGCTTGACGGTGCCAAAACCAAAGCCAAAGAGCTGGGCGATGCGGCGAAAACGGCTCTAGAGCCCTACGGACATAAAGCTGACATATTAAAGGCTAGTGTTGATTTTGTTCTGAATCGACAGAAATAGGTGAAATGCCCAAATTTATGGTGTAAGTGCCTGTGTGGAAAGACAATATGTTGCAAAAAACCAAATT
>CAZCUM010000058.1:0-12079 GCA_964502015.1 uncultured Robiginitomaculum sp. | reverse complement strand
CCGCCATCATCAGGCTCGATAAATCCGTAACCTTTAGTTCCGTTAAACCATTTAACTGTTCCAGTTGCCATGTCGTTCTCCTTAAATTGAGTATGTATAAAACCCCCACCACTTTGGCAAAGCGGCAAGAGACAAGTAGAGATTAAAAGCTGGAATTGAAGGACTTAGGACTTGTAAAAACGTATGGAAGATCGTGAGATCAACGTCTGTTTGCACAGACACACTTTTTAGGCACTTAGAAAAACAATATATAGACTCACGACTACCAAATTTTAAAATCTAACGGCTCTATACACGTAAAAATTTTAAGCGCAAGTTAATTTATCTGTTGCTGTGTGCGCTTTTTTCCGAACCAAAGCAGTGCAAGCCCGACACCCCACGACACCCATTTTTCCCCTATATCTGCCGAAATACCGCCCAAGCCTGAGCCAATTACTGCAATACCGAACCCGCACAGTATGGCAAAAAACACATACGGCCCCGATACTCGCCAACCAAAACAGCGTACCAATGCCGTCGGGCCCAGCGCCGCACCCAGAGCCACCCAGGAAAACAAAACCCGGTCAAAAATCGTATCTGGCACCACCAATGTCAGCGCCACAGACACGATAGCAACACCGACCATAGCCAGGCGCCCGGCCAGTAATTTGCGCCCTTTTTTGATGCTTTTGGGTATGAGCCGCGCCATGCCCAGATCATGGGATATAGCCGAGGCCGCCGCCAGCAGCAGACTATCTACCGTTGACATAACGGCGGACAGCAATGCTGCCAACACAATGCCCGCCAATATGGGCGGCAAATAAGCCTCTGCGGTGGCAAAGAAAATTTGCTCTGGCTCGGTGCCAGGCAACAATGCCCGCGCCGCCAATGCCAGCCATGTAACGCCGACAAATACCACTGTCCCCCACCCGATGGTGATTGCGGCCCCAAGCAGACGGGCCTTGCGGTCTTTGGCCGCCATAATCCTGTTTAACAATTGTGGTTGCCCGGCGGCACCAAGCCCAGTGCCCAATAAGCCAAGCGCACCGCCAATAGCCGCAATCCCAAACGCGCCCCCCAGCGCCCCACCTGACAATTGAAAATAGGCCGGAGCCTCTTGAACATGCAAAATATCCAGCACCGCACCCATTCCGCCCGCAGCCATGATGGTGACGACCGGCACCAATATACAGGCCCCAACCATGACTAAAGCTTGCAGACTATCGGTAATGCTGGCGGCCCAAAACCCGCCCATCAGGCAGTAAGCCACAATAACCACCGCACCTATGATCACACTTTTTGTCACCCCAAGCCCGAAACTTGACGAAAACGCATTGCCTGCGGCCTGAAACTGTGCCGCGACATAAAACACAAAGCAAAAAATGATCAGCAATGCCGCCAGCGCCGCAATGCGCCCACGCCAGACCTTGCCTATATCTGCGACCAGAAAATCTACCAGTGTGATATGGCCGCGCTCAGCCGTTTCAGCATTCAAACGCGGCCCCATGACCAGCCACGTCAAAACATAGCCGCCGAAAATTCCGGGGATCAACCACAGAGCCTTCAGCCCGACCGTAAACACAAACCCGGTATAGCCCAGCAAAACCCAGGCGGAGGATGTGGACGCTGCATAGGACAGTCCGGCCACCCACGGCCCCAGACCAGCAGTTTGGCCTCCGTTTTGGCCAGCAGTTTGGCCACTTCCAGCACCACCTTTTCCGGCAATAAAAAAATCGCTTTCAGAATGCACGCGTCTGGAGGCCCAAAACCCGATGCCGAGCAATACAATTTTATAAATCACCAAAGTGATCAAGACCACGCTCTGAGATGACATAAATTTCCCCTAGTTTTTTTTAAATACTAGCGGGGAATATGGTACGCGTCAGGTGATTTTTATTATATTTTGTGCCGGGATTGCAGTTTGGTAACAACATCCGCCAGTGACAAATCCCTGGCGGCGAGCAAAACCATGAGATGATAAAGCAGATCAGCGGCCTCTCCGAGCAACTCGTCGTCCGTCTCCGACAAGGCGGCGATGACCGTTTCCACCCCCTCCTCGCCAAGCTTTTGCGCCAATTTGGTCAGCGGGCCGTGCAGAAGTTTGGCGGTGTAGGAGCTAGCCGGATATGCCGTTTTTCGCACCTCAATCAGGCTTGATAGCGCGCCCAGCCAACCAAATCCTTGCGGGCCTTTTGCACCGAAGCAGGAGATTGTCCCTATGTGGCATGTGGGGCCAGCCGGGCGGGCTTGCACCAGTAATGTATCTTGGTCACAATCCAGTTTTATATCCACCAAAGCTAAAGTGTTGCCGGAGGTTTCGCCCTTGCGCCACAGGACGTCCCGCGAGCGGCTGTAAAATGTCACCAGTCCGCTCTCGCGTGTGGCTGTCAGCGCCTCTAGGTTCATATAGCCCAGCATCAACACTTGTCCGGTATCGGCGTTTTGGACAATGGCTGGCACCAGGCCCCCACCTTTGCTGAAATTTACTTTTTCCAAATCTACATTCATATGCGTATCTCTATATTTCTGGATTTTAGCTCGGATTTAAGCATCGGGATGGGGAGAATGTTTTTGTGAAACACACTGGCCGCCAATGCACCGTCCACCCCGGCCAATTTGAACACATCTTCGAAATGCGACACCTCGCCAGCCCCGCCCGACGCGATCAGTGGCACGCTGCAAATTTCGCGCACTGCCTTTAATTGCTCTATATCATAACCGCGTCTTACCCCGTCCCTGTTCATACAGTTCAGAACGATTTCCCCCGCCCCGCGTTCAATGACTTCGCTGACCCACTCCAGAGTATCGCGCCCGGTATCGCGGGTCGCATCTTCTGCCCCCGTATGAGATTTCACCCGGTATGCGCCCCCATCTTCAAAACTGTCAATCCCGACAACCACGCACTGCGACCCGAACGCGGCGCTGAGATCATTGACTAAATCCGGCCGCATGAGCGCGGGGGAATTGACCGATATTTTATCGGCCCCTGCCTCCAGTCTTGCCCGTGCCGCCGTAATTGATTTAATCCCGCCTGCCACGCAAAACGGGATGTCCAGCACGGCAGAAACCTTGTTGATCCAGTCCGGGCTGATGGTGCGCTCGTCAACACTGGCGGTGATGTCGTAAAACACCAGCTCGTCCGCGCCCGCGTCCCGGTATCTAAGGGCCAGGTCTAGAATACCGCCGACAATTTCGTGATTGCGAAATTGTACACCCTTGACCACCTGCCCCCCCCTCACGTCCAGACACGGAATAATGCGCCGGGCTAACATTTGATCGCCTGTTTGAGCGTGAATTTATTCTCGTATAATGCTTTGCCAATGATAATGCCTTTCGGGTTTAAAGCTTTGAGTTGTCGCACATCTTCCAGAGACCCGACACCGCCCGATGTGATCAAGTCCAAATCTGGAAATTTTGCTAAAATTTCCCGGTAAAGTGCCACATTGGAGCCTTGTAAAACCCCGTCGCGGGCAATATCGGTGACCAGTATGGTTTTGAGGTTGGCATCTTTGAAACTGTCGATGACCTGCCATAAAGACAGATCAGAGGTTTCCGTCCAGCCGTGGGTGGCCGGGCGCGGCGTACCGTCCAAACCCGCGAATATATCTATGGCCAGAACAAATTTTTCCGCACCCAATTCGCCCATCCACGCCTTGACCAAATCGGGATTTTTCACCGCCAATGAACCAATGACAACCCGCTCCACTCCGCCGTCCAGGAGGTGTTTAATTTGTTCTATAGTGCGCAAGCCGCCGCCGGTTTGTACTTTCATGTTCACGGATTTCGCGATGTCTATAACCAGACCGGATTGCTCGGCCCGTTGGTTTTTGGCCCCGTCCAAATCAACCACATGTAAAATTTTCGCACCGGCGGCGGCAAAGTCTTTGGCCGTGTCCAGGGGGTCGGCACTGTAATTTGTCCGTTGGGCAAAATCACCCTTGAGCAGGCGTACGCAGCCGCCGTCCATTAAATCTATCGCCGGAATAATCATGATTTCACCTTTAGGAAATTTGCCAGAATACGCGCCCCCGTCTTGCCTGAGCGCTCCGGGTGAAACTGACAGCCATAAATATTTTGCTTTATGTTTCTTCGGCGCACCACCGCGCTAAATGCTTGGCCGTAGCTTGTGGACGCAACGGTCTCGTCTTGAACCGGAGCGGCAAAGGAATGGACAAAGTACACATAATCTCCGGACTTTACCCCGTCCAGCAATGGATCATCCGTGATATTTTTCAGCTTGTTCCACCCCATATGCGGCGCTGGCAAGCCGTGCGTATCCATGCGCTTGATGTCGCCTTTTATCAGGCCCAACCCGTCCGCAACACCTTCTTGGGAACGTTCAAACAACATCTGCATACCTAAGCAAATCCCCATTAAGGGCTGGGTCAGGTTTTGCAAAACCTCTACAAGACCGCGTGCGTGCAAGGCCGCCATTGCATAGTCAAAAGCCCCGACACCGGGCAGAATAACATGGTCGGCGCTGCGAATAATCTCCGCGTCCCGGGTGATAATTTTACGCACACCCAGGCGCTCAAAGGCAAAGCCGACCGAAGCCAGGTTGGCGCACCCCGTATCCACGATTGCCAACATGATTACAGCACCCCTTTGGTCGATGCGATGTCTGTGCCTTCGCGTTTAAACGCAGGCGCAAGGGCGCGGCCCAGGCCTTTAAAGCAAGCCTCGATCATATGGTGTGTGTTGGTGCCGCTCACCTCTATGTGAAGTGATGCGCCCAAAGTTTGTGCCAGGCTTTCGAAAAAATGCGGACACATTTCGGCCGGGAATTCTCCGGCCATGTCGCTCGGAAACTCCCCCTCAAACACCATGGCCGCCCGCCCGGATAAATCCACGGCGACCTTGGCTAATGTTTCGTCCATTGGAATTAATACTGGTATGTAGGCGCCAAAACGCCCTGCGCCCGCCTTGTCACCAAGGGCATCCGAAAGCGCTGTGCCAAGTGCCAAGGCGCAGTCTTCAATAGTGTGGTGGGTATCAATTTCCAAATCGCCTGCGCAGGACAGAACCAGAGAAAACCCGCCGTGCTTGGCTAATGCACCGAGCATGTGATCATAAAACCCGATGCCAGTATCTATGGACGTGCCAGAACTGTCATCCAGATTAACCCGCACGGCAATATCGGTTTCTTTGGTGGTTCTATGGGCCTCGCCAATGCGCGCTGCCCGTCTTGCTTTCACAGCAACACCAAAGGCGGACAGGGCAATATCGTTTTGCTCGGGACTGCCAATGCTCAGGCGCATTTTGCCCGGTAGGGTGCTGCGAAAATCTCGAATTTTCACCTGATACTTTGCCAAAGCCCGCAATAATTTCTCGTCCTCCTCAATGTCCAGCAATAAAAAATTAGCCTCGGACGGGTATATTTCTCTAACATAGGGCGACGCCTTTAAGGCTTTGCCCATACGTTCCCGTTCGGATTTCCACAGCTCTAACCTGGCCCCATGGACAGGCATGGCCGCCGGGGTTAATGCTGCCATGACGGCCTGTTCTACGGGGCGCGGGATTGGATAAGGCGGCAAAACTTTCAACATCAGCGTGATAATACGCGGATCAGCTATGGCCACCCCGACCCGTACACCCGCCAAGGCATAAGCCTTGGACAAGGTGCGCAGAACCACCAAATTTGGGTATGCATCTATCTGCCCGGAAAAACTGTCGGCGCTAGAAAACTCCCCGTAAGCTTCGTCAATGACGATCAGGGTCTGGGGGAAGTTCTTACATAAACCCAAAACGGTTTTCCCATCAATAACATTGCCGGTCGGGTTGTTGGGTGAACACAAGAAAACTATTTTCAAACCCGGCCCTGACGCCCGGATTTTGTCATTAATCAAATCTCCGTCGTAGGAAAAATCGGCACGCAAAGGCGCTTCGATCACGCCTGCGCCCTGAATATTGGCACATGTAGAAAAATAGCCAAATGTGGGCGGACACACCAAGATATTATCCTCGCCTGCTTCGCAAAATGTGCGTAACAAAATCTCAATGGCTTCGTCCGCCCCGCGCCCGACCATTATTTGTTCTGGTCTGGCTGCGTATAAATCTGCCAGCCGGGCGCGCAAACCTGCGGGTTGTTGTTGGGGATAACGGTTAAACCCGCCCGTGCCTTGTACGGGCGGTGGTGACCACGGGCTTTCATTGGCATCAAGGTGCAAGGCATTGGTCGCTCCGCCTCGCGCCGCGTAAGCTTGAAACTCAAGCACCGCCCTGCGGGCAATTGTATCGGGCCATTTACTCATGATCGCGTCTCCAAACCCATTTCGAGGCGCAAACGCACTGCCCGTTTGTGAGCGTCCAGCCCTTCCAATGCCGCCAACCGTTCTACGCACGGCCCTAAGGCTTCGAGACCTGCACGGCTTAGTTTTTGCACGCTGATAAATTTCATGAAACTTTCAACCACCACCCCGCTATAACTGCGCGCCGCGCCAAATGTCGGCAAGGTGTGGTTGGTGCCGCTGGCATAATCACCAACAGATTCCGGTGTCCACGGGCCGAGGAATATCGAGCCCGCGCTCTGGATTTTTGCGGTGATGGCATCCGGGTTGTCGATCTGGACAATTAAATGTTCCGGCGCATAGGTATTAGTGATGTCCACCATATCGCTCAAACCGTTCACAATAAGTATGCGCCCATTGTCCAAGGATTTTCTAGCAATGTCCTTGCGCGGCAAACCGGCAAGCTGGCGGGTAATCTCCTGGTTCAAACCGTCGGCAAAGCTTTGCGAGCGGCACAGACATATGACCTGGGCCAAAGGGTCATGCTCGGCCTGGGCCAGCAAATCCGCCGCGACAAATATCGGGCTTGCATTGTCGTCGGCCAGAACCAGTACTTCGCTAGGCCCGGCGGGCAGATCTATAGCCGGGCCGCCCATACTAGCCGAGATTTGCGCTTTGGCTTCGGCCACATAAGCATTGCCGGGGCCAAATATTTTTGCGCATTTTGGAATGGTCTCGGTTCCGTATCCAAGAGCGGCAATAGCTTGCGCACCGCCGACCATGTATATGTCTTCTATACCGCACAAATAGGCGGCCGCCAGAATAGCGCTATTGACCTTACCGTCCGCGCCCGGCGGCGTTGCGACAATGCGCTTGGTTACGCCCGCGATTTTTGCGGGTATCGCCAGCATCATCAATGTGGACACCAAAGGCGCAGAACCGCCCGGCACATAAAGCCCGGCGCTATCCAGCGGCCTCGGCTCGCGGCGACACACGACGCCGGGCATGGTCTCCACCTCTACCGCGTCCGGCAATTGGGCGGTGTGGAAAGCAACGATATTGTGCTTGGCCATTTGCATGGCGGCTTTATCTGCGTTTTGCAAATCCGCCCATGCTTGCTTTAAATCGTCAGCAGGTATTTTCATATCCGCTAGATCAACACCGTCGAAACGTTTGGTATATATTCGCAATGCCGCGTCACCATCTGTGCGTACCGTCTCTAATATATCGGCTACGCTTTGAGAGATTTTCGCGTCCGCGAGCATGTCCGGGCGGGCAATCGCCGCCGTCTGCTCGCTAGGTGATAATTTTTGCCACTGTAAAACCTGCATCATCAATTCATCATTTTTTCTATGGGCAGGACGAGGATGGCCCGCGCTCCTGCGGCTTTTAAATCTTCCAATGTCTGCCAAAACACGTTCTCCGTACACACGGCCTGCACGGCTACCAGGTCGCCACTGCCCGCCAGAGGAATGATGGTCGGCGCATCGGAACCCGGCAAAATTTTTGTGATGGCATCAATTTGCCTTCGCGGGGCATTGAGCATGATATATTTTGAATCCTTGGAACGGATCACCCCGTC
Organism: uncultured Robiginitomaculum sp.; assembly: GCA_964502015.1. Classification (GTDB taxonomy): domain Bacteria; phylum Pseudomonadota; class Alphaproteobacteria; order Caulobacterales; family Maricaulaceae; genus Robiginitomaculum_A. The sequence continues at coordinate 4,291 of CAZCUM010000058.1, read as the reverse complement.
TATGCGCGAGAGCAAGCGGTCATAAATAGCTTGTTTGTTGGGGCCAAGCTTTCGGCTAGAGCCGATCAGCACCGCTTCGCTTTCCAAAATCGTCGCAAAGGGTGCAAGCCCGTTAGCTTCAAGTGTAGCGCCAGAGGACACCAGATCACAGATAGCATCAGCAATGTCGATGCGTGGGGCCAGCTCTACCGCGCCTTTCATTTCCACGCACGCAGCCTTGATGCCGTTGTCTTTGAGATAAGCATTTAAAACACCGGGGTAGCTGGTGGCGATTTTTGTGCCGTTTAAATCCTGGGGGCTTTGTATCGGCCCGTCCTCGTCTGCCGCCAAACATAAACGGCACCGCGAAAATCCAAGCCTGCGCACGATGGCAATGTCCAAGCCCCCGAACGCCAACACTTCTTCGGCAAATACGTTTTCACCGACCAGGCCAAAATCACAAGCGCCGCTAGCGACAAAATTCGGGATGTCGTCATCGCGCACCAACAACAGATCAATGGGCATGTTTTTGACCCGCGCCAACAGGCCGTCGCCGCGCACGGAAAAATTCAGGCCGCATTTTTTGAGCATAGCAAAACTTTCGTCCGCCAACCGGCCCTTTTTTTGTACGGCAATGCGTAGTCTATCGGTCATTTTTTATACCTTTCAATCTGTCAAGAATAGCCCGGTAGCCTTGATGCGGCTCTTCTTTCAAGAACCTGGCCACCCGGCCGATGGTGGTTGTACTGACCCCGGTTTGCGCATTTATGTCCCGGTAAGACAACTCGCCCTTGTCCAGCAATTTTGCCACATACCAGCGCTCGGATATGGCCCGCAATTCGGCGGGTGTACACAAGTCCACCAAAAACCGTTCCATCTCGGCCGCATTTTTGGCCAAGCACAAAGCCTCGGACAATTGCGCCCGGCGTTTGAAATATTGCTTTTGTGCGTTCATTTTCTTGCTCACAGTCAAATATATCGTATTAGCACGCTAATACATTGGCGCAAATACATGTCAACACTTAAATGCACATCCAATAAGATTAGCTTGCGTGGTTTATCTAGGTTTACCGCTGCACAGACTTCACCTCTGCATAGACTTCACCGCTGCATAGATTTGGCGATTTCGGGGCGGTCTTCGGCAGAAGACAGGTATTGCGGCTCTATTCGTTTACTGGTTTTTTGCTCATAGGCATAGCCAAAGGACAAGACATTTGCGTCCATATCTTGAGCGCCTATAAATGACAAGCCGACGGGAAGCCCGTGAACATCACCCATGGGGACGCTGAGGTGGGGATAGCCAGCAATAGCGGCCAAATACCCGGCCCCGGCCCAGTCCGGCCATATATCGCCGTTAATCGGATCAACACGCCCCGGTATTGGCCCGGACGGTGCCACAAGAATATCGACCTTGTGATCGGCCAAAAGTGCATCAATCCCGTTTTCACGTGTGGCCGACAACACTGCCTCCAGGGCGTCCAGATAGTCCCCATCGCTCAGCGGGCCGTAAGTTTCGGCATCAACAAAAATACTTTGGTCAAACAAGGCCAGTTCCGCATCTGCGTGCGCCTTGTTAAAGGCGATCAACTGCGTCAGGTTTCTGGTTTGCACAGCGGGTGCTGCCTCGGCCAGATAGGCGTTGATGGTGGCTTTAAACTCGTATTTCAACACTTTACCGGACTTGGTGCCAAAATTATCCGCTGCAAGCTTAAAATTATCAATCTCCACAAGTATGGCCCCGGCCTGTTCCATATCTGCCAAAGCCTGATCAAACAATTTGATAATATCAGCGTTGGAGCCGTCCGAAAACCGAAGCACACCAATGCGCGCACCTTGTAATTTATCCGCGTCCAAAGCCCCGACATAATCAGTTTTAGCCGCACCTGTGGCCATAGCTTCCAGCATCATTGCCGCACCTTTGACGGTTTTGGTCATGGGGCCTGCCGTGTCCTGGGTCGAGGATATGGGCACAATATATTGCTGTGATACCAGTCCGACCGTCGGTTTAAACCCGACAATACCGTTCACCGTGGACGGGCAAATGATCGAGCCATTGGTTTCGGTACCCACAGTTGCCGCCGCCAAAGACGCTGCCATAGCGGCCCCGGACCCGGAGCTTGAGCCGCACGGATTGCGGTCAAGCATATGGGGGTTACGCACTTGTCCGCCCAGTGCCGACCAGCCGCTCATTGAATTGTTAGACCGATAATTGGCCCATTGGCTGAGATTGGTTTTGCCAAGTATCACCGCCCCTGCTGCTCGCAAGCCAGCGACAGAGGGCGAATCTCGTCCCGTAATATTGTCCTTGAGCGCCAACGCTCCTGCCGTGGTGGCCAAATTGTCTTTGGTTTCCAATATATCTTTGATCAAGACCGGAACACCATGCAGAGCCCCCAAAACCTCCCCCGCAGCACGGCGCGCATCCAGCTTGCGGGCATCCGCCAAAGCATCAGGGTTAAGCGCCAATACACTTTGCAGTGTTGGCCCGGCCCGGTCAATTTTCTCGATACGGTCAAGATAGGCTTTGACCAATTGTTCCGAACTGACCTCACTGTTTTTTAAGGCATCGACAAGCTCAGGCAAGGTTTTGGAGACCCATCCCTGGGCGGTGTAGTTTTTAACTTTAGCAGGTGGAGATACAGGGGAATTGGTTTTTGGTGTGCAGGCGCTTAAGCCTGCCCCCATCAACGCCGCTACAAATAAATATGTTTTCATTGTTGTTTTCCGTCAATTTATTAAGTCCAATTGCAAAAAATACACTGCCTTTCCTTCCTCCATAAAAAATGGGGGAAGGAAGTATTTCCCATCACCTCTACGCCCTGTTCATCCTGTTTTCAATCAAATCGTCCACCACCTCCGGCTCGGCCAAAGTGGAGGTATCGCCCAGATTGTCAAAATCATCTTCGGCGATTTTGCGTAATATGCGGCGCATGATTTTGCCTGAACGGGTTTTGGGCAGGCCGGGCGCGAACTGGATTAAGTCCGGCGCGGCTATAGGGCCAATTTCTGTGCGCACATGTAAGGCCAGTGCTTTGCGCAAATCGTCATTGACCTCAGCCCCCAAAGTCGGCGTCACATAAGCGTAAATACCCTGGCCTTTGATAGGATGAGGATAACCTACGACCGCCGCTTCGGCCACGGACGGATGGCTCACAAGCGCGCTCTCAACCTCGGCGGTGCCCATGCGGTGCCCGGAGACATTGATCACATCATCAACCCGCCCGGTGATCCAGTAAAACCCGTCTTCGTCGCGGCGACAGCCATCACCGGTGAAATAAGTGCCAGGATAAGTCGCGAAATATGTCTCATAGAACCGTTTGTGATCGCCGTACACTGTCCGCATTTGGCCCGGCCAACTGCCTTTTATGATGAGATTACCTTCAACCGCACCGTCAAGCTCATTGCCGTCAGCATCCACCAAAGCAGGTTCAATGCCAAAAAATGGATGGCTACCCGCACCGGGCTTCATATCAGTAGCACCCGGCAAAGGTACAATCATAGCCCCGCCAGTTTCGGTCTGCCACCAGGTATCGACAATGGGGCAGCGTTCCTCACCCACTACACGAAAATACCACTCCCAGGCTTCGGGATTTATGGGTTCACCCACCGTGCCAAGTATGCGCAAGCTTTTGCGCGACGTAGCGTGGACAGGCCCGTCCCCTTCGCGCATCAAAGCGCGAATGGCGGTGGGCGCAGTGTAGAACAGCGAGACTTTGTGTTTGTCGCACACCTGCCAGAACCGCGACGCATCCGGGTAGGTCGGCACGCCTTCAAACATCAATGTGGTCGCACCATTGGCCAAAGGCCCGTAGACAATATAGGTGTGACCCGTCACCCAGCCCACGTCCGCCGTACACCAATAAACGTCTTGTTCTTTAAGGTCGAACACATATTCATGGGTCATGGCCGCCCAAACCAAATAACCGCCCGTAGTGTGCAAGACACCTTTGGGTGCGCCGGTGGAGCCGGAGGTATAGAGAATAAACAACGGGTCTTCAGCCCCCATAGGTTCCGGCGGGCAATCATCAGGCACGCCCTCAAGAGCCTCATGCAGCCAGACATCCCGGCCTTTGAGCATGTTCACATCCCCGCCCGTGCGCTTGACCGTCAACACGGTTTTGACAATTTTGGCTATGTCGCACGCCGCATCACAATTGGCCTTGAGGGGCACTTTTTTGGTACCGCGCAAACCCTCATCGGCGGTAATAACAAATGTGCTGTCGCAATCAACAATCCGCCCGGCCAATGCGTCCGGTGAAAACCCGCCAAACACCACCGAATGCACCGCGCCAATACGCGCACAAGCCAGCAT
>CAZCUM010000057.1:0-13432 GCA_964502015.1 uncultured Robiginitomaculum sp. | reverse complement strand
ACGCTAAGGCGCTGCTTGGCACGTTCCATATATTCGTACTGTCCCGACCAGGACAGGGAATATCCGGCTGGTAGTTCAAGGTTTTCGACCGCCTTTTTTGCGTCCACAACATATGAGCCAATGTCCACACCGGATATGTCCACATAAATCCAGCCGTTCAGGCGAGCATTTTCACTGCGGATCACGCCGGGGCCGCCGGAGATGGAAATATCCACCAGTCGCGACAAGGGTATTTGCGCCCCGGTTTTGGTGACAACCGGCAGGTTTTTCAAACGCTCTAGCGAATCTCTATATTCGCGGGGGTAACGAACATTGATGGGATAACGCTCCAGGCCTTCAACGGATTGCGTTACGGTCATGCCGCCAATGGCGGTTTGTATAAAGGCTTGCACATCCGCCACATTAAGGCCAAATCTGGCCGCTTCCTCCCGTTTGATGTCCACATCCACGAACCGGCCGCCCGTGACACGTTCGGCGTAAACGGAAGCCGTACCGGGTACGTCCTTGATCAGTTTTTCAATCTCCTGACCGATTTCGCCAATGACATCGAGGTCCGGCCCGGCGACTTTAATGCCGATGGGGGTCTTGATGCCCGTGGCCAGCATGTCGATGCGGTTTTTAATCGGCATGATCCAGACATTGGTCAGGCTCGGAACCTGTACCAGCGCGTCTAGCTCTTTCTTGAGCTTTTCCGTGGTCATGCCTTCGCGCCATTCGTCTTTTGGTTTGAGACGAATAGTGGTCTCGACCATGGTCAAAGGTGCCGGGTCTGTGGCCGTATCGGCCCGCCCGGCTTTGGCATAGGCGGTTTCTACTTCGGGAACCGTCATGATCAGCTTGTTGGTTTGTTGCAAGATTTGCGACATTTTACCAGCTGAGATGGCCGGGAAGGCGCTCGGCATATATAGCAAATCACCTTCGTCCAGGTCGGGCATAAATTCACTGCCCATTCTGTTTAGGGGGATAAGCGCACTGGACATAATCAGAAAGGCGACCAAAATCATGGCGACCGGGGCTTTCAGCACCAGGTTTATGAATGGTCGGTAGATAACCAACAACAACCAGTTCACCGGGTTTTTATGCTCGGGTACTATTTTGCCGCGAATAAAATACCCCATAAGTACGGGCACCAAAGTCACGGACAAAAACGCTGCGCCCGCCATGGCATAGGTCTTGGTATAGGCGAGTGGGTGGAATAATCGTCCTTCTTGGGCCTCAAGGGCGAAGATAGGCAAGAAGCTAAAGGTGATGATCAACAGCGAGAAGAACAATGCCGGGCCAACTTCGGTCGCAGCTTTTGCGACTATTTTCCAGCGGTTCTCGTTGGTGAGCGGCGTTCGTTCTATGTGTTTGTGCATGTTTTCAATCATGACAATGGCCGCGTCTACCATGGCCCCGATGGCGATAGCTATACCGCCCAAAGACATGATATTGGCATTGATACCCTGACCGCCCATGACAATAAATGCGATCAGAATACCGAGCGGCAGGCTAAGCAGAATCACCAAAGCACTGCGCACGTGAAACAGGAATATCGCACAGACCAAAAGCACAACTATAAATTCTTCCAGCAATTTTTCCTGGAGCGTGTGTACGGCGCGTTTGATCAAAGAGGAACGGTCATAAGTCGTGACGATTTCGACCCCCTCGGGCAGGCTTTTTTGCAGTGTCTTGAGTTTCTCTTTAACAAGGTTGATGGTGTTCATGGCGTTCTCGCCGTAGCGCATTATGATAACGCCGCCCACGGCTTCGCCTTCACCATTAAGCTCGCCAATGCCGCGCCTAAGCTCTGGGCCAAGCCGGATTTCTGCTACGTCGCGCAAGAGAATAGGTGTGCCTTTTGGGGTAACGGCGAGGGGGATAACTTCCAGGTCTTTTATGCCTTTAATATAACCAGATGCCCGCACCATGTATTCGGCTTCGGCCATTTCAATGACCCGCCCGCCAGTTTCTTGGTTGCCGCGCCGGATTTCTGTGCGGACTTTGGCCAAGGGAATATTATAGGTACGCAGTTTTTCCGGATCGACCACGACCTGATACTGTTTGACCATGCCGCCAATGGTGGCCACTTCGGATATGCCCTCGACGGTTTGCAGTTCATATTTCAAAAACCAGTCCTGGATGGAGCGCAGTTGGGATAAATCATGTCCGCCCGTGCGGTCCACCAAAGCATATTGGTATACCCAGCCAACGCCGGTAGCATCCGGGCCAAGGGCCGAACGGGCGGATGCTGGCAGGGTGGGAGCGACTTGCGACAGATATTCAAGCACCCTTGAGCGTGCCCAATACAAATCTGTTCCGTCTTCAAAAATGATATAGACAAAGCTGTCATTAAAAAACGAATAGCCGCGCACTGTCACGGCGCCCGGTACGGCCAACATGGCCGTAGTTAGAGGATAAGTGACTTGATCTTCGACCACTTGCGGGGCTTGTCCGGGATAGGAGGTTTTGATGATGACCTGCACATCGGAAAGATCCGGAATGGCATCCAGCGGGGTTTTTTTGAGGGCGTATCCCCCCCATGCCGCCAGCAAGAGCGCGAATAATATCACCAATACCCGGTTGCTAATTGACCAACGAATGAGACCTGCAATCATTGTTTTTTCTCCCCGTCCGTTTTGGGCATTTGCATTTTCTCAATATGGCTGAGGGTGTAATTGTCATTATCATCAGGCGTACTCAGCACAGAGATTGTCACAAGATCACCAACTGTAATATCGGTCAGTAAATCTTTATCGACGGAAAATTGCATAATCATGGCGGGCCAATTCAGCATTTCTATTGGTTCGTGGTCAACCGTAACCATGCCGTGGTCTTTCATTAAGGAGACTACAGTTCCTTTGGCTAACCCGATGGGCGGGGCGGTGTTTATGTCCTTCATATCGGACGTATTTTCGGGCGTCAGGCGCAATAGTGTACCGCGCAATGACGCTTCGGAATCCAGCAAAAATTGCGAGGATACCACGATTTTTTCGCCAATACGCAACCCGGATAAAATCTCGATATTATCGCCGATTTCCTGGCCGGAAACCACTTTGGCGGGTTGATAAAATCCGTCGCCGAGCGCCAGAATAACCCGCTCCGAACGTCCGGTTCTAATCAGTGCTTCGCGGGGGATGGAGACAACATTTTTATCGCCGCCGTTTTTGTGATCCGTTAAAATGATGAGGCTAGCAAACATGTCGGGACGCAAAAGACCGTCTTTATTATCAAAGCTTATGCGCACTTGTACCGTCCTGGCTTTGGCGTTGACGGTTGGATAAATATATTCGACTTTGCCGCGCCATTCGCGGTCTGGCATACCGCCCATGTGCATGATAACCTCCTGGCCGGGCCTGACCTGGTGAACCTGGTCTTCAAATACATCGGCAATGGCCCACACGCTTTTAAGATCAACCAGTTTCAAGACATTTACTCCGGGCTTGATAAATGCACCTTCTCCGGCACCCATAACGGTCACGATACCGTTTTGCGGGGCGTATATATTCATCAGGCGGATAGATTTGCCGTCCTTGGTCAAGCGGTCAATGGTGCGCGCATTCATACCTAATGATAACAGGCGGGATCTGGTGGCCCGTACGAGATTTTCCCGGCCCATGCGTTGGGCCTGTAAATATTCTTCCTGGGCGCTGACCAGGGGTCTTGAATATAACTGAAACAGCAATTGGCCTTTTTTAATTTCATCGCCCACAGCTTTGATGGGCATACGTTCGATCCAGCCTTCTGTGCGCACATCGACAACGGATGTACGGTCATCGTCGATCTGGATGGTGCCAACGGTTTCGATTTGTGGTGTCTCGTCGCTGGAGCTAACAATAGCCGTGCGCACACCGATATTGTTTTGCACAACCGGGTTGATGCGCACCAGATTTTTGCCGTCGTCATCAGCATTGTCTTCCGCATAGACCGGGATTAAATCCATACCCATGGGGGATTTTCCCGGATTGTCACTGCGAAAACTTTTGTCCATTGGCGCTTGCCAGTATAAAGGTTTTTTTTCAGCCGAGGCAGGTGCGGCAGTGTTACCAGAGCCTGTATCACCACCAAGGAGATATTTGTTGATTGCTATACCACTGCCAAGGCCGAGGATGAATATGGCTGTAATTGTCGCTATTTTTGAGAAGTTCATTTTACTCTCCACTTAGGTATAAAAGATTGGTTTTTGCTTTGACGCGCTCAATGCGCAAACGCAGCAAGATTAATTTGACATCAAGAACCGCCAGTTCGGCCCTGATAAGTTCGGAAAAATCCGCCAACTCGTTTTCGTAAGCACTCATGGCGGCCTCGCTGGTTTCTTCGGCGCGGATTAATACGTCATTTTCATAAGCCGCTATTCGTTCGCCGAGCTTTGTATATTGAGCCCATTCTCTGCGTAGGCTGCGTTCCAGCTCCAAAGCTTGTACATCGCGCTCAAGTCTCTGGGCTGCCCGCATCCGCTTTGAGGCGCTCAGGGCGAAGTCTTTGTTCTTTTTGGAAAACAAGGGCAATTCCACCGAGATGCCAACTGAGCCAAAGTCCGACCTTGAATCGCGCAGGCCGTAACTGGCATTAAAGGCAAATCCGGGCTTGTATTGCTCTTTGGCCAAATCCACATCCCGGCTTTTTGTCTCTATCCGTGCCCCCAGAACTTGCATAGACGGATGGCGCGGGAGATTGATACGAATATCGGCCTCTCCGTTTACCGGGGGCAGGACGGGGAAGGTGGACATTATCGGCCTTTGCCCATCACTGCGCCCGATGAGCCGCTCCATATCCGCCCGCACTATGTCCTGGTTTCTGTCAATATCGATCAGCTTGGCAGCCAGAGCCGTTGTCTCTAAATCAACCCGCAGCACGTCTTGTAAGGAGCTGCGCCCGGTGGCATAAACCGCTTCGGCTACACCGCCCAGCTCGCCGACCTTGCGCTGGCTCTCTTCAGTTAATTTCCGGGCCTCGCGCCAATAATACAATGTTAGCCAGGTTTGTCGTGCCTCCATGACGATTTGCCTTTCGCGCAATTCCTTTTGCAGGCGTTGGTCTTTGGCCTGAGTTTGACGTTTGGCGCGGGTCAATGCCAATGTATCACCCTTGGGTAATTTTTGGCTTATACCGAATTTAAGCTGGGTCATGGGCTCGCGGTTATAATCAAAACTGGACAGCGGAAAATTGGCGATGCCGGCATTTAAAACCGGGTCAGGCAATTGGCTTTCTGCTATAGCCTGGTCTTCAAGGGCCGCCGCACGTTCATCGAAAACGGCGACGCTCGGGTCATTGATTTTAAGGGCGAGATTTACCGTCTCAGGTAATGTCAGCGGGACCTGGGCTACAGCGATTGTGCTATTAATCGCCCAGAACAGTGCGGCAAACAGCCATAATAATTTACGAAACATAGAGAAATTTCCTCAACAAAATTAACAGAAATACAGGCGTGCAAAAGCACACAAAACCTGGTGTTAGTCTCGCGGAGGCGGGGAGGTGGTATAGGAGGCAAGCCCGCTATTCGCGGTGGGTCTGTTGAGGGTAACAGGCGTGCGTGACAGGCTGATAAAGCCGGTAGTTCCGCCCAATACCGCGCTTGTAACGCCTGTGCTGACACAGGGGTCTACGCAGTTATCATCGCCAGAACATGGGGGCGGTTGGTCGTTCGGACAACAGTTGTCAGTTTTGGTTTTTTCAACGCATTCTTCGGCACTACCTTGTGTTTCTGAACTGGTGGAGGGCGTGGAAATTTGAGTGTTTTGTGCGGCTTGTAGGGTTTGTATCGTTGACGCTGGTTGTGCGTAACCGATACTGGACAACAAGAAAACCCAAGCGAGCAGGACGCCAAAAATAGATGTGAATTTACGTTTGAATATGTTTGTGTCTGATTTCATTTCATCTTAATCTAATCTGTAAAACCGTCTTATGCAAATCAATATTAAAGGCGATTGGACATAGTGTCGCAGTTGCTTCACTATGCCCAACCAGTTAAACCCAATCTATCTACGAGGGGTAAGTAGAGATCGGGTCAGTGACCATGTTAGTGCTTATGAGGCATGGCTTGTTTCATTTCCGCCATGCATTCTTTGTGCTTTGCTGTTTTAGCCTGCATTTTTTCCATATCGTGACCTTCCGTGTTTTTCATGTCGTGGTCATTCATTGTCTTCAATACTGTCTGGCATTTCTCAGAAATTTTAGACATATCCATTTTAGACATATCCATTTTGGGTTTGTGTTCGTCCTTCATTTTCATGTCTTTATGATCTGAGTGTGAAGTCGTTTGTTGGGTTTGCGACATATCTTCGTGTTTTTTTGGATGGGCGTAGCTTGCGGTGGCAAAGCCTGCAAAGCTCAAAATGGCGGTACCAGCGATAAGGATTGGCATTTTTGTGATTTTAGTCATGGGGTCTCCAAATAAAAGGTTATGTCCTTAATACGCGACCAACCCCATTACCCCTTAAAGACAAGCGCAGGACTCGCATATAATTTGCGCACAAAAAAATGCGCGAACGGGAGTTCGCGCATTTCTCAGAAATATACCTATTTTGGTGGTTTACAACAAATTAGTGCTCATGAGTTTTGGCGGCTTTGATTTCGGCCTTGCATTTTTTGTATTTGGCCTTTTTGGCCTTCATTTTTTCCATATCATGGCCTTTGTCTTTCATGGCTTCATGTTTTTCTTTTTTCATGGCCATGTGTTTCTCTTTATGTTTGGCCTTCATTTTTTCCATGTCATGGCCTTCCATGTTTTTCATGTCATGGCCTTTGTCTTTCATGGCTTCATGTTTTTCTTTTTTCATGGCCATGTGTTTCTCTTTATGTTTGGCCTTCATTTTTTCCATGTCATGGCCTTCCATGTTTTTCATGTCATGGCCTTCGCCTTTCATGGCTTTATGTTTTTCTTTCATAGCCATGTGTTTTTCCTTCATGGCTTTATGTTTTTCCTGCATTTTGGTGACCATGGTTTGACATTCGTCGGAAACTTTAGACATGTCCACTTTCGACATATCCATATGTTTCATCTTCATCTTATGTTTTTTGTGCATTTTATGTTTTTTCATGTCGCCATGTTTTTTCATATCGCCGTCGCCGGACTTCATGTCTTTGTGTTCCATTTTCGCGTCGTCGCTTTTGACCATTTCCTGGGTTGGTGCAGCGGCGGCTTCCGTGGAGGAGTTGGCGCTACCTGTCGAGGCGCAACCGGATATAGCCAGCACAGCTACGCTGGCGAGAAGTGTTGATATTTTGGTGAAATTGGTCATGGGGGCTCCTAATAAGGGTTTTCGTAAATTATACGTATCCCTTCAGACTATCCCAAATGCATCTGTGCTGCAAATAGACTTTGATGAACTAAAGTTAACAAAAGCGTGAACAGCTACTTGCGTTGCCAGTCCGAAAAGTGCTCGGCAATACCCCTAAACATTTCCATATTGCGGGCGATATGGCCTTGTGGTACTTTATCTATGGCCATAAATTCACGGTGTGCAGAGTTTTTGGCGATGACGATACCCGCTTTCGGATTGACATAAATATATTGACCATAAATCCCGATCGCGAAAAACTCTCCGTCCGCCCGTTCCGGCGTCCACCATTGATACCCGTAACCCAGGGGATTGCCTTCCGCGTCTAATGGTGCGGTGTTTGCCGTGCTTTGTTCAACCCATGTGGCTGGAATAATCTCTTCAGTGCCGCGAAAGCCGTTATTACGCATCAGCTCGCCAAACAAGGCGTAGTCGCGGGTGCGCATGTTCAAACCACCCAGGGCAAAAGCATTACCGTCCCCGTCCGTGGTGTACCACGCATCAGCCCCGGCGCCTATTTTCGCCCACAGGTTTTCAACAAAATAATCCTGTACTGTCTTGCCGGTCGCCGCACGCAACACCATAGAAATGACATGGGTGTCGATAGAACAATATTGGCGTGCCGCACCCGGTGCGCGGGCGCGAATTTTAACATTGGCAGCAAAATCATCCAGTGATTGCCCCAAAGCCAACGCTCGACCCATCTTGTTGATGTCGGAGTTTTTGTCGAGATAATCTTCGTTAAATTTCGCACCGCTCGCCATGTGCAAAACATTGCGCAAGCTGGCACCTTCATAGACGGAACCTTTGAGCGCAGGTACATAATCTGTTACCTGGTCGTCAATATTTTTGATATCCCCGTCCTTGACGGCGATGCCGACCAAGCTAGAGACGAAGGACTTGGATATGGACCAGGATATGCGTTTGTCATCAACATTTGTGCCCAGATAATAGTCCTCGAACAGGATTGTACCGTCCTTGACCACGATAAGCGCCGTGGTTTTGGTCTCTTTCAAAATATCTTCCACATTCAAGGTCAGGCCAAAAGACGCGAATGTTTCCGGTAAGGCTTGCAGGCTTACGGGCCAAATATGTTGGGTGCCTGATACTGGCAACTTATCCGCCAGGAGCAGATCTTTCATATTGGAGAAATTGTGGACGATTTTGTCTTCCTCGAACAGTGAATTGACCTTGAGAAGCCTGTTTATGTTTTTCCAGTTTAAGCCTGCATATACCAAAGCCAAAACCACAAAGCCGATCAGGCCGTAAATAAAAAATTTCATGAGGGGTTCTCCTGTTGATTTTCGTCAATTATGAGTGCCATTTCCATAGCGTTCAGACCGTCTTGCCCGGACACGACAATCGGTGTGCCGTCGAGCACGGCCGAGGTGAAGGAACTGGTACCAGCGCCAAGACTGTCCTTTGATAAAGGGTGTGCGGCAAAATCCTGGTTAAACCCGTAGCCGGTTGTGTCTTCGAATGTTTTATTGACGAAATCTATGCGTACATAACCGTCCGGATATTCAATACGCATCACCCGATCCGGGCCCGCTTCACAGCGCGAGGCTTCCAACCGGGCGGTGGCACCACCCATAAATGTAAGAACGGCCCGCGCGGCGTCTGGCGTGTCTGAATACACACGCAAAGCTTCGCCGCTAATATTGACAGGGCGCCCCCCCATTAGCCACATGGCCATATCAAGATCATGGGTCATTAAATCCAAAGTGACGGATACATCCGTCCCCCGGTCGGTTACAGGGCCAAAACGGGTGGCCTTGATATGGCGCGGTTTTTTGGGCGCATTGTCCAAACCAATAGCACGGGCAACGAACCGTTCCTGGTGGCCTACCTGTAGCACCAGGTTTTTTTTCCGGGCGAGGTCTATTTGGGTTTGAGCGGATTTAAGATCATTGGCGATAGGTTTTTCCACCAAAACATGGCACCCGGCCTTGAGGGCTGCTACGGCGATAGGGCCGTGGTGTACGGCAATGCTGGCTATAACAACGGCATCAACACTGGCCAACAGTGTATTGCAATTATCAAAAGCCTTCGTGCCGTGCCGCTTGGCGGCTGTGCGCACACGTTTATGATCCGGATCAAAAATGCCGACAAAATCATGGCGGGGATGGGTTGCGCATTTGGCGGCATGGTAATTGCCAAAAACGCCGGCACCAATAACCCCGATTTTTAATTTTCCCGCGCTCATCTATTTCTCCAGTTGAGGCACTTTCCCCTATACGGGGCTAGTGTTCAAGTGCTAGTTACCCATATACAACAATATGCATATGGAGCCAAGCATGTCCTTAACCACAAAGAATATCTGTCTAACCGCCTATCCCAAAGGCCTGCCGACATCCGAACATTTTAAAATGACCACTACCGAAGTCATCCCCGCCAAAGACGGCGAGATCACAGTTAGGAACCATTGGATGAGTGTTGATCCATATATGCGCGGGCGCATGACCGGGATAAAGACCTATATCGAGCCGTTTCAAATCGGAGAGCCTCTTGAGGGCGGTGCAATCGGTGAGGTCACACATTCAGGCCACAAGGATTTTAAAGTTGGTGATTGGGTTATGACCATGCTGGGGTGGCGCGAGATGTTTACGGCCAATGTGGAGGACATGCGTAAAGTCATGTTGCAAAAAATTGATCCCAATATGTTGCCAGCCCAGGCCTATCTCGGTGTTGCGGGTATGCCCGGTCTGACTGCCTATGCGGGCCTGTATAAAGTTGCCGAATTTCAGCCCGGCGAGACGGTATTGGTTTCCGGTGCGGCGGGGGCAGTTGGTTCAACCGTGTGCCAATTGGCCAAGGCTGACGGGGCAACAGTCATCGGGATTGCCGGTACAGACGCCAAGTGTAAATGGCTCCTCGCACATGGATGTGATTCGGCCATAAATTACAAAAATCCCGAAAACGTAGCAAATATGACAAAAGCCATCCGAAACGCTGCTCCGGGCGGAATCGACGTTTATTTCGAAAATGTCGGCGGTATCATGCTGGAAGCGGCCTTGAACAATATGAAAATATTTGGCCGTATGGCTGTGTGCGGGATGATTTCCGCCTATAATGATGAAACCCCGGTTCCTGGCCCCTCAAACTTGGTGCAAATTGTTGGTAAGTCATTGAAAGTGCAGGGTTTTATTGTCTCTAACTATAGCAAATATGCCCTCGAATATTTTGCCAAACTCGGCCCGCTAATGGCGGCAGGTAAGTTGGTGCAGCAAGAGACGGTTTTGGAAGGGTTGGACAAGGCTCCCGAAGCATTTTTGCGACTTTTTTCCGGGGATAAGCAAGGGAAAATGTTGGTAAAAATCACGTAAAAAGCGGGAAATAGCGTGGGTTTTAACCTTGTGTTAACCACTTAGGACGTTTTATGCTTATGATAGATTTCGCACATTGTGAGCGGAACAAATTATAAGGGAGAACCCCATGAACAAGAAAGAACTTGTAGGCGCATTGGCTGAAAGCTGCGGCACCACTCAGGCACAGGCGGCCGAATTTTGCGAAGCTTTCACCAGCACAATTGTAGGTGAGCTTAAAAAGGGTAATGAAGTCAACTTGCCTGGCTTTGGCAAATTTATTGCCAAGCATCGTCCTTCGCGCGAAATGCGCAATCCGGCTACGGGTAAAATGATGATGAGCAAAGCCAAAACCGGCGCGCAGTTCAGAGCATCTGCTGCCCTAAAAGACCTCTAATAATACTCCCACGTATGTTAGAACAAAGAACCGTCCCGGATAATCCGGGGCGGTTTTTTTATGGCATTAATATTGTGTTTCCGTATATATGGTGCGAGGGGAGTATATGAAACTTGATCAACAGAAAACCCAAGTCAAAGCAAGTGCGGTGGGGTTTGATGATTTCCTGGAGGATGTTTTTGGCCTCAATATCAAGGGGCTTAAAACTATATGGGTAAGTTTTTATAACCCAAAAAAATACTATGCTGCGGCTCATACTTCTGATTGGCAAGGTAAGTACACACCATCTTTTCGCTTATTGTTTACACTTTTAGCTCTCGTGTTTTTGATGCAATTTTTCTGGGGTGGTGCCAACAGCCCGCTCATCGCTTCATATGCGCAGCAAATGGAAGCAAGGTCGATCATTTTGCCAGATGGTCTGAGCTATGAACAGGCCAGCCTTACTTTAGCGAAATGGTATAACGGTTTTATACCACCTTTTACGATTGTTTTTTACCTTATTCTTGGGTCTGTTTATCCCGTTTGGGGTCGGCGGCTGAATTTTGTCGAACGGCAACGGTATTTATTTATTACAATGATCCCGAATATGTTCATTACTTTTTTCTTGTTTATTATGCTCGCTTTTGTTCCGTCAGAGAAAGTGCTATGGGGGCTATGGGTGTTTCCATCTATTTTATTTTTAGTATCGGCTCTAACGGCTTTCCGGGGTGCCTTCATATCGGTGACTTTAATGCCCAGGTTATGGCGCGCACTGGTTCTAGCATTGGTGATAGTCGGCGTCGGGCAGTTGGCAAGTTTGGCGGCACAAATTTCAGCCACAGAAGTAATTAGAATGAAATATTATTAAACCGCCAGTGCCCGCTCGTCCACCCGATTGGCCCGTAATTCTTCTGCGATTAAAAACGCCAACTCCAAAGATTGATCGGCGTTCAGGCGCGGATCGCAATGGGTGTGGTAGCGCGAGGATAAATCTTCTTCGCGCACGGCTTTGGCACCGCCGATACATTCGGTGACATTTTGGCCGGTCATTTCAAAATGCACACCGCCGGGCCAGCAGTTTTCGGAATGCAGCACCTGCATAAAGGCTTTCACCTCCGCCAGCACCATATCAAATGGCCGGGTTTTATATCCTGATGCGGTTTTAAGTGTATTGCCGTGCATGGGGTCGCATGACCAGACCACATGCTTGCCTGCGCGTTTGACGACCCGGGCCAAAGTCGGGAGTTCCTTGGCCACTTGTTCGTGACCGTAGCGGGCGATCAATGTGATGCGCCCAGGCTCGTTAGCAGAGTTGAGCGTGTCAATGAGCCTCAAAAGTTCGTCCGGGCCAAGTTCCGGTCCGATTTTTATGGCAATGGGGTTTTCCACGCCCTTGAAAAATTCGATATGGGCACCGTCCAATTGCCGGGTGCGATTGCCAATCCATAGCAGATGCGCCGATGTGTCATACCAGCGCCCGGTGGTGCTGTCGATGCGGGTCATGGCTTGCTCATAGCCGAGCAGCAAGCCTTCATGGGAGGTGTAATATTCGGTGGCCGCCATTTGCGGTGTGCTTTCAGGTGTGACCCCGCAGGCTTGCATGAAGTCCATGGCTTCGGAAATCTTATCACACAGTTCTTTATAGCGTTCGGTCTGCGGGCTGTCTTTGACAAAGCCCAATGTCCATTTGTGGATATTGCGCAAATTGGCATAGCCGCCAGTGGAAAATGCTCGCAGCAAGTTGAGGGTTGATGCGGCTTGGCCGTAAGATTTCAACAGACGCTCAGGGTCAGGTGTGCGGGCTTCAGGCGTAAATGCCATGCCGTTGATATTGTCGCCTCTATAGCTGGGCAGTGTAATACCGTCGCGGGTCTCCACGGCTGATGAGCGAGGCTTGGCAAATTGCCCGGCAATGCGCCCGACCTTGATGACGGGCTTGCCGCCGCCATAAGTCAGAACCACCGCCATTTGCATCATGACCCGGAACATATCGCGCAGATTATCAGGGTGAAATTCCCGGAAACTTTCGGCGCAATCCCCGCCTTGCATGAGAAAACCTTTGCCCATAGCAACATCGCCGAGGCGTTGTTTCAAGCGGCGAACCTCTCCGGCAAATACGAGGGGTGGGTAGCCGCTCAATGTGGCTTCTACCTCGTCCAGATGGGCAGGGTTCGGATAATCATCCGGGATATGTAAGGCTGGTTTTTTGCGCCAGCTAGAAGGTGACCATGTGCTCATATTCTTGTTCCAAGTTTTGAGCCGGGATTAAAACGCCGCATTTGGAAGAAATGCAAGTAAAATCTACCAAAGACGTGCGGTTTTATTGTATTTGATGCAGGTTTGGTACACAAAAGCCATTGACCCGCCCCTCCATATCTGGCATTTCGCCCATCGTCCTACCTATGTGCGGGTGTGGCGGAATTGGTAGACGCGCCAGATTTAGGTTCTGGTATCGAGAGATGTGGAAGTTCGAGTCTTCTCACCCGCACCAT
>CAZCUM010000056.1:0-14321 GCA_964502015.1 uncultured Robiginitomaculum sp. | reverse complement strand
TTGAACAATATGGAGATCATAAAATGCAAATTAAACGTAACCACAATACTAAACGTCGCCAAAAGAGAGTCAATATGCTGATAAGCGCGGCCCTCGTAGCTGGTTTGGGGCTTGGCGCCATACCGGCCTCGGCCATAACGTCTTCAGCAAATAGTGTCAGCACACGGGTTGACACGTCTAAACTTGAAACGGTGCAAGGCGTGATGAATATTTATCAGACCCTAAGCGGCAAAGCCAATAAAGCATGCCAAATGGCTGGGCGGGTCACATTAAGCAATAGAAGGTTCGAAGCCATTTGTTCGGCTAATTTGCTCAAAGCCTTTATTGTCGATCTCAATGACCCTCGCGTTACAGCCTATCACCAAACAATGGTTTCCGAATAGGTTGATAAAAGAGTACAAGAGCCGTTGACAAAGGCGGCTCTAAACCCTCACCCATAATCCTGCAAACTCATGACATCGTAATCGTGTTTGGCCAGTGCGGTGATGGCTGCGACTGCGGCTTTTGCGCCGGCGGCCGTGGTGAAATAGGGGATCCCGGCCGTAAGCGCGGCGCGGCGGATGGAGAAACTGTCTTTTATGGCCTGTTTGCCCCATGTGGTATTAAAGACAAGCGCGATTTGGCCGTTTTTCATGGCATCAACAATGTGCGGGCGGCCTTCGGAGACTTTTTTAATCCGCTCCACATCCAGACCTGCGGCTTGTAAATGTTTGGCAGTACCGCCTGTTGCTATTACGTCAAAACCCATTTGTATCAATTGTTCAGCCAGAGACACCATCAATTGTTTGTCGCGGTCTTTGACTGAAATAAACGCAGTGCCGGACGCGGGCAGAACCACGCTAGCACCTAATTGGCTCTTGGCGAAGGCCATGCCGAAGCTATCAGCCATGCCCATGACTTCGCCAGTAGAGCGCATTTCCGGGCCAAGCTGGGTGTCGACACCGGGGAAGCGGGCGAATGGGAACACGGCTTCCTTGACTGCAATTTGGCCTTTGATTGTGGGCTTGGGGTTAAATTCAGACAGCTTATACCCAGCCATGACTTTGGCGGCGATATTGGCAACGGGGATGCCTGTGGCTTTGGCGACGAAGGGCACGGTGCGAGATGCACGCGGGTTGACCTCGATCAGGTAAATATCATCGTCCTTGACCGCGTATTGTACATTCATCAAACCCACGACCCCAAGTTCAAGCGCCAAAATCCGCGTTTGTCGCTCTAATTCCTGCACGATTTTCTTGCTCAAGCTATAGGGCGGCAATGAACAGGCGCTGTCGCCTGAATGCACGCCCGCCTCCTCAATATGCTCCATAACGGCGGCGACGAATACATCTTTGCCGTCGCATATGGCGTCAACATCCACCTCGATGGCATCGCGTAAATACTGGTCGATAAGCAGCGGTGATTTGCCCGACACCTTAACGGCCTCGGAGACGTAACGGCGCAGATCGGCCTCGTTTTCGACGATTTCCATGGCCCGACCACCCAGCACGAATGATGGCCTAAGAACTACCGGATACCCAACCTCTGCGGCTCCGGCGGCGGCTTCGTCGTCGGTGCGGGCAATGGCGTTGGAGGGCTGGAGCAGGTCAAGTTTTTGTAGCAGTGCTTTGAACCGTTCGCGGTCTTCGGCTAGGTCGATAGCATCACGGTCAGTGCCGAGTAACGGGATGCCGTTAGCCTCCAAAGCTTCGGCAAGTTTCAGCGGTGTCTGGCCGCCGTACTGAACAATAACGCCGAGTAATTTACCGTTCTCGCGCTCTTTAGCCACCAACTCCAAAACATCTTCTTCGGTCAACGGTTCAAAATATAACCGGTCGGATGTGTCGTAATCGGTGGAAACCGTTTCCGGATTACAATTGACCATAATGCTTTCAATACCGATTTCGGCGAGTGCAAAGGCGGCGTGGCAACAGCAATAATCAAATTCGATACCCTGGCCAATCCGGTTGGGGCCGCCGCCTAAAATGATAACTTTATCTCGGCCCGATGGGCGGCTCTCGCATTGGGGTTTGCCGCCAAACGAGGCATGCTCGTAGGTTGAATACATATAGGGGGTTTTCGCGGCAAATTCCGCCGCGCAAGTATCGACCCGTTTATAGACCGGGCGCACGTCCAGGCCATGTCTAAACTCGCGCACTTCCTGTTCGCTTTGCCCTGTCAAAGTCGCCAGCCGGGCATCGGAAAACCCGTCCATTTTAAGGGCAAGTATGGCTTTAGAATTATCTGGCAAGCCGTTGGTTTTTATGTGGTTTTCGCACTCCACAATCTCTGCTATCTGGCGCAAAAACCATTTGTCGATACAGGTGATTTCGTAAACCATATCTACGGAGAAGCCGACGCGAAAAGCCTGCGCGACAACCAGCAATCTGTCGGGGGTTTGACGGGCCAGTTCGGCCCGCACCACCGTATCAATATTGTCAAGGGAAGTATCAAAACTAAAATCGTCAAGCCCGGTTAAGTCGGTCTCCAGGGAGCGCAGGGCTTTTTGAAAACTTTCCTTGAAATTGCGGCCAATGGACATGACCTCGCCCACCGATTTCATTGCGGTGGTCAGGAGCGGCTCTGCGCCCGGAAATTTTTCAAAGGCAAAGCGCGGTATCTTGGTGACAACATAATCAAGCGTTGGCTCGAACGCCGCCGGGGTAGCTCCAGTGATATCGTTATCAAGCTCGTCCAGGGTATAGCCGACCGCCAGTTTGGCGGCGATTTTGGCAATGGGGAAACCCGTGGCTTTGGACGCCAGAGCCGAGGAGCGCGACACACGCGGGTTCATCTCGATCACCACCATGCGCCCGTCCTCCGGGTTAATCCCGAACTGTACATTGGAGCCGCCTGTCTCCACACCGATTTCGCGCAAGACCGCAATAGAGGCGTCGCGCATCATTTGGTATTCTTTGTCGGTCAGGGTGAGGGCGGGGGCGACGGTGATGCTATCACCCGTATGCACGCCCATAGGGTCAATGTTTTCAATGGCGCAAATGATAATGCAATTATCCGCCTTGTCGCGGACAACTTCCATCTCGAACTCTTTCCAACCGAGCAAGCTCTCGTCCACCAAAACTTGATTGGTCGGGGAGGCTGACAGGCCAGAGCGGATAATATCTTCAAATTCTTCAATGTTATAGGCAACCCCCCCGCCCGTGCCGCCCATGGTGAAGGCCGGGCGGATAATGGCGGGCAGACCGGTTTCAGGCAATTTGCGCACGGCTTCGGCGACACCTGCGTTTAGATCACCGTCCGGGGCGGAGATAATCACGGCACGCGGGTTTTCCAGCCCTATCCTGCTCATGGCATCGCGAAACCTCTCACGGTTTTCCGCCTTGTCAATGCTGTCGGCCTTAGCGCCGATCATCTCGACGCCGTATTTTTCAAGCACGCCCATTTCTTCAAGCGCCAGAGCCGTATTCAGAGCAGTTTGCCCGCCCATAGTCGGCAACAAAGCATCGGGGCGTTCTTTGGCAATGATTTTCTCGACAATTTCGGGGGTGATCGGCTCAATATATGTGGCATCGGCCATGCCGGGATCGGTCATGATCGTCGCCGGGTTGGAGTTGACCAAAATAATTCTATACCCCTCATCCGTGAGAGCTTTACACGCCTGCACACCGGAATAATCAAATTCACAAGCTTGACCAATAATAATCGGCCCCGCCCCAATAATCAGTATGCTCTTAATATCTGTCCGCTTACCCATAATCAGGAATCAGCCTTTCGCACAAAATTTCGTATGTTTAATGCGTAGGCGCGGCGGGTGCAAGCAAATGCGAAGTGTAAAAGGAATTATTTATGCCGGAAAAGGCTCTAGCCGTCTCTTTAATCGTCTTTGGCCCCAACGAAAATCGCGATCAATGCGATCATGCCGCCGTAACGAAAGGCGGAAGCGAGCACAGGGTCGTGCAACTCTTTGGATTGCCATAACCCAAACCAGCTTTCGGCAATGACAATAAAGCCGGCGAACAGCATAAACATTGCAACCGCGCAGCCGGTAAGGGCAAGTGTTTTGGCCTGTGCAAACGCCGCCGTATCATCTTTGCGTGCCGTCCACATCCGACGTGCACCCACAAGGCACAAAAGCCCGGCGACCATTTTAGAAATTAAAATGAACGCCGCGCCAACAAAAATTATTACCGGGTTTGATGTCGCGCGCCAGTCCTCGGTCCCGCCTTCAAATGTTGACATGGATGTTGTCGCAGCAACGCCGTCTATAGTCCCGCTCCAGTCGTGAAAATTGCCAAATGTCCCAAGTAGTCCCCACAGCGCAACGCATAAAATCAATAAAATTTTCATAATCCGTAATAACATGGTAATGCTCCCCTATAATGCTTTTGATATTTTGGGCAGGGTATGTGTAAAACCGGATATTGTCCAATCATTCGCTTATTTGCTTTTTTTGTGTTTCCGATTATAACAAATAAGACATCTACACATCTTGGGGGAGTATCATGAAAGCAGCTTATATTCGCGGTTACGGAAGTGTGGACAAGGTTGAGATTGGCGAGGTCGGGAAACCTGAGGCCGGGCCTGACCATGTGCTAATCAAAATGAAAGCGGCCAGTGTCAATCCCATTGATTGGAAGACCGTCAAAGGGGATTTGAAAGCTTTATTCAAGCCACCATTTCCCCTCCTGCTCGGCAGTGATGGAGCTGGCGTCATTGAACAAATAGGCGAAGGTGTCGCCGGGTTTAAGGTCGGGGATAAAGTGTTTTTTCGTTGTCATAAAACCGATACGGGTACATTTGCGGATTATTTCGCCGTGCCAGCAAACCTGGTGGCGCTAAAGCCGAAAAACATGTCCTTTGAAGAAGCGGCTTCGATCCCGTTGGTCGGACTGACATCAACCCAGGCCTTGGACGAAAAGGGCGGTATGTTGCCAAGCTCAAAGGTTTTGATCCATGCCGGTGCAGGCGGGGTCGGCACATTTGCAATTCAATACGCCAAAGCCAAGGGTGCCTATGTGGCCACCACCGCCAGTAAAAAACGCAAGGCATTGCTTGCGGAGCTCGGCGCGGACGAGATCATTGATTATCACAGCGTGAATGTTGAAGATGTACTTAACGGCTATGATATTGTCCTGGATACATTGGGTGAAACCGCCCATGCGGCCTCCTATAAGACCTTGAGGAAAGGCGGTGTGCTGGTGTCGGTATTAGGTATTCCAGATAATGAAGTTATCGCCGACTACGGTGCAAATTTCGTCGTTAAATTTGTCGCCAAGCTTCATAACCATAAAATGCAAAAACGGGCGGCAAGTTACGGCGCCGTGTACAAGCATCACCTGATGTATGCGCACGGCCAACAATTGGCGGATATTGCCAAGTTAATAGAAGCCGGGAAAATCAAAGCCATCATAGATTCCACATTTCCCCTTGATCAGGTCGCGGCCGCATTTGAACGCAGCATGACAGGCAGGGCCCAAGGTAAAATCATTGTCACGATGAATTGATAGGGTTCTTGTTAAGAACAGCCCCGAATTAAAACGCAATCCATCTCAACTACTGTGAGATCGGCATTGCGGATTATCGGGAATATGCCGGTCATATTGTATCCGGCCTGTTCATAGAGTTCCAGAGCCTGGGTATGGGACGGCATGTCGCGGTAGATTTGTTTGAAAGACAATTCCGATAACAGGCCGACAATGACACGCAGAGATTTTTGTGCGCCCTTAAAGACATTTAGATCATAGCCCTGGGTGTCCATTTTCAGAAATATATTTGGCGTTTGTTGGTTTGGTTTATTGCTGGCAAGGAAATGATCCAGCGTTATAATTTGCACACGCTCCATATGGGTTTGAGGCATGCCCTCAAGTCGTCCGGCCCCAAATGTATTGGCCTTTAGAAAAGATGACAACTCGCTTGCACTGGAGACATAAATGTCTTTGGAAGTATTTTTGTCACCAAGAGCCAGATTATGGACATGCCAGTTTTTGTCGTATTTGCTGGCTTGCTCCAGGATTTTGAAACTACTGGATACCGGTTCAAACGAATGGATGACCCCCTTAAAGCCGCGCTTGCGTAAATCTTTTGCGAACTGTCCGAGATTGGCGCCAACATCCAAAACTATATCCACCTCGCATTGCTTGAAGACCCTAAGCAGATGCGGAAACAGGGCGGGTTGTTTTTTGCTATTGATCAATTCATAGCCAAATAATTCAACGAGCCGTTTTAACATTTATGGGGGTACCTTTTCTGACATATTGCCAGAAAAGGTCTTATACGCTTGGCGGCTTATGAACAAGCAATTACAAGCAATTATCGGCATTGCCACTTGTAAAATTCCCGAAAATAGGTGATTTTAGGGAGGTTTCGTGAACAGGTGAGGATTCGGTATGCGCAGAGGCGCTGTCAATAATAGAAATAGGCGTGGCCGGAATTTAAGACGTGGCGGCGGGTTTCGCTGGAAAATCATGCTGGTCTTTGCTGTAGGCGCGGCGGGATATTATTTTGCCAACCAAAAAGAAGTGCCGTTTACCGGTCGCACTCAACTCCGCACCATGAAGCCTGCGGCGGAAATGCAGCTTGGGCTGCAGTCTTACAGGCAGATTTTAAGGGATAGCCAGGTGCGCACGCGCGGGCCAATCGTCGATAAAGTGCGCGAAATTGGTGCCAATATTGCCCGCGCCGCCGCTCCGGAAGACCCCGGATTTGAATGGGCCTTTAATGTGATTGATAGCAATCAGGTCAATGCCTTTGCCCTGCCGGGCGGCTATACGGCCATTTACACGGGTATTATTCCGGTGGCTGCCAATGATAATGGTCTGGCTGCTATAATGGGCCATGAGGTCGCCCATGCTTTGGCGCGCCACGGGGCCGAGCGTATGGCCCAGCAAAACATGCAGCGCATTGTCGGGGCCGGTGTAGCAATGGGTTCGGGCGGCATGGATGTCGGGGCGCAGCGGGCGGTTATGGGGGTGTTTGGCGGGATTTCAAAATACGGGTTTGCTTTACCGTTTTCGCGTAGCCATGAGAGCGAGGCCGATTATATCGGGCTTATCCTGATGGCGCGTGCCTGTTATGACCCGCGTGAAGCTCCGTTTCTGTGGGGCCGTATGAAGGGGGCTAGCGGCGGCGGGGCTCCGCCGGAGTTTCAATCAACCCATCCATCCCCTGAAACCCGGATTGCTGATTTTAGGAAAAATATGCCTATGGCCATAGATATATATAATGAGCGTTGCCCCAATAAAATAAGGCGGTAGTATGGCTTTAAAGTCGGGAGGAAATATGACCAAAAAAGCAGACCTGGTTCTGGTGACAGGCATTAGCGGCTATATCGCTAAACATGTTGCCCACGGCTTGTTGCTACGCGGGTATAAAGTGCGCGGCACGGTTCGGGAACTGGCCAAAGGCGAACAGGTTAAGGCCGATTTGATCCAAACAGGTGTGGATGTTTCCGGGCTTTCATTTGTAGAAACGGATTTGCAATCGGACGCAGGTTGGGAAGATGCCGTCAAAGGCTGCGCCTATATCCAGCATCTGGCTTCGCCGCTTCCGTTACGCCAACCCGAAGACCGCGAAGCATTGGTGCCTGAAGCTAGAGCTGGCGCGCAACGGGTGCTATCCGCCGGATTTGCCGCAGGGGTTAAGCGAATAGTCATGACGTCTTCCATCGCTGCCATGATTGGCCAGCCTGGCAAAGGGGCGCATTTGAAAATCAAGCAAGATAGTTGGACTGACCCGGACTGGAAAAAACTGACGGCCTATAGTGTTTCAAAAACCCGCGCAGAAATTTCTGCCTGGGAATATGCAAAGGTGCAAGGTTTTGAAGACCGGCTCACCGTGATCAATCCCGGTTTTGTGCTTGGCCCGGCCATTGGCACATCCTACGGTACATCTTTGGGGCTGATCGAGCAAATGTTTGCAGGCGAATTTCCCCGCACCCCCAAGGCGGCGTATCCAGTCGTTGATGTGCGCGATTTGGCCGATCTGCACATCGCAGCCATGAAAATCAAAGGCGCAGCCGGGCGGCGCTTGGTCGGGGCCGGGGAGACATTGTGGTTTAGCGATATTGCCAATATCGCCCGCGCCGCCTATCCCGAAAAAGGCCGCAAATTACCCAAAGGTGAATTGCCGAATTTTGTCGTCCGCATAGCCGCCAAATTTGACAACAGGATTAGCGCCATTGTCGCCGATCTCGGCACATTTCACGAAGCCGACACCCAATATGTCACCGACCTGACGGGTGTGTCTTTCAGACAAGCCAAACAAAGCGTACTGGATAGTTGCGCATATTTGGCGGAGTTGGGGAAGATATAAGGAGGTGGGCTGTGAGGTTTATGTCAAGCGCCAGGAAAATAGTTACAGGACTTACTGTATTCGGCTATTTATTGTTATCAGCTTGCAATGACGGGTTTAAGAGCTCTGATGAGGAAGTGTTTTCGGGAGATGAATTTCAACAAATAATCAATGATTTGGCTAGTAAAGCCAAGTTACCTCGCAATGAAAATTACAAAACTGCATTGGATGTCCTTGATGTCTTGGGGGTGTATACTTTTGATCCTGACGATCTGCAAAATTGCGAAAATGAAAATCTCCAATCATATTATCTGAGGCGACAATTGCCCTCTGAGCTTGTCAGGGCAGTCAGGGATAAAACGAATGAAATGAATGGGGAGCAGTTGTTTCAATATATGCTTCATGTTTCTGAAATGACATCAGAGGATATTGAAGGAGAATTTAAGTGTCCGAACGAATCTTACGGAAAAACTGTCTTTGATGACACATTAAAAGACAATCTTGTTACCCATCTTATTTGGCTGGCGAGTGAGCGCGGTAGTATAGATGCTCTTAACGAAATTGGTGCTTCGCAAATATATTGTTACCAAGGTACGGGTCAGGATGTAGAGGCTGCCGTAAAGGCGCTCAAAACAGCCGCCGATCAAGGTGATATGTTGGCAATGCTGACGCTGGGCAAAATATATTACTCCGGGACTGGTGGATTTGATGACCCTGAATTGGGCAAAAAACTGCAAGATCAGGCTTTCGAGGAAGTCGTAAAACAACTCCGGGATGCGCGAATAAATATTGAATAAAGGTATGGTTTATCAGGCTTGTAACGTAGCTGGATCCTGCCGGGGTAATGTTGTAACGAGTAAATTTGCTGTATCTTGACATTTCAGGGTAGATCATGATATATCATGATTTTCACGAGATGCAGGCTACGCACTCAGGATATTTAGGAGTTGGCCATGACCAAAAAACGCGAAAAATTTTCTACCCAGATGGATAAAGACCTTTTGGCCGAATTGAAATATGTCGCCCAATCCCAGGGGCGGCAGATACAGTCCGTGGTCGAGGAGGCTGTGGAGGCATATGTGGATGAGTACAGCACGGCAAAGCCAAACCCGAAAGTTATGGCGGCAGCTGCGGAGGCAACCAAGCGCTATGCTAAAACCCTTGCATATCTGGCTAAATGACCCGTCAATATTTGACGGTCTTGGATGCTGTTGCTATCCACGATATGCAAATCAGGGAATATGGCGGTGCAAGCGGACTACGTGACCCTGGTCAGCTTGAGGCGGCGCTGTTTAGGCCGCAAAGTGGTTATTATGGCGATATTATTGCGGAATCGGCGGCTCTGTGGGAAAGCTTGTCGCAAAACCATCCATTTGTGGACGGTAACAAGCGCGCTGCACTTGTCTGTATGGTGACATTTCTGCATATCAACGAAATGCTTTATACCGCCAGTGATATGGAAACACGTGCGTTTGTAAAAAATCTCTACGAAACAGGCGCATTGAATTTTGAACAGCTGGAGGTTTGGCTGAGGGCCAACACCTCATCTGTTTAACGCAAACCACAAATTTATTTGAACCAGTTCGCACTTACCACTGACTTATGTTGTATAGGACAGTTATGGAGGGTGCGCAAATGGGCCGCCGTTTACCGCGTGTATATGATGAATATCTAGTGGTTAGCGCCCAGGCGGGCGATAGGGCGGCGTTTTCACGTCTCGCGGAAAACTGGCAGAAACGCTTGCTGGCCCATGCTTACCGTATGACCGGGGACGCAGAATTGGCCCGTGATGTGGTGCAAGACGGTTGGGCTGATATTGTCCGGGGATTACCGGGCTTGAAGGAACCGTCCGTATTTCCTGCCTGGGCCTATAGGATTATATCGCGCCGCGCTGCAGACGCCATTGGCCGCGCACAACGAAAACGGCGAACGGAAGCGGCCTATGCGCTGGAGCCTGGGGCGTCAAACAACTGCGCAAAACGCATGGAAATGTGGGCTGATGCCAATCCGTTGCACCGTACAATAGCCGAACTCCCGGCCAAGCAACGGGCGGTTATTGCGCTTTTTTACCTTGAAGAATTCAGCATCACGGAAATTTCCGTGGCGCTCTCGGTTCCGGTGGGCACCGTAAAAACCCGCCTTATGCACGCCCGTAAAAAATTACGAGCCAGACTTGAAGGAGACGAAAATGCGTGAACTAGACGAAGAAATCAAGAAGGCGCTTAGTGACCAAGACCGTGAACTTATGGCACATTTTGATGAACAGGGGCTTTTGGGCCAACTCGGCGGCTTGTTCAAAGGCAAGCTGGCCTGGTTGTCCATTACGACCATTTTCATAGGTACGATTATGACAATCATAGCGGTCTATGCAGTCTGGAAGTTCATAATTGCTGACGATGTGCCCTCTATGTTGCGTTGGGCCGGCTTGGCTTGGTTTGCAGCCACATTTCAAATGATGATCAAGCTGTGGAGTTGGATGCGTATGGAGACCAACCGGACATTACGCGCCGTCAAACGCCTGGAGCTACAAATCATCCGCATGGATACGGAGTAAACGCCGAAAATTTACTGCTCACCGTATTTATCATTAACTTGCCGGAACCGCTTTTTTCAGTCAAAGTAAGGTAAATGGGCGGAACGACAATATGCAGCAGACAAAAAAAATCAATGCTAGGCGCACCGAGGTCGGCCAGGCTTTAAGCGCGAGCAAGCAGGCTATATTTGGCATTGGTATTTTTTCGGCCTTCATCAATATTTTGATGCTGACCGGGCCTTTATATATGTTGCAGATTTATGACCGGGTGCTGGCATCTGGCAGCATGTCAACCCTGGGCGCAATAACGGTGCTTATGGCGCTGTTGTTTGTATTTATGGGATTTTTGGAATATGTGCGTTCGCGGGTCTTGGTGCGTATTGGCGACAAGCTTGAGAACGATTTGGGTGAGCGGACATTTTCCGTCTGGATGAAGCAAGGCCTGGTTGGGCGAGGCGGGGCGCGTCACCGTCCCTTGCAAGACGTCAGTACTTTGCGGCAATTTTTATCTGGCCCGGCCCCGTCGACATTTTTCGATATGCCCTGGGTTCCCCTCTATATTGCCGTCATGTTTCTGTTCCACTGGAGCTTGGGCGTGATCGGCATTATTGGCGCGGTCATTATTTTTATAATCGCATGGCTGAATGAAGTGACCACAAGAGAGCCGTTGCAAGAAGCCAATGCCCTGAAAGTCAAGGGGCAAATATTTGCAGATAGCGCCCACCGCAATGCCGATGCCATTGCCGCTATGGGTATGGAGGGCAATTTGCAAGCCCGGTGGAATGCCTATACCCAAGAAGCGTCCACCCAGACCGTTCGCGGCAGTGACCGCGCCGGCAGTTTGACTTCAATTTCCAAGGCATTTCGCATGTTTATTCAATCAGCTATTCTTGGCTGGGGTGCGCTTTTGGCCGTGCAAGGCACCATCACTCCAGGGGCTATGATTGCCGCATCCATCATTATGGGGCGGGCTTTGGCACCCATACAAATGGCTCTGGGGCAATGGCGCGGTTTTATAGCGGCCAGACAGGCTTTTGACCGGTTGAACGGGTTTTACGCTGTGATACCGTCTGCCCCAGATAGCCTGTCCTTACCTGCACCTACGGGCGAGTTGTCTGTGGAGTATATCCACGCCGGGCCTCCGGGTAGTCAGCTTGCTGTTTTAACAGGTCTTAATTTCAAGCTGGGGCCCGGTCAAGGCTTGGGGGTGATCGGGCCAAGTGCTTCGGGCAAGTCGACTTTGGCACGATTATTGGTGGGGATTTGGATGCCGCAAAAAGGGTCTGTACGTTTGGACGGTGCCACATTTGACCAGTGGAACCGAGACGAGCTTGGCCCGTTTATTGGTTATTTGCCCCAGGAGGTGGAATTGTTTGACGGTACTATTGGGGAGAATATAGGCAGATTTAGGCCAGATGCCAGTGCGGAAGATGTTGTCATCGCCGCGCGCCGCGCCGCTGTTCATGACATGATTTTGCGCCTCCCGGAGGGGTATGACACCCGCATTGGCGAGGAGGGGACTGTTCTGTCCGGCGGGCAAACCCAGCGCATAGCTTTGGCGCGGGCCTTGTTTGGCGACCCGTGTCTGGTAGTGTTGGACGAGCCTAATGCTAATCTGGACAGGGAGGGGGATGAAGCCTTGTCCTTGGCGATTACAGATCTCAGGCGACGGGGTAAAACCGTCGTGGTCATGGCACACAGGCCTAGTGCGATCGCCGCCGTTGATCAATTGTTAATGCTGAAAGACGGGCAACAAATTGCATTTGGCCCTAAAGACGATGTGATTAGGCAAGTTACAAAATCGCCAAAAAACCCATCTTCAAACCCATCTTCAAATCCATCTTCAAGCTCATCTTCAAAAATGCGCTCAAAACCAGAAGCGCAACAAAAAACACCAGCAATCACATCCAAACCCAAACAACCGCGCAAGCGTGTCAATATGCCGTCTTTCGAGCCAGTTGCCTCAAGTTCTGAGAAAGATAACAAGGGGACAATACAATGACCGGGCCTCCTGAAACCTCCACCGTACAAATGAACATGCAAGCCGCACCTGCGAACAACACCTCATACACGCCCTTTCTGCGTCAAGGTTTTATGGCTTTGTTCTTGCTTGTGGTCGTGGTTGGCGGTTGGGCCGCATGGTTTAAAATCAAAGGTGCCGTTATTGCACCGGGGGTTATAGTTGTCGAAGGCAAGCCAAAGACACTGCAACATTTGGACGGCGGCATTGTCGGAGAGATATTGGTGCAAAACGGCGATAGGGTAGAAGCAGGGCAGGTTGTCCTGCGCCTTGATCCTACGGCCATAGATGCCAACCGGACAATTATCGAAAAACGGTTATTCGAAGCACAAGCACGGGTAGACCGCTTGCAAGCTGAACGTGATGATGCGCCGGAAATTACTTGGAGTAAGATTTTGCTAGACGTGGCGGAACGCACTGATGTTACGAAAATCATGACGGGACAACAAAAATTATTTACTGCCAGACAGCAATCCATGACTGGGCAAACAGCGCAGCTCCAACAACGCATTGTGCAATCTCGTGAGCAAATCAAAGGTTTGAACGATTTAATTGCTTCAAAGCGCGACCAATTGGCTTTGATCTTTGAAGAATTGTCCGGTCTGCGGACATTGTTGGCAAAAGGCTATATTGCCAAACCCCGTGTGTTGGCACTGGAGCGCGAACAAGCCCGTCTTGGCGGCGATATTTCGACACATCGTTCCGATATTTCGCGCACCCGTAGTGCCATTGGAGAAACTGAAATACAGATATTACAACTAAAGAAAGATGATGTGG
This sequence comes from uncultured Robiginitomaculum sp., assembly GCA_964502015.1. GTDB lineage: Bacteria > Pseudomonadota > Alphaproteobacteria > Caulobacterales > Maricaulaceae > Robiginitomaculum_A. The sequence continues at coordinate 762 of CAZCUM010000056.1, read as the reverse complement.
CGGAAGTTCTCGCTGAACTGCGCCAGGTGGAAAGCGAGCTTAGTGATCTAACCGAGCAATTGATCACGGCATCCGATCAATTACAGCGTGTTGACATTACCAGCCCGGTAGCAGGGATTGTTCACAATCTGGAAGTAACAACCATCGGCGGGGTCGTGACACCGAGCCAGCCAATGATGCAAATCATCCCCATCAATGAACGTTTAATCATCGAGGCACGCATAGCGCCGACCGATATTGACCAGGTCTATGTGGGCCAACCCGCCCGGATCAATTTATCCGCATTCAGCCAAGCCAAAGCCCCGCAATTAAACGGCGTTGTGTTAAGCACATCTGCGGACACTATTATTGACCCGGTCACGGGCGCACCATATTTTAATGTGCGTATAGAAATCCCAAACAGCGAGCGCGAAAAGATTAAACATTTAACCCTGGTGCCCGGTATGCCAGCAGAAAGCTTCATCCAGACACAAGAAAGAACCGTACTCAGCTATCTCCTAAAACCATTCAGCAACCAATTGGACAGAGCGTTTCGGGAGGAGTGACCCAACAAACTCATTGCGACCCGCAAGACTACGGCTCAAGCCCAAAGCTACGCATGGCGGCTTCCAGTTTTTCCACATAATAAGGCGCATTAACCGAACGAAAATAGGCCAGCGCGCCCCGTAAACACTGTTCGGCCTGTGGTTTGTCGCCCTTGATCAACAGGGCATAACCCAAGTTTTTTGTAGTCGTGGCCCAGTCCATAGGGGCTTTTTCGCG
>CAZCUM010000055.1:0-14562 GCA_964502015.1 uncultured Robiginitomaculum sp. | reverse complement strand
ATCCCAAGTCTGTTCTAAGTAAGACCCCCCTCCCTAAATCATCAGGGATAGAAACGTCATGAGAAATGCTGCTTGCGGATGTGGTGTAAGACCCCCCTCCCTAAATCATCAGGGATAGAAACGCCCACTCTCGAATATCATTAGAACGAAGTTCGGATGTAAGACCCCCCTCCCTAAATCATCAGGGATAGAAACCTGCTTCCGCGGCTTGCGACATATTGCTCGGGTAAGACCCCCCTCCCTAAATCATCAGGGATAGAAACCCCTTCGAGGCCGGGGCTGGTGTTAATTTCGTAAGACCCCCCTCCCTAAATCATCAGGGATAGAAACTGAGCGACACACCTTTAAGTGTAAAGCTCGGGTAAGACCCCCCTCCCTAAATCATCAGGGATATCTTTCTTGGACTTGTGCCCAGGCCTCAAGAGATACTGCCCTGCGGCGATATGATGTTGTGTCTGGTTTATGATGTATAGGAAGTGGGTTGATGTAGCATGACAATCTATTTTGGCTTTGCTATGGTCTCTAATGCCTTACTGCGAGTAGGGTCAAATTGGTTGCTTTTTTCTAGTTCCACCCATATCACAAAAATGCGTTTATTTTCTTTGTCGAAACGCAACCAACCTCCATCAATCGCATCATCAAAATATGCTGTTGTAATCCAATAGGATGGAGAAATAATTGACTTCAAAAGCTGCCAACCCTCATAACTACGTCCAACCATAGCTTTTGCATCTTGGGGCGCAAGGTCATAACTTTTCCCCTTGCTATCATCGTCTTCCATAGCGTTTTTTGTTACGACTTTGTAGTTTCGAAAAGGGAACTCTTCCAGCCAATTGGAGATTTTAATAAATCCGGCTACAGACAATCCGAAAATTATCCAATTTAAAATTCCCGTTGCCCACCATTCACCATCCGAAAGAGACTCGAATAAATTTTTTAAATAGGCCGGAAATATCCACGAAAGTATAATGTTGATTGCCAAAAAAATACAAAACAGAAGAAACATTTTAACCCAACCACTTTTCTTAATCCAACTCCATATTTTCATCACACTCTCCTAACTAAATATTCAACCAATTCTGCGCCGAGCTTGTCCATGTCTTCTGGCGTTAATTCTTCGCCTCTGCGGGCGGGCGGGGTTTTCAGGTTTAGGTGCAGATATTTTGCACCGCGTTTACAGACTTGCGCGGCAATATGAACGGGCAGGGTGCCCAGTATAGTCTCTCCGGGTTTTATAATTTCGGGATCGAGATGGATGATATGCTCAGCCTCTATGCCCCGCCCCCGCGCCCACTCCACCGCGCCTTTGTGTCTGGTGACAAAATATGTTTTCATTCCTAGCCACCCACCCAAAGTGAGCATTCTTCAGTATCCGATAAAATTTCACCTGTACCATCTTCGCGGGTCACGGAGAAATCTCCATTACCCTCTAACTTCAACACCACATGTTTACCTGTGCCATGTGCGTATTTCACAATATCGCCAACGGCGGGGATCCAATTTGCATGGCGTTCTTCTTCTTCGCTTTGCAATTTAGCGGCAAGCTTTTCTGCCATTTGTGAAGCTTGCTTTTGAGTTGCAACTTTATCTTTTTGAAACTGTTGCGCTTGTTCTTCTATTTTAGTTTTTGTCATGAACCGTCCAAAGCCCCCCGCCGTTTTGGCGCCTGCGCCGATCCATTCCAGAGCTTGTTCCAGATATCCCCAGGCCTTTTCAAGGTCGTCATCTTTAGCGCCCTTTCGTGCAGCCAGAGCAAATTGAAATTTGGCACCCTCTTTCAGTGCCAGAAACGGGATTGGTTTGGGGCTTTTCCAGTCGGACGGGGCGTCTGCTTCTGTCGGGTTTGGGGCAATGCGCCAACCGCCGTCATGGGGTGTTATCACCTCAACATAAAGCTCCAGCGCCTCGACGGGCAGAGCATCAAATACGATGATATTGCCAGCCGCCGCCCCGCCGCCCGCCTTGTCATTACGTCCGAAAATGCGGCCAATATCCGCCCTGTCTTCCTCAAGCCAATGTTCCGCCCAGGCCCGGATCATACCCTTGACCGAAGAGCCGGGCAGATACGGCACCCCCAGAGTATGGTGCCACAAAAACCCGTTCTCAACCGGATGCGACAACCCCATACCGGTTATGAACGGCCCGGTGGAGGTGTATTCACAAGTAGCGCCGCCAAGTTTGTCTGTAAGCTCTTTGATGCGGGAGGCATGGCAATTACTTACGTTTATTTTTTTAAATTTGTTCAACCAGACAGATTTCCCACCAGGCGATTTCGGTGATGGTTCGATGACTTTGCTAAAATCATTGTGCCACTGATCAAAAAATTTGTTGAAATACAGGCCTTGATTACCTGCGGTATCCGCTTTTGTGTGTTGTTTGGCTTTAGTCAGTGGTAGCAGCATCATCGCCTCCCATAGCTGTGTCATCCTCACCCTTCAAAAACGCCACCGCGAATTTCTTTAGCCACTCCAGATATTCCATAGCTTCGGCCTGGGCGCGGATATAGTCGTCTTCGGTTTTGTCAACGTTCGTTATTGCTTGAAGAATATCATTAAAACTGGAGTACGGCCCACGCCGCCAGCCATTGCCATCTGCATTACAAAGCCAGTCTTGCATGTGCTTATATAGAATTCCGTGACCGAGCTTCTTACCAGACTTTAGCATGGCCATGGCCTGCCCCAGACCCGACATAATAATATTGGCAGGCAGGGCGCTTACATAAGACACATATTTATCATAATCTTTCATGTCTTTGTGCTGAATTGCATCAAGCGCATGTTTGGCACGGCGTTGTGCCAGAGAGCGTTTCGGGGATTGGGTCGGCGGTGCCGTACTTGCCACGGGCGTGTGTTGCACGGGCTGTCCAATTGGCGGTTCAATCCGGGTTTTTTGTGGCTTCTTTGCGTGCGGATTGGCCCCCTTTTTCATATTTTTACTTTTTTTCTTCTTACGCTTAGCCATCTTCTGTGCCTCCCTGAACGGGCTGCGGGTATTCCGTCATCTTGAACCAGCCCTGACCGATGGTTTCATTGCCGCCTATTTGTATGTATTCGGCTTGGGTAATGGCTTTTGTTATATCCTCCACGGCAGGCTGACGCTCCCCGAACAACACATACATGACGGTGTCGGGAGCAAGGGTTTCCTCGTACCAGAGTGCGCCGCCCTTGACGATTTTGTTTTCATCCAGCGCATTGCGCGCCATCACGGGCAAAGCATAACGGGCGAACCATGTGAAGTCTTTGTTGGAGAGAATGACCAGGCGATTTTCGATGCTACCCGCAAGATCATCACCAACCACTTTTTGTAATGCAGTTATTATCGACGGGTCTACTGAACCTGCGCATTCAAACTCCCGTTCTTCGAGACCGAGCCAATCGCCCGTCTTATCATCACCAAAATATTTTTTCGGACCGGGATCTGTCACCGTCATTATGCATTCGGTTTTAGCCCGCGTACAATCCCGCATAAAGCGGTTCAAAATCGCCGGGCATGTCACCCATTTATAGGCATCGGACAAGCAGCGCACGGGCAGGAGCAAAAGCCGCGCATCCGAACAAAGTAAATTCCCCGCACCACCGTCGCCGCCAGTGTCATCACCAGCAAGGCCAAACAGTTCATCAACTTTGAGACCCGACGCCCTCTCCTCCGCCCAGACCCTAAATGCGCCTTTGACGCCGGAGCCGGGGATAAACGGGTAATGGGTGGTGCGTTCGCGGGCTACGGGTAGATCAAGTGCACCCGTGGACTGCCCGATCCCGGCGTGGATATGGGTTTCGGCTATCATCGTGATGATAGAGCTTTGCTTGTTTGCTTTGCTCATAAGTCTCTCTCCTAAACTTTCCCAATCAGCATTTGTCCAAAACCCCATTCAGTTGCTTGACCTATGGCACCGGGCGGTTTGCCCTTACCTTCGATAAACCAGACCGAGCCAGCCGGATAACACCGGCGCAGGGGGATTGGGCCGCTAGAGCCAGGGCGGGAATCCCAGCCGCCAATGGATACGAGCTTGCCCAGACAGGCGGTGATAACCTCGCCCAGCCCGGCTATGTTACCGTCCTTATCCGGAACCACAGGCGACAGCGCAATCAGGCAAAATTGGGTTTCGCCGTTTAAATTTGCGGCTGGTAATTTTATTTGCTTATTAATATCCGTCTCGGGCTTTATCTCCGCCATGCGGTGCTCGCCAGCCAGAGGCCGCAGGGCTTTATCAAACCCGTCACTCCAACCGTTTACATTTACATAAAGCGAAATATCATCCACCATCCGCACATGACTGGCCATATAAAGATGGCCATCGCTGGTGGTGCGGGTTTTGGGTTTTTTGGCCTTACCCTTCTCGTCAATATCAATACCGATACCAACCCGTGGCTCGGTACGCCAGAGTTCCGTGCGTTTAATAAAATCGCCATTATCCGGAACGCAGCCATTCAGAATTTTCTGCATTCCGGCAAAATTAACCCAGCGGTTTTCAATGGTTTTAATGCCGACCAAGCTCGTATCTTCGGGGACGGGAAGTTTTACCTTATCCCTATAATCGCAATTTCGTTCAGATCCAGGCTTTAAGCGTGTGAGATGCTTGCCACCATTTTCATCCGCCCCCTCCAAAATATGTAATGGCACAGGAAATACAGGTTGCTCGTTTTTAAGCAAGAGCGGTGCGTCAAAGCTTAAAGGCCCAAGGACATTTCTTTCTTGCCAGTTTGTGCCGTTTCCAAGTTTCGTCTCGCACCACTTCCCCTTTAACGGCCCTTGCCAAAGCGCCGCTCGCACGGCCCCGACCAGTGTCGGAGGGTAAGGCGGAAAAACGCTTGTCGCCTCGCTGGCTCCGGCGTCATTTTGATTAAACGGACGACCATCGCGAAACATCAATGTGTCTACGGCATTTATGTGTAATTGGAGGTTGGTCATTTGCTTTCTCTTGGTTTTTTATTAATATTCCAGCGACCTTCGGCAGAAAGAAAGCTGGCAACCAATGCCCCGTCAAAATGATACCCTTTGGCACATACCCCTTCCCCACTTGTTGGATGACCGATAGACTTGAGTTTGGCAACCGCCGCGTCAACTGTTTCCGCAGGCATTTTACCCAATTGCTTTTGGCTAAATTGTTTCTTGTACTCGGCTTTAAGGATTGATTCCATAAACCCCGGATCGTCCGAAATTACCGATTGGGTTTCGCGCTCATCCGCCGGATCATCACTCTCGAACACAGGTGCATAGCGGGCACGGACATTGTAGAAAAAACTGTTGGAATATTCTTTGGGGTTTTTTGCTATTGCTTCCATATTCTCAACTGGCTCGCCCCAGCCCGACACCCAGTCATAGGCTATACCGCCCGGCTTCATTACGGCCAGCGCCAAACTGTCGCGGCCATTTTTATCCTTGGCAATATTGTCGAGATAATGGTGAGCCTTGCGCAGCACCGCCCGCAACGGGATTTTATACTGGGCGAAAACAAGCGCGCCCGACATGGTGAATTTATCGGCCTTGGCATTTTCATCTTTGTGGTCGTCCGCCGCATGAACAAATGCGGCTTTATATTTTTTGTGTAAAGCCGTCGCCGCCTCTATAGCCGTGTCCACAGGCACAAAAGCAAGAACATCATCGCCGCCAGCATAGATAAGAACACCATTGGCCGGGTTGCCAGTGGCAGGATCAAAGTAAATCTTTACGGCTTTGGTAAATGTAGCAAGCCCGGTGGAAACAGTTTTTTCAAACTCGCCAATTTTTGCACCAATCCTGTCACCATCCATAATCAACACAGCGTAAAACTCGCTGGCCTTTACCTTGGTCTTGCCGCCAACTTTTTCCTGAATATCTTTCAGGCCGCTGATCAGATTTTGACGCGAAGCTTCGCCGTCTTTTAAATCCTCAAGCTTCCAGGATCGAACACCGTCTTCATGCAATAAATGACCATCGAGTTTAAAAATACCGTTAGTGGTAAGATTAAATAACCGGGTTTCGGTTTCGCCCATAAAGCTAGTTTCGATATTGGTTTGTGCAATATTCCAATAAGAAGTCCATTCGCTGTTATCCAGCCTATCTTTGACACCCTTTAGCCAAGGTAGGGCCGCAACATAACTCACTGACGGCCAATTGATAACACTCAGCTTGTCGCCGCCCGGTTGCCAGCCGATGACATCTTTGGCAATCAAAGGAAACAGACGTTTGATCAGGGCAATAGCACACAGATATTCATTATCTTTCAGGTTAAGCTCGCGTAAACTCCGCTCTTTGCTTTTGTCATTATCATCTATACTTGGGTGGTGGTATTTTTTTTCAGCCAATCTATCCCAAAACGCCTTTTGCTTATCTTTATCATGTATCCTGTGATAGCCGGAAAGCTCCTGATAACGGCCCATCAGGCGGCACAGATCTCCAGGTTCATCTTTCTGAATATGGGTGCGCCAGTTTTTGCGTTGGTCAAGCCAGCGACCGTCGTCATCGTCCTTGTCGCCAACAACCCAATTAATGTCCCAGAAATTATTGACTTGCCGATCCCAGATTGCTTTGGTGGCCTTCGCGCCGCCATTGCCTTTAGCGGCAACATCACTCTTGATGAATTTATTCCAAACAGCATCCGCAAGTTTTTTCCAATTGTTGGTAATAGCCTGCTTGCAAATTTTGGCAGCATCACCTTTCACATCACCAACATCAGCCTCACTAACATCAGCCTTAAACCGATTGGGCAGCGAGCCGATATAGGGGGCAGTAACAATTGTTTTATGCCTGATAGCATTGAACAGATCATCCTCCGCCACTTGCGGAAAATCTATCTTTCCGCCTACCTTATCCAAAGCCGCCATGGCATGTCCCGACAACCACGAAAGCAAAAACGACCCGGCCCAAAAATCCCGTGTCCGCCGGGCATCGCCAATAAACCCCTGCACCGGCCCGAGGGTAAAGTGGAGGATTTTGGTCGGGTTGGTCATGGGGTTTCGCCCTGCAAATTGATTTCAGATAGCGACAAATACGGGCCATTTTTATAAGGGTTTTTTGCTGAACTAAGCGGAGCGTTCTGGTTGAGAAAATGCTCAAGGACAGGCAATCCGGTACTATGAAATTCATAAGTTTGTTCGTTATTATTAGCACTTACTATATCCGCAGGCAAAAACTTTGTCGGCAACAGCACAAGCGTTGCAAATGACTGGTTGTTTTTTGTCTTGTGAATATGAATAGCTAAAGGTGATGCTCGTCTATTAATACATTGCTCCTTATTTTCTACCTGCTTCCCCGTTACTCCTGCATTGTCTTTGTAATTTTGAGGCAATCCAAATGCAATCCGTTCGGGCACAAACCCTGCTCGCCCAAGTGTTCCTTTTGACCAGTCATGATCATCTTCGAAATTCATTTCGCTATCTTGGCCATTGACTGTCGGGGGGGTTATTTGGCCATTGTTTGAGAACCCCCACGCTCTGTATTTTTGCATTGCCTCACCTACCCTATTTAGGTGGTCAAGCGAATGGCCATCAGAAGCGTCTGTCACGCAAATTCTGCTTTCATTCGCAAAAGCCGTCAGTGGCCAGTCTGTACCAGATGCGTTCCTGCTTGGGTTTTCTTCAAATATATCATGTATTACCCTTTTATAGGCTTCAACATTTTCAGGAGCTGCCCATAAAGCTGGTTCTTGCTTTGTATTATTATCATCAAGCTCATGAATACTCTTTAGTGCAACACTGCCCCACCCACGCCGTACACGTGAGCCAAGCCCGCCGAGCAGTCCGAACAGTTTAATGGTTTGCAAGATTTCATTCATGACGGTTTGTTGGCATAATGGTTTAAAAATAATTTGAAGCGAAAAACATTGCCCGGATTTTATGCAAGAACGCTCAAGTCTTCCAGTGTTTTTCCCAAAAGCACCCATTAGACCATAACCCAAATACCGCGCACCTACGCCTACGGTATTAGCATTATTACCTTCTTTCAGAACTTGGCCCTTGGAAATAGTGTTTGTATTTTCTTGCACAACTTTCAGCAAAAACGCCCCCTGCCCATCGAGGCCGCCGAACAGTGCCTGTTCCTCTGCCTGCATTGCCCGTAGAGCATTGGTCTGGTTGCCGCCCGCCGCCTCCACAAACCGCGCATAATTCAACGCTCGCCACCAAAACGCCAGTGCGCCTTTTATACTGCTTTCGCGAATACGTGTGGCTTCGTGGTTTGCCCCACCTAAAAACATCGGGGTTACTATCTCAAATTCAGCTGTTATTTTTCTCATTTATATAAGTGCCCAACAATATAAAACTTGCAGTTTCTTTTTCGCAAGCAATCTAATCTCCCTTACATACGCGATATTAGGTATTTTTACAACCACAAACAAAGAGCATGGGTTATCGCCATTGCGGCGTTTTATACGGTGCTCGCGCATGGGCATTGACCTGTGGAGTACAACTTTTCTGCCACGCAAACTCATGTATACCCAATCTTTAAGCATAAAATTATCTACAAATATATCACGTTGCTAATCCACGCTATTTCCGTCGCGGGGCCATAGGAACAAAGCCTTTGATTTTACCGGTGGGGCATTTTTTCTTCTTATTACCTTGTTTCTTTCTCTCCTTCTCTCGCTCTTGTTTCTTTTCTTTTTCTTCCCTTTCTATCTTCTTAGCCGGGGCTTTTTCAATTTCCTCTTGGGCCGCATCCTCACTTTCTTCTTCTGGCGTTAAAGGCGCTAGGCTTTGACAAACCAAACTGGGATTGCGTGCTCTAAAACATATGCGGTTCCTGTGTGGAGCGCACTAAAACAACTAAATGCAAAAGGTTTTTTGGGGGGTCCCAGTAGCACCCCCCTCTAGTTTTACATTCAATAGCAGAAAGAAGAATTATGAAAAAAATATATGCAAATTTTGATGCGTTTTATATTGCCGTTCAAGGCATTGTTCCAATGTCTTTGAAAGCAGAGTTGGCTGACGCAAAACGGCTAGCGGAACAAGAAGGGAAGCCACAATACACTAACATAAATGGACTGAGTGGCCATGTCCGCGAAACTGGTGCTAAAGGCGGCTATGCCTACATATTTGACCAAAGCGGTTTGAAAACGAAACTTTTGTTTAAAAAGAATGATGGCCCCAACAAGTGGAATATATTTGCACAAGCCAAAAGTGAAAATTTGATCGTTCATGGGTTGCTTGACGTAAAAAATGAAATTTTTGAAGACCTCAACACTTTAGGTATTGAGGTCGAGGGACATTCTATTAATCGTGTGGATTACTGTGTCGATATAGAGAGTGCTGATTTCGAATTAAAACCAGAAAACTTTGTCTCACATCATCGAAACACAGCCAAACGGCAATATGAGGATAAAGAAAAATCAATAGAGACCGATCATAATATTAGCGTGGTTGGGTTATCAAAAATATCGAGTGTAACAATCGGCTCAATGCCGTTTAAGCAGATTATTATTTACAATAAACGCACTGAAGCTATACAGAAAAAGAAATTACATTGGTTTGACGTGTGGGGCATCAAAAGGCAAGAATGCCCCCCTGTGTGGCGTGTAGAGCTGAGGGCGGCTAAAAAGCATCTAACCAAATGGAATATTAAAACCATTGATGATTTAGAACAAAAAATCGGAGATGTTTTTATACATGCACTAACATCGGTACGCTATGTGCAGACACGTGATGTCTCTAACATAAGCAGGGCGCCATTACATGAAATTTGGATGGAGGTTATTGATGCGGTTACAAATGGATTGTGGGATTATATTTCAGGAATATCTAAACCCGAAATGCGGAAAGTAAAACGTCGTGATTATGAAAGTATGATTGAAGCGCAATGCTTTGGATTGATTGCTACGAAATTTGCCGCAAGCGGTGAAGATATTATTGGTGAGAAATCCAAAAGAGCCATAATACGAAAAATGAACATTAGTTTTTCAAAACACCTCGATACAGATTGGAAATCGTTTTGTAAAAAAGTCGAAAAAACACGTGAGCGATTATACTTTGTTGATGAAGAAGAGGTAGAGATTGATACTCTTTAATGCATACGCGGAAAATTATTTCGGAAGCAATGACGAAAATAAATTGATGTTGTCATCGTCATACTTCAGCGGAATGTCTGAAAACTAGCATAACTTGACAAAGCCTCAAAGCCCAAGCAGGGTATAAGAAATGAGAAAAATGACCAAACGCAATGCAACTGAGATCGCAATAATGGTTAGTCAAAATATGCCGTCTATTGGATTTGCAAGTCGCGATAAAAGAATCGCGGCCTTCAATCAGGCTTGCGCGATGATACAGCAACTCGCGAGCGATGAGGATGACCATGTAGATGAAGAACTTGCGGTGTCAGCTTTCGAGATATTAACGCTGATAAATAAGCGCTTTCGAAAAGCCCTTGATATGACGGCTATCAATTTCGATAGAATTCCCATGATGGTTCTCAACGAACTGGCCTACGGAATGGCGCTATCAGTGCGAGAGCAAGTCTACTATCGCCGATCACATAGAGATAAAAAATTGAATAGCCCGGCCTCGCTTGCCCCACCCCCTAAACCTGCTCCATACCCCAAATGGTCAGAATGGTATAATAGTTTCAAAGAAGCCGCGAGTAACGTAAATCCCAAAATGCTTGAGATAATTCCTTTGGAGGACCCTTCGTTATTCAAAGATTGGTTTAGAAGTAAAGCCGACCCAAGTAAAATGGGGGAAAAATACGCGTCAGAATACCGTTCAGCGGGCTAACCTTGTGATTTCGACTGCATGAAACCCGCTGGTATTACGTCCGGCGCGCCCCTTCGCGCTATAGGGCCCTCTCAAACATTACCAGCGGGCGATTTAAGCCGCCCGTCTAATGTCCGCTTTTGCCGCCAATGCGGGCTTTCCTTTACCCAATTAATATATTACTACCATCTCATGGAATCTCTTGGATTAGTGTTATTAGGTGTCTCAGTCTATATGGGATTTCATGGAATGCCGCTAATCTACTTGGTTCCTGTCGCTATCTGCGGTGCAATGCTTTATTGGAAAATGCGGCACATGGCTGTGTTAGGCATGCTTCAAAGATCAGGGCTATTCAAAACTCTAATGTTCCTAAGCATAACTCAATATTTAACGTGGTTATTATTTTACGGGATTGGTCGAGGAGCAGGAGCGGTTTTCAGTTAGGCAAAACTGCCGTTCATTCTAAAGCATGATAGCGTCCGCTTTTGCCGCCAAAGCAGACTAAAGCCAGACAATAGATTTATGCCTATTTTAGGATGAAGCATCATCTTGATTCCTGTCTCTTTTGCTATTTCCTAAATTGAGTTGGTGTATACTTAAAATTATCCACAGATAAATAAAATGCCTGAACTACGCTATATTCTGCTTCCAAATTGCTTCCAATTCCAAAACAGCAAAATATGCTCATCACTTTCACAGATGTATGTTATTGAATTTATTGAATAAAATGGAGCGGGCGATGAGATTCGAACTCACGACCCCAACCTTGGCAAGGTTGTGCTCTACCACTGAGCTACGCCCGCTCAAAGACGTGTGTAAGGGCTGATGCCCTTCAAGAGGGGGTATATGGCAAAGTCTACGGGTGCGCACAAGTGTTTGTTTGTGGTTTTTATGATATTTTGTTGTTTGTCTAGCTCTCCTGGGGTTTAGTGTTCAAAAGGAAAGTCAAACCATGTCTGATATTCGCAAACCATTATACGACTTGCTGCATAAACTTGGCATACAGCATACTACCCATGAGCATGAGGCTATATTTACGGTGGAGCAGGGGGCGCATATCAAGGCATCGCTACCGGGCGGGCACACGAAAAACCTGTTTCTCAAGGACAAATCTAGCGCCTTGTTTCTGGTCTGTGCATTGGGCGATACAAAAATACAAATTAACCAGCTTCACAAGCATTTAGGCTGCAAGCGACTGTCTTTTGGCAAGCCGGATTTGATGATGGAAACATTGGGCGTCGCACCCGGCTCGGTGACGTTTTTCGCTGTGATGAACGATACAGAAAACCGCGTACAGCTTGTCCTCGACAAAGCCTTGTTCACCCACGAAACCGTCAATTTTCATCCGCTGGAAAACACCGCGACCACGGCGTTTAATTTTGCGGATATGGAAAAATTTGCCCGGGCCGCAGGCCACAAGCCGATCATATTGGACTTTGCGGCTTTGACCGCACCGGGTAATTAAGGCACCGCCGCCCCGTCGTGTTTTATGCCTAAAGCCTGGTCGAGGGTTTCATGTAATTTGGCCAGTTCGCGGCTAACGGGAAGCACCGCCCGGTCAGTGTAGACTTTATATTGGTAAGCATTGGCGCCAAGTGCGTTCAAGAATGCTATATCTTTTCCCATGGCAAGCGTATCGCAAACCGGGTTGAGCCAAACGCGACCCGGGCGGTCAGAAGCCGGCCCGTAATGAACCTTGATCAAGGCCGGGTAGCGTCTTGATAAATCTTCCGACTGGCCGACCATGCCGGCGATTAAATCCCGCGCCCGGGCCACATGCTGGGTATAGATTAAAATTGCCTCGCGCACATCTACGGACAAAATCTGGTCCAGCCGTCCCGAAGATAAAAGCTCCCTGACGGTCGGTAAATCCGCAGGCGGTATGGTCATCTGTGGCGAAGCGGCGATCGCGCTGCAATGGACCGGCGTCAGCTGAATACCATCAGACCCGCTTGCGAGAATATCTACCGCTTCGCCGAGGTGCGCCGAAACCCTTGGCCGTGTTCGGTCATAGCCCGCCCGGCTTGCAATCAACAGCTCGACCTCGCCGTGCAAGCGCATCAGATATTGGCCCTCACTGTTTTGCCGCTGGCGCTCAAGCGCCCATTGCTGCACCTGCAAACCCACAAACACACCAAAAACAACAATGAAAAAATCCAGCCCTACGGCGAACCAGTTTTGATCTTTTATGTTTTTTGTTATCCGGCGCAGGATCATGGTTTGTGGCCTGCTTGTTCGAGGCGGTATTCGGTTAACATTTTAATGTCCTCCAGAGACTTGGATAATGTGTTGGCGGAGTTCAAGTAACCCATGTTGAGGCGCGCACGATACAGGACAATGTTAAGGAATTCAGGCTGTCTTAATGCGCTACTTACATCTCGTCTACCTTTCATTGGCTCCACCCAATCGACGACTGCGTTACCATTGTTTGTACTCAACCCAACAAAGCCGCGCCAATCATAGTTTTTCAACAGAAAAGCATCCGTTGTTTCGTAGGCCATTTTTTCAATGCCGTCTCCAGTTATTCTAAGCGTTGCAATTTCACTTGCAAGCTCTTGTAGTCGCTTGCGGAGTTCGTTATTGCTTATCAAATCCAGGCGCCCTGTGTTCGTTAATTCATTATATGTAACCATGTTCGGACTAAATCCTGGGATGCGGTAAACACCAAAAAGAATGTGCCGATCAATCTGGGCCAAAGATAAATCATCATGTTGACCATCGGCATATTCTGCCAAAACACGTAAGCTGGTATTACTTGCAGCGGTCAGGTCAATTGTTCTTTGTAATTCACTGACCGTCGAGACGATGTCTTCGTGAAGCGCAACCGATGCCGTAATTTCAGCTTGCCGCTCCCCGCGTGCGTCATTCCAAGCACTGACTTGCAAGCCAACAAATATCCCCACCACAACGATGATAAAATCCAACCCAACGGCAAACCAGTTTTGGTCTTTTACGTGTTTTGTTATGCTGCGCAGGATCATTTCTTTGTCTCCCCTGAAATCTGGTTCAAAACTTCATTCGCCAGTTCAAGTTGGGTTCTATCGGTATCAAGCAGGGTTGCATGCATCACGAACATAGCTTCGTATCTGGTTTCAAATTTGCGTAAACCTTCAAAATCATAGGAGCGTATACGTGCGCTACCTTGATTTTCACCGTCGACTCGATCAATCTCCGCACCAGTAGATTGGACACGACTAATGTCATACTCGACAAATTTATTGGACGACATTTCTTCAATCACAGCTTTCATCAGCTCTGGAAGGATAAATGCATCACGTTGCAGGCGGGTATGGTATTTCACCAGTGCCTTTTGCAACTTTTCATTGGAAAGTGTCGCTAACTCACCACTTGCCATTAATTGAAGATAAGCTGCTGATTGAGCAGGCCGTCGACCCGTCGACCTAACATTATGCAAAGCGGTTTTTATGGCAAGATCGTCTGGATCTGGCCCAGCGCCTTCTAAGGCGATGATAAGGTTTCGAATGTTTTCCACATAGCCTTCACGGATCGCGTTTTGCTTTTCAATCGCCGTTTTAATTTCCGTGAACTCTTCTTGAATTTGGATTAGAACCGCGTTCTCGCGCACTTTTGCTTGCCGCCCCTCATTCCAATTCGTAATCTGAAACGCGATTAAAATGCCCGCAACAACAATAAAGAAATCAAGCGCCACGGCGAGCCAGTTTTGGTCTTTGACGTGTTTTGTTATACGGCGGAGGAGCATTATTGGGCCCCCTCCAAATAAGTATCAATATTGCCTTCGAGCTGATTGGCTAAGTTCATTACACCGGTCGCCTGCCAATGATTTGCTCCAGCAATAGCGGCGCGATATCCAATTTGCTGAACAACCCGGTCCCATATTTCCTGCGATGAAGGTTCCATCAAAAAATCACCACCCCGACTG
>CAZCUM010000054.1:0-15168 GCA_964502015.1 uncultured Robiginitomaculum sp. | reverse complement strand
CCGCCTTTGATATTATCTTTTTCTGGGTGGCGCGGATGATGATGCAGGGTTTGCACCTCACCGGGAAAGTGCCGTTTAAGGACGTGTATATCCATGCGTTGGTGCTGGATGAACACGGCCAGAAAATGTCCAAATCTAAAGGCAATGTGGTTGACCCGCTTGTCCTGATCGACAAATACGGTGCCGATGCCCTGCGTTTCTCCCTAGCCGCCCAAGCCGCCCAGGGCCGCAATATCCGCCTAAGCGAACCCCGCATTGAGGGCTATAGAAATTTCGGCACCAAATTATGGAACGCCGCCAATTTTTGCCAGCTTAAAGGCTGCGCCCCTGTCGGCGGGTTTGACCCGCTCTCGTGCCAGCAGACCGTCAACAAATGGATTGTCGGCGAAGTCGCCAAGGCCTCCGCACTGGTCACTTCTGCCATCGAAGCTTACCGGTTCAACGAAGCTGCAGACGCCGCCTATAAATTCTCACGCGGGCAATATTGCGACTGGTATGTTGAACTGATCAAGCCGATATTTGACAGCGAAGACGAAACGGCCATAGCCGAGACAAAAGCTTGCGCCGCCTGGGCCTTTGACCAAATCCTGAAAATGCTGCACCCGTTCATGCCGTTTATCACTGAAGAACTCTGGGGCCAAACGGCGGGCGATACGCCCCGCGACGGCTTCCTCATGGCAGCGCAGTGGCCGGATATGGGCGACAAGTATGTCAACACCGAAGCCGAAACCGATATCGCATGGCTGATCAATCTAATCACCGAAGTCCGCTCCGTGCGCACCGAAATGAACATCCCGCCTTCCAAAAAAGCCAAAATGGTTTTGGTCGGCGCGAGCGAGAAAACTATCTCGCGCATGGGCACCTATAAAGAAGCTCTCGAGCGCATGGCCCGTATGGAAAGCTGGGAAACCGCAGACAAAGCCCCCAAAGGCGCAATTCAGGCGGTTGTCGGCGAAACCACCATCGCCATGCCCCTCGCTGGCTTAATAGATTTGGACGCAGAACGCGCCCGCACCGATAAGGAAATCGCCAAGGTCGAAATCGAGATCAAAAAAATCGACGGTAAACTCGCCAATAAAAACTTCACAGACCGCGCCCCGGCGGCCGTGGTTGAACAAGAGCACACAAGACGCACAGCGTTTACGACAGAGTTAGAGAAGCTAAAGGCAGCACTAGATAATTTACCGGATTAAAGCTCCTAGGCATGGCTAATATTACCGCTGTAATTTCCCCAAAGAAAACGCAGTTTTCTTACCTCTCTTCGGGGAGAGGTCGAGCGAAGCGAGGGTGAGGGGATATCTAGTTTAGCAAGATATGATTTTATCTTTGCCTAAACATCTTGCATTATTTCCCCTCACCCGTAGTTCGCAAGGGCGAACACGGCCTCTCCCCAAGGAGAGGAATTGCAGATTATAGCGACGAAACCTAATGTAATCCAGACCTTACCGCTTCCCCAAAACCAATTCCAGCTTCAGTGTTTCCCCAGCCCGCTCCACAACAAGCTCTACCTTATCGCCGGGGCTGTATTTTTTCAGTTCGGTCGAATAAGCCCGTAAATCTTTAACGAGCGTGCCGCCGAAATGGGTGACGATATCGCCCGTTTTAAGGCCTGCCTTGGCACCGGCGCTATTTTCCGAGACCATTTTTACTTTCACCCCCGCACCCTCAAAGGCAAAATCTGGCATCATGCCCGTGCTGACCCGTCGCCCACTTCGTCTCGCTGGAGCCGGTGTAGCTTCGCCGTTTACGGGGGTGATCTGGTTGGTCATGGGGGCTGGCCTTGTAGCCAGATAGCCCACCACTTCTTTGGTCAGTGTAGCTACACGTACCAAACTAGCCGGGTCGACGGTTTTGGCCGTATCGCTTGGGCGGTGGTAATCCGTGGTGGCTGCGCCGAAAATATGTATGGCAGGAATGTTTGCCTCCAGGAATGCGGTGTGATCAGACGCATTGACTTCTTGCTTGACCAAAATGGTTTGAATGCCTGTGGTTGCCGTGGTGCCCATGAAAATGAATGGCCATTCGCGAGCGGAAGATGCCCCAAATATCATGACTTTTTCCTCGGCCCGTCCCACCGTATCCAGATTGACATTGGCGAAGATTTTATCTGCCGGATAGGTTTTAGCCGTTTTGACATAATGACGAGCGCCCAAAAGCCCGGCCTCCTCGGCGCTAGATGCCAGAAAGATTAGTGTGCGGTCGGGCGCAGATTTGGCCAAAGAATGGGCCATTTCCAACATGACCGCCACACCGGACGCATTATCATCAGCGCCGGGGTGGACTTGCCCCTTAAACTCGTCCCGAGCACCGGGCCAACCATGGCCAAGATGATCATAATGGGCTGAGAGAACAACCGACTGCCCGGCAAATTTCGGGTTTTTACCGGGAAGTATGCCGACAACATTTTGAATCTCTACAGGCTTGCCGTCCGCGCCATCAACCGTAAAACTTTGAAAATATGTACCCGCGTCACCGCCAGGCTTGAGACCTGCATTTTTAAATATTTCTGAAATATACGCCGCAGACTTTTCCAAACCAGCCGTGCCAACCCCCCTGCCCTCATAAGCCTCGCCGCTTAATGTCTGCACCACGCCCATCATACGCCCCGCGTCAAACACGGGTTTAAGCTGGGCCAAGGCCGGGCGGGGTTTGAGCTTGGCGGTTGTCGCAATACCTGCATCCAGCACCGCCACCAAAGGCGAGCCGACCGCTGGCCATTGCCCTTTGGCAGAATTGGTCGGGTCATTGCCAGAAAACGCCAGATATGAATATTTGCCGTAATGGGGTAATTTACGCGCCAGTCCGGCCACGGCCGCATCCGAGTGGGCGGTCAGGCCGACAACTACGGCACTGGAATTGCCCGGATTGCGCACGGCGATAATGGTGGAATTTTCGCGCAAGTTCAGGGTTTTGTCGCCCAATATTGCGGTGTTGTTGAGAATACTGGAGCCGTAAGCTTCCAAAGAATGCTTGACGACGCCGTAAAATCTGTTGTCCGCACCAAACACCCAAACCGCAGCATTTTCAGGCAACATGCTAATATCCGTATCCTTGATGATTTCAACATTTTCCCGGCCGCTCCAAAGTGCGGCCAGTTTGGAGTAGCGCGATTTTTTAGCCGGGCTGGTGCGGGTCGGTAATATGATCATGACTTTATCAGCCCCGAACGCCGCCCCCAATGACGGCGGAATTTCGGCCCAATGCAAGCGGCGAAACAGATTAAACTCCGGATCGACTTCGACGCGGACAACCTTGCCTTTAACAGGAATAGAAAACACTTGCTGGTGCTTTGTCATGTTAACTTTGTGGCGTTTTACACTGTCTTTCGTATAAACCACCACAGGCACCTGCAGGGTGAAAGCATCACGTTTCTGGTTTTGCTGAAGTGTAAGTGTGAGGTTTTCTCCCGCTTGCTCTGCTTTTACAATGGCCAGTTCAGGCGCACCAACACCGTCCACCCATTGCTGGAAAAACGGTATTAAGTCTTCTCCAGTGACGCCTTCAAAAGCTATGCGGATATCGTCCCATGTACCGACCTTGTATTTATGGTTGCGGTAAAAACTTTGAAAACCACGTAGAAAATCCTCGTCTCCGACCCGCTGGCGCAACATGTCAAACACCATAGATGTTTTACCGTAACCCACGGCTTCCGTCGGGCCGTCCGTGCGACTAATAAAATCGCGCAAGGCAAAATCTGTACTGTCGTCCACATAGCTGGTATAGCGTTGCAAGGTCGAGCGGCGATACTGCGCCCCTATACCGCGCTGCTCGGCCACCAAATGATCAGCCATATAGGCGGTTAATCCCTCGGCCCAATTGCCCGTGTCAAAGTCGATATAGACCGAATTGCCCCACCAATTGTGCAGAAGCTCGTGGGGGTAGGAAGAGTGCAGGATGAACGGAAAGCGGATGATTTGCGAGCCAAGCAAGGTAAAGCTCGGCATGCCGTATCCCGTCTCCCAAAAATTCTCGACCAGGGCGAATTTTGTATAGGGGTACGGCCCCAGCATTTGGCGGTACATCTCCATATATTGGGCTGTGACCTCCAGGTATTTATTGGCCATGGCTTCGTCCGGCGTGCGCAAATAAGCCATGGCGGTGACATTACCAATAGGAAGCTCGTATTGAGTGAACTGCGCCCCGATAACATAAATCTCCTCGCTCGGGGTTGGGGCAGACCATTGGTCAATATGCACACCGTCTACATCTTCATTTTGCTTCCGTTCGCCCTGGGAAACCGACGACCAACCTGGGGGCAAGGTCACGGTCATGTCATAGGTAATGAGCGCATCTTTCACCGTAGGTACCCAATAAGTGGCTCCGGCCAGATAGACACCCCGCCCCTCAATCAAGCCTGGCGAGGTGGAAAAACCCCGTGAATATTCCGCGCCCATTTGCTTGACCGGGTTGTTAATTTCCCCAGTATAAGACAGGGTGATTGTATCCGCCCCATTCGCATTGCTATCGGCTACAAACCCGGTAAGCTCATACACATTGACCTTGATAATGCTGTCATCAGAGGCATTGTCCCTGTCCATACCCAAATCATCTGCATTGCGGTTTTCTGCCACCAATTTGAAATTGATATTCCCGGCCGTTTTTCGGGCCGTCAAGTTCGCGTTCAACAAGAGCTGCAACCCGTCTTTGGCAAGACCCGGCGGTATAGTCATGGTGTTTACCACCTCCAGCCTGTGGGTATCAGGCGTGATGGTTACGGAAATATTATGGTGGAGCGTAGTTTCAATACCAGACTCTATTTGTTTGTTTTCTCTGGGCGTACAAGCCGCGAAGACCAAAACAAAGAGACAGATAAAACTAAAACGCAACATAGAGAGTTCCTTTGAATTTCGCATTCTTTTGAGGTTCAAAGGAATTTACACACAAAACAGGATTAACTGCAAGGGACAGATAAAAAATCGAAATTTTGCATTTATGCGACGAACGCCAAACTCTAATTTATGCTGCGGGCATCAAATGGGCTGTCCAGGGAGAAAGCCGGGATTTCTACATCAAAGCATTCGCCGTCTTTGGTTCTCATCTGGTATGTACCGAGCATGACACCTGAAGGGGCCGTAAGCGGCGCACCGGACGTATAACGGAAAATTTCTCCGGGCTTGAGATTGGGTTTCTCGCCGACCACACCTTCGCCGCGCACTTCTTGCACTTGGCCATTTCGGTCCGTAATCTGCCAAAAACGCTCGACCACCTGCATGTCTTCGCCGGTCTGGTTTTCGATCTCGACCGTATAGGCCCAAATGAAGCGATCATCCGCCGGGGAGGATTGTTCGGCCAAAAATTCCGGCTCAACCCTGACAACCACATCTCTGGTTTTGCGTTCGTACATTATGCGCCCCCTTCGGCAATATTTTTCTACATGTCTTGTCTTGGTTCACTCTTAATCCCTTATTTTAAGTGCGCAAGTCAATAACCCAGTTAAGCGAGCGATTTAATCCAGTTTAAGTCCACCATTTGGCGAAATCACACCTGTTCACATTGCCAGCACTCTGGTAAAGCAAGTTCGTGAAACAAGAATCATCATCAGCACACGGCATATTGCCTGCTCAGGATATAAGCGGCTTGATTGCGCAGGGCTATGTCCATGCCCACCGTTCCCATGAACCTATGTTAGACAGAGCCTTCGAGCCGGCAATTGAACCGGACCAAATTCAGCCGGCTTCTCTGGATTTGCGTTTGGGAACCGTAGCCTACCGCTTGCGGGCATCTTTTTTACCGGGCGCGGCGCGCACAGTGGCGGACTGCCTTGATCAACATCTGGTCATGCATAAAATTGACCTCTCACAAGGCGCCGTTCTGGAAACCGGGTGCGTGTATCTGGTGCCACTCTTGGAAGCTTTGGAGCTACCTGCGGATTTGTCCGCACGCACAAACCCGAAAAGCTCCACGGGTCGCCTTGATGTGTTTACCAGAGTTATCGCGGACGGTAGCTCGCAATTTGAAACTATAGAACCGGGCTATAGGGGGCCGCTTTATGTAGAGATTGCCCCGCGCACCTTCTCCGTCCTGGCCAAGCCGGGCGACAGGCTGGTGCAAATCCGGTTTCGCAGAGGTATAGAAAATATCCTGCGCTCGCAAACCGTTAGCATTGATCTTAAGGGCCAAGGCGCGAAGGGCATTATTGGCTGGCGGGCCCGGCGACATTCGGGGCTTGTGGATATTTCCGGTGACGGCACACATAAAGCACGTGAGTATTGGCAAGCCTTGCGCGCACCAAATGGACGGCTCATCCTTGACCCGGAGGAGTTTTATATTCTTGCGTCAAAAGAATCCGTAATTATCCCCGAAACCGAAGCAGCCGAAATGGCCCCTATAGCACCGGAAATCGGTGAGTTTCGCGCCCATTATGCCGGGTTTTTTGATCCCGGCTTTGGCCTCAAACAAGCGGGCGGCGCAGGTTCGAGAGCCGTTTTGGAAGTCAGAGGCCGCGACGTTCCCTTTATGCTGCGCCACGGACAACCCGTCGCCAAGCTGGAGTTTGAAGCCATGAGCGCCGTACCGCAAAATTTATACGGCGAAAACGGCTCCCACTACCAGGCGCAAGGGCTGCGCCTGTCCAAGCATTTTACGCTATAAGCGCGGCAAGAATTTGCACACCTCTCACTTGTATTTATATAGTAATCTCGTAAATTGGGAATAAATGGAGGGTTTTTATGCGGTATATGTCTTTATTAGCGATTGTATTGTACGCTTTATTTTCGGCACAAACCGCCCGCTCCAAACCTGTACCGGCGGAACATTATTCCAGAACACCAGCGGTCTATGATGCAGCACTGTCCCCCGACGGGCGGTTTTTGGCGACTGTGCTTGACAATGGCGGCAAATATATTTTACGTGTGTTCAATATTGCCGATCCAAGCGACAAGAAAATCAGAGCCAGTGGCTATCCGAAAGAGATTAGAATAAATTGGATTCATTGGGTCAATAATGAGCAAATCATCATTTCTACCCGCCAGACCAAAAGAATCCACAAAACCATCGTCAACACAGGGTATTTATACGTTTTTGACAGGGATTTAACCGCTTCAAAGCTCATTTTAGACCCACAATTGGGCAGTAGTCGCAGTAGTTTATCTGTTGGTCTGCGACAATTCAACAATACCGTAATAAACTTCCTGCCAGATGAACCTGCGCATATTTTGATGTCTTTCGGCACCAGTAACGCTTTCGCGCCTGGTGTCCATAAAGTCAATATCAACACCGGGAGTACAAAACGCATTGAGCGCGGTACACAGGATATTCAGCACTGGCTGACGGATTTACGCGGCGTTGTTCGGGTTGGTATCGGACGCAAGGACATAACGGGCGACTGGCGGATGAAAATCAAGGATGCTGACAGTGACAAATGGCGCTCCCACAAAGATTACCCTGGTTTGACGGCAGGCATACCCGTTTACGGCTTTACCAGCAATCCTGATGAAATGATTGTCGGGACGCGAAACGGCAAAGACACGCTGGGGCTTTTCGTCTATGACCTCGCCCAAAAAAAGCGCACCCGCAAATTATTCCAGCACGCTAAATATGATGTAGACGGTATTCTTAAAAGTGCAGACGGTACAAAAATCGTTGGTGCCAGCTATACCGACGATACAACCAAGCGTGCGTTTTTTGATGAAGAGGCAAAGTCCCGTATGGCAAAAATAGATGCACAATTTGGGGGCTACCAGATCAATATTGTCGAACAAACCCGCGATGGCAACAAGGTCTTGTTCAAGGCAAATGCCCCCAGCATTCCGCCAAATTTGTATGTGTATGATTTTGCCAAAGACAAAACCCGTCTATTAGCACGTGACTATCCCGAACTCAGCAAGACCGACCAAGGCAATGTCACTAAAGTGGACTACACGGCCCGCGACGGCTTTAAAATCCCTGGCTATATAACAACTCCAGCTAAAATTGCTGCGGGGGAACTCACGCCCAAAAACCAACCCTTCATCATCATGCCCCACGGTGGCCCCTATGCCCGCGACACTAAATCCTTTGATTATCTGGCACAATTTATGGCGTCGCGTGGGTATTCGGTCCTGCAGATGAATTTTCGCGGCTCGGAAGGTTTTGGACATGCTCATGAGGACGCGGGGCGCGAAAACTGGGAAATCATGCAAGAAGATGTCGAGGACGGTGCCAGATGGTTAATTGACAAAGGCTATGCAGACACAGACCGTGTCTGTATTGTCGGCTGGTCATATGGCGGTTATGCGGCCCTGATGGGGGCTGTTAAAAACCCTGACCTCTATGCCTGCGCCGCCAGTATTGCCGGGGTGACCGATTTGCAAGACATGATCCGCGACATGAAAAAATACCGATTCGGCAAGCATACGGCCAGGCATTTCATTCTCAAAGGCTTTGACGGAAACAAGGACATCAAGGAAAACTCTCCGGTAAAACGGGCCCGAGAAATCACCACACCGTTGTTTTTAGCCCACGGCACCGATGATGTGAATGTGCATTTCGACCAGTTCACCCGTATAAAAAAAGCCCTAAAGAAAAGCAAAGCAAAAACCACATTCATGAAATTCAAAGACGAAGATCACTTTTTCTATGACTATGAAAATCGGACAAAATTACTCAAAGGCCTGGACAAGTTCCTTCGCGAAAATTTGGGCGAAAATTTGGGCGATAATGTAGACGAGAGCGCGGCTGCGCCCTAAGCCGAGCAACTGGCACCGCCGAGTACGCAAAATTTTGCGCAGTGGGGATGGTTTAGTTTTATGGGGGCGCGGGCGTTTTTAAGTATCGCGCCCAGTTCGAACTGGTCGTCGTCCCATAATAGTGTGCAAGCCAGCACCGTAGCCCGCCCTGCGCCTTTGCGCCGCACCACCATGCGGGCGTTGGAACACATGATGTCGTCCGGCGAGACACCCAAAATCCCCCAACACGCCTCGCTGATTTCGGGAACATCGACCATTTCGTCCATTTCGGGAAACAAGACCAACTGCTTTGTGTCCGCAGTATCAAGCACCCAGCCGTTTCGCTCAATCAAATCTGCATAACCGCGCCGGGATTTAGCCTCGCTTTCATTCCAGATAGTGCGCCCGGCTATGTTGATGCTAAACCCGTTTTCTGACAGCCAGTTTATGCCTTGGGCCGCAGTAGCAAAGCTGCCAATGCCGCGCTCATGGTCATGCCCGGTTTCGCCGTAGTGATCCAGGCTGATACGCACTGTCATCTTGCCGCCAAAACGGGCTTGCAAATCCATTAACCCGGCCTGTATTCGTGGCCGCATCATTGGTCGCATGGCATTGGTCAGGACGAGCAGGCTATGGCCGCGCTCAAGCGCCATCTCGCTGAGGCGAATAATATGGGGGTTCATATAAGGCTCACCGCCGGTAAAAGCGATCTCAATCTTGCCGTATCCCAATGCCTCAACCTCGTCCAGAAACGGCAACATATCATCCGGGGTTAAATAAACGAAATGATCCGCCGTGGGTGAGCTGTCAATATAACAGTTTAGACATTCGATATTGCACAAAGAACCAGTAAAGAACCACAGTGTTTTCAGCGCTTTAAAAGGAACACTTGCGCGTTTTTCCCCCGTAGCCGTCACGTTCGGGGCTTTGAATTTTTTGGGATCAAGCGCCGGCTGAAATTCCCCAGTTTTCGGGTCGGATATAATATTCATCCCGCCTGTCTAATGATTTTCAGATAAACTGCCACACAATTTTTTGTGAACACACATGACAAGCACAGTTGATTTTATGGAAAGAGTACTTGACACATTAAATTTAAACATTATGTAAAGGTAACTTGACAAACTGGAGACAAAAATGAAGACACCGTTTTATATAAATGCAGACGTGCTGGAGAAACCGTGGGGCTCGAAACATGATATTCTGATGATGATACTTTTCATCAGCACAGTAATGGCGGCTGGTTTGGCATATTTGGGTATCACCAGTGAAAAATTGTCAACCTTCGCCCACATAGGCATTGGCGGTGCCTATGTGGGCTTGCTGTTTGGTGTGATATTACACTTGGGAAAACAGATCAGAAAAGGCGATGAGTTCGCCAATACGATTATCACAACCGCAATTGCCCAAGCGGGCCTCAGCACCATCCTGTTTGTGGCGGTTATAACAGTATTCCACGGCATTCGCGGCTTGGACAATTTGGCCATGTGGAATTTGGTCGCGCCAGTGTTTTTCCTGTTCATGGCCTATATGTTCGCCCGCATAGCAACCCGCAAATACGCCAATTTAACCGTTTAGGAGACAATAATGACAAGCAAACACGCACACCGACGCTATATGAAATTGTTTATCCCCGCTATGGCCTTATATCTATTCAGCATGATCGGTATATCTTTTGCCCGCAAACATAACACTTTGCCTGAACCAATGCTCTACGGCGCTGCAATCATCCCGGCAATTTTTATCATCATTTGGATACTTGGCCATATGCGTTACATCCATGAACTGGACGAATTTTTACAAAAGCTACAAATCAAAGCCGTCTTGTTCGGGCTTGCAGGTATCATGATTATCGCGACGATTTGGGGGTTAATGGAAGAGCTGGCCAAAGTCCCTGCCCTACCGGTTTTCTATGTCGTGCCAGGATTTTATTTCATTTACGGGTTGGCATATATTTTCATCGCCAAGCGGGCAGGTGTTAAAGGCTGGGGGGCATATCTGTGAAAAACCGCCTGAAAGTCCTGCGCGCCGAACGCGACTGGAGCCAGGCGGCACTAGGCGACAAACTCGACGTGTCGCGCCAAACCATCAATGCAATCGAAACTGGCCGTTATGACCCGTCCCTGCCCCTCGCCTTCAAAATAGCCCGGCTGTTTGGGTACACCATAGAAGATATATTCAGTGATCAAGAGAAAACAATTACATAATTACTGGATTGTCCCATCATTTTTTAGCATAATAAACTGTCCCCATACCGGGGGCCGTTTTTTGTGAGCCCATATGAGTATTGAAACACCTGGCCCGGCTGACCGCCTTGGCAATATCCAAAGCTTGCGCGGTATTGCCGCTTTATTGGTGGTGTTCGCACATTTGTTGATTATTGAGCAAAAATACTCTCCAGATCAAATCCTCGGAAAATATATGAGCTTTGGCCTGACAGGTGTGGATTTATTTTTCGTCATATCGGGGTTTATTATGGTACATGTTGCGGCCCGTTCAAATCGCGGCGCCCGCCCGGTTTTGGATTTTTTGTTTGCCCGCATCACGCGGGTTTATCCTTTATATTGGCTGGTCAGCGCGGCTTTGGTTGTCCTATGGATATGGCGTCCCGAACTGGTGTTTTCCAGTGTCAGCCAAGCCCCGGACATGCTGAAATCTTTCGCCCTATACCCGGACACCCGCCCGCCTTTGCTGGTAATTGGCTGGACGCTCGTCCACGAAATGGGGTTTTATCTGGTCTTTGCTCTGGCACTTTTGCTCAAACCAAAATGGTTATTGCCGTTTTTGGGGCTTTGGGTTTTGGTGCTGGCTGGCGGACAGTTTTACGGCCTGGACACTGCTGGCCCCGTGCGGGCCATATTATTCAGCCCGCTCAGTTATGAGTTTTTAGCGGGCGCATTGGCCGGGTGGATATTCCATAAATCAAAGGCTAAATTCGCAGCCGCCGCATTGGTACTCGGACTGATCCTCTGGGCCGTAACTTTATATGTTCTCACCTCGGCTGGTCACGGCATGATCGAAAGCCCAATGGGCCGGGCTATACATTTCGCCCTGCCGGCAACGCTGGTTGTTTACGGCCTGGCGGGCCTGAAAACCAACATGCCCAAATGGTCACAAACATTGGGCGACTGGTCTTACGCACTCTATCTGACCCATATCCTAAGCCTAAGCCTGTTAGGACGCATATGGGCCAAATTCGCAAGCGAGGAAAAATGGGACAACGCCCCTGCCCTAATCCTCATGACCCTGGCCAGTATTGCGGTTGCAGGACTAACCTATAAATTGGCCGAAAAACCGATGTTGGTGGTGGCGAAAGCCCTAAGAATACGTTTCTTCCCGCCAACGTAAAACCGGTTTCCTCGCCGCCCGCGTTTCGTCCAGCCTGCGTAGTGGCGCATAGATAGGGGCGGCTTTGAAAAACTCTGCGTCTCCTGTTTTCGCCCGCTTGGCCAGGGAATTCATGACGTCTATGAACCTGTCCAGTTCGGCCTTGCTCTCGCTTTCGGTTGGCTCGATCAGCATGGCACCTTTGACAACCAAGGGAAAATACATGGTCATGGGGTGATAACCTTCGTCGATCATGGCTTTGGCGAAATCGAGAGTTTCCACGCCTGTTCCCTGCAAAAATTCATCGCTGAACAAAGCTTCGTGCATGCAGATACCACCAAATGCGGGGCTCATCTCTCCTGACAAACTGGCCTGCACATAATTGGCGTTGAGCACCGCGTCTTCGGTGGCCTGTTTAAGGCCGTCCGAACCGTGGCTGAGCATATAGCTCAGCGCACGGACAAACATGCCCATCTGGCCGTGAAATGCGGTCATGCGACCAAAACTATCTGCATCGGCATTTTCCACCAAACGCCAACCGTCCTTGTGTTTTTCCACATAGGGCACAGGTGCAAAAGCTGCCAAGGCCTCTGAAAACACCGTCGGGCCGGAGCCAGGGCCGCCGCCGCCGTGGGGCGTGGAAAATGTCTTGTGTAAATTTAAATGCATAGCATCAATACCCAGATCCCCCGGACGCACCCGCCCGACCAGAGCATTAAAATTGGCCCCGTCGCAATAAAAATAACCCCCGACCCCGTGGATCAACTCGGCAATTTCAAGTATATCATTTTCAAACAAGCCGCAGGTATTGGGGTTGGTCAGCATAATACCGGCCACATCGTCCCCAATCTTGGCCCGCAGTGCCGCCATATCAACCCGCCCCGCATCATTGGCGGGAATAGAATCAATGCTGAACCCGCACAAAACCGCCGTAGCCGGATTGGTGCCGTGGGCGCTTTCAGGAACGAGGACGCGGCGCTTATGGTCTGCACCTTTTGCGTCCAGTGCCGCACGGATAGCCATCATACCGCACAATTCCCCGTGGGCCCCGGCCTTGGGTGACAGAGCCACCACGGGCATTCCTGTCAGCTTGCAAATCCAATCAGACAATTCATCCATCAACTCAAGCGCACCCTGCACCGTGCCGCGTGGCTGCAAGGGATGCAGATCAGCAAAGCCCGGCAGCCGCGCCATTTTTTCGTTGAGACGCGGATTGTGTTTCATGGTACACGACCCCAGCGGATAGACACCCATATCAATGGCGTAGTTCTTTTGGCTAAGACGCACATAATGGCGCATGGCTTCGGGTTCAGACAAGCCCGGCAAACCGATTTCGTCCGTCCGTTCCAAGCCGCCAAGCCGGGATTTCACACCTTTCAGTGCCGGAAAATCCACACCGGAACGGCGCGGTGTCCCGATTTCAAATATCAGTTTTTCCGCTTGGGCAAGCCCGCGATTCCCGGACACGGTTTCGTGTTCGCTAACGATGATAGCGTCCGGTGTCGTCTGGCGACCTTGTGTGTTCATACTCATGATAAGGCTCCTTTTAGCGCCTTGGCAAAAGCGTCCATATCCGCCTCCGAATTGGTTTCCGTAGCGCAAACGATTAACAAATCATCATGGCCATCCATCAAGCGCGAAGCATGTAATCCACCGAGAACGCCCTGCGCTACCATATCACCGACAACACCTTGAGCAGGTTTGGACAGGCGCAGGGTAAATTCGTTGAAGAATGTATCCGTGATTAGCTCCACCCCGTCTATGGCGGTGAGTTTGTCTGCAAGGATACAAGCCTTTTCGTGGTTGATCGCCGCCAATTGGCGCAGGCCCGCCTCGCCCAGCAATGTCATGTGTATCGAAAACGCTACCGTACACAGCCCCGAATTGGTGCAGATGTTGGAGGTGGCTTTTTCGCGTCTGATATGTTGCTCGCGGGTCGAAAGGGTCAGCACATAACCGCGCTTGCCCTCAGCGTCCACCGTCTCGCCGCACACCCGGCCCGGCATTTGGCGCACCAGTTTTTGTTTGCACGCAAACAGGCCCACATAAGGCCCGCCGAAATTCAGGCCAACCCCTACGGATTGTCCCTCTCCGACCACAATATCCGCCCCCATTGCGCCGGGGCTTTTTATGGCCCCGAATGCTACGGGTTCAGTGAACACCGCAATCAGCAAGGCCCCGACCGCATGGGCGGCCTCGGCGTAGGGCACAAGGTCAATGACCTCCCCGAACACATTGGGCGATTGCACGACAATAGCGGCGATGTCTTTATCAAGACCGTCCAGCACATCCGCGTCCTTGCCCGGTGCAGGCGCATGAATATCCAAATCAATGTCAAGATATTGACATAAATTCTCCGTCACGGACGCATAATGGGGGTGCAGACCGGGGGCCAATACGCATTTCCCCCGCCGTTTTACCCGGCACGCCATCAGCACGGCTTCACCGCAAGCCGTCGAGCCGTCATACATGGAGGCATTGGCTACATCCATGCCCGTGAGCATGGCGACCTGGGTCTGGAACTCGAATAAAACCTGGAGCGTGCCTTGTGAGATTTCCGGCTGGTACGGGGTGTAGGCAGTCAGAAATTCCGAACGCTGGATCAAATGATCAACGCTGGCCGGAATATGGTGGCGATAAGCCCCCCCGCCCATGAAAAACGGCCCGGCCCCGGCGGCCCGGTTTTTACCTGCCATCGTGGTTAGATGCGCATCCACCTCGGCCTCGGTCATATGGGTCGGTAAATCAATCAGGGCGTCCAGGCGTGCCGCGTCGGGCACATCCACAAACAAATCATCTACTGATTTTACACCAACCATGTCCAACATGGCGGCCCGGTCATTTTCATTCAGTGGTAAGTAGCGCATTTTTATCCATTCATACTGATGTTTTGTAGGGTGGATTACGCACAAGAGCGCTAATCCACCCTACAAGGTTACAAATCCCTATCCTTCATCCGCTAAAAATTTCTTGTAAGCCTCAGCGTCCATCATGCCGTCTAGCTCTCCGCTATCGGTGATTTTCATTTTGAAAAACCAGCCGCCCTCTTCGGGCGCGGCGTTGACGGTCTCGGGTGCTTCTTCCAGGGCTTCGTTAACGGCGGTGATAATGCCGCCAATGGGTGCGTAAATCTCGCTGGCGGCTTTGACGCTTTCGACCACGGCAGCATCGTCGCCCTTGTCAAATTCCGCGCCGA
>CAZCUM010000053.1:0-16573 GCA_964502015.1 uncultured Robiginitomaculum sp. | reverse complement strand
TGCCCACACCGTCGAACGCATCATTCCGGCCATTACCAAACAAGTCAGCCGCCGTGTGGTTGCAAGTCCGGCCAGTGTTCAGGAGCGGATCATTCCGGCTGTGACTAAAGTAGAAGCACGCCGTGTGGTTCTGGAACCAGCCCACACTGTTGAGCGGATTATTCCGGCCATTACCAAACAAGTCAGCCGCCGTATCGTTCGCACACCAGCCTCGGTTCAAGAACAAGTAATCCCGGCTGTCACCAGACTGGAAACCCGCCGTGTCATAAAAGATGCCGCCCACACCGTAGAACGTGTTATTCCAGCCGTGACCAAGCAAGTAACGCGCCGGGTGGTGGCTACACCGGCTTCAACGGTCGAGCGGGTCATTCCGGCTATAACGAAAGTAGAAACACGCCGCCGTATCATTAACCCGGCTCACACCGTTGAGCGTGTTATTCCAGCCGTGACCCAGCAAATTTCCCGCCGGTTGGTCAAAACGCCCGCGAGCGTAGTTGAACGGGTTGTTCCAGCCATCTCCAAAATGCGTTCACGACGGGTGATTAAAGAAGCCGCCCATACAATTGAGCGTATTATTCCGGCTGTAACCCAACAGGTCAGTCTGCGCGTGGTTGCCACGCCTGCCAGCGTGCAAGAACGGATCATCCCGGCAGTTACTGAAATGGTTTCACGCCGCGTTATCCAAAACCCGGCCCATACCGTCGAGCGTGTGATCCCGGCCATTACCAAGCAGGTTAGCCGCCGTGTGGTGCGCACCCCCGCGTCCACTTCGGAGCGGCTTATTCCGGCCATTACCAGAGTGGAAAACCGCCGTGTTGTCGTAGAGCCGGCACACACCGTTGAGCGTGTGATACCGGCAGTGATCAAACAAGTCACACGCCGCGTCGTTGCCACCCCTGCCAGTGTCCAGGAACGGGTCATCCCGGCAGTCACGAGAGTGGAGACACGCAGGGTCGTTAGAGAGCCCGCACACACCGTTGAGCGGGCTATCCCGGCTATCACCAAACAAGTCAGCCGCCGCGTGGTTACTACACCGGCTAGCGTAGAAGAACGTATTATTCCAGCTATCACAAAACAGGAAACCCGCCGGGTGATCAGAGATGCCGCCCACACCGTGGAACGGATCATTCCTGCCGTGACCAAACAAGTCACCCGCCGGGTGGTGGCCACACCAGCTTCTACGGTTGAGCGGGTCATCCCGGCAATCACTGCAGTGGAAACCCGCCGCGTTGTTAGAGAACCTGCCCACACTGTTGAGCGGGTCATTCCAGCCGTGACAACACAAGTAACGCGCCGTATTGTGGATACACCCGCCGCGGTCCGCGAACGTGTGATCCCGGCAGTGACCAAGCAGATTACCCGCCGTGTTGTTAGAGATGCAGCCCACACCGTTGAACGGGTCATTCCGGCCATCACCAAACAGGTTAGCCGACGCATAGTGCGGACACCAGCCAGCGTGCAAGAACGGGTCATTCCGGCGATCATTAAACAAGAAACCCGCCGTGTTGTCGAAACGCCAGCAAGGACGGTTGAACGGGTTGTTCCCGCTGTGACCAAGCAGGTGAGCCGCCAGATTGTCCGCACGCCAGCCAGTGTCCAGGAACGGGTCATTCCGGCCATCACCAAACAGGTGACACGCCGCGTAATCAGAGACGCCGCCCACACTGTTGAGCGTGTTGTCCCGGCAGTGACCAAACAGATCACACGCCGTGTTGTCGCTACGCCTGCAAGTGTTCGTGAGCGGGTTATCCCGGCAGTGACCAAACAGGTCAGCCGCCGCGTGGTTCGCACACCGGCCAGCGTAGAAGAACGCATTATCCCGGCAGTGACCAGACAGGTTAGCCGCCATGTGGTTCGCACGCCGGCCAGTGTCCAGGAACGGGTCATTCCGGCCATCACCAAACAGGTGACACGCCGCGTTATCAAAGACGCCGCCCACACTGTTGAACGGGTTATTCCTGCCATAACCAAATCGGTTACACGCCGCGTCGTGGCAAGCCCGGCCAGCGTCCAGGAACGTGTCATTCCAGCGATTACCCAACAGGTAACCCGCAGAGTGGTACGTGTGCCGGCCCGTTCCGAAGAACGTGTCATCCCTGCAATTACCGAGCAGGTTACACGCCGTGTTATCAAGACGCCAGCCCGCACAGTCGAACGCGTGGTCCCGGCCGTAACCCAGCAAGTGACCCGCCGCGTCGTACAAACCGCTGCAACAACTCGCGAACGAATCATACCGGCAGTGACCAGACAAATCACACGCCGCGTAGTTGATGTTCCGGCTCGTACGGAACGCCGCGAAATTGCGGCCGTTTATGATACGGTTTCGGTGCAAAGACTGGTCGAGCCGGCCCGGATCGAACGCATTGCAATCCCGGCAGAGTACGGATCGCTAGAAAAACGTGTTCAGACCTCGCAGGAACGCGCAGAATGGCGTCAGGTTCTTTGTGAGGCCAACGCCAACTCCGTTGTAATCACAGCTATCCAAAGAGCCTTGGCAGAGCGCGGTTATTATAGCGGCGCCATCGACGGTATTCTCGGTCAAGCAACCTATGCAGCCGTTGAGCAGTTCCAAATCGCACAAGGCATGTCTACTGGCGGATTGACACTGCGCACTGTTGATGTTTTGGGTGTCGACTGGCGCTCACTGGTCAGCGGCGGTAGCTATAGAGCCAGCGCTTCCAGCGCTGTAACAACCACGCAAACAACCAGTAGCGGGACATTTACTACGGGGACCTACACCAACACCTATATTGTTGATGATCAAGGCCGGGTGCTGAACGCTAGCGGCGCTATTATTGGCAGCATTGATGCCAACGGTAATATTGTCGATACACACGGCAATATCATTGGCATACACCGGACACAAACCACATCCACCTATACTTTGGGGGCTAATGGTCAGGTCTTAAACGCTAGCGGTGTTGTGATTGGTCGTTTGGACGGAAATGGTAATATTGTAGATTTTAGCGGCAATATTATCGGCAATGCTTCTGGTCTTACATCCAGAACCATTACCACATCGTCCTCATCATCTTCATCGTCTTCCTCTTCTTCATCAGGCAGCACGTTTATCAGTGGTGGTAGCTCTACAACTACCTTCTCCTCCAGGGGGCTCACCGTTCGGGCAAATGGTGAAGTGGTTGACGGGGCTGGTCGGGTTATCGGAACCGTGGATGCCAATGGCAATATCATTGACGCAGAGGGCAAGATTATAGGCCGCGTTGACAACTAGGTCGTAACACTTACAGATTTGGCCTCGCACTCTTGGTGCGGGGCCGTTTTTACGGGTAAATGGAAACCTGAAAAGAAACTGCAAAGTGCTGATTCATGCGTTGACAGGCAAATGTTTTTACGTATATTTCGCGCTCTCTTGTGACATGATTGCAAGACAACGATTTTAACGGGTTGGTACAGGCACCGAAAACCATATTTCGGATAGCATGACCACCACTATTTAAGGACAGGATTATGTTCGCAGTCATCAAAACCGGTGGCAAACAGTACAGAGTTGCAAAAGACGATATCATTGTTATTGAAAAACTGGACGCTGAAACCGGAAAAAAAGTCACATTTGACGATGTGTTGATGTGTGGCAACGATAAGGACGTCACTATTGGCGCACCTGCCGTTAAAGGTGCCAGCGTAACTGGTGAAGTTATTGACCAACGCAAGGGCGACAAGGTGATTGTATTTAAAAAGAAACGCCGCCAAAATTACCGCCGCAAAAAAGGCCACCGTCAAAACGAAACGGTCGTCAAAATCACGGCCATTAAAGCCAAATAAAACAATATTAAATTCACCCGACATATATCGGGAACTTATGGAGATCAGATATGGCACATAAAAAAGCAGGTGGCTCATCCAATAACGGTCGCGATAGCGCTGGCCGTCGTTTGGGCGTCAAAAAATCCGGCGGACAAGCCGTGATTGCCGGCAATATTATCATCCGTCAACGCGGCACCAAGTTTTTTCCAGGTGACAATGTTGGTATGGGCAAAGACCATACGATCTTTGCCAAAACCGAGGGCTGTGTAATGTTTAAAACCAAACGCAACAAACGCACATTTGTGTCTGTGCAGCCAGCGACCAGCAAATAGGCGATTAAAGATCGCCGCGACGTGGTGATCATTATACCTGAAAAGATTTTAGGGAAGATGGGTCGCCATCTTCCCTTCTTCGTTTTAGGATCATGACAATGCGAGACCATATACAAACCGAGAGATTGATCTTACGCCGCCCCCGGCTCTCGGATGCACACATTATGGCACGGCGTATAAACGACCCGGATATTCTGCTCATGACCGCCACCCTGCCCATGCCGTTCTTTACATTGGCTGGCGAATTCTGGCTGATGCGCGCCGCTGCAAATTGGCGGCGCAGCACATCCTATGCCTATGCTATCACCGGCAGCGATGACAGTTTAATGGGTGTCGTGGACTTGTTTAGGAACGAGCATGATGATTGGGAAATCGGCTATTGGCTCGGCAAAGAATTTTGGGCCAAAGGCTATATGCAAGAAGCGGCAAGAGCCTTGCTTGTCGAAAGTTTTTGCGCACTTGATATACCTTATATTGACGCAGGATATTTCGAAGATAACCCGGCCTCTGGACGGGTACTTGAAAAACTTGGGTTTGTCGCTAAAAACGAAACAAGTAATTTATATTCCGTCGCCCGCAGGGAACGGTTTACTGGCATAGAGCTACGCTTGTCTAGAAATACCGTACACCGCTGGGACGAAACAACACAAAGGCAGGCCACAATATGAAATTTCTTGATTCTGCGAAAATATATGTCCGCTCCGGCAATGGGGGCGCGGGTAGTGTCAGTTTTCGCCGCGAAAAATCTATCGAATTTGGTGGCCCTAACGGTGGGGACGGCGGCAAGGGCGGCGATGTCTGGGCTGTGGCCAATGAAGACCTCAACACCTTGATCGATTACCGTTACCGCCAACATATCCGCGCAGAGACCGGCCAGCACGGCATGGGACGAGACCGAACCGGGGCGGCGGGAGATGATGCTATAATTGAGCTTCCCATCGGCACACAAATCTTCGACGAAACGGGCGAGCATATGCTGGCCGATATGTGTGAACACGGCGAGAGATTACTTCTGGCCAAAGGCGGCAATGGCGGCTGGGGAAATACGCGGTTTAAATCATCCACCAACCGTGCGCCGCGCCGGGCCAATCCGGGGGAGCCCTGGGAAGAATATACGCTGTGGCTTAAGCTTAAACTGATCGCTGATGTCGGTCTTGTGGGATTGCCCAATGCCGGTAAATCCACCCTACTGTCCGCCGTATCCGCAGCAAGGCCCAAAACCGCCGACTATCCGTTCACCACCTTACACCCGTCCCTGGGCGTGGTTGATATGGGGGCTAGCGAACGATTCGTTATGGCCGATTTACCAGGCCTGATCGAAGGCGCAGCTGAAGGTGCCGGGCTCGGCCATCAATTTCTTGGCCACGCCGAACGCTGTATGTCCATAATTCATCTGGTTGACGGTAGCGTAGAAAATCCTGGTCAGGCTTACACAACTATCCGTAAGGAGTTGGAAACCTATGCTGATATTTTCAAGGACAAACCGGAAATAGTCGCCCTTAACAAATGCGATGCCCTTGACCCCGAGA
This sequence comes from uncultured Robiginitomaculum sp., assembly GCA_964502015.1. Classification (GTDB taxonomy): domain Bacteria; phylum Pseudomonadota; class Alphaproteobacteria; order Caulobacterales; family Maricaulaceae; genus Robiginitomaculum_A. The sequence continues at coordinate 10,947 of CAZCUM010000053.1, read as the reverse complement.
CTATCAAACAACGCTCCGCCGAATTGGCAAAAGCCAGCGGTGCAAAGGTCTTCAATATCTCGGGCGTATCCGGTGCCAGCGTCAAACAATTGATGAGTGCGGCCTTCCAGCACGTGCAAGCCAAACGCCAGGCCGACAAACAAGCCCGCGCTGCTCTCGTCAAGGCCGAAGCCCGCAAACAGGCCGGACTGGAACCGGAAACGGAAAAATGGCGGCCTTAATGAGCCTAATCCCTTATAAGCGCATAGCCGTAAAAATCGGCTCCTCCTTGCTGGTGGACGAAGTTACGGGCTTGATCAATCAGGCATGGCTCGAAAGCCTGGCCCGCGACATTGCGGGGCTGAGCGCATCCGGCAAACAAATTCTGATCATTTCGTCAGGTGCCATAGCGCTTGGGCGCGGACGGCTCGGACTTGCAAAAAAAAATCTATCCCTCACGGAAAAACAAGCCTGTGCCGCCGCCGGGCAAGCCGTTCTCACCCAAAGTTATGAAAGTGTGCTAATACCGTTCGGCCTAAAAACCGCCCAGGCCTTGCTAACCTTGAACGATACAGAAAACCGCCGCAGGTGGATAAATGCCCGCGCCACCCTGGATACTTTGCTCACCTTGGGGGCCGTGCCAATCATCAATGAAAATGACACAGTCGCCACCGACGAAATCCGTTACGGTGATAATGACAGACTTGCCGCCAGGGTAGCGCAAATGTGCGGCGCAGATTTGCTAGTCTTGCTCTCCGATATTGACGGACTTTATGAGCGCGATCCAGGTAAAGACAGTTCCGCCAAACACATTCCTGTTGTCGAGAATATCGACAAAAACATTATGGATATGGGCGGCGCACCGAACCAAAAACGCGGAACCGGCAGCGGCGGCATGGCAACAAAATTACAAGCCGCAAAAATCGCTACAGGTGCCGGATGCGCCGTGGTTATTACCAAGGGCGAACGCCACAACCCTCTGTCAGCACTGGACGACGGCTTTGGGAAATCCACATGGTTCAAGGCCAAAACAAACCCGCTCATTGCCCGAAAACAATGGATTGCCGGAACACTCAAGCCCAAAGGCGTATTGGTAATTGACCCAGGGGCAGCACGGGCTTTGGCCAAAGGCAGTTCGCTTTTGGCGGCGGGTCTGGTGGCTGTCGAAGGCGATTTCGAACGCGGTGATGCCGTAAGCATTAGAGACGAAAACGACACCGAATTAGGGCGCGGCTTGTGCGGCTATAGCGCCCATAATGCCCGCTTGATCAAAGGCCTGAAATCCAGCGATATTGAAGACCAGATCGGATATAAGCTTGGCGCGGCCTTGATACACCGCGATAATATGGCGCTTAGCACATAAACAGGGTATGAGATAAACATGACAATTGAAAACCTGCAAGATTATATGCTGAACCTCGGGCAAAATGCCCGCACAGCCGCAAATACCTTGCGACTGTCCAGCACGAAGCAACGCACGAATGCGATCAATGCCATGGCCGACAAAGTGCGCCTTGCTCTGCAAAATATACGCACCGCAAATGCCAAAGACATGCAAGCCGGTGCCGCCAAGGGTTTAACCAGCGCAATGCTTGACCGTCTAAAACTGGACGAAATGCGGGTGTTGGCTATAGCAGACGGGTTGGAGGCTGTCGCCGCCCTGCCCGACCCTGTCGGCTCAGAGGATGAGCGCTGGACCCGGCCTAACGGGCTGACCATTGCCAAAGTACGCACCCCCATCGGGGTCATAGGCATGATTTATGAGAGCCGGCCCAATGTCACCGCTGACGCGGCTTCGCTGTGCCTGAAATCCGCCAATGCCTGTATTTTGCGCGGTGGCTCCGAAGCTATGCATTCCAATTTAGCTATCCATAGCGCTTTGATCGCCGGGCTTAAATCCGCCGGATTACCGCAAACCTGCGTGCAATATGTAGGCACCACAGAGCGCGACGCCGTTGGCCATATGTTGGCCGGATTGGATGGACAGATTGATTTGATTATACCGCGCGGCGGCAAAGGTCTGGTCGGGCGGGTACAAAAAGATGCCCGCGTGCCAGTGCTGGCCCATCTGGAAGGGCGTAACCACACCTATATTCACAAGGACGCTGACCCGAATATGGCCAGAGATATACTCGTCAACGCCAAAATGCGCCGCCCCGGGATTTGCGGCTCTACAGAGACATTGCTGTTGGATAAAAATGCGGCAGATATGTTGCCAATGTTATCGGATGCTTTGCAAGCCGCAGGGTGCGAATTGCGCGGTGACGCGCAGGCTTTGGCCCTGGTATCCGAAATAAGCCCAGCCAGTGAAGCAGATTTCATGACGGAACATCTGGACGCCATATTGAACATAAAAATCGTCGATGACCTCGCCGCCGCGCTTGCGCATATTGAAAAATACGGCAGCAATCATACGGACGCTATTATCACCGAAAATCCAGAAACAGCCAAAGAATTTCTTGCCAAAGTCGATAGTGCCATTGTCATGCACAATGCCTCGACCCAATATGCGGACGGAAGTGAATTTGGCTTTGGTGCTGAAATCGGCATTGCCACAGGTCGCCTGCACGCCCGTGGCCCCGTCGGCGCACAACATTTGACCAGCTATAAATATCAGGTGCTTGGTAATGGCCAGGTCAGACCATAATGAGCAATATGAGCAATATGAGTAATGATGCCAGGACAATAGGTCTGTTCGGTGGCTCGTTCAATCCGGCCCACGAGGGGCATTTACATGTGGCACAGTGCGGTTTGCAAAGGCTGGGTCTGAGCCAAATTTGGTGGATGGTCAGCCCCGGAAACCCGCTCAAAACCGACCAAACCCCTTATGATGAACGGGTGGCCAGCGTCAAAGCATTGGACTTACCACCGCGCATGCGCATCAGCCATATGGAGCGGGATTTCGGCACGCGCTATACGGTCGACACCCTAAGGCGGGCCAAAATACGCTGGCCACGGGCGTCTTTCGTGTTCTTGATGGGTGCTGACAATCTGCGCCAATTGCCCCAGTGGAAGGGCTGGCGCGAAATTATGGAGACGGTTCCCATCGCCGTGATCGCCCGCGCAAATGCGAAAACCAGCGACAGTCTCAAAGCCCGCCTGAGCCTGGCTGCAAAGACCTATAACAATGCCCGCATACCCGAATGCCAGGCCCACACCCTGGCCTGGCGCCAAGCCCCGGCCTGGGTCTATCTAACCCCGCCGCTCAACCCACTGTCGTCTACAGCATTGCGGGCAAAATCTGCTGGCGCACAGCCTTGACACACGAACTATGTTAGACCATAAGCCCGGCAGAAACGGAGAAAGACACTGACCAATACATCTGATGCGAACAGCGCCGCTCAAAATATGCAAGAAGACATGCACAAGAGCACACGGCGCAACGCCAACGAACTGAACTCCCAAGAACTTGACTCCCAAGAACTTGACTCCCAAGAACTGGCGAATTTCATTACCGACATTTTAGACACGCAAAGCGCCGAGGATATCGTGCGGCTGGATTTGGCTGGCAAGAGCTCTATTGCTGATGTGATGATTGTCGCCTCGGGACGTTCCAACCGTCATGTAAGCGCCCTGTCGGATTATGTCTTGCGCGGGCTTAAAGAAATCGGGCTAAAGAAGCTGGGCATTGAAGGCGACAAGCAAAATGATTGGGTGTTGATCGATGCAGGTGATGTCATCGTGCATGTGTTTCGGCCGGAAGTGCGTGAATTTTACGCTTTGGAAAAATTGTGGTCGGTTTCACCGGTTAGCGGCGAGGTCCATAGCCCGTGAACATCATATTGCGGTCTGCCGGGTTGATAAAATCCGGGCCTGAGCGCACACTTGTTGATGATTATATAAAACGCGCCAACAATATTGGCCGAAATATAGGCTTCCCCACTACCCGCGAAAGCGCCGTGGATATCCGCGCCGCCAAAACCCGCACAGACGAGACACATACCATTTTAAGCCCAGTCAAGCCCGGCGATTTACTGGTGGTACTGGACGAGCGCGGCAAAGCTCTGACATCACGCCAGATGGCGAAAAATCTGGCCGCTTGGCGGGATGATGGCGTGCGAAACCTGGTGTTTGCCATTGGCGGTGCCGACGGGTTCGAACCAAGCGTCCTGCCCGCCGGCACACTAAAATGGCAACTGGGTAAACCAACCTGGCCTCATAAATTGGTGCGCGTCATGATGGCAGAGCAAATCTACCGCAGCCTGTCCATATTGGCAGGCACACCCTATCACAGGGATTGAATTTTGCCCTCACCCCGGCAGGCCGGGATGATACCGTAGATTTCGCCTGAACTCACAGGCTGACAAGCTTGTATTTTACCTTTAGTGTTCCAGCATGAATCGGTTGTTAATCTTTACTTTGCTGCTGGTGTGTTTGGTTATGCCTGCCACAATGCCTGCTTATGGGCAGACAACTGATCCAGGCAAGCTTGAAACATTGACTGACCAGCAAAAACTGGCAGAGCAACAAGCACAACAACTCACAGCCCGGCAAGATAAAATACGTAGCGAAATAGACGGGTTACAAGATGATCTTGTGGCAACGAGTAGCAAAGCACGCGGCTTCGAACGTGCAAAAACCAAAGCCCGCAAACGTCTGGCAGAACTATCCGGGCAAGAAAAAGCCCTTAAAGCCAAAATCCTGTCAGACCGGGCCGCTCTTGCCGACATGCTCGCGGCTCTACAGCGCATAGGCAAAAGTCCCCCGCCCGCACTTATGGTGCATCCAGACAGTGCCGTTGATGCAGCAAGGGCGGCCCATTTGCTCACTTCTCTCAGTCTCTCTTTAAGTGAAAATTCTGCCGTCTTGAAAAACAGATTGGCCGAATTGCAAATCCTGCGCGGTAAAATGGCCAAAAGCCGCAGCCATATGGAGCAAAGCGCAAAAGCCGTCGACACCAGACTAGGCACAATTAAATCCATTATTCATTCCAAAACCAAATTGAGCTATCAATTGGACAAAGACCGGGAGAAAAAAACTGCTGAAGCCACCCTTTTGGCCGAGCAAGCCAAGGATTTACGAGACCTTATTGCCCGGTTTGAAGACAGCGCCGCAGCAATACGCCCGCGTATCAAACCGTCCAGAACAAGCCGCGACCCAATACCTCGCCTCAAACCCAAAGCTGGAAAATCTCCATCCTCGGTCTATATCCCGTCAGGTACAGCCCGCTTTGCCGATGCGAGAGGCCAAATCCCCCTGCCCGTATTTGGTACATTGAGCCGCAATTATGGCAGCAAATTGGCAAGCGGAAGTGTGGCTAAAGGAGTGAGTATTAGGACTGGCTCCAAAGCGCAAGTGATTGCGCCGTTTTCCGGCCGTGTCGAGTTTTCTGGAGCATTTAATGATGAACATGTTGTCATACTTAATGTTGGCGGCGGATATTTTATCGTCCTAACAGGCCTGGGCGAAACCTTTACCACCGCAGGTACGAGCGTCAAAGCCGGTGAACCTCTTGGCCTCATGCCAAGGGCGCACTTGATCAGCGGACGTAAATCTCCTGAACTGTTTATGGAATTTCGAAAAAATCGTGCCAGCATCAATCCTAAGCCCTGGATTGGCCCCGCTCTTGCACGAGCGAAGGGCTAAACACATAAATATGACCATAATTTCACCAATGTTATAGGTAATTTCTGGTAATCCCCGTTTGTAAGCGGTATGAACGGCTAAAGTTTTGGAGAGAAACACATGAAATATATCTTGCCTACCATAGGTATCGTCGCCGCCAGTGCGCTATTTGCCTTCTCCACATCCAACCAAAGCGCCAAAGCCGTAGAGAAATCCAAACAAGAACAGACATTTGAGCAACTTGATTTGCTCGCCGATGTCATGGCGCGGGTGCGCAACGGCTATGTGGTGCCTGTGGATAATGCCGATTTGATCGATGATGCTATCAACGGGATGTTGCAAGGACTTGACCCTCATTCCAGCTATATTACACCAGACCGATTTGACGATATGCAAATTAACACCACCGGCGAATATGGCGGGCTTGGCATGGAAGTCACTATGGAAGAAGGTGTGGTCAAAGTTGTCGCCCCCTTTGACGAAACTCCCGCCAAAAGAGCCGGTATTAAATCCGGGGATTATTTGACGGCTGTTGACGGTATCTCCATCCTCGGCCTCAGCCTGAATGATGCTGTAGAAAAAATGCGGGGCAAGCCCGGTGAACCGATTACCGTCACCGTAGTCCGCAAAGGTGAAGAGCCTCGTGACTACCCTATGGTGCGCGAAATCATCGAAAGAATACCGGTGCGCTGGGAGATTAAAGACGGCATGGGATATTTACGAATATCCCAATTCAACGAGAAAACGTCCAGTTCCTTGACATCATCCATAGACGAAATCGAGCAAAAACTGGGCGGAAAAATCCCAGGCATTATTCTGGATTTACGTGGTAATCCCGGCGGTTTGCTAGACCAGTCAATCTTCGTGTCCAGCGCGTTTCTAGACGGCGGTGAAGTGGTATCTACCCGTGGTCGGCGGGCAATGGATACGCAAGCCTATAACGCCAAAAAAGGACAATTGCTCAAAGGGGTTCCGGTCATTGTCCTGATTGACGGCGCGTCTGCTTCAGCTTCTGAAATCGTTGCTGGCGCAATACAGGACAGAAACCGGGGGCTTGTTTTGGGCATGACCACATTTGGCAAAGGCTCTGTGCAATCGGTCATTCCCTTGCGCAATGGCCGCGACGGTGCCCTTAGGCTCACCACATCGCGCTATTACACTCCGGCTGGCCGTTCTATCCAGGGCACAGGTATTACACCGGACATTGTCGTGTCCTATGCTCTTTATGATGAGGATAAAGTTGATATATCCATGCGCGAATCCGCGCTGCCCAACGCCATTAAAAATGAAAATGGGGATGCAGATAAAGCGGAAGAAGACGAATTGGATGTAGAGTATCCGCCCAAGGACTTTGATGTCGAAGATGATTTTCAGCTTAAACGAGCCGTGGAAATCCTAAAAGACGGCTCCTATAAATCTCTGCTGGCGGCAGCAAAGGGTTAAAACGTGCGAACGGTTATTGTAAAAACCTTGCGTCTGAGTTTGCTCGTTATTTTCGGGTTAAGTCTTGGATTTTCTCTGCGCACCCTCGCCGATACAAAATTTGACGCCGAACAAAACACCTACGCGCAATTGGCCTTGTTCGCCGATGTGCTTAGCCGGGTGCAAGACGGTTATGTGGAAGAAGTAGAAGCGGAAAGTTTAGTCAGCGATGCGCTTAACGGCATGCTACAATCCCTTGACCCTCATTCACGCTATGTGTCCCCGAAAGGTTTTGAAAAACAACAAGAGCGCGAACGCCGGGAATACGGCGGGCTTGGGATCGAAGTCAGCATGGAGGACGGCCTGATTAAAGTTGGTTATGCCAATCCAGGCGCACCTGCCGCGCGCGCGGGTATAAAAGCCGGAGACTTCATAAGTCATGTGGAAGGTGTTGATATTAAAGGGAAAAGCCTGAGCGACGCCGTGGAAAAAATGCGCGGGCTTGCCGGTGATCCTATTACGATTACGGTCATAAGCCCCAACCAGGAGCCACGGGATGTTATCGTGGTGCGTGAGGTTGTCCAAGGCCGGGCTGTGCGCCACCGCATGTATGAGGGCGTCGGATATATTTATCTGGAAACATTTCTCAACGACCATTTAGCCCGTGATTTGGAAGAGGCCATTGCTCTATTGGAAGCGGAAAACGGCGGGTCATTACCTGGCCTCATTCTTGACATTCGCGGCAATGGCGGCGGGCGTCTGGACCAGAGCGTAAAAGTCTCCGGCATATTCTTGAACGGCGGAGAAGTGGTGTCTGTTCGCGGACGGCAAAAAGACGACAATAGCCGCTATAATGCAGAGCAAGGAGAAAAGCTTGCGGGTGTGCCCATGGTCGTTTTAATCAATGGTAATTCTGCGTCGGCTTCAGAGATCGTCGCAGGCGCATTGCAAGACCGGGGGCGGGCTTTGATTATCGGTACGCCGACATTCGGGAAAGGTTCGGTTCAATCTGTCATCCCTCTTTCAAATGGCCGTAAAGGTGCGCTACGCCTGACCACGGCGCGTTATTTCACACCGTCCGGACGCTCAATACAAGGGCTCGGGATACATCCGGATATCTGGATCGAATCGTTCCCCCAAGACGATAAAGACGGCGATAGTAATAATCACTTACGTATCTCAGAATCCAGCCTGCCAAACGCTTTAGACGCCATCATCCGCTCCACCGAAGGCGGCCCAGATGACAAAAACAAATCCGAACCACAATATCCGCCAAAAGATTGGCCTAAAGACAAGGATTATCAACTCGATGAGGCCGTGATAATCCTGACCGCTCCAGATTACGAAACCCGTTTACGCGATACTTTTGAACAGTAAACTGCCCTGATTTCACTAGAGCCTTTCCGGTATATTCCAGGTCATTTGATGAACTATATCTGTTCATCCGTGTAGGCGCGTACCGCTGGGCGATGCCGAAGTATTGGAGTACGTAACGTGTTTCTTGTATAAGGATCGCAACGCACCCCTGGTTAGCAGGGTTCACCGAAGACTGGTTTTTCCCGCACGCTGGACGTCGTTAGCCCCCGATTGTGGCCAATGAGGCCACTGCACGAGGCCTGCCTAGCCAGCGAACGGGAAAAACCAGTCAAATGACCCGGAATATACCGGAAAGGCTCTAGCATTTTATAATGCCTCGCGATAAGCAAGGCACATGGCTCGACATATTCGCAGAACACCAAAAAAAATGCCGTCCATGCGCAAGCATGGTTTTAGCGCTCTATTGCTATTGGCGATTTTGGGTCTGTCGATTTGGAGTTGGTTGAATATTTCGGCGAAAAACAAACCCGCCAAGGGCCCCAGAATGGAGATATATTTGCCAACACCCTCTGCGGTGAACCCTTCTGGCACTGAACTTCAACTCCCGGATTTATTGGCAAATGACAATATCCCGGACGGTGTTAATCCTACCGAACCTGTAGCGCTTGTGGGTGAACCCAGACGCCGGGCACCTGTCGTTAAGGCACCACGCGCCGCCGCCTCTGGCCGCGTAATGATTGATGGACGCCCGCTTGGCGATAACCGCAAGACCATCATTAAATTCACGCCCCTGCCCCCTGCCCCTATTGCCGGTATGAGCCGCATGACGCCCTTTGGCCCCGTACCCAAGCCGCACAAAGATGGCCGCACCGTATTTGCGGCCTATGCCAAACCGTTTACGCCTAAAGCGAAAACCAAATATATATCTCTGGTGATTGGCGGGCTTGGCATCAATCCTATGTTGACCCGCAGGGCTATACATGAATTACCGGGCACGGTAACACTGTCCTTTGCTGCCGAAGCACCGGGATTACAAGCCTGGGTCAATCAGGCCCGTGCCCGTGGTCACGAGGTAATGCTGGAGCTACCCATGCAAGGTTCTGGCCCACTGGAGCCGCGTACATTAAACATAGAGGCAAGCGAAAAAACCAATATCCAAAACCTGGAATATGTATTGGCCCGCGCCCAAGGCTATTTCGCCGTGACCAATTATGACGGCAGCCGCATAGTCAACGACGAAGCTGCGCTGCTTCCGATTGTCAAATATTTGAAAACGGCAGGACTGGGTTTTGTCTATGACGGTGCTCTGGAGGCTGCCCGTATCGGCCCGCTAGCAAGGCGCGAAGGCTTGCCCGTTATCATAGCCAATGCCTATATAGATGCAAAAAAGCAAGACAGTGTTTCTGTACTGCGCACTATAAGAACCCTCGCCGAAGCCAGCTATGACAATGTGCCCATTGGTATGGGCTTTTCCTATCCGGGTACGATTGAGGGCGTACAGATCTGGCTGGCAAACAAACCAAAAAATATCGAGCTGGCTCCGGTATCCCATGCCCTTAAATCCCGTTAACAATGATACGCGACCCTGACAAATACCGCCCAGCCGCCGGAATTGCTCTGTTCAATAATGATGGTCAGGTGTTTTTGGGACGGCGCAAAAAAGCCTCCGGCCCCTATGTCTGGCAAATGCCCCAAGGCGGCATAGATAAAGGCGAAAAGCCAAGAAAGGCCGCCTTGCGCGAATTGGAAGAAGAAACCGGGATCAACGCCGATCTGGTTGAGCCGATCGGGCGCATAAAAGACTGGCTATATTACGATTTTCCGGACGGGTTTGCCGGCTCTAAACGGGCGCGGGGCTGGTACGGTCAAAGGCAAAAATGGTATGCCTACCGCTTCCACGGCGGGACGTTTGACATCAACCTCGAAGCCCACAAACCAGCCGAGTTTACCGATTGGCGCTGGGCCAATCTGTCAATGGCAATAAAATTGGTAGTCCCGTTCAAGCGCCCGGTTTATGTGAGGCTGAAGCGGGAGTTTTCGAAATTGTAGGGTGGATTAGCGTTTCTTACGCATAATCCACCGTGAGGTGTTAGCCAAAGGCGGATTACGCGTAAGAAACGCTAATCCACCCTACGGGGCTAAAGGTTTTCAGCCAACTGCTTCAACCCATCCAAATTTTGCGCTATGTCTAGCTTAGCATCGCCTTCTGTGGCTTCCAGATGGGCTTCGGTCTTCGCGATTTCGTCGGTGAGCCAAGCGGCATCCACATCTGACATAGGTGTGCAACTTTCAGCCAAAATGGTCAGCCCGTCCGGCGTGACATCGGCAAAGCCGCCCTGGATCATGTAGCGGGTTTCCTTACCCTCATCAAACACGGTGATAGCGCCTGTGCGGATAGCTGACATAAATGGTGCGTGCTGGGCAAAGACGCCAAAATCACCCTCACTGCCCGGTACATCAACCTGGTCAACCGGGCCGCTAAACAATTCAGCTTCTGGTGACACCAATGAAAATTGTAATTTATCTGCCATAGTGCTTCTCTAGTTCTACAATGAGCCTAAGCCGCTTCTGCTGCCATTTTTGCGGCTTTATTCAGTACGTCTTCAATGCCGCCGACCATGTAGAAAGCTTGTTCGGGGATGTGGTCGTAGTCGCCTTCGCACA
>CAZCUM010000052.1:0-17019 GCA_964502015.1 uncultured Robiginitomaculum sp. | reverse complement strand
CTTTCCAGTATTGCCGTAAGCAAGGATCAGATTGACCGCGCCCTTGGTGACACGAAGCTGTATTTCCGGGTTTTGGCTGGATTCGGCTCTTTCCCTGATTTGTGCATGAAGTTTTTGGGCTTCATTCAAAAACCCGCTTCTGCCCAAAATAGTTATTAAATTAATCTGAACCCTGGCGAACCATAACTGCGTCTCGTCCGGCATTGTTGAGCTGGGGGCGAGAAAATCGGCGTTGGCCAGGTCATCAGGATAATCGGTTGCTGCCAACATCAAAAAATTGGCAGTGCCCAGCCCGTTTTGCTGCCAGGCCAGGTCGATCAGGGCTTGGCGTTGGCGTTGTGGTAATGTCTGCAAATGTGACAGCACGAAAAACTCGCCGATTAAATCCGGTTGCAGGGGGGCGAGGCGGTTGGTGTTGTCTTCGCCGTTCAATATGTTCATCAAATCGGGGTTGTATTGCCTGTCGCCGTCGCCCATGTCGTGGGGCAATTTTGTCTCTGGTGGCGGCGGGTTTTCCATGACCAATATTGGCGCACCCTGGCACAATGTGGCCAGGGCCAATACATGTTTGTGATGCTGCAGTTGGTTCGCACCGGCGTGGGGTCGCCAATATTCCCGTTCCTCGCGGGCCAGGAATTTGGCAAATACATTGGCCCGGTTCAGGGGCTCCGGGGTGTCCGATCTGGCCATTTCGTCAGCTGTAATGGTCGCGAATAATGGCCGTTTCTTGGGGTCAACTCTGGTCAGGGTGTCGATCAGGTCTGCGTCTGTAAAGGTTTTACTGCTTTCGGGAATGGCCGCGATCCGGGCCTGCATCATGGCGGCCAAGTCCGCGTCTTCTAATGCCCCGATTTTCGCCGGGTCGCGGTAACGCCGGTTCCAGCGCTCCATTGAATCCCCGCCCGCCGGGCTGAACAAATCATCATACCATGTGCCGCTGGCCTGGCGTTCAAGCAACAAAACCCGGACTGGATAATAATAATCTTGGCAAGCATTACCAAGTTGGTCGATCAGTTTTTTGACCAGTTCGGGGTGGTGGGAGGCGTAATCAATCACCATGAATGTCGGTTCGTCCGGCTGCCAATTATCGATGCGGCTATTCTCCAATGTTGACATATCGACAAATCCGGCCTGCCATCCATACTCAAGCCGCCCAACCGCCTCCAGGGCCAAGCGGCTTTTGCCCGTGCCGCCCGGTGCCGTCACCAACAACCAGGAAAACCGGTTTTTGGCATCCGAGCCGCGCACCCGGTTGGCGAAATTATTGATCAGGGCCAGTTCGTCTTCGCGTCCGACAAATTTGTCAATCCGGCGTTTAAAATGAAACCGCTGGGCCCGGCGGGCTTCCGAGGTTGGTGGTTCGGAAAACGTCTGGAAGCCGGGGGCGTTCTGGCGGTTGAACATGGCGCTAAACTCGTCCGCATATCTTGCCAAATCCCCGTGAATATCTGCCAAGGATTGCTGTATATCCAATGTTGCCAACTCCTGGGTCGTCCAGGTGGAATCGGTGCGGACATTGAACGCGCCACTGGTATTGGCCGCCAACCGCTGTTCGATTTCGACCCGGTAGGCTTTATTGCTCCCGGCCCGTGCAACCGTGTTTAATAGCCATTCGGTGAGTTTTTTACTGAGGTTTTTATTGGCTAAAAAAGCCAATGCCCGGCCCGTCACGTGTTTGGCAACCAGATTGCCAGTTTTGCCCACGACAGGCGTGAGTGCGGCCAGAACGAGTTTATTAGCGGGCGGTTTGCAACCAAGCTCTTTCAGTTGTTCAAGACACAGTTCGCGAAAGCTTTGGTCGCGCAATAAATTACCCAAATCCATGTCTTGCAAGACCGTCAGGGCGGTATTCGCGTCGTTGTTTTCTGTTTCTTGTGCCACAAATACCCCTGTTTCCTGTCAATATGGACATCACATCCAGAGATTTCAAGCTTAATCTCCCGCCATGTTCCCTTTATGTTGCAATCCCGCCAAAACCCCCTATCTTCCCCCCATGACCAAACCATCTGAAATGCGCGAAGCTTCTGCTTCGTTTAATGCGCTCCAGGAAAAGTGGGTGCCGCATCGTCCTGACCGGCCTGCGAAAATGGACGGGGGTCGGGCCTTTCGCTTGGTGTCGCCGTTTTCGCCCAAGGGGGATCAACCCCAAGCCATTGCCGAGCTGTGCGCCGGGCTGGCGGCGGGCGAGCGCGAGCAGGTTTTGCTCGGGGTGACCGGGTCGGGCAAGACTTATACTATGGCCAAGGTGATCGAGCAGACCCAGCGACCGGCTTTAATTATGGCCCATAACAAGACCTTGGCGGCCCAGCTCTACGGCGAGTTTAAATCCTTCTTCCCGGACAATGCGGTCGAGTATTTCGTCTCCTATTATGATTATTACCAGCCGGAAGCCTATGTGCCGCGCACGGATACCTTCATTGAGAAAGACAGCAGCGTCAATGAGCAAATCGACCGCATGCGCCACGCCGCCACGCGGGCTTTGCTGGAGCGGGACGATGTGATTATCGTCGCCTCGGTGTCGTGTATTTACGGTATTGGCTCGGTGGAAACCTATACAGAAATGACCACGGATGTGCGGGTGGGCGACGGGCTTGACCCGCGCAAATTGATGGCCGACATGGTGGCCATGCAATACACCCGCAACGACATTGCTTTTGCGCGCGGCACATTCCGGGTGCGCGGGGATACGATCGAAATATTCCCGGCCCATTTTGATGACCAGGCCTGGCGCATAGATTTTTTCGGTGACGAGGTTGACAGCATCACCGAATTTGATCCGCTGACCGGAAAGACGGTTGGCAAGCTGGAGCATGTGCGTATCTATGCCAACTCCCATTATGTCACCCCGCGCCCGACTTTGCAAACGGCGGCTAAACAGATAAAAGTCGAGCTTGACCAGCGGCTGAAACAATTTGGTGCCGAGGGTAAATTACTGGAAGCCCAAAGGCTTTCGGAGCGCACCGGATTTGATCTGGAAATGATTGCCGCGGCCGGGCATTGCTCGGGCATTGAAAATTATTCGCGCTATCTGACCGGGCGTAATCCGGGCGAACCGCCGCCGACATTGTTCGAATATCTGCCCGACAATTGCTTGCTGTTCATGGACGAGAGCCATGTCAGCGTGTCGCAAATCGGCGGCATGTCCAAGGGCGATATGAGCCGCAAATCCACCCTGTCCGAATTTGGCTTTCGCTTGCCGTCCTGCATTGATAACCGCCCCTTGCGCCACGAGGAATGGGACGCCATGCGCCCGCAATCGGTATTTGTCTCGGCGACGCCGGGGCCGTGGGAGATGGAGCAGACGGGCGGTGTGTTTGTCGAGCAAGTCATCCGCCCAACCGGGCTGGTTGATCCACCAGTCGAGGTGCGCCCTGTTGCTAAAGACGGCGCTTCGCAAGTGGACGACGTTATCGACGAAGTGCGCAAAACCACTGCGAAAGGCTTTCGCTCTCTGGTCACCACATTGACCAAAAAAATGTCCGAAGATCTGACCGAATACATGCACGACCAGGGCATCAAAGTGCGCTATATGCACTCGGATATCGACACGCTGGAGCGCATAGATATTATCCGCGATTTGCGGCTCGGCGTGTTTGATGTGCTGATTGGGATTAACTTGCTGAGGGAGGGTCTCGACATTCCCGAATGTGCCTTTGTTGGTATTTTAGACGCCGACAAAGAGGGGTTCCTGCGCTCCGAGACTTCCATGATCCAGACCATAGGCCGCGCCGCCCGTAACGCCGAAGCCAAGGTCATTCTCTACGCCGATAAAATCACCGGCTCCATGCAGCGCGCCATGGACGAGACCGACCGCCGCCGCAAAATTCAAGAAGCCCACAACGAGAAACACGGCATCACCCCGACATCCGTCTCCCACGCCGTAACCGACGTGGTCGGCGACACAAAGGCCGCCGACCAGATCAAAGACGAAGCGGCCAGATACACCCCGTCCGGCCAACTCAAGAAAATCTACGAACTGGCGGAAGCCGGCGCAGACTTCACCTACGACGGCGAAATCCCGGTCGGCGCAAACCTGACCGCCGTGCTGGCCGAGCTGGAAAAACAAATGTTCACAGCGGCAGAGAATTTGGAGTTCGAGGAGGCGGCGAAGCTGCGCGACGAGATGGTGAAATTGCGGGGGGAGGGGTGATGGTAAAAGATCGCGGTCGTTGGGAAAAGGCCAAGGTAATAAAGCCAAGCGAATTATCACAAACCGAACTGCAGGATTTTCTTGAATATATGCGCGAAACCATGACGTCGCCTGAGGAATATGGCCCGCCATTTGACCCGCCGTGGAAAGCATTTCCGCATATCACCAATCCCTACAGTATAGGCTGGCGCATGGGGCCAGGTGAAGATTATATGCATGCTTTTCAATTGTGGTATGAATGCGCAACACATGAAGAGCGGAGCAGTTATAAACAGCAATGGCCTGAACCAAAGAAATTCGAAGGTTGGTTTGAGAAATTGGATAATATCTATCCAGTTAAATAAGCTGCCAAAAAACACAGAAAACCGGGGTGTTCCATCATCCCAACCCACCCGCTCACGCCTACGAAAATCGGTATTCAGTTTTTTCAAGTATGTGCGAGCTTTCACAAGAGGCATTCCCGATGGTGGCTCGCTCTTTATGCGCTGGATACCCAATCAGGTTGAGTATGAACGGAAGGGTGGGGTTGCTTGGTCATTACGACCTTTGAACCATTGCCCTTTATCTCCCCGCCCTCTATAACGCCCTCAAATCTACCAACACATAAGGAACCCCATGAAAATACTTGTTCGAAATTTGGCGCGGGCTACGACTGAGGAAAACCTTAGCGCGTTATTTGCGCCCTTTGGGGATGTGCAGTTTTGTAATTTGGTTCTGGATAAGGCCAGCGGTGCGTCCAAGGGTTTCGGGTTTGTTGAAATGCCCAAAGCCGGGGCTGCCAAGGCCGCCATTAAGGCGCTTAACAATACTATGGTTGATGGTGCAAAAATCCGTGTGAAACTGGCACAAACCAAGCCGGACGCTGCTCTACCAAGTAATTCTCGGTAAATACGGCTCACCAAAAATAACCAATGTGACGGCAAAACTACTGCCGAGCCATACACTGATCAAATACCCATAACCCGGCTTTATCTTTTTAAAAGCATATATGCTCATAACCAGAAGCACTGAGGTGACCAAAATTGGTAAAGTCCAGGGGCCAAGCCCCAGAGACATACTGACGCGCATTTCATCATTGGCATTGTTTAAGCTTACGATTGTTGCAAGCAGCCGATGTACAAATGCAACCAAAATAATGTTGAGGCCCAAGGTAGCTCTACGTAAAGACGAGCGTCTTACGGCCCAAATAAAGCCAAAAACGCCTGTCAAAATTGTCACTATTGGCCCTGCGGCTGCTATGAAAGTTGCGCCGCCAGGATTGTGCCATACCCTGGTGACGGGACGCACCCGATTGATCGACATAATGGCGTTTTCGCCAAGAGCCTTTGCCATCAAAAAATGTGCCAACTCATGAACAACAAACGTCAACACCATAATCACAAAAATAATTACAGATGTTTTGAGTACATTTTTCATAGAGTTCCTCCAGTTTTTTTGTAATGACCACGTGTGTAGTGTTTCATGGAAACCCCTCAAATGCAATATGGACACCACCCCATTGACGCACGGATGGGTTGGTCTTACATATCTGCGCAAACCATATTCCGCTTCAGGAATTTTTCGCTTCAGGAATTTTTATAGGACACACCCATGAACATCACCACCAAACCTTTTGAATACAAAGACGGTAAAACCACCTGTGTTGGCTATTTGGCTTGGGACGAAAGCTTTGTTGACCCCAAGCCTTGTGTTTTGGTTGGTCACGCCTGGGGTGGGTGCGACGGGTTCGCCCAAAGTAAAGCCGTACAAATGGCGGCCCAGGGGTATGTGGGTTTTGCCATTGATGTTTACGGCGATGGTCAAACTGGGTCAGGGCCAGAGCAAAACGAAGCCTTGATGATGCCGTTTATAAATGACCGTAAAATGTTGCTGAAACGCTTGAGGGCCGCCGTGAAAGCCGCAAAAGCTTTGGAGCAAGTGGACGAAAACGCCATTGCCGTAATGGGCTATTGTTTTGGCGGTTTGTGTGCGGTTGATCTGGCCCGCTCGGGGGATGATCTCAAAGCCGCTATCAGTTTCCACGGGCTTTTTAACCCCAATGGCCTGCCTGCCAAAAAGATCAAAGCCAGCGTTTTGGCCCTGCACGGATGGGACGACCCCATGGTCGCTCCCAACATGGTCACGGCTCTGGGCGAGGAACTAACAGCCGCCAAATGCGACTGGCAAGTCCACGCTTACGGCGGTACGAGCCACGCCTTTATGGTGCCGGACGCCAACGACCCTAAAAACGGTATCCAGTACAACCAGACCGCAGAAAAACGCGCCTGGGCGGCAGCACTTGATTTGTTGGCCGAGAAGTTTGGTGCGCACGGGGTTGGGTAGGATCCGGGCTTAATCAACCCTAACCCGCTTCGCGCCGCCAGGCCCAGAATGCTGCTACCAGTGCGACAATTTCCATACCCAAAAATATATACACATATTTGTTCGCATCACCGTCGCCGTCAAATGCGATGCCGAGTATGCGGGCGGCTGTGATGCTTGTTAGTGCCAGGAGGGCGGCAAACAATCCTGTTTTTAGATTGTTCTTGAGACAATAAAACAAAAATAATCCAAACCCGAAGCTGAAACCGCCATAAGTGGTACGCACATCAATGGCGGCACTGGTGGTCGGGAATGTTGCATCTGTGAATATCTCGAAAAACATATGCGGTGCAAAAATAAAACTCAGCCCGAACGCCGTCGATATCAGTGCAATAATGAATAAAACCGATTTTGTCATTTACATAGTCTGCACGGAATGCCTTTTTTGGCAAGGGCAAACCCCCTTTATAATCCGCTCCGCTCCTCCCCTTGCGCATGCAGGGGTCTATCATTGTGCTCTCGGGTTATAGCAAAATTCTGCAATGGGTACCTGTATGCACAGGCATGAGCGGGCTTTGGAGTTTATGAGTACACTACCTAATATTTCTCTTGACCATTATGTATTCCCTTTGTATAGAACATAACATGAACACAAAGCGGGAGCAAGTTATGAAACAAATTGTTATGGACATTGGCAGTGGTATGGTACTTGGAGGATTCGTAATCGTGATGAGCATCTGGATGATGGTTTTGGGCGGTTAATACTAATAAGTGTGTGAGGGTGATGAGTGCCAAATAAAGGGCGAAGCAAGTCAAAGAGGGTGTCGGGGTTTGTGCCTTTGCGGTGCCGCACGCCCTATTCCTTGTTAGAGGGGGCGCTTAAAATTGACGAGTTGACGGCACGCCTTCGCGAATGGCGTATTCCGGCCGCCGGGCTGACCGATACCAACAATATATGTGCGGCGCTGGAATACTCACAAGCCATGTGCGCCGCTGGTATTCAACCGATAATTGGCTGTACATTGATGGTGGATTTGGGTGGAGAGGATGATCAGCTAAATCCTCATAGTGGCCGTGAGCTTGCTGGAACCATTGTATTGCTGGCGCAAAATGAACAAGGTTATACCAATTTATTGAAATTATCTTCATCGTCATTTTTGGACGCCGAAGCTGCGGACTTGCCCCATATAAAGATAGAAAAATTACAAGAGCTAAATGAAGGCTTAATTGCTCTTACGGGTGGGGCGGACGGATTTATCAACAAGCTGATTTGTGCGCGGCAAGAGGAACAAGCGAAGGACTGGCTAGCGAAACTGGCTCATTGGTTCCCTCGGCGCTTGTATGTAGAACTGCAACGCCACGACTTGCCCCAGGAGAAAAAGGCCGAACCGGTATTGATCGATTTTGCCTATGCTATGGACTTGCCGCTTGTGGCCACCAATGAGCCTTATTTCCTCGACCCGGATATGCACAAGGCCCATGATGCCCTGCTGGCTATATCCGAGGCTAGTTATGTGCTGGAACCGGATCGCCGCCATGTTTCGCCCGAGCATTATTTGAAAATGCCGGAGGTTATGGAGGCATTGTTTAAAGACATTCCCGAAGCCATAGAAAACACTGTAAATATTGCCAAGAGATGCGCTTTTCAAAGCCCGAAACGCGAGCCAATATTGCCGGGGTTCGGGGACGGGACAACCAGCGAAACTGATATGCTGGCCGAGCAAGCCCGGGCCGGGCTGGAGGCACGGCTAGAGCAAGCCGAGCCAGCCACTGCACGGGAAGACTATTTTGCGCGGCTTGATTTTGAGCTGAAGGTCATTAATAAAATGGGTTTTCCCGGATATTTTCTCATCGTTTCCGATTTCATCAAATGGGCCAAGAACGAGAAAATACCGGTCGGGCCGGGGCGGGGCTCCGGGGCTGGTTCGGTTGTCGCCTGGGCCTTGCTGATTACCGATCTGGACCCGCTGCGTTACGGTCTGCTGTTTGAGCGGTTTTTGAACCCCGAACGTATCTCCATGCCCGATTTTGATATTGATTTTTGCCAAGAACGGCGCGGCGAGGTCATCCGCTATGTGCAGGACAAATACGGCGAAGACCAAGTGGCCCATATTATCACATTCGGCACACTGCAAGCCCGCGCCGTGGTGCGCGATGTGGGGCGGGTATTGCAAATGCCGCTCGGGCAGGTGGACAGGCTGGCCAAATTGGTGCCGTCCAATCCGGCCAACCCGGTCAGCCTGGCCGAAGCCATCAATATAGAACCGGCCTTGCAGCGTGAGCGCGACAACGAGCCGGCGGTGCAAGAGCTTCTGACCATTGCCCTGCAACTGGAAGGCCTGTACCGCAACGCTTCGACCCATGCGGCGGGGGTGGTGATTGGAGACCGGCCTTTGGTAGAATTGGTGCCGCTTTACCGCGACCCGCGTTCCGAAATTCCTGCCACCCAGTTTACGATGAAATGGGTCGAGAAAGCCGGTTTGGTCAAATTTGATTTCTTGGGTCTGAAAACCCTGACGGTGATCGACCGGGCGCTGAAATTCCTTAAAAAACAAGGTGTAGACTTGGATTTGGACGCTGCCCCTGTTGACGACGAAAAATCCTATAAACTCCTGGAACAGGGATTGTCCCAAGGCATATTCCAACTGGAAAGTTCAGGCATGCGCGATACTTTGCGCAAAATGGCCCCCAATTCTATCGAGGAATTAACCGCGATTATTTCGCTCTACCGTCCCGGCCCCATGCGCAATATCCCCGAATATATTGAGCGCAAATTTGGCCGCAACCCGATCAGCTACCCCCATGACAGCCTTGAGGAGATACTCAAGGAAACCTACGGTATTATCATCTACCAGGAACAGGTGATGCAAATCGCACAGGTGTTGTCGGGGTATTCCCTGGGCGAAGCGGACGTGTTGCGCCGAGCCATGGGTAAAAAGGACAAAGCTGAAATGGCGCGCCAGGAAGCCCGCTTTGTTGACGGGGCTGCGAAAAACGGCGTCAAAAACGTGCTTGCGCGGCAGATATTTGAGCTGGTCAATGAATTTGCTGGTTACGGATTTAACAAATCCCACGCGGCTGCCTATGCTATGATTTCCTTTCGCACGGCCTATTTAAAGGCCCATCACCCGGTGGAATTTATGGCCGCCTCCATGAGCCTGGATATTTCCAATGTGGAAAAATTGTCGCTCTTTGCCAAGGAGGCCGGACGTATGGGGGTCGAAATTGCGCCGCCTTGTGTCAACAACAGCTTCGCAGATTTTGAAGTACAAGCCAATTCTAAAGGTGGCAAGATATTATATGCGCTCGGGGCCATTAAAAATGTCGGGCTGGAAGCCATGCGCCATTTGGTGGCCGTGCGCCAAGAGGGCGGGCCGTTTACGGATTTGTTTGATTTTGCGCGCCGGGTGGATACCCGTATTGTCAATAAACGCGCCTATGAAAACCTGGCCCGGGCTGGCGGGTTCGATGGCTTGGAGCCCAACCGGGCCAGAACCCATGCCTCTGCCGCCGTGCTTTTGTCTATTGGTGCCCGTGCTTCGCAGGAGCGCAATTCCGCTCAGGTCAATCTGTTTGGTGATGGGCAGGAGGCTATGGCAGAGCCGGAATTGCCAATGGTCGAACCCTGGGGCGTGGTCGATAAACTGGACGAAGAACTGGGCGCCGTTGGTTATTATCTCAGCGGGCATCCTCTCGAGACCCAACAAGAGGCATTAAAACGGCGGAAAATCGTCTATATAGAAGACGCCGACGCCGTCTATGTGCGCGGCGGGCGGGTTGTTCGCATGGCGGGCGTATTGCATAAGCGCCAGGAACGAATATCCCAACGCACCAAAAAACGTTTCGCCTATCTGAATTTATCCGACCCCACCGGGGAGTATGAAGTATTTATCGGGGAAGATTTGTTGGTCAGTTCGCGCAGTTTATTGCAAGCGGGGACGCTTTTGGAATTACAAGTTAAACTGGATATGCGCGAAGGCGAACTACGTTTATCGGCCAATTCGCTCCAGCCTTTGAGCGCTTCGACCGGAGCAAATGTCGCGCCTAAAGTCCGAGGTTTGGATGTATATATCCGCAATGCCGAGACCCTTGAAGCGCTCAAAAAATGCATAGCCGGGCTTGAAAACGCGCCTGTAAAAGACAAAGGGAAAATGAACATTATTGTGCCGGTTGAAGACAACCGCGAAATCGCCCTGAAGCTGCCGGGAAAATATGGTCTCGATGCTAGTTATCAAGCCGCCCTGAAAGCCGTAGGCGGTGTGGAGAAAATCACCGAATTTTAGGTTTTGGCAATAGAGGGCGCAACAAAACTCTGTAGGGTGGATTAGGTTGATTTTATCCCTTGCCAGCCGGAATTTACCTGCTATATAGCGCACAAATTCGCAGAGCGGGGAATGGTGATTGCACATATGTAATTATCTTTCCGGTGAAAATTGACAATTGTGTCTGTTTTCTCTCCCCCGTTCGAGGCCAACCGGAGAAGGAGAAACCCATGGCACTACCAGAATTTTCCATGCGTCAGCTTTTGGAAGCAGGCGTTCATTTTGGACATCAAACCCACCGTTGGAACCCGAAAATGGCCCCCTATATCTTTGGGTCACGTTCCAATATCCACATTCTTGATCTGTCACAAACCGTACCCCTCTTGCATCAGGCCATGGTAAAAATGCGCGATGTTGCTGCTGGCGGCGGGCGTATTTTGTTTGTTGGCACCAAGCGCCAGGCATCCGATGCAGTAAAAGAATCAGCGACGCGCTGCGCCCAATATTATGTCAATCACCGCTGGCTCGGCGGCATGTTGACCAATTGGCAGACCATTTCCAATTCGATCGCCCGTTTGCGCGAGCTTGAAGGCAAGTTGGAAAATGTTGAGCAATCTGGCTTGACCAAGAAAGAGCTGCTGAAACTAACCCGCGAAAAAGACAAGCTCGACCGCGCCCTAGGCGGTATTAAAGACATGGGTAAAATCCCGAACCTGATGTTTGTAATCGATACAACCAAAGAAACCATCGCCATTAAAGAAGCCCGTAAATTGGGCATTCCGGTTATTGCGCTGCTTGATACCAATTGTAATCCTGATGATGTTGATATGCCTATTCCGGGCAATGATGATGCGGTGCGCTCTATCACATTGTTCTGTGATTTGATGGCTGATGCCATTCTCGACGGTATGACCGAAGGCGCAATTGCTGCCGGTGTTGACATTGGCGCGGCAGAAAACCCGGTCGAAACCGCAATTGCGGTTGATGTGCCAAAACAGGCTCCCGCTAAAGAAGAAGTGCAGGCTCCCGCTAAAGAAGAAGTAAAGGCAGAAGCTCCTACTCCTGCTCCTGAGGCGGCTAAAGAAACAGCCCCAGCCAAGGAAGAAGCCAAAGCCGAAGCTCCGAAAGAAGCGCATGCCAAGGCAGAGGCACCTGCTAAAGAAGAAGTGGCCGCAACGCCCCAGGACATTTCTTTGATCGACGGCATTGGCCCGATTTTCAAGAAAAAGCTGGAAGGTGAAGGTATCAAGACTTTGACGCAAATCGCAGAGTTCGATGCAAAAACCATTGAAGCCCTGGACGAAAAGCTTGAACTTAAAGGTAAGATCAGCTCTGGTGAATGGGTCGAGCAAGCCAAAGAGATATTGGCAGGCAAGCCCCCTCGCGCCAAAAGCGACGCTGCCAGAGCATAGCACCCGCGCATAGCATAAGGGCATTACATCAAGGCATTGGGCCGTAAATCGAGACGGTTCAAGGCTATTGAATATTGGGCAAAGACCCCCATCTTTGCCCTAAACCAATAAATATACGGAGAATACAATGGCTATGATTACAGCAGCGTTGGTGAAAGAACTGCGCGACAAAACATCTGCAGGCATGATGGACTGCAAAAAAGCCCTGACGGCAACGGACGGCAATATTGAAGACGCAGCGGATTGGTTGCGCAAAAAAGGTATTGCCAAAGCCTCCAAAAAATCTGGTCGCATAGCGTCCGAAGGTCTCATCGGTCTTGGTCAAGACAGTACTATATCGGCATTGGTTGAGGTAAATTCCGAAACCGATTTTGTTGCGCTCAATGAAGAATTTCAAGCCATGGTACGCGAAACCGCCGCTTTGGCTGTGGGTGCTGATAGTCAAGTTGAGGCTTTGGCCGCCATGAATACGTCTGCGGGTAAAACCGTGGCGACAACAATCACCGATTTGATTTCAAAAATCGGGGAGAACATGAATTTACGCCGTACATCTGCGCTCAGCGTTGATAAGGGCGTGGTTGCCGGTTATTTGCACAATAGTGTTGCTGATAATCTTGGTAAAATCGGTGTGTTGATTGCGCTGGAATCGGATGGTGATAAAGAAGCCTTGACCGCCCTTGGCAGAAAACTGGCCATGCATGTTGCGGCCACATCACCATTGTCGCTCAGTGTTGACGACATGGACGCGGACGTCGTGAAAAAAGAACGTGATGTGTTGAGCGAGCAAGCCCGTGCGTCTGGCAAGCCAGAAAATATTATTGAAAAAATGGTTGATGGCCGTATGCAAAAATTCTTCAAAGAATCCGTTTTGCTCAACCAGATGTTTGTTATGGACCCGGACCGTAATATCGCCAAAGTGATTGAAGACGAAGCCAAGTCTCTGGGCACTGCTGTGAAGATGACAGCATTTGTGCGCATGCAGCTTGGTGAAGGCATTGAGAAAAAAGTCGAAGACTTTGCTGCCGAAGTTGCGGCAACTTTAGGCGGCGCCTAAGGACGCATTTGCTCTCTTTTCACGCCTTTCATATCTTTCTCCCCCGTTTACTAAAGACATGTTTATTTTAGACAGGTTTATTTTAGACATGTTTAATTTAGACGGGGGCGAAAAGTTTCGCTATAAAGGCGAGAACTGAGTCGCGTTAAGCAGGGGAAGAGCATGAGCGCCAAGCTGAAATATAAACGGGTTTTACTTAAAATATCTGGCGAAGCCTTGATGGGGAACCAGTCTTTCGGGATTGACGTGGGTGTCACCGCACGCATTGCTGAAGAGGTGGCCAGCGTCCATGCCAAAGGTCTGGAAATCGGGCTGGTAATTGGCGGCGGCAATATTTTTCGCGGACTAGCAGCTTCCGAAGCCGGCATTGAGCGTACTACGGCTGATTATATGGGTATGTTGGCCACGGTCATGAACGCCTTGGCCATGCAAAGCGCACTGGAGCATATCGGGCTGGATACACGGGTGATGTCCGCTATCCCCATGACCACCGTATGTGAACCCTATATCAGGCGCCGGGCCAGTCGTCATATGGCTCGTGGGCGGGTCGTTATATTTGCGGCGGGAACGGGCAATCCGTTTTTCACCACAGATACGGCTGCGGCACTGCGCGCCGCTGAAATGGGCTGTGATGCGCTTCTAAAAGGTACCAAGGTGGACGGGGTTTACGACAAAGATCCGGCTAAGTATAAAGATGCGGTGCGCTATGAACGGCTGACTTATATGGATGTGATCACCAAAGATTTGCAAGTGATGGATACTTCGGCTGTGACATTGATGCGGGATAACGCTATTCCGATCATTGTGTTTTCTATTGCTGAAAAACGAAGATTTGAAGATGTGATGACCAAAAATGGAATATGCACCATAATAACGTCATAATCCTGTACTTAGAGGATTTGACATATAAAGGAGTTGGGAATGGCAATACAAGAGTATGATCTCGCCGATTTGGGCCGCCGTATGGACGGCGCAATAGCTGCGATGAAAAGCGAATTTAACAGCTTGCGCACCGGGCGGGCCCACACGGCGATCCTTGATAATATTACCGTAGCGGCTTACGGGGCCCAGACCCCCCTGAACCAGGTCGGTGCGATCAATGTGCCCGAGCCGCGCATGCTCAGTGTCAGTGTGTGGGACAAGTCCCTGGTTGGCGCGGTCGAGAAATCTTTGCGCGAAAGCAATTTGGGTATCAACCCGGTGGTTGACGGGCAAACTGTCCGTATTCCCATGCCGGCGCTGACCGAAGAACGTCGGCAGGAGTTGACCAAAGTTGCGGGCAATTATGCTGAAGCCGCCAAAGTAGCCGTACGGAACGTCCGGCGCGACGGTATGGAAACCCTGCGTGATCTGGAAAAATGTGGTGATATTAGCGAAGATGATCACAAACATAGCTCCAGCGATGTTCAAGATATCACCGACAAGCATATTGAAGATATAGACAAGGCGCTGGCCACCAAGAACGAAGAGATCATGCAGGTATAGCTTGAACATGCCCGCCCATCATTCCGACCATAAAGCGGGCCAGTTTCCGCAACATATTGCCATTATCATGGACGGTAATGGACGCTGGGCCAGTGCGCGCGCTAAACCACGGATTTTTGGTCATCAGGCCGGGGTCAAGACGGTGCGCCGGGTGGTGGAAGATGCGTCCGAAATGGGGGTTAAATGCTTGACCTTGTACAGCTTTTCTACGGAAAATTGGTCGCGGCCAAAAACCGAAATTTCCGCGCTATTCGCGCTGATGCGCAAATATATCGGTGATGATTTACACACTTTGCATAAACGCGGGGTGCGGGTGCGGATATTGGGTGCGCGGGCCGGGCTAAAACCGGACATGTTGGCCATGCTGGACAAGGTGGAGGCGACCACCAAGGACAATAGCGCGTTCATGCTCAATATCGCTTTTAATTATGGGGGCCGGGACGAAATATTGCGGGCGGCACGTGCATTTTCTGCGGATGTAGGTTCGGGTCAGGCTGACAGCGATGATTTGGATGAAGCCAGGTTTGAGACATATCTGGATACCCATGGTTTACCCGCACCTGATTTGGTTATTCGCACCAGCGGCGAGAAGCGCATCAGTAATTTTTTGTTATGGCAGGCGGCCTATGCGGAATTTGTGTTCACGGATGTACTGTGGCCAGATTTTTCCAAGCATGATTTGCAAGCGGCCATAGAAATTTTTAAAAGCCGCGACCGCCGATTTGGTAATCTCGCAGCTTCCAACACTGAAGAAGTGGCTTAGGATTATGGCGGGAAATGCGGAAACTGCCGTAAAAACCTCCCGTTGGAAAACCTTTGGTGTGCGCGCGGTTTCTGGCCTGGTTTTAATGGCTATTTGCGGCATTCCCATCTATTTTGGCGGCTGGATTTGGGCCGTTTTTATCGTATTGGTGTGTGCGCGGGTGATTTATGAGTGGGTGCGTATGACGGATATTGGCGCGGGGAAGCTGGCTTTTGCTTTGCCCGTTATCGGTTTGCTCGCGGTTATGGGTTTGGCGCAATCCGGGTTGTGGCAACAGGCTTTGGTATCTGTTTTGTTCATTGGGGCCGTTGCCACCTATGAACGCTCTCGTGGTGGCAGTGGGCGTGGTGGCAGTGGGCGTAGTGGCAGTGGGCGTAGTGGCGGGGGTCTGTGGGCCGGGTTTGGTGTCTTGTATGTTTTACTCCCTAGTCTGGCGATGTTATGGTTGCGCGGGGATGTGGCCGGGTTTGCAGCTGTCGGATTTGCCAAATTTTTGTTTATTGTTGTTGTGGTTATTGCGGCGGATACCTGGGCATATCTGGGTGGCTCGACTATTGGGGGGCCGAAACTGGTGCCGAATATCAGCCCCAACAAAACCTGGTCCGGTTTGATCAGCGGCTTTGTTTTCGGGGCGGCATTTGGCGCTCTTGCGGCTTGGATTATCGGATTTAGCCCGATATACGGTGCTTTATTGGCATTGCCAATCGTGGTGTTTGCTGTGGCTGGGGATTTGCTGGAATCCATGATCAAGCGGCATTTAAAGGTCAAGGATGCGGGCGGGATCATTCCGGGGCATGGGGGTCTTTTGGACAGAATAGACTCGCTTTTGCTCATCGTGGTCGTGGCAGCAGGCGCATTATTGTTGTGGCCAAGTTTATGGCCAGTGGCTTAATTTTCAATGGCAAAGCGTGTCACCATATTAGGCTCTACAGGCTCTATCGGGCAAAGCACATTGAACTTGTTGCGGGCCGCAAAACCGGGTTCATATAAAGTCGTCTGCCTCAGCGCCCACACCAATGCGGGCGAACTTGCCCGTCAAGCCTTAGAGTTTAGGCCTGAATTTGTGGCGCTGGGCGACGAGGTTAACCGCGGGGTTTTGGAAGATGCATTATCCGGAAGTGGCGTAAAAATTGGTATTGGCCGCGCGGCTTTGGTTGAAGCCGGGGCGCGTCCTTCGGATTTTATTATGGCGGCCATCGTCGGGGCAGCCGGGTTGGAACCAACATTGGCGGCCGCCTCCCAGGGGGCTACGATTGCCCTGGCCAATAAAGAATGTCTGGTCAGCGCCGGTGCGTTGTTCATGAAAGAGGTGGCGGCGTCGGGCACGACATTGCTGCCGGTAGATTCCGAGCATAATGCGATCTTCCAGGTTTTGAACAACAAGCGCCCCGAAGATGTGCGCAGGCTGATATTAACCGCATCCGGCGGCCCGTTTCGCACATTTACGGACACGCAACTCAAGTCCGTCACCCGCGAACAGGCTCTTGATCACCCGGTTTGGGATATGGGCGCGAAAATTTCTATAGACTCGGCCACTTTGATGAACAAAGGGCTGGAGCTTATCGAAGCCAGCTATTTGTTTGAGCGCCCGT
>CAZCUM010000051.1:0-17862 GCA_964502015.1 uncultured Robiginitomaculum sp. | reverse complement strand
TTTTCACCAACACGGCGATCAATTTTATATTTAGCGGAATGACGTTTTGACATGCGTAAGCACCTTTATCTAGCGTGGCCCGGCTCCCTAGCCTATCTAGAGGGCGATAAAAAACGGCGGCACCACACCAACCCGTAAACCCCGCATTTGCAAGGTCGGGCGTGTTTTATAGGGGCACGCGCTAATGTCAAGCGGTTGAACATAATTTTGGCTATAGATTGCAACATTATGTAACACATATTTCTCGTACTAACTCATGTTTCACCGGCCCAACCCAAATCAGCTTACCCCCTTATTCCTTCCCCGCCCCTTACCTCTACCCTTCGCCAAAGCCTTGATCATGCCGCGCAGTGTGCGGACTTCTTGTTCTGTCATTTTTGCACGTATAAAGGGTGCGCGGATGTTTCGTTTCATGAGGGGCATTTTGCTGGGAGGGAAGAAAAACCCGGACTTTTCCAACTCGGCTTCCAAATGCTCAAACATATGCACCAAATCTGCGCGGGGCGCGGGAGGGGTTTTCTCATCCTGGAAAATTGGCGGCACGTCCTCATCCGCCGCCCACATATAGGCGAAAATGCCGACGGCCTGGGCCAGGTTCAGACTTTGGAAGGCCGGGTTAATGGGATAGGTCAAAATCGCATCGGCCAACATCACATCGTCATTGGTCAACCCGGCTTTCTCCGGGCCGAACATTACGCCCGTATTTTGTCCGCCCGCACCAAATGACCGGAGTTTTGCACCAATATCTTTCGTGCCCAGCACCGGAATTTCCAAATCCCTGCGCCGCGCCGTTGTCGCTAATACATAATGCAAATCCGCGACGGCTTCCTCGGTGGTGGCATAAACTTTGGCTTGCTCCAATACCGGCAGCGCCCCCGCTGCCATAGCCTCCGCATCCGGATTGGGCCACCCATCACGCGGGGCCACCAGGCGAAGCTCATCAAGCCCAAAATTTAACATACCGCGCACTGCCGCACCAATATTTTCCCCGAGTTGTGGCCGCACCAATATCACGGCTGGCGGGCGCGTAGTATTAGGCGGCGTGACAATCCGCCCTAGTTGGTCTTTGGTTGTTTTTCCCATATACATTCTTTATAAATCAGATTAAGACACGGCAAAATATCTAACCCGTTTTTTTGAAAACTAACAGAGGCAATTATGGCAAAAATCAAAGTAGCAAACCCGGTCGTCGAGCTTGATGGTGACGAAATGACCCGCATCATCTGGGACATGATCAAAGAACGTCTGATCCTGCCTTATCTCGACATTGATTTACGCTATTATGATTTGGGCATAGAAAGCCGCGACGCCACAGACGACCAGATTACCATCGACGCCGCCAATGCGATCAAGAAATATAATGTGGGTATTAAATGCGCCACCATCACCCCTGACGAAGAACGTGTGGAGGAATTTGGCCTCAAGAAAATGTGGAAATCCCCCAACGGCACCATCCGCAATATCCTGGGCGGTGTGATTTTCCGCGAGCCGATTGTCTGTAATAATGTGCCGCGCCTGGTGCCCGGCTGGACACAGCCCATCGTCATTGCCCGCCATGCTTACGGCGACCAATACAAAGCCACAGACTTTCTGGTACCAGGCAAAGGCAAGATGACTATGAAATGGGAAGGCGAGAACGGCGACGTAATTGAAAAAGACATATTCGACTTCCCGTCTTCCGGTGTTGCTATGGGCATGTATAATCTCGATGATAAAATTGCCGATTTCGCCCGCGCCGTGTTCAATTACGGCATAACCCGCAAATGGCCGGTCTATCTATCGACCAAAAACACGATTATGAAAGTTTACGACGGACGTTTCAAAGATACGTTCCAGGAAATTTACGACAATGAGTTTGCCGAACAATTCGCAGAGTTTGGCGGCGAATACCAACACCGTCTCATCGACGATATGGTGGCCTGCGCCATGAAATGGAACGGCGGTTATATCTGGGCTTGTAAAAATTATGACGGCGATGTGCAGTCCGATACTGTGGCCCAAGGCTTTGGCTCGCTGGGGCTAATGACCAGCTTCTTGATGACACCAGACGGTAAAACCATGGAGTCCGAGGCCGCCCACGGCACCGTTACCCGCCATTACCGCAACCACCAAAACGGCCAATCCACATCGACCAATTCAACCGCCTCTATCTTTGCGTGGACACGCGGGCTGGCCCATAGAGGCCGCCTCGACGATAATCAGGCCCTGGTAGATTTCGCCGAAGGCCTCGAACGCACCACAATCGCCACAATAGAAGCCGGACAAATGACCAAAGATTTGGCGCTACTGGTCGG
Source organism: uncultured Robiginitomaculum sp. (assembly GCA_964502015.1). GTDB lineage: Bacteria > Pseudomonadota > Alphaproteobacteria > Caulobacterales > Maricaulaceae > Robiginitomaculum_A. The sequence goes on along the minus strand of CAZCUM010000051.1, from coordinate 15,568 downwards.
CGACAAGCAAGGCTGGCTGTCAACTATGGGATACCTGGAAGCCATCGCCGAGAATTTTGAACGGGCAATGGCATAGACGGTAAGGTACCGTGTCAACTATTTTAATTAAACTTTCACCTTTCTTTGTGGCAATAATTGTCATGCTAATTATGGTAAATCGAAATAAAAAATTCGCGTTTTCGATTTCCTGCATTGTCTATTTAGCTTTAGCTCTACTCGTCGCGATACTCACAGGTGTAGGCAATTTTTCTAGTGGTGACCCCGAACTTATTGCAGGCAGAATTGCCGAAAACATTGTTTCGGCTATATTGGTATTTATTTTAGCGATTCCGGTTTTAGCAATAATATTTTCGGGGTATAAGTGGTTGAAAATGCGGCAAACAAAAAAATAATACCTTATGGAAAAATATAACCATGAAAACTCACACAACCTCCGCCTCAACCAGGTAACAATCGCCGCACCTGATGTGGGAGCGAGTGTTGGGTTTTATGAGATGTTGGGGTTGCGGCTGATTGTCGATTCGGCGCCGCGCTATGTACGCTTTGAATTTCCGCCAAATGAATACGGTGAGCGGGCGACTTTGTCTTTGCATGAGGTCGCAACAGGTTGGACGCCCGCTGATTGGCCATTGATCTATTTTGAAGTTGATGATTTAGATGCTTATATTACCGAGCATAAACTATCACCAATTGCCCCCGCCAAAACCCAAACCTACCTCTGGCGCGAAGCTGATATTCTCGACCCTGCTGGCAATAAAATCAGGCTGTATCAAGCAGGTAAAAACAGGCGGTATCCGCCGTGGCGAATTGTATGATCAAGGTTTTCTAAACTTATTTTGAATCCGGTTTGGGTTTAACCGGGTATTTGACAAGAAGTTCAGCCAGAACATAGGCAGACAATCCGGCAGTAAGTCTCAATAAATTTTTATCGACGAGCGCTCCTACTGCTTGAAAAGATAATGAGCTTTCATTGCCAAGCGCTATGATCCCAAATACAAAACTTGCGGCCACTTGTAAAATGAGCAAGCCCCCTAATATCAACAGCGTTATACGCATATTTCCTCCAAAATCATTCCGTCGTTGTCCACACCGCCAATTCATTACCGCTGGGATCTACGCAATGGAATCGGCGACCGCCGGGGAATGGGAAGATGGGGACGGTGATTTTGCCGCCTGCTTTCTCAACCAATGCCTGTGCACCTTCCAAATCTTTGGCATAAAGCACGACCAGTGCGCCGTTTTTCGATGGTTTTCTATCCGAATCGGCGTCCAGGCCGCCGTCTATACCCGCGCCCTCAAAGGATGCATAGGTCGGGCCGTAATCAACATAGCTCCAACCAAATGCGGCAGCATAAAACGCCTTGCTCGCCGCCAAGTCGGTCACAGGCAGTTCTATGTAATTTATCTTGGTTGTTTCGGTCATATCTTTGCTTCCCGCATTTGTATCTACGACGGGTGCACAAGCCACGATAAAAATCGTAGTCAGACCAATCATAGAATTTCGTATCATTGTTTACTCATTTTCAAACCCATCCATTCTCACTACATAGCACACTTCATACCCAAATATGTCAGTAGTGTTGGCAAAATCACGCACATCCCGCCCACCCCGGCGCAGGCCGGGGTCCATCTACCAACCTTCACCATGGTTCCCGGTCTACACCGGGATGAGCGGAAACGGGGGAGTTTTTTTCACCCTATCCCCGCCTTGATCGCCGCCAATGCAGCATCTGCGCCCTCAACATTTGAGCCGCCAGCTTGCGCCATGTCGGGGCGTCCACCGCCGCGCCCGCCTACACATTCAGCCCCCAGATTTACCAGCGTGGCGGCGTTGTGGTCTTTGGTCAAATCAGAAGTGACGCCTACGGCCACGGCTACTTTACCGCCGTCTACCGCAACAAAGGCGACAATACCGGTGCCTAGTTTTTGCTTTTGCTCCTCGATCATGGCGCGCAAATCTTTGCCGCTTACACCCTGCAAAACACAGCCCATGAATTTAACACCGCCAATATTCTCGGTACTCATCCCGCCGCCAGAGCCTGAAAGCGCCAGTTCTTTTTTGAGTTTTGAGACTTCTTTTTCTAGCTCGCGTTTCTCTTTTGCCAAAGACGAAACGCGCACGGGAATATCGGATATTTTGACCTTTAGGCTAGATGATACCGATTTGGCATAACCCGCCTGCTGTTCAAGATACATCCGCGCCGCCTCGCCGCTCACCGCTTCAATGCGGCGAATGCCTGCGGCAATTGCGGTCTCGGAGATGATTTTAAACAAGCCAATATCGCCAGTACGCTCAACATGGGTACCGCCGCACAGCTCAACCGAATAAGGATGATCTTCGCCGTCGGGCACATTACCCAGCGAAAGCACCCGCACTTCATCGCCGTATTTTTCGCCGAACAAAGCTATTGCACCCGTCTCAATAGCCGCTTCGGGGGCCATCAATTTAGTGCCCGCTTTGCCGTTTTCAAGGATTATCCGGTTCACTTGCGTCTCTATTTCAGCAATTTCGCCCGCGCTCACCGCGCCGCCGTTTGAAAAATCAAACCGGATACGTTCCCCGTCCACCATCTGGCCTTTTTGGGTGACATGGGTGCCGAGAACCCGCCGCAAAGCTTCGTGTAATAAATGAGTGGCGGAGTGATTGGCCATAGTGGTGCGGCGATTATCAGTATCAACATTAAGGCGCACACTCGAGCCCGTTTTCATGACACCTTGCTCAATTTTGCCCACATGCACATGCAGATCGCCAGCCAATTTTTTGACGTCAGTAATTTGGACACTGCCGTTATCAAATATAGCATTGCCCTTATCCCCGGCCTGGCCGCCGCTTTCAGCGTAAAAAGGGGTGGATTTTGTGATAAACAAAACCGTATCACCCTCGCCAGCCTCTTGGCACAATGCCCCACCTTTAACCATAGCCAGGACTTCGCTTTCACCCATGAGGCTTTCATGGCCGGTAAATTCACTGGCACCGAATTTCTCGCGCAACTCCAGCCAAATCGCGTCCGAGCCCGCATCCCCCGAACCGCTCCAATGGGCGCGGGCGGTGTCTTTTTGGATTTTCATAGCCGCATCATAGCCCTTTACATCCACATCAATACCCTTGGAGCGCAAAGCGTCCTGGGTCAGATCGAGCGGGAAACCATATGTGTCGTAAAGCTTGAATGCCACTTCGCCGGACAGAGTATCGCCCTCACCCAAGTCCGCTGTGGCGCTATCCAACAAGGCCGTGCCGCGACCAAGCGTTTTGCGAAAGCGTTCTTCTTCTTGCAGCATTGTGTTTTCAATGTTTTCCCGGGCGCGTTTAAGCTCGCCGAACGCATCCCCCATTTCCGCCACCAAAGCCGGGACGAGCCTGTGCATGAGCGGGTCTTTGGCTCCCAAAATATGGGCGTGGCGCATGGCCCTGCGCATAATTCGGCGCAGCACATAACCGCGCCCTTCTCGCGACGGGCTCACACCGTCGGCAATCAAAAATGAAGCGCAGCGTAGATGATCGGCGATCACCCGATGGGAAAACTTGGCTTCTCCCTCGGCCTTAACCTTGGTGGCTTCGACGCTGGCGGCAATCAGATTTTGGAATAAATCTATATCGTAATTGTCATGCTTTCCTTGTAATATGGCGGCCATACGTTCCAGTCCCATGCCGGTATCTATGGAGGGCTTGGGCAGGTCAATTTGTGTGCCGTCTGCAAATTTCTCGTATTGCATAAACACCAAATTCCATATCTCTATGAACCTGTCGCCGTCTTCATCGGGACTGCCCGGAGGCCCGCCGGGAATTTTATCACCGTGGTCAAAGAAAATTTCCGAACACGGCCCGCACGGGCCTGTGTCCCCCATAGCCCAAAAATTATCCGAGGTGGCGATAGATATAATTTTATCATCCCCCAGCCCGGCGACTTTCTTCCAAATCCTGCGCGCATCCTCATCGGTGTGATAGACCGTAATCAGCAATTTATCTTTGGGCAAACCAAAATCTCTGGTCAGCAAGTCCCAGGCAAATTCTATAGCGTCTTCCTTGAAATAATCACCAAAGGAGAAATTGCCCAACATCTCGAAAAATGTGTGGTGGCGAGCCGTATAACCAACATTATCCAGATCATTATGCTTGCCCCCGGCCCGTACACATTTTTGCGAAGTCACTGCCCGTTTAAAAGGCGGCGTTTCTGCGCCAGTAAAATAGTTTTTAAACTGCACCATGCCTGCATTGACAAACAGTAATGTCGGATCATTGTCCGGCACTAAAGGTGAGGATTTTTGCACGGAATGACCCACGTTTTCAAAGAAACCGAGGAATTGTGACCGGATATCGCGTAGGGCTGTCATGTGTCTCTCAAAATTACCTGCCCCCACATATAGAAAGAGCGCACGGCAGTGCCAAGCGCTCTTTTGTGGTTTTGGTCAAGTTTTGGGCGGTTTATGCCTCTAATTCCAAAGCATCATCGCCGTCACCATCTTTTGGCATAAGCAAATCATCTTCAATGAGCCCGGCATTGGTGCGGATTGTGTTTTCTATATGCTCGGCAATGTCGGGGTTCTCCAACAAGAACGAGCGGACATTTTCGCGGCCCTGCCCGATGCGTTCATCGCCGTAAGAATACCAGGAACCGGATTTTTCAATCACATCCGCCGTCACACCCAGATCGATTAGCTCACCGACTTTAGAAATACCAAACCCGTACATAATATCAAATTCCACCTGCCTAAACGGTGGAGCCACCTTGTTCTTGACCACTTTTACGCGGGTTTGATTGCCTATCACCTCGTCGCGGTATTTGATAGCACCAATGCGGCGAATATCCAGGCGAACCGAAGCGTAAAATTTTAGCGCATTGCCGCCTGTGGTCACTTCTGGTGAACCATACATGACCCCGATTTTATGGCGAATCTGGTTGATAAAAATAACCATACAGCCAGACTTGGCAATAGAGCCGGTGAGTTTCCGCAAGGCCTGGCTCATGAGGCGGGCTTGTAGGCCGGGTAAGCTGTCGCCCATATCGCCTTCAAGTTCGGCGCGCGGCGTCAAGGCCGCAACCGAATCGATCACCAAAACACTGATCGCCCCGGAACGCACCAGCGTATCGGTAATTTCAAGGGCCTGTTCGCCCGTATCGGGCTGGGAAATCAAAAGCTCATTTATATCCACCCCCAGCTTGGCCGCATAAACCGGATCCAGCGCATGTTCAGCGTCAACAAATGCCGCAACACCGCCAGCTTTTTGCGCCTCGGCAATGACATGTAAGGCCAATGTGGTCTTGCCGGAACTTTCAGGGCCGTAAATCTCGACCACCCGCCCGGCTGGCAATCCGCCTATACCCAGCGCAATATCAAGGCCAATTGATCCTGTGGAAATCGCCTCCACATCCATGCTCTCTTTTTGGCCCAGCTTCATCACCGAACCTTTACCAAAGGCCCGGTCGATCTGGCTGAGAGCGGCTTCAAGTGCTGCGGCTTTCTTGCCGTCAGGTGCTTTGCCGACAACGGTGAGTTCTGGTCTTTTCTTGGCCATATCTGGCTCCTTTAAACGTAACTCCCAAAGCCCCTCGGGTGTTGATGATTTCAAGGCTTAAACTGGACTGCCTGAACCCTGTGTGCCCTATTTGTTCTTGTGTGGCAAGTAAAAAGAACAATAAAAGAACATTTTTATATGTATTTGAATACAGTATAATGTACTTTTTAGCTATAAAAGCCTTATTTGGTGCGCATTTTCAGTCATTTATTTTATTAAAAGAGGCAGGCCTCCCACGAGCATAATCACCAATGATTTGACAGTTTTTACTTGAGCACGCCCTTATTTCTCCGTGACCTTTTGTTTTCGCCCTGCTATGTGCGCTCCATGAAAATAATAACAACAACTGATTCTCTCGCAAAGTTTTGCGACAAAGCCAAATCCGCACCCTTTATAGCTCTCGATACCGAGTTTATGCGTGAGCGCACCTTTTACTCACAATTATGCCTTATCCAGATGGCCACACCAGACGATGAAGCTATATTGGACCCTATGGCAGAGGGGATAGACTTAGCGCCCATTCTCGCAATCCTTGCCGATAACAATATCGAAAAGGTTATGCATGCCGCCCGTCAGGACATGGAGATATTCTATAAATTGCTCGGCAAAGTCCCTGCCCCGTTGTTCGACACCCAAATTGCCGCAATGGCCCTGGGGTTCGGCGAAAATGTTGGCTATTTGGCTTTGGTTCAAGGGCGGCTCGCCGTCAAACTCGACAAAGGTGCCCGGTTTACGGATTGGGCGCGCCGGCCTTTGTCTGAACACCAATTGTCCTATGCCCTTGGAGATGTCACCCATTTACGAGATTTATATCCCGGCATGGTCCGGGAATTAAATGCAAAGGGCCGCATGTCCTGGGTGCGCGAGGAAATGTCCGGGCAAATGGATAGCCGTCTATATGATTTCGAACCTGAGCGGGCCTGGAAACGGCTCAAGCCGCGCATGTTCAGACAGGATTATCTCGCCGCCATGAAAGCCGCCGCCGCCTGGCGTGAGCGTGAAGCCCAGCAAAAAGACGTGCCCAGGGGCAGGATTTTAAAGGACGACGGCATTTTTGTCATCGCCCAACGCAAACCAAAAACCGTCAAAGATTTGGACAGATTACGCGGTATCCCCAACGGATTTTCCAACCGTAAAACCGCATCCAACCTTGTTGACGAAGTCCAGAAAGCCGTAGCCAATGCGGCCAGCTATGCACCGGTTGTTGAGCGCAGCAAACAAATGCCACCGGGCCTGGGGCCAAGTGTTGATATGCTCAAAACCCTCTTGCGGTTGAAAACCGAATATGTCGATATTGCGCCGCGCCTCATTGCCAACACATCCGATTTAAGCGAATTGGCCGCATTTGGCGATCAAGCAGACATACGCGCCCTCAAAGGTTGGCGGCGTGAAGTGTTCGGCGAAGATGCCTTGAAAATGCTCGACGGCAAGATCAGCCTGACACTGAAGGACAAAAAAGTCGTTGCCGTTGATAGCCCATAAATCATCAAAGGCTATACTGCGCCCCTATAGCTATGACCCACCAACAGGCCCCATAGAAATCTTGCATGAAGATGCGCAGTTCCTCATCATCAACAAACCTCCGGGCCTGCTGAGTGTTGCGGGCAAGCCTGATGACCACAAAGATTGCCTCGAAACTCGCATGCAAGTACAATACCCGGACGCCCGTATCGTCCACCGCCTTGATATGGACACCAGCGGCATTATGGTTTTGGCCCGCACAAACCAGGCCCACCGCCACATTGGATTACAGTTTGAAAACCGCCAAACCCGTAAATCCTATAGAGCGCTGGTCTGGGGTGTGCCCGAAGAACACTCCGGGCAAATTGATCTGCCGCTCATATGTGACTGGCCCAACCGACCTTTGCAAAAGGTCGATTTTGAAACCGGTAAGCCCGCCCAAACCGATTGGGAATTGGTTGAGAACCATCAAAAATTTAGCCGCATGGTTTTAAAGCCAAAGACCGGGCGCTCCCATCAATTGCGCGTCCACATGAACCAGTTGGGCCACCCAATTTTAGGCGACAGATTATACGCCCATGACCAAGCCTACAATGCCGCCGGGCGCATGATGCTGCACGCAAAAACACTGGCATTTCGACATCCCGAGGGCGGCGAACATTTAGAGTTTACGGCGAATTGCCCGTTTTAAAGCCCGTTTTAAAACAATTTGCCTTGCATATATTTTGCCGCGAAAGTGCGGGTGACATTGACTTTTTCGCTGGCGGCTTTTTTATCCATTTCGGTAATAAGGCTGCGAAGACCACTTACGGATCTGTCGGCGTGGCTTAACAAATATGCGATCAGGCTGTCCGAGACGACCAACCCCCTGTCTTTAAACAGCTTTGTAATGATGGCGTGCAAAACCGCCTCGTCCGGTTCTTGTAACTGCGCTATTTGCACATTGCGTAGGCGTGACCGCAAATCCGGCAATTGCACCTGCCATGTTGCCGGCATATCACGAGCGCACAGCAGCAAAGCCTTTATTTCCCCGGTAATGGCCAAATTGATCAATGTGAACAGCGCGTATTCATCCGCTTGCGAGCCATTGTCGATCCATAATGATCTACCCCTGTAATCCCGGCGCGGGACGAAACCATCGGCGCCGTCTAGAATAATGGCATTTTCTCTATCGGCCCACACATGCCCCAAATGGGTTTTCCCGCACCCCTTTGGCCCAACAATTGCCAACAGATTATTGGCCCAGGCTTGACTGTCAGAAAGTGCGTTTACGGCTTCAGTATTTGATGCACCGTGAATGAATGCCGCTCCGCTATAATCCGGAGGTGAGACCAAATCGAGGGGGATTTGCACGCTCACAACCGCACTAGAACGTCCGGGAGCGTGCCAAGACCATGCCCAAGGCTTCGTCATGGCGCAATGACACACCCTTAAAGGCCAATTCATGACGTAAACGCTCCAGATCACCGCCGTAACTCAGCGACATCATGGCACCCGATTTAGACAAAGCTATTAATTGCGCCGAGCGGATTTGCGCCGAGCTATTGATCACATCTTGCAACTCGACCCAATCCGCATGGGTACGGTACAATACCGAAACGGGTAAAATTACTGTGCGGGCGTTAACCGCTACAACGGAACTGGCCTTCCAGTCGTCTTCAACCTTGCGCACCACTTGCGCTACGGTGTCGGCGGCGCTGAAACCCCTGACACGGCCAAGATTACGACTGCTACCAGCATCTAGAGACACATCAACAATACTGCTAGAATAACCACCATTTTGCAGGCGGGCGTTTACAATCAAAATTTGCTCAACACCATAGATCCGTCCAATCGCCTGCAAGGTTTTTAAATCCAGCCTATTGGCGTCCGCATTTGGCACGATACGAAATACATTTGTATTTGGGGTAATCGTCACCATGGGCGTGAGCGCATTGGTTATATTGGTTTCGCGCCAAGCATGGCTCCACGGGTTTGGCTCCCACAGTCCGGTATCTTGCATCACCGGAATGACCAGACGTTTACGCGATTGGGTGGCGATCAGGCGCAAATTTTTAGCGCGCAAATATTGCGCCACAGCCGCACGGTTAAAAGCCACAGTAATATCGCCGAGATAACGGTTGGCGGAACGTTTTTCGTTGGAAATCTCAAGGGCCCGGATCATCTTGTCCCCGTCGTCCTTGGCCACGCCGCGATAGGCTTTGGCGCGGCGATCCGTAGCCAAAGTCAAACGCTCGATCAATAAATTAGCTGCCGCCAACTGGCCTTGGGATATGGCCAGGGTTTGTGCCTCCAAGGCGTTTTTCGCCTGCGCATCAACAGGCACTCCCGCGACCGTATAGGGATCGCTGGCAAAAGCGGTGCTGAACGATGCCAAAACTAGTGTCAAAGTGAATAAAAAGCTGGCGAAATATTTAATGATCACAATGCACCTCTGTTGATTTTCTTTATACTAACCGAAATTACGGCAATATAAAGTCCCTAAGTCATATTGAACCGCCACAAGTTTGACGGAATCTCCCACAGCCCCAGTGATGCCGTACAAAAACCCTGCAAATATTCGAAACTTTGGTTGCGGTAGCTTGTGAGCAGGTTTTATTATTATGACAAGTGATTCGGTTCGTTTGAAAGGCAAATGGTGATGCGTATATGGGGTTTTATGGCTGGTGCTATACTTTTGTCCGGCTGTTACACGCCCGGTTCAGGCGCGGCGCGACAAAACCCCAGACCCGATCTTGGCCAATATGTGGTTCCGGTCAATCAGCGGCCTGAGCCAACCCGCCGCATTCCGGATGATGATTTATGCCGCTCTCGCCTGTTCATGGGCCTGATTGGACAACATGAGGGCGGGATTGTATTTGCATCCTTGCCGGGGCGAACAAGGGTGGTAAAACCCGCCGAGCAGGAGCTTGACCAGGACGATTTTTTACAAGACATGCGGCCTTCGCCGCCATTGGTTGAAGTGCGCGAATATTTGTCTGGGCAGGTTCTTTATGCGCCAGCCATTCAGGCCGTTTCTCTGGTCGATGAGCTTGGCCCCATACTCCGTGACCGTTTGACCGTGGAGCTGAACGCGCAAGGCTATGTCTATAGTTTGACTTGTCGTTAATATCTATGCGGCTTTTATTGCCTTTTTACGCGCAATATTTGCTGCCTTATCCTCAACATTCCTTTCCAAGGTTGTACGCAAATCTTCAAGCGCCGGTTTGAAGAGGCGCAATTGCCGAAAGGCTATTTTCAAATCTTTTTTTGTCTGGATACTGAATAAATTTCCAAATTGCTGAAACGCTCCGGTTTTATTAAAACCGCATATATGCAGATAGACCGCCAATGCAAAGGCGGCATAATTTTCTTTGCCGTCCCAACTGAACAGCTTTCTGAGGCCGCGATTCCTTGTGCAGAACAAATGCCCCAAACCCATAAATGTACCGCAAATTATGGTCAGTTCCCGATTTGGTGTTTCTTGAATAAATATGGGTTTTGGCCCGGTTTTGTGCAACATATCGGCCAGGCGGTTGATAATGCGAAAATTGATGTATCCAGGGTCGGGAAGCTGCCGCTCGCAATAGTAAATCACCGGACGGCCATAATCATCCACATAGTATTTTTCGTCGTGCCGGGCGGCGTGGATTTCCGTAAGGCGGTTTTGTTGTGTGCGGCCCTTGCGCCTTGTGATCAGTTCCGCCGGTTCTTCGGCAAAGCTCAAAGGCCATTTGCTCATAGCGAACCAGTCTTTAAAATGTAAAAAGCGTTTGCCCGCCCAGATAGCTTGCAAAATTTCGTCCCCAGGCGGCACAGCTTTGTAAAATTCAACCTCGGATTCCAAATAAAACACGTCTTCCGGCAAACCGTGTTTCCCAGTGAACGATCTTATCACCCAGGCAAAGGCCTCGATTATATTGTCGCCAGTTTGCTCGCTGACGACACCCACCCCATTATAAAGACTTCGCATATACCCATTATCCCGGCTGCCTACCGTGATCCCCCATTATAGTGCCGTTATGTTCCCTTTAATGCCGTTTCATATGTTTCTACGGCTTCCAACCATGTATTTTCCAAATTTTCCAGTTGTAATAAATTCTTTACACGTTTTTGCCCCAGCTTTACAGCCTTTTCGCGGTTGTTGGTAAACAAATCAGAAACGGCGAGCTGTTGATCAAGGTCAAGTATCTGCCTTTTTGTTGCGCTTATGTCGCTTTCAATATCCTTTACGGCCTTTTTGAGGGGGGCTATGGCCGCTCTGGCTTGTGCGCCTTTGCGCCTTTGCTGGTTTTTAGCGTCTTTAACTGGCTTTTTCTTCCTGGGTGCGCGGTTTTTCTCAAGCTGCAAGCGTCTGTAATCTTCCATACTGCCGTCGTAAGTAACAATATCTCCGTCCGCGACCACCCACAGACGTTCAACCACGGCCTCCATCAAGCTGCGGTCATGAGAAATCAGCAGCACGGCCCCGTCATAGTCGTTAAGCGCCTTGGTCAATTCGGCCCGGCTGTCAATATCCAGATGGTTGGTGGGTTCATCCAGCACCAGCAAATGCGGCGCGTGAAAGCTGATGATGGAAAACAGGAGCCTGGCTTTCTCGCCGCCGGATAAATCACCCGCGATGGTTTCGGACTGGTTTCTGCCAAGCCCGAACCGGGCCAGGCGTGCGCGCCTTTGGGCCTCGGTGGCGTCCGGCATCAAATCGCAGACATGATCATAGGCACTTTGTTTCATGTTGAGTGCATCGATTTCGTGCTGGGCAAAATACCCGATGCGCAGTTTTTTATGCCGTCTGATATGGCCGGACTGGGCTTCCAGCAAACCGAGAATGCCTTTGGCAAAAGTGGATTTACCCTCGCCGTTTTTGCCTAAAATGCCGATGCGGTCATCATTGTCGATGCGCAAGTTAACATTTCTCAGCACGCTCACACCGTCTTCATAGCCAAGGGAAACCTCGTCAAAGCGGACAATAGGCGGGCTGAGAGCGCGGGCGGGAGAGGGCAAGTCTATGGGCGGGATCGGGTCATTGATAATGGTGGCGACGGGACGCATTTTCTCAAGTCTTTTGATGCGCGATTGAGCCTGCTTGGCTTTGGAAGCGGAATATCTGAAGCGTTCGACAAAGCTTTCCAAATGCCTGCGTTCAGCCTCTTGCTTGCCGCGCATAGCCATAGACAGTCTTTGTTGCTCGGCCAATTTGCGTTCAAAATCATCATATGTGCCCGGATAACCAAATAATTTTCCGTCCCTAAGGTGGGCGATATGGGTGACGGCAGTGTTGAGGAAATCCCGGTCATGGGAGACAATAAACGCGGTGCCTGGATAGGCGCGGATATGGGCTTCCAGCCAGACCGAGCCTTCAATATCGAGATAATTGGTTGGCTCATCCAGCAACAGCAAATCCGGCATGGCAAATAGCATGGCCGCCAATGCCACCCTCATACGCCAGCCACCGGAAAACTCGCTGCACGGTTTTTGCTGGTCGTCGCCGGAAAACCCTAGGCCCGAGAGGATCGAACCGGCACGGGCTTCGGCCGTGTAAGCATCTATGTCGGAGAGGCGGGTATATATATCGGCGATACGGGTCGGATCGGTGGCAGTTTCGGCTTCGGCCATAAGGGCGTGACGCTCCACATCCGCCTCCAAAACTGTGTCCAAAAGACTGATAGGGCCAGAGGGCACTTCCTGGTCAACCCAGCCGAGGCGGGCATTTTTACGCAGGCGAATAGAGCCGCCGTCCGGGCTAATCTGGTTTTTAATCAGATGGAACAAGGTGGATTTCCCAGTACCATTACGCCCGACCAGGCCGACTTTACTACCTTTTGTTATGGCCAAAGTCGCTTGGTCAAACAGCATGCGGCCTTCAATACGAAATGTCAGATCATTTATGTGTAACATAGCTCTTCACAGATGAATTTTTGCCCGTTATAGAGCAGCCAAACAATTTATCACGCTTTAAATGAAGGAATTATCATGGCGACCCAAAGAACATTTTCAATTATCAAACCGGACGCCACCAAGCGTAATCTTACGGGCAAAATCAACGCCGTTATTGAAGCGGCAGGCCTGCGGATTATCGCCCAAAAACGCATCCAAATGAGCGAAGACCAAGCCAAAGGCTTTTATATTGAGCACGCCGAGCGCCCGTTTTACGGTGAATTGGTCGAATTTATGACTTCCGAGCCGGTTGTCGTACAGGTGTTAGAGGGCGAAAATGCCATCAAACATTACCGGGATGTCATGGGTGCAACCAATCCGGCCGAAGCTGAAGCAGGCACGATTCGCGCCGAATTTGCTCTAAGCCTGGGCGAAAACAGCGCCCACGGTTCCGACAGCGAAGCTTCCGCAATCAGAGAAATCGCGTTTTTCTTCGCGGAAGACGAGATTGTTGGTTAGGTAGTGGTGATAAATAAATCATTTTGGTGTTGTTGATATTGCAACAAACAATCCATTGCAAACCCCCAACTCCGCTCATACCTGTGTATACAGGTATCCATAACCGCATTTTACGGTGTATCCCCGATGGCACAGTGATAGACCCCTGTATGCACAGGGGTGAGCGGGGTGTGGGAATTTTTGGGCGAGTAAATTACGAAGAAAACATTCTTGTTTTTCTGTTTGCTACGATAACTGAATTGTCAAAACAGCTAATTTATAACCACGAGCTTCCTAATGGGTAATCCGCAGGAAATTTGCGGCAATTTCTGCGCCTATGCCCTCAAAAATCCCTGCCAAATCAGTATTGTTGTCCGTGGTTTTAAAATGATCGGCACTGGTTGCACACTCTGAGAGCAAGTTGGTGGCACGATCTATTTCGGCTTGTGGGGGGGTGTATGTATCCCACGAATTATCAGAACCATAAGTTTGCGGATTAAGCGCATAGCCAATAGTATAGACCGTTACGCCGGCAGATTTCATACTCGTACATGCCGCCAGCGTTTGCGTATCGTAGGACGTATAATTGTTGACACCATCGGTCATGAGAATGACATATTTTTTTGGATCTTCGCGGCCAGTTTCGGCGACGTGATAGGCGGTTTCGCTTTGCATCCATGTATCTGCAAGTGCCATAGCACCACTGGCATTGGTTCCCCCGCCCTCCCACAAGGAATTGATCGCGTAATCAGAAACCCGACCCCATTTCATATTCACAACCTTGCTCCACCAGATGGAGGAATAATAGGGAATAATGCCCGTGCGCAAAATGCGCCCATTGTCTTCCTGGCCTATGACGAGGGTCTCAAGATTTATCATCAAATCAAGGGCCGCCGCCTCCATGGCATCTTCGCGCTTGGTATCGGTTTCGTCGTAATACCACATGGAACCGGATGTATCGAGCACGAGAGCTATGCTCAGCGAGTTGTTAATATCATTGACGGCATAATCTACGGTAGAGCTGGCTTTGAAGGGGATCTGATTAATGCCGAACATGCCCATAAATGCAGTTTTGGCATTACCTGTCACATTGACAGTGAGACTGCCCGCATTTTCATCATATGTGACCACAGCCCAGTTTTCCTGAACGCTCTGGGCGTCGGTTTTAACGTAAGGGGTAATGTAAAAGCCAATATCGGACAGATTATAGTTTTTGGCATGTATATAACCTTCTGCGTCGCTTTGCGGCAGACCGTCATTGGCTTTGACATTGATAGCAGCAGTCAGAGCAATGGTATCAGCAAAATGTTGCGCCTTGGCTTTGGCGGTCACGGCCACATTCATATCGTAAGCCGCGCCCGTACACATCAGCACAATTGTGACCGTCAAGGCCCAAAATACAGCAAAAGCACCGCTTTCGTCCTTGCGCAGTTTTTTAAAAGTTTCCAGGAGTAACTTTATCATATGAATGGCCGGGATGCCCCGGCACCTTGATCTAGCGTTTGATGCGGATAACTTCGACCATAACTTCTTGTCCAATTGCAACCAGGGCTGCATTGAGTTCGGATGCATTTTGTGCAAGAATGTATTTGCTGGAATCAGTCGCGCAATCGGCCAAAAGTTCCTGCGCCCTATCCACTTCAGACTGATAGATATAATAACCGTTATTATACCCGGCAACCAGATGATATCCTATGGTGTAAACGGTTACCCCCGAGGCTTTCATATAATTGCAGGCTGAAATAGACCGCTCATCAAAATAATACCCGTACACACAACCGCCTGATGTACATTCATAGGACGCATTATTGGCACCGTCAGACATGAAAATCATGAATTTCAAGGGGTCGTTTTCACCATTTCTTTCTAAATGGAATGCGTTTTCCAAATCAAATGCAGTCGCGGCAGCCTGTAATGCTCCGCTTGAATCAGTGCCGTAAAGTGTCGACATAGCGTTGATTTCACTATCCGTGAGGGGGCCCCAATCCGGATACACAACTTTGTCAGGGATGACACCATCATCGTTAATGCTGTTATAATGCCCCTGATAGTCCTGGGAATATGGGTAGAGCGCAGTTCTGAAGATATCATCCTGACCATCACCGCCATCGTCACCACCATCGCCATCATCGCCATCACAGTTTTGATTGCCGCCATCATCATCATCGTCGTCATCATCATCGAAGACGAGCACACCTCGGAACTCCAGTGACTACATCGGATCGAGTAGGCCGTCTT
>CAZCUM010000050.1:0-18753 GCA_964502015.1 uncultured Robiginitomaculum sp. | reverse complement strand
CGCGCCGGTACATTTAACTGCGCCGCTTGTGGTTTGCCTTTGTTTGAAAGCGTGACCAAATACGAAAGCGGCACGGGCTGGCCCAGTTTTTGGCAGCCTATACCGGGCGCAGTAAATACCAAACGCGATTTCAAAATGGTCATACCGCGCACCGAATACCACTGCGCGCGCTGCGGCGCCCACCAGGGCCATGTCTTCAAGGACGGCCCCAAGCCGACAGGTTTGCGCTATTGCAATAACGGCGTAGCACTGAAATTTGTACCGTTATAAACTGAACGCAAACCTTGCTAAGCCTTCTTATAACACGTAAAAGGTGATTGGGAGGTTCAAGCATGAAATTTTTACTGCGCAATATAATCTGTGTTGGCACACTTGCTTTTGTGGCTCTTGGCGGCGCTAAATTTACACACGCGAGCCAGCCCGCCAACACATGGAAAACTTTTGATATGACCATGTCATATAGCGGCGATGGCCTCACAAAAAAACGGCGCGCGACCATTGATAGCGGAGAGGTCATACACACAACAAGCCAAACAACATCCGGCTTGATGTTTACCTGTCTTGCGGGATATTTTATGGTTGCGGCTTCAATGGACCCTCAGGATTTTCGCGAGCTTTATAAGCAATCTACAACACGCAGCAAGCTGCGCCACATAGATATGTCCATTGATGGCGGCGAGAAAATTCCGCTAGGGCTTTGGTTTTATAAACCTAAGCTCCGCACGGTTTCCAGCCGCAAACGTTTTCAGGCCGCAAAGCTATACAATGCCGTTGTCCGCCGCCAAAACGTCACACTTTACTTGTCAGGCAAAAAACCTGTCGTGCTTAACCTTCCAAGCCCAAATTCCATTTTTGCCAATTTTGGAGCGGGGTGCGGCATTGGCAAGCTGGCAAAAAAGAAATAGCCCATACCCCCGTGACAAACTAATTCACCCCGTGACAAACTAATTCACCCCGTGACAAACTAATTCATATGTGTAGTTTCTCCTCACAAGGAGACGCCACAATGACCAAAGCCCGCCCAAATACGAGCGTAGCGAGCAGCGCACGACCGTGCGCCGCGAATGTTTTTGCGCAGCCCGGGAGGCGTGAACGCAGTGAACTGCCGCGAGATATATAGATGGCTATTGCCCGCCCGACCCACCGCCGATTATTTTCCGTGTTCGACCATGCTTATGGGCGTTTATCGCGCCGGGCCGGGGTGGTGCTTAAAGGCGCGGGCGTAAAACCGGCCCAGGCTACGGCATTGGTCTATCTTGGCTATCACAATGGATGTCAACTGTCGGAGCTGGCCAGCGGGGTCGGGGCCGGTAATGCCGCCGTAACGGGACTGATTGACCGCATGGAAATATCCGGGCTGGTGGAACGCCGCAAACTCCAGAGCGACGGGCGCGGCAAGACCGTGCATCTCACACCCGCAGGCTTGGCCAAGCGCGAACAGGTCATGCAAGCCCTGCGCACACTAGACGAACAATTATCGAAAAATTTTACAGACGCGGAAATGGAAACCATATACAAGTTTCTGAGCGTTGCTAGCGAACTGGATATGAATTAACAAGTGACCGACCGGGAAGAATTATGAGCTACACATCTTTACGTGAATTTATCGACAAACTGGAAGCCGACGGAGAGCTTGTGCGCGTCACCGAACCTGTGTCTACCGTGCTTGAGATGACCGAAATTGGGCGGCGGTTGGTTGAGACCGGGCCTGCGGTTTTATTTGAAAATGTTGTTAAGGAGGACGGCTCCAAATCCCCCATGCCTGTGCTGATCAACCTGTTTTCCAAGGTCAAGCGGGTGGCTATGGGTGTTACCATGGGCGGTATCGACAGAAGCACATCTGCTGAACTGCGCGAGGTTGGGGAATTGATGGCGGCTTTGCGCCAGCCCGAGCCGCCGCGCGGGATGAAAGATGCCTGGAGCAAACTCCCAATCCTCAAGACCGCCATGACCATGAAACCTAAAACGGTCAAAAAAGCCCCTTGTCAGGAAATTGTGCTGAAAGGCGAAGATGCATCCCTTGACCTCTTGCCTATTCAAACCTGTTGGCCCGGCGAGCCTGCGCCGCTGATCACCTGGCCACTTGTCGTCACCAAAGGGCCCGGCAAGTCTGCTTTGGATGATTATAATCTCGGTATTTACCGGATGCAGAAGCAAGGCCCGCGCCAAGCCATCATGCGCTGGCTCAAACATAGAGGCGGAGCGCAGCACCACCAGCGCTGGAAGGATAAAGAAAAAAACAATCCAGATGGGGGCAAGAATGCCGAGCGCCAGCGAGGCAAGGGCGACCGCCCGTCAGCGCCCCTGCGCCGCGCCCGCGCAGGCAGTGAGCAAAGCGAACTTGCCGTGAGCGAAATAAAACCATTACCTGTTGCGGTGGTGATCGGTGCTGACCCCGGCACTATACTCGCCGCCGTGACGCCTGTGCCGGAGACGCTTTCCGAGTATCAATTTGCCGGACTTCTGCGCGGCGAGAAACTTGAACTGGTGGATTGCAAGACCGTACCTTTGAAAGTCCCGGCCCACGCCGAGATTATCCTCGAAGGCCATGTCATGCTGGACGAATATGCGGACGAGGGGCCATACGGCGACCACACCGGCTATTATAACTCGGTCGAGAAATTCCCGGTGTTTAAACTCTCGGCCATCACCATGCGCAAAAAACCGATTTATCTGTCGACCTATACGGGCCGCCCGCCGGACGAGCCGAGCGTGTTGGGCGAGGCGCTGAACGAAATTTTCATCCCGCTTTTGCAGCAACAATTCCCGGAAATAGTCGATTTTTGGCTGCCGCCGGAAGGCTGCTCCTACCGCATTGCGGTCATTTCAATGAAGAAAGCCTATCCCGGTCACGCCAAACGGGTGATGATGGGCGCATGGAGTTTCTTGCGCCAATTCATGTACACCAAATGGATTATCGTCGTGGACGAGGACATCAACGCCCGCGACTGGAAAGACGTAATGTGGGCGGTCTCGACCCGCATGGATCCGGCTCGCGACATCACGGTCATAGAAAACACCCCCATAGACTATTTGGATTTTGCCAGCGAGGAACCGTCCTTAGGCTCCAAAATAGGCCTGGACGCAACCAACAAAATCGGCGCAGAGACCAAACGCGAATGGGGCGAAGTGATTGAGATGGACGAGGCGGTGGTGCAAGCGGTGACGGAGAAGTGGGCGCGGATGTTTGGGGCGAACCGTCGGATTTGATCCAGTGAACCAAATCCGGCGGTGCGCCGAAAGTAAAAAGATTTATCTTTTTAATGAGGGAGCCGATGTGAAAGAGCCTGACGAGTTTAGTTTTCGTAAAACCCAAGCCGAATTTACCAGCGGCTCTCAAAGGGCGCGTGTTTGGACAGAGGAGTGGTTGCTACGTTCAATGTATTGTCCATCTTGCGGCGAAAATCAACTTGAAGATTTTCCTAACAACAAACCTGTTGCGGATTTTTATTGCTCAAATTGCTCTGAAGAATTTGAACTTAAGTCCTCCAAGAAAAAATTTGGTAAGTCTGTTCCAGATGGTGCTTACAAGACTATGAGCGAAAGACTTAGGTCGGAAACAAATCCAAGCCTGATGCTCCTGCGCTACGACATCAAACAATTTGGCGTAACTGACCTTTCCGTTATTCCAAAACAGTTTTTTGTTCCTGAAATAATCAAAAAAAGAAAACCACTTTCAGATAAGGCGAAGCGAGCAGGTTGGGTCGGATGTGATATAATAATTGGAAAAGTACCAACTATTGGGCATGTACAGCTTATTTCCAATCGGGCGTTTGTTCCAAGAAAACATGTCTTGGAAAGTTGGCGAAAATCCGCATTCTTGAAGGCCAAACCTTTGGGGGCGAAAGGTTGGTTGCTGGATACAATCCGCTGTATTGAGCGTATTGGTTCAGCAGAATTCACACTTGCAGAAATCTATAGCTTTGAAAATTACCTCTCAGAACTTCACCCAGAAAACCATCACATCAAAGACAAGTTGCGCCAGCAATTGCAAAATTTACGTGATGCAGGCTATCTGGAGTTTTTGGGGAGTGGGCTATACCGACTAAAATAATGGTTCAGCCTGCTTGAACATAGCTTTATATTGTCGCCTGGCTTCACCATCATTTCGCCATATGTTCAGAAGTAGAAAAACTGCCTCAGGGTTAAGCTTTGCACGTTTCGCCAATTGCAGCATAATTGCGTCGGAAGGCCAAATTGCACCTTTTCTATAATAGGAAATCGTTGTTCGTGTGACATCCAATTTGCGAGCCAAATTGCTGTCCGTCACCGTCAAGGTAGGTTTTTTAAACCTTTTCAGTCTACCCAACCAATGCCGCTTTGTCGCTGTCTGTTGCCAGGCTCCAATTATCTGTCAGGGACAGTAAATCACGGTAGGCGCAATAGGCTATGTATTCGCTGCGGCTGGCGAAATCTTCCTGGGGCTTGGTGTCGCCGTGACTGCGCCGCCAGATGGACAGTTTCATCAGGGCTTCGCTGGCCGTCTTGGCCGGAATTTCGCACAAATAGGCCACAATCCTGATTTGCTCGTCGATTTGGCGGTTTATTTTGGCCTCTAATTTATGCATCTGGTTTTCGTTTTGTACTGATTTTGCACTATCAGTGCTCAGGGTTTTGCTGATCTCTACCCAACGGGAATACAAAGCAGATATGGTTCCAGCCTGTGACGGCATTTGCGGCGCAGTCTTTGTCACTTCAAACCTCCTAATAAGTATTTTGCAATTATCCACCAATGTGCTAACAGATTATATTAGTACGAGCGTCCAATAAACTTGGGGCTTACAAGCCTCAGCATTTTAGGTCAACCGTCCTATACACGCTTAAACATTAAAATTTGGTAACCATATGACAACACTGCAATTATCGAAAAACCAGGGCTTTCAAGATGTCATCCTGTATTTGGAAAAACTACAAGAAAGCCGACCAACCTGCCTTGTAAAAACCACCAAAGGGGCCAATACAAAAGCACGAATATTGGAAGCGTGCTATTTGGTGTTTTTCGAACATGGCCATAAAGGCATGTCATTTGCGAAAATCGGCGAAAAAACCGGCATGACCAAGGGCAATATCACCTATTATTACAAGACCAAGGCTGAACTGCTTGAGGACATGTATAACGAAGTTTTGGGGGTGTTTGCGACCCGCCTGACAGAAATACTACACCAGTCTGAACATAACCCGAAAAGGGCTTTACAGGACATTTTGGCATTAATTATCACAGACTCTCTGACCCGCTACCCGTTTTACATGCAAACATATGGCTATGTGATTAGCCAGACAAATACAGGTATAGGCATCTCAAACAGCTATAATAAATATTGGCAGGTTGTGTCGGGTTTGTTGCAATTGTTACAGCCAAATGCGTCCAAAGCCAAAGTGCAGGAACTGACATTATATGTTCGCAGCATTGCCCACGGTCTCAACATTCTCAACGGCATGAGTGCGGGAAATGAGCAAGCCCTGCGCACTTTGCAAAGGAGCTTGAATGCGCGCATTTGGAACGCCATTGAGCTTGAATTGTTTGGCAAGGCCTAAATTTACCCAAACCGTGATAATTATCACGGACATGATCTTCTTAAATATCTAATCTAGCCTATAAAGGGCTCTGGTTGGGTTTTCGAATACCCCCAATTCAATCTTTGCTCTTTAGTGCGAGCTTTTGGTCGCCTATGTCAAAATTGAAAATATGAAAGCCAGGCGAATAAAGCTTAGCAGATAAAGTTTAAGGGGACAAAGCAATGAGATTGAAAATGGAAACCTTTGACACAAATATAGTCTCTTTGTGGAAATTGATAATCCCGTTGCTGTTGTTGCTGATCCCTTCGCTTATTTTTATGTAAGCACGGGACAGCTTATCGGGGCAGCCAGCAAGGCCTGAGGTGTAAGCCCCAGGCCTTGTCTGTTATTGGGCTTTATGTCTCCCCGCCTCTTTTAATCAGACAAAACCCTCGACCTTTGCGCCCCAAAGCCTTAGGGTCTGTGGACAACAATAAGGGAAAATCATGACACTGTTTGAAATTGTCGCACTTTACGGGGCCATCAATATTATTTTACTGGTTATTTTAAGTTACCGGGTTGGGGCTACCCGCAAAAAGCACAGTATTGGTATTGGCGACGGCGGCAATGAGGCTTTGCAAAGAGCCGTGCGCGTACAGGGTAATTTCACAGAATATACGCCCTTGGCTATTGTTGGTCTTTTATTAATGGCGTCTTTAAGCGCACACCCCTATTGGCTTCACGGGGTTGGCGGTGCATTTACCCTGGGACGTGTGTTCCATGCGGTCGGGCTGGGCGGCACATCAGGCATTAGTTTTGGGCGGGTCGCGGGCATGATCTTGTCTTGGGGCTCCTTGTTGTTAATTGCGCTGTATTTATTGTACGCGGTATTCACATAGACCTTGCTCACGCCGCAGTGTTTGTTAAAAGCGGCACCATGAACAAATCTACAAAATCTGAGCCGCGCCCTGATGAACTGAAACGGGCATTACAAGACTTACTCAAGCTGGCAAAGCACTACGGCGCACAAAAGGCTGAAGCTGTTGGCGCACATGGGCGCTCGCTATCCATCGGCGTGCGCGGTGGGGCGCTTGAGGACATTGACAATTCCGAGGGTCGCGATGTCGGGCTACGGGTATTTGTTGGTCAAAGACAAGCCTGTATCTCCAGTTCTGACCTTTCGAAAACCTCCCTGGACAAGCTGGCTGAACGGGCCGTCGCCATGGCCAAATTGGCCCCTGAAGACCCCTATTGCGGTTTGGCCGACCCGGCTAAACTGGCCCACAGCGCTCCGGATCTGGACGTTTTCGACCCCACCCACATGGAGGCGGATGCACTGTTAGCCCGCGCCAAAACCCTGGAAGCCTCTGCCCTTGGTGTGAAAGGCGTTAGCCAGGCCGAGGGAGCGAATGCCTATATGAGCAACGGCACAACTTTGCTGGTCACCTCAGACGGGTTCTCTGGCGGCTGGCAATCCTCCAGCCACGGGCTTTCCGTCGCTGCCTTTGCCAGTGACGGCAATGGCATGGAGCGGGATTATGATTACAAAACCGCTCGCTGGCTCGAAGATTTACCGACCCCAGAAGCTATTGGCATAAAAGCCGGCGAACGGGCGATCGCCAGGCTGGGCGCGCGCAAAATAGGCTCGACCAATTTGCCAATTATATTTGAGCGCCGGGTCGCGGGTAGTTTGCTGGCGTCGTTTGTCAGCGCTATTTCCGGCCCAGCCATCGCGCGGGGTGTGTCGTTTCTCAAAGACCAGATGGGCGAACACATCTTTGCCAAAAACATCACCATTACCGACGACCCACATCTAAGGCGCGGTGTCGGCTCCCATCCCTGGGACGGTGAAGGTGTGGCAGGCGCATCTTTGAATTTGGTAGAAGCGGGTGTGCTTAAATCCTGGATACTAAACACGGCAACCGCAAACCAGCTTGGACTTGTAACCACCGGTCACGCCCACCGGGACATATCCTCCCCGCCGGGTGTCTCAAGCTCCAATGTCTGGATAGCGCCAGGTGAGAAAAGCCCCGAGGATTTGCTGAAAGACATGGGTAAAGGCTTGTTGATCACCGAAATGTTCGGCCCCTCCCTCAACTCCAATACCGGAGATTATAGTGTCGGGATTGCCGGATTTAGTATTGAGGGCGGCAGGCGCGGCGCACCGGTTAGTGAAGTGACCATTGCCGGAAATCTGCTCGACATATTTAAATCCCTGACCGTCGCCAACGACCTCCAGCGCGACGAAGGCGTAAGCAGCCCAACCATGCTTGTAGAAAATATGGTCATTGCTGGTGCCTGATAAAGACGATTTGGAGCTGCTGATAGAGACGGCGCGTGCGGCGGGGCGTATTGCGCGGGGTTATTACGAGCGCGGGAATGCCAAAACATGGAACAAATCCGAAAATCACCCCGTCACTGAAGCTGACATTGCAGTCAATGAATATCTGGAAAAAACCCTGCAAGCCGCTCGCCCGGACTATGGTTGGTTATCAGAAGAAACCAAAGACGATGCATCGCGGCTTGGCGCAAAACGTAGTTTTGTCGTTGACCCTATAGACGGCACAAGGGCTTTTATTGACGCCAAACCACATTTCACCATCTGTTTGGCAGTGATTGAAAACGGCATTGCTGTGGCTGGCGTCGTTTATAATCCAATATTGGACGAAATGTTTGAAGCGGCACGAAACGCCGGGGCGCGACTGGACGGCGCGACCATCCACCCTAGCCGGCACGCGACCATTTCCGGATGTTCCATTATTGGCTATCCACGCAAATTTAAACGTCTTGGCTGGCCGGATATGCGGGTATCTATCCGCAATTCTATGGCTTACCGCATCGTCATGGTGGCAGCGGGCTTACGCGATGCCACTGTGTCCTTTACCCCAAAATCCGATTGGGATCTGGCCGCCGCCGATATTATTGCTCGCGAAGCTGGGGCGGTTATTACGGATTTGGACGGCAATGCCTTTCACTACGCCAAGGACGGTGTTAAAGAAAACGGCGTTATTTGTGCTAGCCCGCGCTTACATGCTTTGTTATTAAAGCAAGTGAAGGCGGTAGATGTGCCGTCCATACAAAAACAATTGGAGACAAAAATGTCAGATCATAAAGATGAAGACAAAACCCCCGAGCAACTCTTGCATATTGTCATTGGCGGGGAGCTTATTGATCCCATGAAAACCGAATTTAAAGATTTATCCAAAGTCGAATATGTCGGAGCTTATCCTAATTACGGTTCAGCGCGCGATGCGTGGAAAGATGCGGCCCAGCGCACGGTAGATAACGCCCATATGCGTTTCTTCATCCTGCACGCCCATCACCTGATCGACCCGGATAATGACGGGATCATCGGCTAGGGGATAACGATGACCACCAAAACCAACATCCTGAATTTGAAAGGCGAAGACAAGCGCCTGGTCGGGCGGTTATGGCGGGATTATGTGCGCCAACACCTAGGAACGCTATTGCTGGCTTTTTTGTTTATGGCCATAGTTGCCAGCACAACGGCCGCCTATACATGGCTGTTTAAATTTATTATCGAGAGCATGCAAGGCGGCGGGGTTGGCGCCAGCGCAGGTGACAAAACCCTGAACTTTGTCAAATTGGTGGTACCTGTCGTCCTCGGCTTGACTGCGCTTTCGGGAATTTGTTTGTTTGTCCAATCGGTTTTGTCTAACAAGGTGGCGCTCAATGTAGTGGGTGATTTACAAAAATCCATGTTTGCCGCTTTACAAAAATTCGACTATGAGCAACTTACTAAAAACAGTGTTGGCACCCATGTATCGCGCTTTACCAATGATGTGAATGTAGTCGCCAGCGCACTTTTACGTGCCATGAATAATTTGGTGCGCGATGTCCTGACTTTAGTGTTGTTGGTCGGGGCAATGTTTTATCATAATTGGCAATTGTCCCTGGTGGTGTTGCTTGTCTATCCTTTGGCTATCTGGCCGATCATTAAAATATCCAAAAAAATACGCGGTACCTCCCACGAAGCCCAGGCGCAAATGGGCCGCATAACATCTTTACTAAACGAGAGCCTGGCCGGTACCCGCATGGTGCGCACCTATAACCTGGAAAATTATGAAGAAAAGCGGCTCGGCGCTGCGTTTACGAAACGCATTTCTCTGTATCTAAAGCTTGTGACCAACCAGGCCAGGGTTGACCCGGTTATGGAGGTTTTGGGCGGGATTGCCGTTGCTGGGGTTTTGGCCTTTGGCGTTTATCAGATGGCTATCGGATCAACGACTGGTAGTACGCTGGTGGCCGTTTTGGCGGCGCTCGGCTTGGCCGCACCAAAGGCCCGCGCCCTCGGCACCCTTAACAATGTGGTGCAAGAAGGCCTCGCGGCCCTGCACCGGATATTTGCAGTGATTGACGAGAGGCCAACCATCACCGAAGCCAAAGACGCTGCGGATCTGTCTGAGGTCAAAGGCGCACTGGAATTTGACAATGTAAGTTTTGCCTATGCGGACGGAACCCAAGCCATTCAGGGATTGAGCTTTAAGGTCAAGCCCGGCGAAACCATTGCTCTGGTCGGCCCGTCCGGCGGCGGAAAATCTACCATTATAAATCTTATAGCCCGACTCTATGATGTGGCGGACGGCAGCATTAAAATTGACGGCCAGGACATCAGAAATGTCACACTTGTATCTTTACGCCGGGCCGTGGCTCTCGTCTCGCAAGATATAACCCTGTTCGACGATACGGTCGCCGCCAATATCTCCTTTGGTCGCATGGACGCCAGTGCCGAGGATGTAGAGACCGCCGCCAAAGCCGCCGCCGCTCACGAATTCATTATGGAGCTTTCACACGGCTATCAAACCAAAGTCGGTGAGGCGGGCGGCAAATTATCCGGCGGGCAAAAACAACGCATTGCGCTCGCCCGCGCCATGTTGCGCGGAGCCCCTATTCTGCTTCTTGACGAAGCCACCAGTGCCCTTGACGCCGAAAGCGAAGCCAAAGTGCAATCAGCCTTGGACATTCTCACAAAGGGGCGTACCGTTTTCGTCATCGCCCACCGTCTGTCAACAGTTAAAACTGCCGACCGCATTTTCGTGCTTGATAAAGGCAAGATCGTTGAGAGCGGCAATCACGAAGCCCTGATGAAAAAAGACGGCCTATACGCAAAGCTAAGGGCATTGCAATTTTCATAGATATGCGCTATAATGCATCAATAGTATGACAAATTATTGGAGGCTCTTATGGGTACGACCCGAAAAACCATCACTGTTACTGACCAGCAAAACGCATGGATAAAGTCTCGGATTGCCAGTGGCGATTACACCAATGACAGCGAATTTGTCCGTGATCTTTTGCGCAAAGACCAGGAGCGCGCCCAAAAAATCGCCAATATGCAACGCTTGGTCACCGAGGGGCTGGAGAGCGGATTTAGCGAGTTGTCGGTTGACGAGATTAGAGTAGAGGTTCAAAAAAGGTTGAGAAAAAATGGCAAGTTACCACCTCTCGGATAAAGCGCGAGCAGATTTGGACAAACTCTATGAACACGGTATTTTGACCTTTGGCTTGGGCGTGGCAGATAAGTATTATGATGAAATCATCGAGCAGCTGGAAATTCTGGGAGAAAGCCCGAGGCTATACCGCGAAAGATGGGAATTATCCCCGCCCGTTCGTATTTGCCCTTTTAAACCCTATGTGATTATTTACACAGTCAAGCAAAGCCAAACCGTCATTATCCGTGTCCGCCACGAGCGTGAGGATTGGCGATAATGGCCTGGTTTTATTGTTTTGTTGAGGGCGAAAACTTCCTCTTGAAACCGGACGAAAATGAAGAAAAACTGTTCGGGTTTTATGCCAATCGGCATGCCAAAGCGAAAAATGCTGATGAAGCAGAGCAAAAAGTTTTGTCGGCTCTTAAGCAAGAGTATGAAATTTTGAGACCCGCACAAAAACAAACGATAAATCCGGCAAAAGTTTATTTCAACGAAATTCTGGAGTTGACCGAGAAACCGAAAAAGATAATGCGAAAAGGTGCCACATGGTTTCCTATGGATGGTGATGAATAAAGCAATCACTCCCTGCGTAAAATTTTCTCGCTGATTATATTGCCGATCCAGCCTGACATGAATCTCGCTTTTACATCCGCCGGGTCGTAAATTTGGTCTACCCAGTCTATGAAGCTTAACTCGCCCGTCTTTGCGTAAGTGATGTATTCGTCGAAGAAAAAATCCAGCATACCGGTTTTACCGGCTTTCATGTGTAAGTATTTGATGCTGAGTTGCTCGACCGCTTGTTCTATGGGCTCGCCTAAATGAAAATGTTTGTAGAGAACCCCTGTAATACCCGTGCGGTCTGCGCCGGATTTGCAGTGCATCATGGCCGGATATTCTATGTTTTCAAATATATCTTTAAGCGCAAAAATACTTTTCTTCTTTGGCGTGTCACGGGAATACATGCGAAAATCTACCAGCGTAATGCCGTGCTTGGCACAGGCTTCTTTTTCCAAAAGATAAAACCCTTTGGGGCTGTCTCCGCGCAAATTCAATATGGTTTTTATGCCCGCTTCTGCCAGTTCTGCGATGCGCCTGGGTGAGGGCTGATTGGCCCGGTACATTGCCTCACTGTTTCCTTTGGGGCCAATATGGCGGTGATTGTTAAACCACAGGCGCAAGAAGCCATGATCACCCCAAGTCAAATCCTTGTAAGCTTGTTTGCGGCCCTGTTTCGTATTTAAATCAAGTGTCATAGAAAGTCTTGTAACTGACGGCCTTATGGCCAATATGGAGTATTCGTGACACGCCATAGCAGGGAGTTTACAATTGTTCAAACGGTTCATGAACCTAAAATTCGTCCAGTTGTTTCTGGCGCTATTGCTGTCAGCATATATGCGGCTGGTGCGGCGTACAACGCGCTGGCAATTTGAAGGCCTGGAGGCGGCAAGACCTCTACAAGACAGCGGCGCGGGCTTTATAGCTTGTGTCTGGCATTCAAGGTTTATGATGATCCCCGCAGGTTGGTCAAAGATGGTGCAAAAACCCCATATACTCATTTCTAAATCAAGGGACGGTAATCTCGTTGCCTATACGGCCGAATTTCTCGGTGCCAAAACCGTGCGCGGCTCCAGGCGGGTAAAACTAACAGGCAAAAACAAACGCGGCGCAGGGGCGCTGCGCGAAATGATCGAGATTATCAATGGGGGAGATTGTATTGTTATGACCCCGGACGGGCCACGCGGGCCAAGAATGCGCATGGGTCTTGGGCCGCTAAAGCTGGCAAAGCTATCGGGTGCGCCCATTATCGCCTATGCCTTGTCAACCTCCAACAATAAATTGTTTAATTCATGGGACAGGTTTATGCTACCCTTGCCGTTCGGGCGCGGTAAAATTATCTTCGCCGGGCCAGTATGGGTTGATAGCAAGGCGAATGATGCCAATATTGAGCGGGCGCGGGTTAAGCTGGAAGACATGCTGAACCAGGCATCGCAAAAATGTGATAGAGACATGGGGATTGAGATTATTCACCCCCAAGATATTAAAGTTTGCCAAAAAGAAAATAAGAAGACAAATAAGAAAACAAATAAGAAAACTAGCAAGAAAGCCAAGACGTGAAGAAAACGCCGCTTCTAAAATCCTATAGCGTAGCGACACGCATGGCCGCTCCGGCTCTGCCTCTATGGCTTAACCGCAGAGTGCGTAAGGGTAAGGAAGACCCCGCACGGCTTGACGAAAGAAAAGGTATTGCCAGCCAACCACGTCCTGACGGTAAATTGATCTGGCTGCACGCGGCCAGTGTAGGCGAGTCGCAAATGTTGATGCCGGTGATTTTACGCATTTTATCGCACCTCCCCGGCCTTAGTATTGTCATCACCACTGGCACTGTGACATCCGCAGATTTGCTGGCGCAAATCCTGCCGCAACGTGCCGTGCATCAATACGCCCCCGCCGACCATCCAAAAGCTGTCAAAAACTTCCTGGCCCATTGGCGGCCAGATTTGGCGATTTTTGCCGAGAGCGAGTTATGGCCCAACATGATCATGCAGACCAAAGCTCTGGGCATTCCGTTAGCCTTGATCAATGCCCGCATGAGTGCGGCTTCAATCGAACGCTGGGCTACACGGGGGAAAAAGTCCGGCCAGGCCTTGCTGGGGGTTTTCGATTTAATTCTGGCCGCAGGCACGTCAACCGCTGATGGCCTAACCTGGCTGACCGGGCGAGAGGTAGAAGCGGCTGGCAATCTCAAAGACGCTGCACCCGCCTTGTCTGTCGATAAATCGCAATTAAAAAAGCTTAAATCCGCCATTGGTCGCCGTCCGGTCTGGTGTGCGGCCTCCACCCATAGGGGCGAGGAAGTTTTAATCGCCGAGGCAGCTTTGGCCGTTAAGGCCAAAAAACCCAAAGCTTTGCTTATCCTGGCCCCGCGTCATCCCGAGCGGGCCAAAGAGATCAAAGACATATTGAACAAAGCGGGGCTGCATGTCTTGCGCCGGTCATCACACCGCATGCCGACGGATAAAACCGATGTCTATCTGGTTGACCAGATCGGCAAAATGGGGTTGGTCTACCGCTTGGCGAAAATAGCCTTTGTCGGCGGTTCATTGCTGGACGGCTTGTCGGGGCACAATCCGCTTGAGCCGGCCAGGTTAGACTGCGCCGTTATCACCGGGCCTCATATTGCCAGCTTCGCAGATACTTATATGTCCATGATGGCTTTTGATGGTGTGAAGCGGATATTGTCCGCTGAAGAGCTGGCGCCTGCCGTACTTAAATATCTTTCCGATACCAAAGCCAGAAAAGCAAAGGCAGAGGCGGCGCTTAAATTTGCAAGCAGCCGCGACGCGGTGCTGGATTATGTCTGGGAGCGCTTGCTTCCGCTTTTGCCGAAAGCATAACGGTATGCGTCCGCCTGAGTTTTGGAACCATAAATATGGCCGCGAGGCCGCGCCGTTTATCCGCACTGCGCTCGGCCCCTTAGGCTGGCTATATGGTCGTGCCACGGCACGGCGTATTGCAACGACCGTGCCCTATGATCCGGGCATCCCGGTGATTTGTGTGGGCAATGCCAGTGTTGGCGGCACGGGAAAAACCCCTGTGACCGCTTATTTGCTGGAAAGCTTAAACCGCATGGGCATAAGAGCCCACGGCCTGTCGCGTGGTTATGGTGGTCGGGAAAAAGGCCCCATGGTCGTACAGTCCAAACACACCCATGTTGATGTGGGCGATGAACCGCTGCTTTTGGCCCGTAAAGGCCCGGTCTGGGTTGCGGCTGGTCGCGACGACGGCGCTCGCGCCGCCGCTGCACGCGGGGCACAAATTATCATTATGGACGACGGCCACCAAAACCCGCTTGTCAAAAAGACCTTGTCTTTGCTGGTGGTCGATGCAGAAATTGGTTTTGGCAATGGCCGGGTTTTTCCCGCCGGGCCTTTGCGCGAACCCATTGCTGCAGCTCTATCGCGCACTGATGCGGTCATATTGATGAAGCCTACACCAGATTTTGAGGTGAGTGGGGGTTTATTGGCCTTGCTCAAAGGTCTTCCGGTCATATCCGCCTATCTTGTATCTACCGCCCCTTTGCCCAAAGGACAGCTATTTGCCTTCGCTGGTATTGGCAGGCCTAACAAGTTTTTTGACGCCTTGGGCCGGGCTGGCGGCGATGTGGTTGAGGGTATTCGGTATGCCAATCATTATGCTTACAAGGATACAGATTTAAAAAACCTACTGGACTTGTCCAAAGAATATGGGGCCAAGCTGATAACCACAGAAAAGGACTTTGTCCGCATCCCCAAGGGGTTTCAAAAACATGTCACGCCTTGGCCCGTATCCGTAGAATTTGATGATGAATTGACATTGCGGCGCATTTTACATCCGATCATTGCGGCGGTTACAAGCTGATGGCCAAACTATTTCAGCATTTAATCTGGCGGCTGGAAGTCCTGGCCTATGATTTTGTGCGCTTGTTGATGATGCCGTTCTCCTTGGAACAAGTCTCGAACTTTGCCGGAAAACTGGTCGGGTTTATCGGGCCTAAAACCTCGAAACACCATATTGCGCGCACCAATATGAAATTGGCTTTTCCGGATGCTCCCGATGCACAAATAGAGCAATGGCTCAAGGAAAGCTGGAATCAGATAGGCCGGACATTCGGCGAATTTCCACTCTTGCACCTGTTTCGCGTTTCCGAAATTACCCCTCGCATAGAAGTGGTGGGTTTGGAGCATTTTGAAAAGCTTAAAAAATCGGGAAAAGGGGCGGTATTGATTGCGGGGCATTTTGCCAATTGGGAATTGCTGGCAGCCGGGTTTCTGCAAGCCGGCTTGCCGGTTCGGGTGACATATCGTCCCACCAACAACCCATATTTTGACAAACGTATCCTTAAACAAAGAGCCGCCAATGGCGTCACACTTATGGTGCCAAAATCAGGCCCAAAAGGTGCCAAAGAGCTGATCAGCGCCCTGAGGTCAGGCACAAGCGTAGCCCTCATGAACGATCAAAAATTCAACCAGGGTCTTGAAATTCCGTTTTTTGGCATACCCGCCATGACGGCCCCCGGCCCCACCAGGCTGGCTATGCAGACCGGAGCCCCGCTCATTCCCATGTCAATAACACGTATAAGCGGCACCAATTTTCGTGTCACTATTCACGAAGAAATCCCGCTCGCCAACACAGGCAACCGCGCTAATGACATCAAGGCCACGGTGATAAAAATTACCGAATTTATAGAAGAGCAAATCCGCGCCCGACCCAGCGATTGGTTTTGGGTTCACCGCCGCTGGCCGAAAAAGTTTTATAAAAAAGAATAGTGCGGGTTTATTTTCTCCTCTTACTTATCTGCGTAATAGGACAAATAAGCATAGCTCATATCTTCAGGTATGCTGTCTGCATAGCGCCAATAGCCGGCACTGTCCGGGTTCAGCACGATACCGTCTGCATCCACGATGAACACGGTCGGCGTACCGGCAATTGCCGCCACACCAAAGCGCTTGGAGACGGCACGGTTTTGATCTTTTTGCCTCGGCTGCGTACCTGCGTTAACATACACCAGTTCGTATTTTTTCTCGATCAAAGACTTAAACCTCGGCTTATCCATACGGGCGGCAAAACCGACGCTGTCATGGCACCAGTTTGCCCCCATAACCACCATGAGCTTGGTGTTACGGTTTCTGGCTTGGGATAAAGCCTTGTCGATATCATCCATAGAATTACCGTCAGCATGATAGACCCTATATGCACTATTGTCTGGCAGGTGGGATTTGGTATTGGTCTGCTTGTTGGACTGTTCATTAAAGCGATCAGGCGTTTGCCCCGCCTGTGCATGGGCGCAGCCGCTGATGATCGCCGCAGCTATTAGACCAATGAATAATGTGCGCATAATTTCATTCCTTTATTTGCCGCCTAAATTAGATTAGAAAAAACTTTGAATACAAATATAGGCCGAAATCTCATCGGCGCAACAGACTTGTCAAGGAGCGCTTTGTGGCCGAACAACCATTAACAGCCTTAATTATCGGTGCGGGATTTGCCGGCATTGCTGCCGCTATTAAATTGCGCCAAGCCGGAATTGATGATTTTATCATCGCCGAGAAAACCGGAGGCATTAGCGGTACATGGTATGACAATGTCTATCCGGGGGCTGCGTGCGATGTACCGTCTCATCTATATTCATATTCATTTGCCCCCAACCCAAATTGGAGCCGCAGGTTTTCTCCTGCACATGAAATCCGTAAATATGCGGAAGACATTGTCGAGACCTATGATCTCAATAAACATATCCGGGGGCGGACGGAAATTTACTCTGCCCGGTTTGATGAAAACCTGGCGCTTTGGTCCGTAAAGACCAGCAAAGGCGAAACGATTACGACCCGGTTCTTAATCACCAGTGTCGCTATACTCGGCACCCCCAACTGGCCCAACATTAAAGGCGCGGA
Organism: uncultured Robiginitomaculum sp.; assembly: GCA_964502015.1. GTDB lineage: Bacteria > Pseudomonadota > Alphaproteobacteria > Caulobacterales > Maricaulaceae > Robiginitomaculum_A. Next base: position 1,373 of record CAZCUM010000050.1, on the reverse strand, counting down.
CAGCTTTAAGGGCAAGCAAATTCATTCCGCCCGTTGGGACAAGGATTTGAATTTGGCCAACAAGCGCGTAGCCGTCATCGGCAGTGCCGCCAGTGCCGTTCAAATTGTTCCCCAGGTCGCCAAAACCTGCAAGCAGGTTTCCGTGTTACAACGCACCGCCAACTGGATTATCCCGCGTATGGACAGACCATATAGTTCATTTGAAAAATCCTTGTTCAAACATTTGCCCTTCACCATGAAACTGACCCGCCTGGCCATGCAAGCCTATCTTGAATATGTGTTTTTCCGCGTGTTTAACAAACAGGGCTGGATCAACCGCATGTTTAAGAAAAATGCCGATAAATACCGGGCGAAGAAAATCAAAGATAAGGAATTACGCCGTAAATTGACGCCGGATTATCCTATTGGCTGCAAACGCATATTGCTGTCAGATGATTATTACGACACTTTATTACAAGATAATGTGGAGCTGATCACCCACGGTATTGAGCGCATCACGCCAGGGGGCATCAAGTTTAACAATGGCCAGGACATCAAGGCTGATATTTTGATTTACACCACCGGGTTTAAGGCAACAGAGTTTTTAACGCAGATCGACTTAACCGGTCTAGGCGGCGCTAAATTGTCCGATTGGCGGGCAAACCCTAAAGCCCATAAAGGCTTGGTAATCGAAAACATGCCCAATGCTTTTTTCTTGCTTGGCCCCAATACCGGGCTCGGTCATGCGTCTATGATTTTGATGATCGAAGCGCAAATGCCTTACATGCTCCAGCTTATCCAAAAAATAAACCCGGGGCAATATTTCACCGTTAAGCCTGAAGCCGTAAAGGCATATAATCAAGAAATTCAAACCCGCCTCAGCACATCAATTTGGGCGACCTCATGCCAAAGCTGGTACAAAACCAAGGACGGCTCCATCCCGACCCTTTGGCCCAATCCAACCTATAGTTATAAACGCATGATGGGAAAAGTGGATTGGAATGAATACACGATAAGCGATCAGGTCAAGCCAGGAGAACGGCCCTGATATACAGGGTTTATAAGGTTGAATTTAATGTCAAAGACCGTAGATTGACTTTATAGTCAAATTACTTACTCTAAAGGTTAGAAACGGGCCAGATGATTATGACCAATCTCGATACCAGTCTTGACACGAGCCGGGCCTTTAACCGCGAAGCCCAATATACGGCCAAGAGGCGGGCTGTAATACGTGCAGCTAGCGGCGCCTTTCGCAGGCGCGGTTATCACAATACTTCTATGGTCTTGATTGCACAATCCCTGGGCTTGTCCAAGGCCGCCTTGTATTATTATGTGAAATCCAAAGAAGAAATTTTATATGAGTGCCATATCATGGTCTATGACGCCATGGACGC
>CAZCUM010000049.1:0-20642 GCA_964502015.1 uncultured Robiginitomaculum sp. | reverse complement strand
GGAAAATAGCGGTAAAACACATTGGCTTGACCCATCATCGGGCCAACACCGCCCATTTGAAACATCAACCATTGTATGACCTTTGAACGCCCCTGAACATCCGACGGCAAGAACATACCGGTTTTTTCGGCCAAATAGATCATCAATGCGCCGCTTTCAAACACGGCAAACCCGTCCCCGTTTTCATCTTTGACATCATGATCAACAATGGCCGGGATACGGCCATTTGGGTTGATCTTGAGAAAATCCGGCTTCTTCTGATCACCCGTAGAAATGTCAATGGCATTGGTTTTGTAATCAAGCCCCATTTCCTCCAGGGTCACACTGGCCTTCCAGCCATTTGGCGTCGCAGCCGTATAAAGGTCAATCATTCTTGTCTCCTGATAAACACGCGCTTCAAGGTTTGGCCAATGGCAAACTTAACACAAAGACCGTGCCGTTTTCGTCTGAGCTTTGCAAGGTCAAATTACCCCCCTGGGCGCGGGCCAGTTCGCGAGATATGGTCAGACCAAGGCCAGTGCCGCCTTTATTGGCGCCAGTGGTAAAAGCCTTGAACAGGTTTTTGCGGATGTTTTGCGCAATGCCAGGGCCGGTATCGATGATTTTAAAACAAGCTTTGTCGTCGACAATTTCCACGTCGATACGCAGGGCGGGGGTTTCAATTTTTTGCATGGCCTCCAAGGCATTGCGAAACAGATTGTGAAAAATTCTATAGGTGTGGTCGGGATCAGCCATGACGGCCAAACTGGTCTCAACCGCATTTTTAAACTTGACCTTTTCGTGTATTGTATTGTGTTCAGCCAAAGCGTCACCCGCCGCCTCCCCGATGAGCGTGGCAATGCGTACGGGCTTGATTTCGGGTTTTTCCTCGACGCTTTGGGAAAATGATAAAGTCGCCTCACATAATTTCACCCCCCGCTCAACGGCGCGCACCAAACGTTCTCCCATACCTTTAATGCGCTTGTCCGGATCGCTAGCCAACCGGTCGGAGATTAACTGGGTAGAGGTCAGCACATTGCGCAAATCATGATTGATTTTGGCCATAGCCATACCCAATGTGGCCAGACGCTCTTGTTGCTTAAACGCCGTGCGCACACCGGTTTTCATGTCGGAAAACTCTCGCTCCAACTGGCCGATTTCATCGCTACGAGATGAGAAGCTATTCCGATCAAAGCTTCGTTTGCGCGGGTCTTTGCGAAAATTGGCCAAACCACGAGCCAGCTTGCGGATAGGCTTGACGATAATTAGCGATAGTGCCGCATAAATCATCAACCCGGTCAACACGGAGATTGCCAGCGACCACAATAATATACGCTTGGAATAATCGCGCATAGCCTGTTTGAGGGCGCGCTGGGGCACCAAAACTTCCAAAGCCTCCACACCTTCAACCGTGGGAGCCGAAAGAATTCGGATATAGGCCTGCCCGTCGCCAAAAAAGTCCTGAAAACTGTCCTTGAATAATGGCAGTCTGCGTTTAGTGCGCAAATCCACCGTGATAATTGTTGCGGCTGGCGGTGGCATGCCCAGCACCAGTTGGCTCATACCATCACGTTTTTGCGCCACCATGGATACATCGGTATCTTGCATGTAACGCTGGCTCAACATTTCGCCGCCCTCATAATTGGGAACCCCCTCAATGGCCAATGTCAACAGCCCGGCAGACTTTGCCCGCTCCATCAGCCAGGTTTGGCGATAGATGGCGGCTGAGGGAATAAAGATCAGCAATTCCGCAACCATGACAAATATAATCGTCAAGACCAATAACTTGCCAGACAGCCTGCCCATAAAAAAATTTCCAAACATGTTGGCAGGTTACTCTGGTTACTTAATGAAATCTAGCCATGATACTGGCCAGTTTTCTGGTTTTGGGCGAAAACACCGCTTTGGTGTACCAGGAAGACGCGGCCCGCTTGACGGCTTCGGACCGGGTCGGGTAGGGCGAAATCATTTTGGTCAAATGGATGATTTTCATTTTATTGGCCATGGCCATACTCATGAGATGAATAATCTCTCCTGCCCCCTCTCCAACGATTGAGGCCCCAAGCACCAAGCCATTACCACGGGCAATAATTTTCACTTCCCCTTTGGTGGAGCGTTCGGCGATGGCCCGGTCATTTTCCGCAAACTCGAAATGCACAACCCGCACATCTGCATATTTGCCCCGGGCCGATCTTTCGCTTAGCCCAATAGAGGCCAGTTCAGGCTGGGTATAAATAGCTGCCGGCATAGCATTTGTCTGTGCGCTGGCTTTGAAAAACGGCATGAAATAAAAATTTTTGATGATGACCGACGCATGATGCCCAGCCGCGTGGGTCAGGCCGCCGCGTCCCGACACATCCCCGACCGCATAGACCCGCTTGTTAGACGTGCGCAGGGTTTTGTCGGTAACAATACCGCCGCGCCCGGTGATGATGCCCGCCGCATCCAAATTTAAGCTTTCTATTACGGGTCGCCGCCCCGCCGCCACCAATAAATGTGACCCGGTGAGGGTGGTACCATTTTCCAAATCTATGGCCACCCCAGTTTCGGTTTTACGGATAAGCTTTGTATTGACCGGAGCGTGAAAAATTACGCCCTCGTCTTTGAGCGCACCGATTAAAACCTTGGCATGTTCCGGCTCGGAGCGGTCAAGAGGTTCGGCAATATCAATAATTTCGACCTTACTCCCCAGGCGCAGAAACGCTTGACCCAACTCCAAACCAATGGGGCCTGAACCAATAATCAGTAAATGTTTGGGCAACTCGTCAATGGTAAAAATATCTTCATTGGTGACAAAGGGCGTGTCTTTAAGGCCCGCAATTGGCGGGGCCGCAGCCCGGCTCCCCGTAGCGATGACGATCCTTTTGGCGCGGGTGATCGTGGTATCAGAGCCGACCGTATTGGCGTCCATAAAGCTGGCCCGCTCGCGGATCACCGTGCAGCCAAGGCCTTCAAAGCGTTCCTGGGAATCGACCGGGGCGATGGTTTCGATAACACCCTTAATATGGGCCTTGAGCGCCGCAAAGTCCACCTTGGCTTTGGCGGGAGCTATGCCGAACGGGCCGCCCGTGCCAAATGCATGGGCGTGTTTGCCCGCTGCAATCAGGGCTTTGGACGGTACACACCCGTAATTGAGACAATCCCCGCCCATTTCCTCGGCCTCATACAAGACAACCGAACGTCCCAATTGCGCCGCGCCAGATGCAATGGACAAACCGCCTGCCCCCGCGCCGATAATACATATGTCTACATTATATTCACTCTTGGACATTTGGCCTCTCTAGTTTTTCTTTTTGGCAAATTGCTTGTATGCCACGGGTATCATGGACAAAAATATCAACCCTATGATGGGCAAAATAACGGCCGGGCGAAACATCAGGCCGGACAAAGGTACATCCCCGCCCGCCGCCAAAGCATCACCAATGCCGTTACCAACGCTCACATACACCAAAGCGCCGGGTATTATGCCCAAAAATGTTGTCAAAACATAATTGCGGGCTTTGACGTCAAATAATGCAGGCACAATATTGACAATAAAGAACGGGAAGATCGGCACCAGGCGTAAAATGAACAAATAGGACAATTCATTTTCTTTCAGCCCCTTTTCAAATTTGCGCATAAATGGCCCGGCTTTAGCCGCCAGACCGCTTCCTAAGGCCGAACGAGCAATAAGAAAAATAATTGTCGCACCGATCGTTGCACCGATAACAACGGCAGGAACGCCCGTTTTAACACCAAATAGAAAACCCGAAAAAATGCTCAAAAACCCGGCGCCGGGCACCGAAATGGCAACCAGGACTGCATAAAGAGCCACAAAGCCAACAATGGCTATCAGATAATTATCCGCCACAAAGGCTTTCAGGAATTCCTGGTTGTCACGCAAAGAGTCCAGGCTGATATATTGAGGCCCACCAAGGGCAAAAAACGCGGCAAGAGCTGTTGCGATAATGACCAAAGGTAAAAACCGCTTCAGCCTGGAATTGGCTGCGGGCGCGCTTTTGGGCGTATTGTCGTGTTGCATAATATTCTTTCGGTATTTAATAATTTATTTAGGCGCGTTTATGTCCCAGTCATAGGCATATTTGTTAATTTTTGTTCGACCCTTGAGCGCTGCCAGCAACTCTTCGTTGGCATATTTTCTGATATGCGACAGCACGCCAGCATCATTGCCGCCGAAATCCTCTTTGAACCATTTGTAAATACTGGAGGCTTGCAGGCGGTCTTTGTCGATGGCCACGCCGTGCGGCGAGTTGATATAATCCCGTGCAGCCTGCTCAAGCTCCGCTGCCAAATTCGTGCTGTGCCACGGTGTAGTTTTCAAATTCGGGCAACCAATAGAGGCGCAATTGACCATATAGTGTACAAGCGGGGTTTTAAAAGTTGGACGCATGATACCGTGTTCAACATCGTCAAGGCTTAACTCTTGCCCCTCGACCGTTACCAGTTTACGCTTCCACGGCCCGGCCCGAAATCCGGTTTTGATCTTGCGAATGGAAGACACCGGATAATTTTGTGCGACCACCTGTACGGTAAGGGCATTATAAAGATTGGCCCAATAGACCAGAGCTTCATTGCGCTGCATCTTCGAAGGTTTTTCAGCCGCCAGCTTATCAATATAAGCGCCCAGCATAGCCATGCTTGCGGGGGTGTTGTTCAGCGCCCCATAATCAAATTGCACGAGACCATCAGTGTTTTCCCGTGTATATTGGCGCAATAAAATTTCCCAATAGTCCGCAACAGGCGCAATAACTTCCAGGTTAACTGTGATGTCTTTATTAGGTGCTGTTACAATCCGCTTAATCTTCTCAACCTTCCTGACCTGGGCCAATAAAACCGGGTCTGCCTCATCGCCGTATGACACGTTTTGGGGCACAAATGGCGTGCCGGGCGATGAGGCAGAGGGGATACCTGCCGCCGATACACTGGCCGTAGAGAGGGGGTTTACGGAAACAGGTATGGCGGCAGGAACAGGGGAGGCAGGCGCAAAAACCCCGATAAACAGGGTCTTAATCGCTGCAGTTAGTAACATTGAGCGCATTTGCGCCTCCCAAACCATTCACTTTGTTATAGCGCCGTTATAGCGCCTGTTTTCGCGCACACACTTCAAGTCCGTTCACAAAGCCGTGCATACTGCGTGGGTTTGCGAAAATGCATCTACCCCAATGTTATGTCCGTATGCATGTGTCTAAACACATGTGTCTGGCTGTGTTTTCTCGTCGTTTTATCCTTGATATTTATCAGGGGTATTTCTCCTTATGGGTTGACTTGGCTTTTATTGGCCTCTAAGTACGCCTCCTTGAATTTATTTGGTGTATTTGCGCCTATATATGTAGTGAGACCGATATGAAACGTACATTTCAACCTTCCAAAATTGTCCGCAAACGCCGCCACGGCTTTCGTTCGCGCATGGCGACAAAAAATGGCCGCCTGATTTTAGCTCGCCGTCGGGCCAAAGGGCGCAAGCGCCTGTCCGCATAAAGAGCTTATGACAATGTCCCGTACCAAGCTCGGAAGGCTGAAAAAGCGTTCCGAGTTTTTGTATGTCAGGAACGGACGCTATCAAGCCCGCCCCACACTCGTTATACAAATGCGCAGGCACGCTGAACGTCAAGACGGGGTTAATGTCGGGTTTACCGCCACCAAAAAAATCGGCAATGCCGTGGTACGCAACAGGTGTAAGCGCAGGATGCGAGAACTGGCAACAGCCTTGCTGCCCATCCACGGCAAGCCGGGGTTTGATTATGTGTTTATCGCCCGCGCCAAAACCGCTGAAGCCCAATGGCAAAACTTGCTCAAAGATGTTGAGAAAGCGCTTTTAAGACTGGCGTAAACAGGTATAAAGCCCAAAATCAAGTAACCGATTGAATACGAAAGCGATCCTATGGAAGACCAAAAACGATTTGTATTGGCAATGGTGCTGTCCGGCCTGATTATGGCGGGGTATTATTTTCTCTTTGCCAAACCGGCAGCCGAACAGGCGCGGCTTTTGGCTCAAGAAGAAATTGCCGCCAACAACCAACAAACCCGGCAGCAAATCGTCACCCCTCCCAAACCCATAGACCGGGCCCAATTGATCGCCACTGGTTCGAATGGGGGCACACGTATCAAAATCGAGACCCCGGTTTATACGGGCTCATTTTCAACAACGGGTTCACGGTTTGATGATCTGCGCCTAAAGAACTTCAACCAAACCATAGGAGAAGACGCACAAACGGTCATTTTATTTTCGCCCCAAGGGGCAGACCACGCGGCGGAAGTGTTTGACAATTGGGTTCGCCAAGGCGGCGGTACGGGCGTGGACGCAAATTGGGGCGTGCTAAGCGGAGATGTGCTGACCCCGTCCAGCCCCGTAACCCTAAGACATGACGGCGACGGCTTTAGTGTACAGCGCGTTATCAGTGTTGACGAAAATTATTTATTCACTCTGGACGATACGGTTACCAACATGTCAAGCCAGGAAATTTCCTTGGTGCGCAAAGGTGCGGCGCGTCAATACGGCTTGCCAAGTGATTTAACCAATTTTCCGTTCATCTTGCACGAAGGCGCCATTGCCGTAACCGACAAAACCAAAAAAGACATAAGCTACAAATCTTTGACCAAGAAAAAAACCGTGACCGAAGACGGTGAAGCCGGTTGGATCGGACTAACAGACCGCTATTGGTTGTCCGCAGCCATCGCACCGCCCGGACAACAAATGCGGGCCAGTTTTAGCTATAAGAACCGCAACGGCAAAGACGTTTATGAGGCCGGATATGATTTGGCACCCACGGTGTTAAGTCCAGGCGTTTCCATTCAGTCCACAGGTTATATTTTCGCAGGGGCAAAATCCCATAGCCTACTCGAAAACTATATGGAGGTGAAAGGTATTGCCCGCCTGGACTTGGCCGTTGATTATGGTCGGCTCGGTATTTTAACCAAACCCATGTCCTGGGGCTTGACCAAATTGGGGAATCTTACGGGCAATTTCGGTGTTGGTATTTTATTGATGACGCTGATTTTGAAACTGGCACTGTTTCCCCTCAACAACAAAGCCTATTCATCCATGGCTAAAACCCGCGCCTTACAGCCAAAATTGAAAAAACTAAAAACCCGCTACGGTGATGACCGGATGAAACTGCAACAAGAAACCATGGCCTTGTACAAAAAAGAAGGGGTGAGCCCGGTCGCTGGTTGTTTGCCCATGATCCCGCAAATGTTCATTTTCTTCGCCCTGTATAAATCATTGTTTATCACATTTGAAATGCGCCATGCGCCGTTCTTTGGCTGGCTGAAAGATTTGTCGGCCCGCGACCCGCTGTCTGTCCTGAACGGATTTGGCTTGTTCCCCTGGGACGGTATTCCGTTTGAGTTCATGTCGTTTCTCGCCCTTGGGCCGCTCGCCTTGCTCTACGGTATCACTATGGCGATGATGCAAAGCCTGAATATACCGCCGACCGATAAAATGCAGGCGCGGATTATGCAGTGGCTGCCTATATTCTTTATGTTTATTTTGGCACCCTTTGCGGCTGGCCTGTTACTATACTGGGTATGGAACAATATTCTTACCATCTTCCAGCAATATTACATCACCCGCAAACACAAGGTGGATACGCCTCTGGACGCATTTTTCGGAAAAATATTTGGCAAAAAAGCCAACAAGCCGGCAAATAAATAACAATGGGTGATGATAAAGATAATCCCAATTTAGAAGCGCATATCGAACTTGGGCGGCGCCTGTTCGCCCGCCCGGTGGACTTTGTCAAAAGCGTGGTGGGGTTGGAGCATTTACCGGACGCGAGCTTGCCGGAGATATGCTTTGCCGGACGCTCCAATGTTGGCAAATCGTCCTTGATCAATGCACTTTGTAACCAAAAAGGATTGGCACGGGCTTCAAACACGCCAGGGCGAACCCGCGAGCTTAACTACTTCAATTTATCTGACCGGATTTATCTGGTTGATTTGCCCGGATATGGTTATGCGAGAGCTTCTAAAACCGACATCGCCCACTGGACAAAACTGACGCGGGATTTCTTGCGAGGCCGCGCTCCTTTGCGCCGGGTCTTTGTGTTAATAGACAGCAGGCGCGGCATTATGGAGGCAGACCAAGAGGTCATGGCCATGCTCGACGAGGCGGCCGTGACTTACCAAATCGTCCTGACCAAAACCGACAAGCTAAAAAAAGGCCAACTTGAGAAAACTTTAGGGGCTAGCCAGCAAAAAATTGCCAAACGTCCGGCAGCCCATCCTGATGTTTTGGTGACATCCGCCGAGAAAAAACATGGGTTGGACGCGCTAAGAGCTGAAATTGTCAGTTTGGCTTTGCCCGAAATTGAGTTATAAGCACAGTATGTTAAAACGACGCAAAAACGAGACAGGTTGGGCCAGCGCCAAAACCCTGTCTGAAGCCCTGCCCTTTATCCAGCGCTATGCGGGTAAAACCGTAGTGATAAAATTTGGTGGCAACGCCTTTGGGTATCCCAAGAGGCGAAGAGGAAGCGATAGCGACCGCCAAGAAACCGAAGTGGGAGACATCAAGAGTGATGGTGATCTGACCCGCGCTTTCGCCAATGATGTGGTTCTTTTAAAACAATTTGGTGTCCGTCCGGTCATTGTCCACGGCGGCGGGCCGCAAATCGGCTCTATGTTGAAACGCCTTGGTATCAAAAGCGAATTTAAAGACGGCCTACGCGTGTCCGATTTGGAAACTGTGGAAGTGGCCGAAATGGTGTTATCGGGGGCGGTCAATAAAAGCCTTGTCGCTGCCATCAACCAGGCCGGGGGCCGTGCCGTAGGTCTGTCCGGGCGAGACGCCGGATTGATCACCGCTAGGAAATTGCGCGACGATCTCGGGTTTGCCGGAAAACCCACCGACACCGACACCTCTGTTCTTGATGTGTTGGCGGCGGCTGATCCAGGCTTTATACCCGTGGTCTCGCCTATCAGTTCCGGGCCAGACGGCGAAATACTTAATGTCAATGCCGACACGGCCGCCGGTGTGCTGGCCGGATCATTAGGTGCGGCACGTTTAATGTTGTTAACCGATATTGAAGGCGTTATGGACGCGGACGGCAACTTGCTCACCAGCCTGTCCCCAAGCGATGTGGACGCGCTCATCAAAGACGGTACAGCAAAGGGCGGCATGATCCCGAAATTAAACACGGCTCTTGAAGCCTGTAAAGCAGGGGTCGAAGCCGTGGTAATTTTGGATGGTCGCCGCAGCCACGGCCTGTTGGTCGAGCTGTTTACCGACCAAGGCGCAGGGACATTGATCAGCTAATATGACCCGGTTTTTCGCATATATATTGGTGACAAGCTTTCTTGTTTTTACAAGCATTTTCAGCGTTGCGCAAGACGCACAAATACCTGAAAAACGCCCAGAACAACCACCCTGGGAGGTCTGTAACGAGACCTCATTTGTACTGGACATAGCCACTGTTGGCGTTCCCAAGGGACAAGCGGGGCAAGCCTTGACGGTACGTGGCTGGCAACATTTACGCCCAGGGCTTTGCCGAAGTGTTGATGTGGAAAAAGGCACACCGCGCTTTGTCTATGCCCGTAGCGCGCGCCTGCACCAAGGCGGTGTCCGGGAATGGAAAGGCCGCCACGAATATTGTGTATCGGACAAAGATTTTACCGCCAAAACCGATATAAGCTGCGCCTTACAAGACATGACAACAGCCATGTTTTTACAAGTCGTGCCAACCGAGCGCCATACGGCATTTACCGAGCCGGACGATTTTGGACGCCGGGCTGAAACGGCGGGCTTACAACGATTATTAAAGGATAACAATTACGATATTAAGCGCATTGATGGCCGCCCTGGTAAACGCACCAGCAACACCTTGAAGAGGTTTTTGAAAGACCACAAGTTAAAAGCCAATATATCCACGGCGGAGAAATTTTCCGCTTTGGAAAAATTCGCGGCGAAGGTTAGAAAAACAGTCGGGATTAAGGTCTGCAACAAATCCGGCGCCAAGGTTTGGATTGCCCTGTCTTTTGAGCGAGACGGTACACAAGAAGCCCGTGGCTGGTGGCCTGTCGATACAGATGCTTGCGCACAATTATTTACCGAAAACCTAAAACGCCGCGCCGCCCATTACTATGTGCGCCAGGAAAACGGGGACGGAGTTGATAAAATTTTGCAAGTCCCGGCCGATAAAGGCAAATTATATTGCATTGGCGCGTCAACATTTGCGTCATTGCATCATGAATTTTGTCAAGATCAAGGATATATTTCCGCCCGCTTCAAGCCGGTACCCGAAAACAAGACAGGCATAACCATAGATTTGCAAGACAGTGATTTTGGCATAGCTCCCATAAGCGGGCTACGACAATGATGAGAGCCCGTTAAACCGTGTCGCTTTCTCATATCAATAGCTGGGTTTTTGACCTCGACAATACATTGTACCGGGCAGACAATGCTTTTTTCGCGCAAATTGTTGATAAAATCACCAAATATATCAGCCGTTATTTGGCCCTGCATCCTACGGACGCCCGTATTTTACAAAAGCAATATCTGAAGGAATACGGCACGTCCTTGTCCGGGCTTATGGCCGTACACGGGATGGATCCGGTGGATTTTCTTGATTATGTACATGATGTTGATTTGGATTTTCTAAAGCCAGACCCAAATCTGTATTCAGGCCTGGAGGCCTTGCCCGGCAAAAAATATATTTTTACCAACGGGTCTCGCGGCCATGCAAAAAACATCGGAGAGCATTTGGGAATTTACAAACTGTTTGACGGCATATTTGCCATAGAAGATATGGATTACACGCCCAAGCCCAAACGCACAGCATACGAGAAGTTTACAAATACATTTGACATTGACCCAAACCGCTCAGTCATGGCCGAAGACACGCTATATAATCTACAAGTTCCCAAAAATATGGGCATGACAACATTGTTGATCGGGCCTGAAAATGGGTCGCAACCTGATTATATCGACACACAAAGCAATGATTTGCCCGCGTGGTTACGGGAAACCGTTGAGGTTTTGAACAAACCATTATAGATGTGTATTTACCAATTCCGTGAAAGGACTACCAGTGACTTATGATACCGAAACCATCATTAATCAGGCATGGGACGACCGAAAGGCGTTGTCGGCAACAACCGGTGGTGATATTCGCAGCGCCGTTGACGCCGCTTTGGCCGGGCTTGATGACGGGAGTTTGCGGGTCGCCCAACCTGTGGACGGGAAGTGGCAGGTCAATCAATGGCTGAAAAAAGCGGTTCTGCTTGGGTTTCGCCTAAACCCTATGCGCTCGGTCAGCGGTGGTCACGGCGGGGCTATGTGGTGGGACAAGGTTGCACCAAAATTTGAGGGTTGGACCGACAGTGATTTTGTGAAAGCCGAGCTTCGGGCCGTACCCGGTGCTATTGTCAGGCGCGGCGCCTATATTGCGCCGGGCGTCGTCTTGATGCCAAGTTTCGTCAATATTGGTGCCCGGGTTGGTGCGGGCACTATGGTAGATACATGGGCGTCTATTGGGTCTTGCGCCCAGGTGGGCGAGCATTGTCATATTTCCGCTGGTGCGGGCATTGGCGGTGTGTTGGAACCTCTACAAGCCAACCCGACCATAATAGAGGACAATTGTTTTATTGGTGCGCGTTCCGAAGTGGTTGAAGGTATGATTGTGCGCGAAGGCTCGGTGCTGGCTATGGGCGTATTTATTTCCCAATCCACAAAAATCGTTGATCGCAAAACCCAAAAGATTATCTACGGCGAAATCCCGCCCTATAGCGTTGTCGTGCCCGGAACCCTGCCAGATAAAAACGGCGGCCCCAGCCTGGCCTGCGCCGTTATTGTTAAAACCGTTGACGAAAAAACCAGAGCCAAGACAGGTGTCAATGAGCTGTTGCGGGATTAAAGCGTAAACCTAATCTTCAATCTCTTATGCTATGCACGGCGCTCAATTGGGGAGTGGTTATGCCAGCACAACAAACGAGAGATACTGACAAACGCAGAGTTTCGATCTCTGAATCTGCCTTGCGTTCAGCGCCCAGGCAAGAATTTTGCGGGGTTACATTTGATGTTCTAAGCCCGATGGAAACACTGGAGCAATGTAAATCCGTCAAGGCCACGGATAGTTTTCGTTATATTGTCACCCCTAATGTGGATCACATAGTGCGCCTAAACCAAGAGCCGACCATGTTCAAGCCTCTGTATAAACCCGCGTGGCTATGTGTGTGCGATTCGCGTATATTGGAGCTGTTGGCCAAATTTTCGGGGCTGAAAATACCCGCTGTTCCAGGCTCGGATTTAACGGCGCAATTGTTTGATAATGTCATAGAACCAAATGACCCGGTTAACATCATAGGCGGAGATGTTGATGTGATCGAAAAAATCATTACCCGCTACGGCCTCACACATTTGGCCCACCACCAGCCGCCTATGGGTTTGCGCCGTAATGCTGAAGCAATAAACAAAGCTGCTGAATTCATTGCAAAAAATCCGGCCAATTACACATTTATCTGTGTTGGCTCCCCCCAACAAGAAATGGTGGCAAAAGCGGCTCTCAAACGCAGTGATAGCAAAGGTTTGGGTCTATGCGTTGGCGCATCACTGGATTTTCTGGCAGGTAAAATCACCCGCGCACCGGGGTGGATGCAACAAACCCGCCTGGAATGGCTCCACCGCCTGGCCTGCGAGCCGCGGCGCATGTGGAACCGTTACCTGGTCGAAGGCCCAAAAATCTTCATTATTTGGCACAAATGGAAACGCGCAAATAAATCTTAAATTTTATCCGGGTAAATCGGTGCAATATCGGTTGGGATATGACTTGTTGAGGCCAAGACCTTTTTGGCATGGTCGTCCAGTTTTTTGTATGTGTCCAGAAACACCTTAGTATCATCATAACTGCCATTGCCTTGCAGCACGACAATCTTGCCCGTCAGGTCAGAAACAGCTTGCTCAAATTTGGCAAAGTCCAGACGGAAACGGCTCTCATTTTCGTCCCATCTAAAAGCCCCGACCTGTTTGAAATAGCTGTATTGATAGGCCGCGCCGCCGCCGTGAGCGCTATCTGTGCCAAAACGCATGGCCCGGAACAGTCCGGTGAAATAGGTGGCGAGAAGCGCCTGTTTCTCGGATAAAGGCAGTTCACCGCGCTGCATCATATACAAAATGTTATAAACCCCCATGACATCGGCCTTGCCTTCTTCAATGGGTGTGTAAAGTTCCTGCAATTCGGCGCTGACAGTGGTTTTCCTGCCGTCTACCTCAATCGTACCCGGCCCTAAAGAATGGGACAATTCATGGAATAAAGTGTCATAAGACATGTATTTTTTGACCAATAGCCCCGATTGCTCTGCCACCAAAACCTGCTCGGCCATAGGGGCAAGTATCAAATCAAATTTTGCGCCCAACACATTGTTAAGCAGAACCTTTTTAGCGCCTTTGGCCTCGCGCACCCGCTCATCATTGGGCAGGTTAAAAGCAATTGTTTGCACGCCTGGCACATTATCGCCGCCGCCGTGGATTTGGTAGGACACGACAATCGGGCTTTCAAACCCGCGTTTGAAATTTTTGTACTTCTCTTCTACGGGCAGGTTTTTCTCCATGTCTACTAGAAATTTTTTATATTTGGAAACTGCGGCGCTTTCCTCAGGATTTTTAATGGTGATAAAGGCTTCAAAAGCGGTTTTGGTATTGTAAAGTTTGTCGGTGTAAACCTCATAAGGGCCAATGACCACCTCTATGGGCGTGTCTTTCAAATCCATCCAGGCCATTTCACTGGCAAAATAATCGTCGTCGAAAAATGCATCGGCGCGCAATGTCAGGAATTTTTTCAAAGACGGATTAGAGGTGACGTCGGCTGCTTCGCGCAGTTTTGCCGCCGCTGGTTTGAGCCATTGTGCGTAAACCTTTGAATAAGGTTCAGCCACCAAGCCGCCGTCCTTGCGAGATATAATCGTGTACCAGGAGCGAAAAGCTTCCTCGTCGTCCGGGTTTGCGCCGATCCAGGCTTCAAACTCTTGTTTGGTTATATCGGCTGGATAAAACCCGGCCCCGCGTGGTTTGGGCTTGTCACCCCAAAACGGCTTATCGTCATCCAGACTATCCCAGGGGCCGAAATGACGGTCAAACATTTTTACGAGCAAATCTTTTTGCGGATCATCAGAAGCTGCAATAGCTGCGCGGATTTTCGGGTTGTTTCGCTCGACCTGGCGCAAATAGATCTCGTCCATATAGCCTGCCGCCTCAATGAGGAGATTGACCACCTGGCGCTGTTCATCATTGAGGAAGCTGGTATCTGTCCCCGTTAGATCCACTTCGGCAATTTTATTATAGCGAATTTGAAGCTGGCTCATGGCTTCAGCAGTTTGTGGGGCCGTTTGTACGGGTGTTTCTATTGGTGCTTTGGGGGAACAAGCCAGCAATAATGCGGCGGAGGCTGTAGCAATAAGAATGGTGCGCATTGGATATCCTTTGATTGAAGTTTACGTCTTTTATAACGCTTATGGAAGTTTTGCCAGCACGTAATCCCTATACGTCATCATGGGGCCAATTGGTCAAAAGCATTTGAGGCGGTCTTTTGAGCTTTCGCATAGGCTTTGGGTGTGTCCCCATACCAGATCTTGAACGCCCGGGTAAAAGCACTTTGCTGGCTATAGCCCAAATGTTCTGCAATCTCGGACAATGGCATATTATTTGTTAGGAATTGTGCGCACAAATCGCGGCGGACTTGTTCCAATATAGTCCGGTAATTTGTTTTCTCTGCGGCTAAAGCACGGCGCAAACTGCGCGGGCTCACACCCAGGTGACGGGCGGTTTGCGCCAAGTTTAACGGGCCGTTTTCTCTGTCCAATCGTAAGACTTTTGTGACCAATTCGCTGAACGAACCCTGATGTTGCAGCTTGGCCAAATCTATATCCAGGCGCAAACATATCTTTGTCAACACCCCCGCATTTGCTTGCGGTAAAGGCGCATCTATGGCCTCAACATCTATAACCATAGCGTTGTCATGCTGTCCGAAAAGCACCGGGCAATCAAATAAATCTTCATACAATTTTGCATAGGGTGGTTTTGTGTGCCTGAAATGCACAGTGTTGATTTTTTTATCATGGGCCCACAATAACCAACGACCAAACCCGGCATGACCTGCCATAACTACATCCGTTATCCGCCTTGCGTATTCAGGATCCTCACTGTTTGGCAACCATTTTAGCCAAGCCTGGTCGCCTTCTATCACCAGCTTGGAGCGTCCAAGTTGTTGCGTAAGCGGCTGATAACGAATATTGGTCAAAATGGCTTGGCGCAGAGAACTACAACACAATAATGCATGACCCAGATCCATCATGGCTGTCGGGCGGATATTTTTACCGCACAGTAGACCAATATCAGATTTCCCGGTTAAAGCCTCCGCCTTTGCCAAGACGGTACATACAATTTCAGCGGGATAACGACTGGGGATATACGCACCATTTTTTTGCGCATAAGCCTTATGGCCCCCTGGTATGAGCGACAATAAATCATCTTCAGGCACACCAAGCTCAACACATGTACTTACAAATGAAAATAGATATGTTGCAGAAATTGTCAGCATATTGTGAAAGTCTCGCGAAATACTCTGATTGGCCTAAATTGTACATTTTTTTGGCCTAAATTGTCAAGACAGCAAATTACTGGCCTGCTAAATATCTAGCGTGCTCAGAAAAGAGTTGTGCGCAAAGAAAAACCGCCTGCAACGGGGCGCGAAGCAGACGGCCTTAATGATCTCTAAAAGAGATAATTATTATCTAGGGCAAGTGCGCCCGCATATCAAGCCCCCAATGGCGGTTTTATTGCCTGCTTACAGATTTTTAATGCTTTAAATGTTTTTTCCGGCTTTTAGATCCCGCGCCCGCAACAATCTTAATCTGAGTGCATTGATCTTGATGAACCCGCCCGCATCGGCTTGATCATAGACATCATCCTCTTCGAACGTCACATGTTCTTGTGAATAGAGTGAATAGGGGGAAGTTCGGCCAATTATGTCGCAATTTCCCTTATATAATTTCAGGCGCACACTGCCTGTGACCAGTTCCTGGGATTTGTCGATAGCCGCTTGTAGCATTTCGCGTTCTGGCGAATACCAATAGCCGTTATAAATCAGTTCGGCATATTTGGGCATCAACTCGTCTTTCAGGTGCATGGCGCCCTTGTCCAGAGTGATTTGCTCGATACCCCGGTGGGCCATTAACAAAATCGTGCCGCCCGGTGTTTCGTAAATCCCCCGTGATTTCATACCGACAAACCGGTTTTCCAAAAGATCAAGCCTGCCAATACCGTTAGCCCCGCCAAGCTCGTTAAGCTGGCTCAAGAGGGTGGCCGGGCTCATGGTCAAACCGTCAATGCTGACCGCATCACCGCGCTCAAACCCCACCTCGATATATGTGGGCTTATGGGGGGCGGCTTCGGGCGAGACCGTGCGTTGATAGACAAATTCCGGAGCCTCGACGCCGGGGTCTTCCAACGCCTTACCTTCGGATGATGTGTGTAACAGGTTGGCATCGACCGAGAACGGGGCTTCGCCGCGCTTGTCTGTGGCAATTTCTATGCCGTGTTTCTCGGCGTATTCGATCAGCTTGGTGCGCGAATTCAAGTCCCATTCCCGCCACGGCGCGATTATCTTAATATCGGGATTGAGTGCATAATAGGCCAGCTCAAACCTGACCTGGTCATTGCCCTTGCCAGTAGCCCCGTGACATACCGCATCGGCACCAACCATATTGGCAATTTCGATCTGGCGTTTGGAAATCAACGGGCGGGCAATAGATGTACCTAACAGATACAGCCCTTCATACAGCGCATTGGCGCGAAACATCGGGAAGACAAAATCTCGGACAAATTCCTCGCGCAAATCATCAATGAAAATCTCTTTGACGCCCGCCGCTTCCGCCTTGCCCCGCACCGGTTCCAGCTCTTCACCCTGACCAAGATCAGCGGTAAAGGTCACAACCTCACAGCCTTTTTCTTCTTGGAGCCATTTCAGGATAATCGATGTATCCAACCCACCAGAATAGGCCAAAACAACTTTCTTTATTTTTCCGTTACTCACCTTATTTGCTCCTTACCGCTGAACCCGGCATAGCCAGGGGCATCTTGTTTTGCAGGCTTTAGCGCAAAAGTGTTTACAAAAGCTAGTCTTGAGATTAACTATTTTAGCTAGAACTGGGACTAATTATGGCACAGCAACAAACCGAAGATAAACGGCAAGCAGAACAGGTGCCTGACAACGCACATGACGACGCGCCACAGGACGCACCAGAGGACGCACCTGAAAACGCGTCTGAAAACCAAGCTGCAGCAGGTGAGGAAACGCCGACCGAGCAGGCCACACCGGAACCCCCGCAGAGCGGCACGGTTACGGATGCTGATGTGGTTCCTGATGCAGCCCCTGAAGCGGGCGGGTTTTCAGCTTCCGGCCTGCTGGACAGTATTACAGAACTGATGGGCAAAGCCTTCGGGCAAATATTTGACTGGCTGACCAGCCCGGCGTTTTTGGTCATGGTCGCTATGGTGGTTTTGGGATATTATCTTGCCCGTTTTATTACCAAAAACCTGATAAAGCGTGTTGATTTTTTCAAGGCCGAGCCAAAGGAAGGTAAAGCCTTACGGCTCAAAAAAATCGCATGGCAATTGCGGGATTTAGTCTTTCCAGCCGTGCTGATTGTCTTGTATGCGGGCGTGTCCCCGATCCTGCAAAGCATCCCTTTTCTTGGTCAAAACTGGTTGGTGAAAATCGCCCAAGGCCTGGCTGTCGTCTTCTTGCTCTACACCACCATCAAACGATTTATCAGCCATCCTTTGGTACAAAAAGCGGTCATCTGGATTGCCATCCCCGTCGCCATCCTCAAAGTATTTGGCTGGTTTGACGAATTTCAAGCTTTTTTGCAAAACGACGCCACGCTTGAACTTGGAAATATCTCCATACCGGCCTGGTCAGTTGCCAATATTTTGATCTTTGGCTCTATTCTGTTTTGGATTGGGCGCATCTCCAATTCTAAAGGCAAAGAGGTCATTCAAAAACAAGAAAGCATTGATGCGGGCACCCGTGAAGTGTTTTCCAAAATTTTTGAAATGGTCTTGTTTGGCGTCTTGTTTGTTCTGTTGATGAATATTGCCGGCATTGATCTTGGCGCACTTGTGGTTCTGGGTGGGGCTATTGGTTTGGGTTTGGGGTTTGGCTTGCAGCAAATCGCGGCCAACTTTATATCCGGTATGATTTTATTGCTTGACCGTACTTTGAAAGTTGGCGATTTTGTGGTGCTGCCCGATGGCCGCGAAGGTTATGTGGAAGCACTTAACATGCGCTCGGCCACCATTGAGACCACGGACGGTAAAGACATCATGGTGCCCAATGTTAAATTTATCGAAGACGCTTATGAAAATTGGACCCATAGAGACCCCCGCCAACGCTATGAGGTCTATTTCTCGGTTGCTTACGATACCAATATAGACAAGCTGGAGGACATGCTTATTCCCGCTATTTCCAAACATCCCAAAATCCTGCAAGAGCCGGAAAAGCCGGATCTGGAATTACGTGAATTTGGTGATTTTGGTATAAAATTTGCCATAGAATTTTGGTGCGACGGTATAGACGACGGCGAAAATAAATTCACATCAGATCTAAATTTCATCGTCTGGCGCACCTTGAAAAAACACGGTATAGAAATGCCCTTGCCGCAAAGAGAAATCCGGATTTTAAATGATTGATGTGTGAGTATGAGCCTTGCTTGAAGATGACGCCTCATAACATACGTCAATCCACCAGACAAACAACTTTAGCAACACGGCGCGTACGGCGCAAACTATCTGCCTGGTGCCCGTAATTGTTTAAGGCAATTGGGATGCGCTTGGGCTCTCCCGCCAACGGGCTTAGGGTAGCCGCCAGAGAACGCGGGGCAACCGTATAGATCCGGCCCCGGCGCGGACTTTCAGCCGTGACCAAGCCGATAACTTCACCGTCTTTGTCAAACGCAGGGCCGCCTGATAGACCGCCCAATGATCCTCTTAAGCCCTGGGTGCGGCCAATTTCCGCCCAAGCCAATATGGGCTCTGTGGTGCGGTAGCGTCCCCGGATTACCATGCGGTGTCGTCCCAACAATTTACCTGCCGCCTCGCCCGGCTGGCCTTGAGGAAAACCGATGAAGAACCCCCGTTCCCCGACTTGGCGACGGCTGGCAAAATCACGGGCCAAGGGTTTGCGTTTCCAACGACTGGCTAACAGTGCAATATCCACATCAGGTAAAATTGTGACCTTGTCCATCTTGACATAACTGCCGCCGCTTAATTTCAACCCGACCTGATCACAACTATCAACCACATGACGGGCCGTCATCCATGTGCCATTGTCGTCAACTGCAAAGGCGGTGCCAACGCCGGACTTTGGCGCGTCAATTTCAACCAGCACAGTCATATCCGTAGGCCGGGTATTGGGCAGGGCCGGGCCGAGCTCAGGCGGCGGCGGGGTATCGGTTTGCTGGGGCCGGTTCATTATATTGGCCATGATAACGGTTAACAAAACCAGGTAAATCAGCCAGTCGGGGATTTTACGAACAAAGCGCATATGGACGCCTAGCCTGCAATAGCAAAGGCGAGAACAATGGACCCGGCCAGCTTGAACGCCGCCAAAACGGTCGCAGCCGCCACTTCGCCTTCTTCAATACGTTGGGGCATGCCTGTCAGAATAATGTCAGAGAGACGAAATAAAAACAATTGCAACAAAACGCTTACACTGCCCCAGACCAACACATCAACAAGTCCCACTTTATTTATGAGGCACGCTGCAAGGGGTAAGGCCAGACCGACAATCAAGGCGCTGAACGAAATAGCCGCAGCCACATTACCTTCGCGCACCAAAGCAAGTTCTTTATGGGGTGTAAGCTTTACATAAACCGTCAAGCCGACGACATAAATGGCCGTGACCACAAGCAGGTAAAAAATTAAATTCGGAAAACCGCTGGCCAAGCTCTCAAGTGACGGATGCATAAACTACCTCTTGTTTTTGTTTTTGGCCCCACGCTCTTTTGCAGGGCGCAGACAAATATTTCAAGCGGTAATTATTTTGTTGAGGTTTTTGTTAGCCGCTCCTGCTTTCGCCTTTCGCTTGCCCGCATTTTTTCGCTTTCGCTTTTGAGCTGACCACATGCCGCAAGTATGTCGCGGCCTCTGGGGGTACGAATGGGTGAGGCATAGCCTGCGGCATTTATTTTATCGGCAAAACGCTCAATGGTTTCCCAGCTTGAACATTCATACGCGCTGCCTGGCCACGGATTGAACGGGATCAAATTGACCTTGGCGGGAATACCCCTCAGCAGATTGATCAATTGGGCAGCATGTTTGGGGCTGTCATTAATACCCTTGAGCATAACATATTCAAAGGTGATGCGCCGGGAATTGGACAAGCCCGGATAAGCCCGACACGCGTCCATGAGTTGCTCAAGCGGATATTTTTTATTGATAGCCATGATTTGTGAGCGAAGTTCGTCGTTGGCCGCATGTAAAGATATGGCCAGCATGGCTCTGGTGCGTTCCCCTGCGGACACAATCTCGGGCACGACACCGGATGTGGAGATGGTGATGCGCCGCCGCCCAAAGCTTAAACCTTCGGGGTCGCAAATTATATCCAGAGCCCGCGCTACATTATCGGTATTATACAGCGGCTCGCCCATGCCCATAAACACGATATTGGTCA
>CAZCUM010000048.1:0-20679 GCA_964502015.1 uncultured Robiginitomaculum sp. | reverse complement strand
GCGGTACGCAGATCAAAGACATAGGTGTGCTTGAAAAACTGGTGAAGCTGCAAGCGCTCAGCCTAAGCAATACGCAGATCAAAGACATAGGCGTGCTTGAAAAACTGGTGAACCTGCAAAGGCTCACCCTTGGCGCTACAAAAGTCACTGACTGGTCTCCTGTTGCCCATGTTAAATATGTCGATAGCCGCCCTGATGATTGGGACAAATAATCTCTCATGATTTATCCCCCTTGATTTTCGCGCCACTGCCCGCCATGTTTTGGGGATGAATGATCATTCTCTTGTTTTCTCACCTGCTGCTGTAGACTGGCAGGTCAGTGCTATGCCTGTAGGTTATCTTGATGCTGTGACGGCAATGGAACAATGCGTTGCCAAAATAGCTTTCGGCGATGTGGGTGAAATGGTCTGGATACTGGAACACCCTGCACTTTATACGGCGGGCACCAGTGCGGATGTGCGCGACCTTACCGACCCTGAGCGCTTGCCTGTGTTCAAGACCGGGCGCGGCGGGCAATATACCTATCACGGGCCGGGGCAGTTGGTGGCGTATTTCATGCTTGATCTTCGTAATAGAGGCCGGGATGTGCGGGCTTTTGTCGCCGGGCTTGAGGATATGGTGATCGGGACATTGGCGGATTTTGGTGTCACGTCCGACAGGCGGGCCGGGCGGGTCGGGGTTTGGGTGGATATGCCTGACAGGTCTGAGGCCAAAATCGCCGCTATTGGGGTGCGTATCCGCAAGTGGGTCAGTTATCACGGCATTTCCATCAATATAAACCCGGATTTATCCCATTACGGCGGTATCGTCCCGTGCGGCATCAGCAAACACGGCGTCACCAGTCTGGCGGCTTTGGGGGTGGAGGTCTGTATTGGGGATGTGGAGGCGGCTTTGCAGAAAAATTTCGAAAAAATATTTGGCCCGGTTGTGGTCAAACCCCGCCATACCTAAATGGTCACCACGGCCTAGTATTCACTCACAAATCTTGCGGATGGATTCGATCAAGAAGCCTGTGTTGAGGCCAAACAAGAGCAGACCGTTGGCGGCGGAAAACCCCGACAAGAGTTGCCAGTTTTCGGGCAAGAGAACATCACCAAATCCCAGCGTGGTAAATGCGATGGCCGAAAAATACAGGGCTTGTGATAATGTAGAGAATATACCCAAGACCAAGAACGCCAATGCCCATATAAACACCGCAATACAAAGGGCCAGAAACAACCACATGGTCGCCCCGGTCATGAGCAATACGGGTGCCAGGATACCAGAGCCTTGCAGATGTTTGGGCGGGTGGATTCTTATTCTGTTAAAGGCCAGTTGAATAAAAACCACCTGAATAAATACCGTAATCCCGACCAATGCCATGCCGATAATTATTTGCAAAAGCATATTTATCCTAATCGTTCAGTTTTAAACCTTTGAGCCTGAGCGCATTCATAATCACCGAAAACGAGGACAGGCTCATAGCGGCGGCAGCAATGATTGGCGACAGTAACAAACCCAAAGCCGGGTATAAAACCCCTGCCGCTACAGGTACACCAACCGCATTATAGATGAAAGCAAAGAACAGGTTTTGGCGGATATTGCCCATGGTGGCTTTGGACAGTTTTCGCGCACGGACAATGCCGCGCAAATCTCCGCGCAGCAAGGTAAACCCGGCGCTTTCCACCGCCACATCTGCGCCCGTGCCCATGGCGATACCAACCTCGGCCTGGGCCAAAGCAGGGGCGTCATTAACCCCGTCTCCGGCCATGGCGACTTTGGCACCAGCCGCCTGTAGCTCTTTTACGAGGGCTGATTTGTGTTCCGGCAACATGTCGGCCCGTACCTCGTCAATGCCGAGCTGGTCAGCAACGGCCTGGGCCGTGGTTGCGTTGTCGCCCGTGGCCATGATGATTTTAAGCCCGGCCTTGTGCAGGGCGTCAATGGCTTCCTGGGCTGTTTCCTTGATCGGATCCGCCACACCGACCAGACCTGCAAGTTTGTTTTCTATGGCCACAAACATGGCGGTTTTGCCTTGCTTGCGCATGGCTTCCGCTTCGCTAATCAATGCGTCGCGGTCAAGACCAAGATCGGCCATCATGCGGGCATTGCCGATAGCCACCATTTTACCAGACACAAGACCTTGGACACCTTTGCCAGTAACGGCTTCAAAGTCCTTGGTTTTGGACAATTTGATACCACGTTCCTCGACACCGCGCACAATGGCTTCGGCCAGGGGATGTTCGCTGCCTTTTTCCAAAGATGCGGTCAGGGCCAGAAATTCTATCTCGTCCATACCGTCTACGGGCAATATATCCGTAAGGGCAGGTTTGCCCATGGTCAGGGTTCCGGTCTTGTCCACGATGAGCGTGTCTACCTTGGCGAAATTTTCCAAACTCTCGGCATTTTTAACCAATACGCCAGCCATAGCACCTTTACCCGTAGCCACCATAATGGACATGGGCGTGGCCAGGCCAAGGGCGCAAGGGCAAGCGATAATCAATACGCTCACTGCCGCAATCAGGGCATAGGCCATAGCCGGAGCTGGCCCCCAGATCGACCAGGCGATAAAAGAGGTAATGGCGATGAGGATAACGGCGGGTACGAAATATCCCGAGATTGTGTCCACCAGTTTTTGTATGGGCGCGCGGGAGCGTTGGGCTTCCGCCACCATATTGACGATTTGCGACAGCGTCGTATCGCCGCCGACCCGTTTGGCTTCCATGATAAAGCTACCCGTGCCGTTAATAGTGCCGCCGGTCAGGTCATCGCCTTTGGTTTTTTCCACCGGCAGTGGTTCGCCGGTCAGCATGCTTTCGTCAACGCTGGAGCGGCCTTCAAACACCGCTCCGTCCACCGGAACCTTGTCGCCGGGGCGGACACGTAAATGGTTTCCGACCTCAACATCTTCCAGCGGGATTTCTTCTTCCTCTCCGTCTTTCCGAACAATGCGGGCCATTTTGGGCGCAAGGTCAAGCAATGCGCGGATCGCGCCGCCGGTTTGCTCTCTGGCCCGAAGCTCAAGCACTTGACCAAGCAAGACAAGGGTGACGATGACGGCGGCGGCTTCGAAATAAATTTCTACTATGCCGTCTTTCCTGAAAGCATCCGGGAATATATCGGGCACAATGGTGGCGACAACCGAGTACAGCCAAGCCGTCCCGACTCCCATTGCGATCAGGGTGAACATGTTAAGGTTACGAGTTTTGACAGAGGCCCAGCCCCGGGTGAAGAACGGCCAACCGCTCCACAATATCACGGGTGTGGCCAGCACTAGCTCTATCCAGACCGTAATGCGTTTGGGAATAAATTTCTCGATGGGGATACCGATAAATGGCCCCATGGCCAAGATGACAACCGGGATGGTCAAGATAAGCCCGATCCAGAAACGCTTGGTAAAATCATCAAGCTCGGTGGTGTCAGCCTCGCCCGTGACAACCCCCGCCGGCTCTATGGCCATGCCGCATATAGGGCAGGCGGATGCTCTGATGTCGCGCACTTCCGGGTGCATGGGGCAGACATAGATGGTGCCTGCGTAACCCGGTGGTACCAGATCATATTTACCCGCCGGGGCGTTTTCGGCCTCCGGGTTTGTGGCGCAGCAATCATGTTCCCCGTGTTCCCCATCACTGCTTTGCCCTTCCTCGGTCAAAAACATGCCGCATATGGGGCAATTGCTTTTTTCGACATCTCGTACTTCCGGGTGCATGGGACATGTGAATACTGTGCCGTCAAAGCCTTCAGGGACTTTGTCGTGTTCGCTTTTCTCAGGATGTTTGCTCATGTTGTTTCCTTTCAAGGAGGGCTCTAGTGGCTGGCCTCATTTTTATAAAAATGCTCTAATATCGTGCAGTTTTCAAGCGGACTATCGCCGCCTGGGCAGGCACTCGCAATCCTCCTCAGGCCGTCGCGGATTTTTTGCAAGTCTGCTATACGGGTTTGAATGTCGATGATTTTCTTTTCTGCATATTGCTTGACATTACCGCAGTCCGCATCGGCATTGCCGCTCATATCCAGCATTTTAGCTATTTCCTTGAGGCTAAAGCCCAAGCCTTGCGCTTTACGAATAAACCGTAACCGGCGGACACTGTCGCCGGAATACCGCCTGTAACCAGATTGCGTACGAGTTTCTGGCAAGAGCAGGTTTTTGCGCTCATAATAACGCACGGTGTCAATATTGACATTGCCGGCCTTTGCAAGCTGTCCGATGGCTAGAGTTGACACTTTACACTCCTATTTAGCTTCAATTCCCCGCTTATACCCTCTGGACTATAGTCCAGAGTCAAGGCTTTTATTGGTTAAGTGAGATTTATATCTTCCGCGCCCATATCCCGATGTTCCAACTCCAGCTGCAAGGTGGAAAAATAAAAACCAAACTGGTCTTTGAGCAAAGTTTCCGCTTTTCGTAATATATCTTCGGCGTTGTTCTGGTCTTTTATCTGAATATGGGCCGAGAAAATATTCTGGTTGGAGGTCAGCACCCAGGCATGGATATGCACAACACCTTTGACGCCCGGTATACTCAGGAGGGCGGACTTTGTTTTTTCTATGTCCACATCCTCCGGTACGGTCTGCATGAAAATATCCAGAGCGTCCTTGATGATTTTATAGCTGGCCCAGAACAGCACCAGGCCAAATGCCATGCCGAGGATTGCATCAATGGGTGTGTAGCCAGTGATCTTGATAACCACGGCAGCGATGATGATCAGGATCGAGCCGACAAAGGTTTGCATGATGTGCCAATAGGCACCCTTCATATTCATATTGGTTTTCTGGCTTTTATAAATCAGCTTAAACGAAATAAACTCGGTGATCAGCCCGCCAAATGCAGCCAGAAACATAATATTGGTCGGCAGTTCAAACTCTTTACCGAGCCGATTATAACCCATATAAAGCACATAACCCGCCATGAAAAATAGGAACACCCCGTTGAGAAGTGCCCCGATAATTTCGGCCCGCTTAAACCCGTAGGTTGCGGCCACGCTGGCGGCTTTGTTAGCAATCCGGTTGGCGACAAAGGCAATCAATATACCGCCCACCGCAGAAAACGTGTGAAACGCATCCGAGATAACCGCCACGGACTGGGAGTAAAACCCAAGGCCAAGCTCGATGATAAAATATATGCCCGTCAGCCAGCCGGTGATTTTTAATATACGTGCATCGGCATTGATACCGTGAAAGCTGCCGCCCCCATGACCTGACGTGTGCCCGGATTGTTGCTCTGACTTTTCTTTAGGCGCGTGTTCTGAATGGTCTTGCATATGCACCGTCCCCTGTATTTTATTTTATATTCGGATTTATTTTGCTACCAGTGCAGCAAACCATAGCTCAATTTTATTAAACTGGCAATGCCAGTCATTGCATCATTGCCGCCATATCAAAGCCACCCTGGCCCATATATAAAAGCGAAAAATATGTTGTGCATAAAAGACCAAGTACGCCGCCGATGGTTAAAATCCATCCGGCCCAGTTCAAATATTTACTGTCTTCTTTTTTAGCCTTGTACAATGCGAACAAGCCGCCCGCAATTACCGCCAGTTCCACCTGGAACACAAGCGCCGCCATAAACATAAGCATATCAGCCTCCTGTTTGGTTTCGAGAATTAGTTCTCATAACTTAATACGCGGGCAGGCGGAGCATCCCTCAAAGTTCATCGTGCATTTGCATTATGAACATGAGTAGAAATACTAAGGGCGTTCACTTGTTGCCAAATGAATGCCCTTAGTATGTTGTGATTGGGTATTGTTGTAACTCGCTCTAGTACCAGGCGCGGACACCCATTACCAATTTGAGTTTACCTGGGTCACCGCCGCCTGCGCGGACAATTTGGGCCGTCTCGCC
The DNA here is from genome assembly GCA_964502015.1 of uncultured Robiginitomaculum sp. Classification (GTDB taxonomy): domain Bacteria; phylum Pseudomonadota; class Alphaproteobacteria; order Caulobacterales; family Maricaulaceae; genus Robiginitomaculum_A. The sequence continues at coordinate 14,858 of CAZCUM010000048.1, read as the reverse complement.
CAGGCTTCTTTGCCATGACGCACCAATATACGGCGCAAATTCGCGCTTAAACTCATAGCGCAAACGCAAACCTAAACTGAGCTTGGTAAACCCGGCCCCAATGCCCAGATCCGCTATGTCCTGGGCGGAAAATTTAAGGGAACCTCGTGGTTGCAGGATAAGGCGCTGATCCAGGAAAAAATCATATTCGGCTTCTACGGAAGAGGTTAGCTCGCCTTTAGTGCTTAAAAATGCGGCTGCGTCCACTTCAAACCAATAGGGTGCCAGGCCCTGTACGCCTGCAACGGCATGGGTGCGACCTTTAGGGGCAAAATCATAACGTATGCCCGTTTGCAAATCCCAAAATCTGGAAATTGGTTTTGACCACAGAGCCTGAATTTCTGCATCATCAATTGCGTTATCGGCAAAGCTATATTTGCCTTCTGTTTTTATCCATAACTTGTTATCATCCGTACCGTACCAACCTTGAGCGTCCCAAATAAAAGTGTCTTCACCATTGGTGATTTGGGTTTCCAGACGATCAGCGATAACGAAAGAGGTTTTTACGCCGCCGAGCGTAGCAATTTCCATTGCGCGGGCTTCATCCATGGCTTCTTGGTCCCAATACTTATCAGCCATAGACCAAGGTTTGTCTGTAGTTTCAGTTTCTGGAGATGTGGTTTCAGCGGTATCCGCTTTAGCCATATTGTGACCAGCGTGCGGGTCGTTTGCATCACTCGCCAAGGCGAGATTGGCCGTAGCAAACAAAGCAATACTGGAAACAAGGAGGGTTTGTTTTAAAATACTCATTTGCTTGTCCCTCCCATGTCCATATCTCCGTGGTTCATTTTAGAGTGATCCATTTTAGAATGGTCCATCTCTTCCATATCATCCATATCCATTTTCATCTTGCTGTGATCCATCTTGGAATGATCCATTCTTGTTTCGCTGTGATCCATCTTGGAATGGTCCATCATGCTGTGATCCATTTTTGGGTTATTCGGATCTTTGGGCAGCAGTGTCACAACCTGGAACATGCCGGCCAACATATGGAAGAATAAATGACAATGGAAAGCCCAGTCACCAACATGCTCTGCCGTGATGTCCCATGATTGTTTCTCGCCGGGTTTGACGATCATGGTGTGTTTGCGCGGTTTGTGATTTTTCGATCCGTTGACAATATCAAAAAACATGCCGTGCAAATGAATTGGATGTGGCATCATTGTGTTGTTAACTAAAGTCAACCTGACCCGTTCGCCTTCATAAAACTTGATGGGGTCATTGTTATAGATAAATTTTTCACCGTCAAACGACCACATATACCGCTCCATATTGGAGGTCAGATGCAGTATGATTTCCCGCTCCGGCTCGCGTGTATCCGGGTTGGGATCTAGCGAACGCAAATCGGAATATTTCAAAGTCCGGTGCGGAACATTTTCAAGCCCAATCCCGGCTTCGTGTAGGCGACTTACAGGGTTCATGGCGACATTGGCCACGCCAGGCCCGCGCTTGATTTTAGTCTCAAGAACCTCTCTAGGCCCCATATCCATCTGGGAATGATCCATTTTGGAATGATCCATGCCGGACATATCACCACTACTCATATCCATGCTACCGTGGTCCATATCGCCCATGCCCATGTCTTTCATGGTCAAAAGCGGTTTTGCGCGCAAAGCAGGCGCCGCTGCCCGCATGCCGGGACGCGGGCCGAATGTAGCGACGACCTGACCTCCACGGTCAATGCTCTCGGCGACAAAGGCGAATGCTTTGGCCTCTTTTGGTTCGATAATAACATCATAGGTTTCCGCTACACTCATCTGAAATTCGTCAACTTCAAGTGGCTTAACATTCAAACCGTCAGCTTGCACAATTGTCATGGGCAGGCCGGGAATGCGAACATTAAACATAGACATGGAGGCGGCGTTGATAATGCGCAGACGAACCCGCTCGCCCGGTGTAAATACACCGTTCCAGTTGTCATCGGTACCACGTCCGTTAATCAGATAGGTATAGGTAGCGCCGGTTACATCGGAAATGTCGGTTTGGGACATCCGCATTTTATTCCAGGCGGCGCGCTGTTTCACAGTTGCGCCAAAGCCGTTTTTCTTGGCATCGCGCATAAAGTCGGGCAATGTGCGTTTCTGGTAATTAAAGCTGTCGGCCATGCTTTTAAGTTTTTTGAAAAGTTTCATGGGGTGGACAAATGTCCAGTCGGAAATTACAATGACATATTCCCGGTCATATTTTACCGGGTCAACACCTTTGGGGTCGATAATCATCGGTCCGTACATGCCAAGCGGCTCTTGCAGGCCGGAGTGGGAATGATACCAATAAGTACCGTTTTGCGGTACCGAATATTTATACTCAAACGTCTCGCCGGGCTTGATGCCGGGAAAAGAAACGCCCGGTACACCGTCCATATGAAACGGCACCAAAAGACCGTGCCAATGTATAGATGTATCGCTTTTTAATGTATTGGTGACATTAAGCGTAATTTCTTGCCCTTCGGTAAAGCGGATAAGCGGTGAAGGTATCGTGCCATTAATACCAACCGCCATGCCAGCACGGCCATTTATGCGTACCGGGAACTCTCCGACCGTCAAATCATAATTGGTGCCGCTAAGGGTGGGGATACCAAGATTGCCCTCATCGGCGGATCTAGCCCAAGCGGGAACAAGTCCTGAAAGGCCAAGGAAAGCACCACCGCCAGCGGCGGTTTGTATTAGACGTCTGCGGTTTAACATATAAACTCCGGATAATTATGGGTGATAAGCAATCAGTTTAGATAAAACATTATAGCTAATACGCAAATATATCCATATTCCCTCAAAACTTTATGTAAAATATTTGAGATTTAGATAAACAAATTGTCATGTTGTTTGTTGCCAAAATTCCTTGACATCAACAAAGTTCACGGTATGGAATCAATTTCATATGCGTATATTGTTATCAAAATTTCTGATTTTAAGCTTATTGTTGGTCACAATGCATTCCGCATTGGCCAATGAGTACACGCAATTACCTGTAGATAGCTATACGACTAATCAACAGGTTCAGAGTGACAAAACAGTATCCGTAAATAATGGGCAATTGCCGCCGGGCGAAAATATTACAAGCTCGGAATGCAATGTTTGTCATACTGCCCATACACTCCTTTTACTGGCCCCTGGCGAGCTATCCTTGAACCATTATATTGCCAGTATTAAAAACATGGGTAATAATACACCACATCCTGCGCCAGTGGACGATATACCCCACCCCCCTATAATCTTGATTTAGTCTAGCCTTACGGGCGGAGTCTGTTTTGTGTTTGCGGCTATTGTATGCCCGCTCCCGGATTTCGCAGTGACTGCCATATGGCTAAGCGCGAGCTTTAGCCAAAATCAAGAGATACCAAAATGAATACGAGAACTTGTGTGCTGTCTTGCACTTTGGTCGCGATGCTTGCTTTAAGTGTTGCGCCGGGGGCATTGGCACAAACAAATACTACAAGTGCGGATGATTTCCCCGAACTTATAACTTTATCGCCCATAGAAACCCGGAGTTTTGTTACAAACTCCAGGCCGGATATTGTGGGGTTTGTAAACACAACCATAGGCGGACACCCGGCCATGCAAGCAGCCCAGGCGGCGCTTGAGGCCGAGAAAGCCAGGGCGCGGGGCATGGGCCGTAAGTTGTACAACCCTGATCTGGAAGTGGACTTGGAGACGGCGGAGGTTGAGACCGCAACAATAGGCCTGTCCCAAACCATTGATCGGCACGGCAAACGACAGGTGCTGCAAGCCGCAGGACGTGACAATGTATTTGCGGCCCAGGCGGCACTGGAACTGGTCGAGAAAACCTTGCAAGCAGAACTGTTGCAGGCCTTGTCCGAGTATCAAATCAATACTGATATGGTCGCATTGGCCCAGCGAAAGGTTACATTTAGCCGGGATTTCTTGAAACTAGCCGAACGGCGTAAGGCGGCGGGGGATTTGTCTGCTTCCGAAGTGCTGACGGCGCAATTGTCATTGGCCGGATCCTTAGCGGATATGGCTCGCGCCAGATCAGATAAGTCCCGTGCAGTTCAGGCCCTGAACACATTGAGCGGAGCCAGTCTTACGGATTGGCCGCTTCTGGAAGGAACGCCAAATGGCAGCAGAGCCGTACAGAGACAGGCTAATCCACAAGATTTGCCGGAAGTACGTTTGGCAAGCGCCAGGTCGCGTGCTTTCCGCTCGCGCATAGCCGTTGCCAAAAAAATGCGCAAAACCGACCCAACGGTCGGCGGGCGTTTGGGTGTGGAGGGTTCAAATGTTTTGTTTGGCGTCAGCCTGGCTATCCCTTTGCAAATCAATAACAAATATTACGACAATGTAGATGTGGCCAAAGCGGAGAGCCTTGAGGCAGAAGCCGGCTTGGCCCGCATTCGCAGGCAAACCATTGCCCGGATGCGCGGCACTGAACGTCGCTTCACGGCGGCGGAGCGGGCCTGGCGCGACTGGCAGGCTTCGGGCGCATTACAGCTTGATACCCAGCGTTCGCTTTTAAAGCGGCTTTGGGAGGCGGGCGAACTTAATGCCGTTAATTATCTCATTCAATTTGACCAAACTTTCGATGCAGAAAGCGCGTCTGCCGAACTCAAAGCCACCCTGTGGCGAAGTTGGTTCGAACGCCTTGATGCAAGCAATTCTATTCCCTTATGGCTGGAGACCATCCAATGAAAAACCTTATAACGAAAAATTCAAAATTACTTGCCCTGACCTTGTCTGCCGTACTGCTTTTGGGTGCAAGCACTATAATATCCTATCCAACCCCCGTATTTGCCCAAGAAGACCATAGCGACGAAGCAGGCGAGGAACACGGTGAAGAAGGCGGTATTGTTGAAATGAACGCCGAAGAGCGCGCAAAAAACAATGTCAGAACGGGCCGGGTTTCTCTGCGAGAACTGGGTAATGAAATTTCTGCCCCCGGCGAAGTTATTTTGAATCAATACCGCACCAGCCAGGTGACACCCAGAATATCGGCGCAAATTACCAAGCGCTACGCCAAGCTCGGAGATCATGTGAAACGAGGAAAACCCCTTGTCACCCTGACCAGTGTGGAACTGTCCGAAGCGCAAGGTGCTGCCATTGTCACTGCACGTGAGTGGGCGCGGGTGAAAAAACTGGGCAAGGAAGTCATCTCCGAGCGTCGTTATGTGGAAGCGCAGATCGCCGCCCAATTGGCCAAGGCCAAAATTGCAGCATTTGGCATGACGCCAGGTGCGGTTAAATCCTTACTGGCTAGCGGCGACGCTACGAAAGCCACGGGGACATTTACGCTTCATGCTTTGCAAACCGGAACGGTGATGAAAGACAATTTTGTTATTGGCGAAATCGTTGACCCTGGACGCGAGTTATTTGAAATCAGTGATGAGAGCAAAGCCTGGGTCAATGTGCGCGTACCAAGCAATACGTCGCGCAATATTGAAGTTGGCGCACCAGTACGAATTAAAACCGGACGCGGGAATTTCGAAAGTGACTGGAAGGACGGTAAAGTTTTACAGCTTAACCACCAGATCGACGAAACAACCCGTACTTTTTCCGTGCGCGTGGAAATGGACAATGCCGGAGACCATGTACATGCGGGCCAGTTCGTTACGGCCTATTTACAAACGGGTGCTTCTCAAACCGTCTTGGCCGTGCCCCTTGCAGCGGTTACGTCTATGGAGGGCAAAGATATTGTGTTTGAAGTTGAAGGTGATGAGCTACATCCCACTGCCGTACAGCTTGGTATCAAACGCGGTAATTGGGTCGAAATCAAAAGCGGCATTGGCGAGGGCACCGAAATCGCCACTTCGCAAATTTTCTTGCTTAAATCGCTCATTCTCAAATCAAAAATGGGATCAGGCCACGGTCACTAGGCTGGTGCTTACAGGAATAAATCATGTTAAATAAACTCGTAGAATTTTCGCTTCAGTACAAAGCGCTTGTCATAATTACCTTTGCCGTAATCGCCTTTTTAGGTGTGCGTGCGGTCAACACTATTCCCATTGACGCTTTTCCGGATGTTACCCCGGCACAGGTCAATATTTACACGGAAAGCCCCGGTCTGGCGGCTGAGGATGTAGAGGAACTGCTTACATTCCCCATCGAATCCGCTATGGCCGGGCTTCCCGATGTTAAGGAAATCCGTTCGGTCAGCCTGTTTGGCCTGTCCTATGTGGCCGTATATTTCAAGGATGATATGGACATATATTTCGCGCGCCGTCTTGTTGGTGAGCGCTTGCAAGAAGTTGGCGACCGTATCCCTGAAGGTTACGGCACGCCCGAACTTGGCCCCAATACATCGGGGCTTGGGCAGGTGTTTTGGTATACATTGGAGCGCGCCGACGAAAAACTGAACGCTGATATTACCGACATGGATTTGCGCACACTACAAGACTGGACGGTTCGGCTGATCTTGCGCACTGCGCCGGGAGTTGATGATGTTATGTCTTGGGGCGGTCAGGAGCGCCAATATCAGGTGCAAATCGACCCGCTCAAGCTGATAAAATACGGACTTGGATTTACCGAGGTTATGGAAGCCATTGAGGCCAATAACCGTCAGGTCGGTGGCCAATATATTGACCAAGGCTCGGAGCAGTTTTTGGTGCGCGGGCTTGGCCTGGTCAAAAACGAAGCCGATATTGGCTCTATCACACTAAAAACCGTTGACGGTGTCGCTGTTTACATTCGCGATGTGGCCACCGTAAAGCAAGAAGGCGCTTTACGCTTTGGCGCCGTGACCCGCGACGGCAAAGAAGTTGTGCTGGGCATGGCTTTGTCGCGTATGGGCGAGAACGCCAAGGCGGTGGTTGAGAACGTCAAGGATAAACTTGAAACTGTAGAAAAAGCCCTGCCGCCCGGTGTGGTCGTCAAGCCGATTTACGAACGTACCGATCTGGTTGAAAAGGCCGTTCACACTGCGGAAAAAGCCCTGATTGAAGGTTCTATACTGGTGGCTATTGTCTTGTTTTTGTTTCTGGGCGAAATCCGCTCGGCGATTGTGGTCATAACCGCTTTGCCGTTGGCCATGTTGATCGCATTTATAATGATGAACCAGATGGGCTTGTCGGCCAATCTTATGTCGCTGGCTGGTCTGGCTATCGGGATCGGAATGATGGTGGACGGGGCGGTGGTCATGGTGGAGAACTCGTTTCGCATAATGGCGGAGCGAAAATCGGAGGGTAATGGCCCGGTCAATAGAACCGCCGCCGTTCTGACGGCGGCCAAAGAGGTCGCCAACCCGATGACATTCGCCATCGCCATTATCATTATCGTGTTCATGCCTTTGTTCAGTCTTGAGGGGTTGGAGGGTAAACTGTTTAAACCAATGGCCTTTAATATCAGCTTTGCCATGGCCGGATCATTGTTATTGACATTGACATTGATCCCGGTTCTGGCGGCGCTTATTCTCAAGCCAAAGGAAGAGAAAGACACAATATTGGTGCGTGTGCTCAAGCGCGGCTATCTGCCATTACTGGCGTTTTCCTTAAAACGCAAAGCCCTGGTGATGATGAGCGCGGTGGCTTTGCTTATTGGTTCACTGAGCCTGTTTCCTTTGCTCGGCAAGGAGTTTATGCCGCAATTACAAGAAGGCTCGATCATGTGGCGGGTGTCGTCTATCCCGTCCACCTCCCTTGACCAGTCGATCAAGATTGCCAAAAGTATTGAGATTGCACTGAGTGAGTACCCGGAAGTTGAAACCACTATTTCCATGATTGGCCGGGCCGAAAAGGGCGAAACGGCGGATGTCAATTATATGGAGGTTTATACCGCTCTCAAACCAGACAAAGAATGGCCCGGCGACAGGAACATAACCGAGCTGGCTGAGGATATGCGCGAAACTCTCGAGGAGGTGGCACCCACATCGGTGATTGCTTTCACCCAGCCCATTCAAATGCGTGTGGAAGAATTGATTTCCGGTGTGCGGGCGACGCTAGCGGTTAAGCTCTACGGTGAAAACTTGCAAGAACTTGACCGTCTGTCTGCGGAAATCAAGGAGGTTCTGGAGGGCGTCGAAGGCGTTGCCGATCTGTCCTTGGAGGCAAATATTGGCAAGCAGCAAATCCGTATCGAAGTGGACAGAGCCGCATTGGCCCGCTACGGCATGAACGCCGATGATGTGCTGACCATTGTGCGCACCGGTATCGGTAATGAACCTGTGAGTACCTTGATCGACGGGGTGAAGCGGTTTGAGATTACCACGCGTTATCAAGACAGCTCCAAAGTTTCCGTTGAAGCCATAGGCAATATCCCCATGCAAACCAGCAGCGGCGCGATTATCCCCTTGTCCAAAGTGGCCAATATCACCACGGCGGAAGGGTATTCATTCGTGCGGCGTGAGCAATTACAGCGCTACGCCGTTATCCAGATGGATGTGCGTGGGCGCGATATTGACAGCTTTGTCAGCGATGCCAATGCGGCTATCGAGGCGAAAGTGGAGATGCCGGTCGGCTATTGGGTCGAGTGGGGCGGTGCTTTTGAAAACCAGCAACGGGCCATGAAGAAGCTGGGGGTTATCGTACCGATAACTATCTTCTTCATCTTTGTGCTGCTCTATACTGCGTTTAACTCATTGCGCTATGCCGCCATGATTATCGCCAATGTTCCCTTCGCGACCATTGGCGGGCTGATAGCTTTGTATATCTCCGGGCAGTATTTGTCGGTGCCATCTGCTATCGGGTTTATCGCCGTGTTTGGTGTGGCCATGCTCAACGGCATTGTTCTGCTCAGTTTTATCAACGAGCTTAGGGATAAAGGCATGAGTGTACACGATGCGGTGCGCAAAGGTTCGGAAATGCGCCTTAGACCCGTTATGATGACGGCCAGTGTCGCCATTCTCGGGCTAATCCCTATGCTGCTTTCAAGCGGGGTAGGGGCTGAAACCCAGCGGCCTTTAGCGACGGTAGTGGTCGGCGGGTTGATAACATCAACCTTGCTGACACTGATACTTCTACCGTTGATGTACGAGTTTTTCGAAACCCGCAGGGAGAAAAAACTACTTAAAAAACAGGAGGTGACATCATGAAAGAAGTCAAAGCTTATATCCATGTAAACCGGGCGGCGGATGTCGTCCGGGTTTTGAAAAAGGCCGGGTTCACCTCGCTGATGCTGGTGGATGTCAAAGGTACATTTGAAGCTTTACGCGCCCAGGAGCAGGAATATTCCGCAGACCTTGGCTCGCGGATTATCACCGAGGTCAAGCTGGAACTGGTCTGCAAGTCAGATCAATTGGACGAAGTGGTGGAGCTAATCAAGGACAATGCAAAAACCGGGCGCGAAAGATCCGGCGCGATTTATATAAGCGACATTACGGCCTATCATCAATTTTAAATGATCATAAAATTTCGCTTGAACCTCAAGCCACTAGAGGTTTTATGGTCATGCAAGTTTTGTAAAGGGGACTAAAATGGGCAATGAACTTACACTGAAAATTGAGGGCATGGACTGCCCGTCCTGCGCTGGGCCGGTTGAAAAGGCGGTCTGTGCTTTGCCGGGTGTCAAAGATGCCAGTGTCAATTTCGGCAATGGTAAAATCAGGATCAATCTCGAAGAAGGTGGTGTCGATGTGGGCCGGGTCGAGAAAACCATCAACAAGCTTGGTTATAAAATCGCCAAAGACGGAACTGGTTCCGTTTCGGGCGGGCTTGAAATTTGGTATAAGACCAAGCGCGGCAAGCTGGTGATTTTCACTGGTATAATGCTGGTGCTGGCCACTCTGATTTTCATATTTGCCAAACATGCGGTTGTCAATATTGCCGGGTTCGAAATAGAAATTTACGAGCTTGGCTATGCCGTTGCCGCACTGGTGGCACTTATGCCGATGGCCAGAAAAGCCTTTATGTCGGCGCGTGCAGGTAGCCCGTTTACTATTGATACATTGGTGACATTTGCCGTTATCGGGGCCATCGCCATTCAGGCCTCGGTTGAAGCGGCGGTGGTTGTGTTCTTGTTTGCGCTGGGCGAAATGCTCGAAAGCATGGCGACTGCAAAAGCCCGCAAAAGTGTGCAGGCACTCGCCGACCTTGCCCCGAAAATGGCGTTTTTAGTCTCTATGCAGGAAGATGGGGGTGAGGACGTCAATGAAGTGGCGGCGGATACGCTTGTCGTGGGCGATGTTGTCGAAATTCAGCCCGGCGGACGCATACCGGCGGACGGCGAAATTGTATCCGGCTCCACGTCTTTGGACGAAAGTTCTATTACGGGCGAGAGCATCCCGGTGCGCCGGGGTGTGGGCGATGCAGTCTATGCGGGCGCCATAAATGCCGACGGGGTGATCCGTCTGCGCGTTGATAAAACGGCAAAAGACAATATGATCGCCCGGATCATGAATTTGGTCGAAGAGGCCGAAGCCGGGAAATCCCCTACGGCACGGTTCATTGACAATTTCAGCAAATATTATACGCCCGGCGTTCTGGTGGCAGGCATATTGGTCGCGGTTATTCCGCCGCTCTTGTTCGGCGCGGAATGGCTCGGTAGTCCCGGCGATGAAGGTTGGATTTATAAAGGCCTGGCCATATGGCTCATCGGTTGTCCGTGCGCTCTGGTACTTTCGACCCCGGCGGCGATCACGTCCGGCATTGCAGCGGGTGCGCGGCGCGGCTTGCTCATGAAAGGCGGCGTGGTTTTGGAGGCCATTGGCAAGGTCAAAACTATCGCTTTTGACAAGACCGGAACCCTGACCGAAGGCACGCCCAAGGTTACTGATATTCATGTGTTTAAGGGCAATGAAGCGGACATGATGTCTCTCGCAGCGGCGGTGGAGGTCACTTCATCCCATCCGCTCGCCCTGGCAATTGTCGAGGAAGCCGAAAACCGCGGACTTCAATTCTCCCGTGCCAAAGACGCCAAGGCGCTGTCTGGGCGCGGCGTTGCCGGCATGGTCGGCAAAGTGCTGGTGACCATTGCCTCGCCGAGATACGCAGAAGAGATTTCCAAAATCAGCAACGAAGCCAAAAGGATAATGCTGGACTTTGAGGAGCAAGGAAAAACTCTGGGCGTGGTGGTTAAGGATAAAACCATGCTCGGCGTGATCGCCATGCGCGACGAGCTGCGCGAGGACGCACGTACGGCCATGGACAAGCTCGGAACGATGGGCATTAAAACCATCATGCTCACCGGCGACAATGCCCGCACCGGCAAAGCCATCGCCGCCCAGCTCGGCATGGATGTGCAGGCCGAACTTATGCCGGACGATAAGCTACAAACCATAGAAAACCTAAAACAGCAGGGCAGTGTCGCCATGGTCGGCGACGGCATCAACGATGCCCCCGCTCTTGCCCGCGCCGATGTTGGCATAGCCATGGGCAGCGGCACAGACGTAGCCCTGGAAACCGCCGACGCGGCCCTGTTGCGAGAGCGCGTCACCGGCATTCCGGCTTTGGTCAACCTGTCCAAGGCGACCATGAAAAACATCCACCAAAACATCGCCTTCTCGCTTATCCTGAAAGCCGTGTTTTTGGTAACAACAATGATGGGCGCAACGTCGCTCTGGATGGCGATTTTGGCGGATACGGGGGCGACGGTAATAGTGACATTGAATGCGCTGAGACTGCTCAGGTTTGATCCATATCGTTAGGCGTAATGTGAGCAATGCTACGTTTAATTTTTAAGCGTCTGCCACCTCTACCGGAATGATCGTCACGCTTTCACCGCAGCCGCAAGCGTCGGTCTGGTTCGGGTTTCTAAACACGAATTTTGAGTGCAGGATTTCGGTCTCGTAGTCCACGACCGAGCCAAGCAGGAACAAAACCGCTTTGGCATCGACGACAATTTGCACACCGTTGTCCTCGACCACCTCATCAAATTTTTCAGGCTGCTCCACATATTCCATCAAATATTCCATGCCGGCACAGCCGCCGTTTGTGACACCAACCCGCAGATAACCCCCACTTTTATTCTTAAAGCCTCGTTCGGCAAGAATTTCGCGCACCCGCGCTGCCGCCGCGTCCGTCAGGGTCACAAGTTTTGGTATTTGTCTTTTCTTAGTTTGGGCCATATCAATAGTTCCGTTTATTGGTTTACATTCGCGTTCGTCTAAATTTGATTAACCGGATCAAATTAAAAGCCACGTCAAAACATATTCAGTTCGAGCCTTGCTTCGTCGCTCATCAGGTCCGGTGTCCAGGGTGGATCGAACACCATATCGACCTCGACCTTGTTAACACCGTCGATCATAATACAGGCTTCTTGCACCCATATTGGCATTTCTCCGGCCACAGGGCAACCCGGCGCGGTCAGGGTCATATCAACTTTCAGTGTGCGGTCATCTTCAAGCTCGACCTTATAGATCAGACCAAGCTCGTAAATATCCACCGGGATTTCCGGGTCGTAAATGGTTTTAATCTGCGAGACCACTTCCGCCGAGATGCGTTCAATATCCGCATCGGTAGGTTTGGATGTATCCATTGTCGGGCCGACGTCGATAACGTCGCGCTGTGGCTCTGTATTTGTGTTCATATCTTCCATAGTCTCACCTATATAGTGTCTTTGTTACGATAAAAAAGCCTTCTTGGTTTTGTTGTTTTTGTCATGATAAAAACTTTCGCGCTTTGTGAACGGCCTCAACCAGCCGGTCGACTTCGTCTTGCGTGTTATAAATACCAAAACTGGCGCGGGCCGTGCTATGCACCCCGAACGCTTCCATCAATGGTTGGGTGCAGTGCTGGCCAGCGCGAATGGCTATGCCGTATTTGTCCAGGATTTGCGCGATGTCGTGGGCGTGGGCGCCTTCCAGTGTAAAGGACAACACCGCGCCTTTATTGGCTGCATCCCCGATTAAATTAAAAGCATTGATCTGCTTGAGCCCCGCCAAAGCACGGTCATAAAGTTTCATCTCGTGGGCTTCTATTTCTGCCCGGTCAAACTGGTTCAGCCAGTCAATCGCCGCGCCCAGACCGATGGCTTCGATAATGGGCGGCGTGCCTGCCTCGAATTTATGAGGGATGTCGGCATATATGATCCGGTCTAAAAACACGTCTTCAATCATTTCGCCGCCGCCTTGAAATGGCCGGAGCCGTTCCAGCATTTCCCGTTTGCCGTACAGTGCGCCAATACCGGTGGGGCCATATAATTTATGCCCGGTCATTGCATAAAAATCTGCATCTATGTCCAGCACGTCCACTGGAAAATGCACCGCCGCCTGGGTGCCGTCCACTACGAAAATACTGCCGTTTTGATGCGCGGTCTTGGCCATAGCTTTGACCGGGTTTACAGTTCCCAGCACATTGCTCATATGGACGACGGAAACGACTTTTGTACGTTCGGAAAACAGGCTTTCGTAAACGTCCAAATCCAGAGAGCCGTCTTGAAGCACCGGCACCCATTTGATCACCGCGCCCAATCGCTCACGCAAGAAATGCCACGGAACGATATTGGAATGGTGCTCCGTCTGGGTCAGGATGATCTCGTCGCCCTCACCGATCTCGCCCATCAGGCCGTAAGCCACCAGGTTCAGGGCTTCGGTAGCCCCTTTGGTGAAAATGATTTCATTGGCTTCGGCCGCACCCAAAAATTTACTAACCTTTTGGCGGGCGCCCTCAAAAGCTTCAGTGGTCTCGTTGGCCATTGTGTGCAAGCCCCGATGCACATTGGCATAGCTATGCTGCATCTGGCTTTGCATGGCTTTTATGACAGCTATTGGTTTTTGGGCGCTGGCGGCATTGTCGAGATAGGCGAGGCTGTGCCCGTTGATTTGGCGCGACAGGATCGGAAATTCGGCCCGGACTTTTTCAACATCAAAACTCATGAATTTTGCTCCAGCCAGGCTGTGATACGGGACATAAACCCGGTGTTATCATCCATGCCGTCAAAAGCTCCGGCCACAAAAGCCTGGGTTAGAAGCGCACGGGCCTCTCGCAAAGGAATACCCCGTGAGCGCATATAAAACAGCGCCGTTTCGTCCAGCGCCCCGACCGTATTACCGTGGGCGCAGGCCACATCATCGGCGTAAATCTCCAGCTCCGGCTTGGCGCGAATATGGGCCGTGTCCGACAACATAACCGCGTCGTGACGCATCTCCGCGTCGGTCAATTGCGCGGGTCTGCGCACATGAAACTTGCCTTGAAATACGCCGCGAGCCTTGTCCGTGACCACACCTTTGACGCTTTGTCGCACATGGGCGTTTTCTGCGCCCAAATCAATATAGCTGGTCATGTCGAGATGGCGTTTGCCGTCCAGCAAATAAGCCCCGTGAATTTCGCATTCAAAGTCTTTACCCAGTGCGGCAATGCGGGTCTCAAACCGGGTCAAACCGGCTCCGAAAGCCAAAGTGTGCTGCGCAATTTTTGCACCGCTCCAGGCATTTATATGCGTGGTGGCAATACGGGTGGTTTCCGCGTGGTCGTTTTGTAAAATTGTCCGGGTCAGGTGCGCGCCCTCGGCCAGATCAAAGCTGGTCTCGATATTGACAAAGCCCGGATTGGTACTGTCGTGGGTTTCGCTTACATGTAATTTTGCGCCCTTGCCAAGCTTGAAAACAATCCTGGCATGACCAGAATTAAGACCACTTATGCTGACATGCCCACCGCCTGCAAACCCGGCTGGCACCGCAATCATATAAACATCGCCGGCAAAATTGGCAGCCAATTTCCCCATTGCACTTTCGTGTGCTGGTCTGGTTTCGCGTTTCACAACTAAGCCAGAGGGCAGGCTGAATGTTGGCGTGCAGCCAGAAGTCATACCAGGCTTTTCCGTTGGAACGGATGCGCGAACATCCGTCCATTTCCACGCTTCCATCCGGCGGTGGGGGAGGGTTGTTATGATAGCTTTGGTCATGACGCCACCCCCCGCTCATCCCCATGACAATGGGGAACCGGCGCATAAAGAGTGCGCAAAGCGCACACATGATTTCTCACTGGATACCCGCTTTCGCGG
>CAZCUM010000047.1:0-21254 GCA_964502015.1 uncultured Robiginitomaculum sp. | reverse complement strand
CTGTGGCCATCTGGATAGAGGTCATGAGCGCCTTGTCAAAGCCGATAAACCCGCTCTGAACCGCCCCGGTTTCGGCCAGTGAAAACAACTGCGCTTCGGCCTCGGTGATCTGGATGCGGCCATCATTTTCGTTTTCAGGGTCTTCGGCGCTTGCCTTAATATCCCCGCCAAGCCGGATCAATTCACGGCGTAAGGCCAGATCAAATATCAGCTTGGCATATTCAGGCGCGGCGGAACCGTCCGGACGCCCTTCCAACAGCAATGCCAGATAATCAATACCGCCAATATCCACCAGAGTTTCGTCCTGGGAAAAGCGGTTTTTAAGCACAATAGCATCGGCCAGCTTGCCGTGTTCGATTAAAATAGATACGCTTTCGAAAATACGCACATGTACGGGATTATAAAAATGCTGGGCGGTAACAATTGCGCTGACCCGGTGATAAACCTCATTATCATACAAAATCGCACCCAAAAGTGCTTGCTCAGCCTCGATACTGTTGGGGATCAAATCCTCAACATCAATACCGTCTTCGCCAAATTCTTCCAAAACATCTGCCATAAGAGCAGGCTAACACGAAAACTACGGCGGCGCTATGACATAGACCAAAAATTTTACAGTATTGTGTGGGTAAAACACGAGGTCTGTGGATAATTCCAAAATGCCTTGTGCTTGACAAACCCACCACACACCGTTCCAATACCTAAAAACTAAGAGAGAGAGAGTAAAGGGAGGATAATATGGAAAATTTTTTGACCCCGGTATTAGCACTCATCATTTGGACATTTGTCATATGGGTGCTGATGTATGTCAGGCGGATACCCGCCATGAACGCCATCGACAAAGACCCGCAAAAATTTATAGAAGACCCGACACTTTGGCAGAAAATTCCAAAACCCGCTGTCAATGCTGCTGATAATTACAACCATCTACATGAGCAACCTGTGCTTTTCTATGCATTGATGTTTTATCTGGCTCTGAGCAATCAGGGAGATAATCTTTATATGTATTTGGCTTGGGGTTATGTAGGCGTGCGGGTTTTACACTCACTGGTTCAGATAACCAGCAACAAAGTTATGTTTAGATTTCCTTTGTTCGCACTTGGGTCGTTACTTTTGATGATTATGGCTGCACGCGCTGTCATTGCGTTGTTATAGCCGTATTTTTTTCTAATCGCAATAAACAAGTTCCCTATAAAAATTATGATTGTGACTTGCTGCCAGCCCGTCTATGTACGCACCCATGATAGTTGAATTTGGACAAATTACTTTAATTCTCGCCCTATTGGTTGCAGCTGCGCAATCAATATTGCCCATGGTCGGGGCGCAAAAAAACGATGGGCGCTTGATGGCTTTTGGCGACCGGGCTGCAACGGCGCAATTTATACTGCTTGCTCTAGCATTTACCGCCTTGACCATAGTGTTCATCCAGTCGGATTTTTCCACCAAATTGGTGGCGGTTAATTCCCACACCGACAAACCCATGCTCTATAAAATCAGCGGTGTTTGGGGCAATCATGAAGGCTCCATGTTGTTGTGGGTGCTCATCCTTGGCCTGTTCGGTGCTTTGGTTCCCATTTACGGCAAAACCCTGCCCGCTGGTTTGAAAGCGCGGGCTTTGGCGGTACAAGGCATGATTGGTGTCGGGTTTTTGGCATTTATTGTCTTCACCTCCAACCCGTTTGAGCGCCTCAGCCCTGTACCCGTTAACGGCCAAGGCCTAAACCCGCTATTGCAAGACCCTGGTCTGGCCTTCCATCCGCCGTTTTTATACCTTGGGTATGTAGGGTTTTCCATGGCATTTTCCTTTGCCGTTGCCGCCTTGATCGAAGGACGTGTAGATGCGGTGTGGGCCCGCTGGCTTAGGCCGTGGGTACTCATTGCCTGGAGCTTCCTGACCATTGGCATCGCCATGGGCAGTATCTGGGCCTATTACGAGCTTGGTTGGGGCGGCTGGTGGATGTGGGATCCGGTGGAAAACGTCTCCTTCATACCATGGCTTGCTGGCACGGCTCTGTTACATTCCATCATGGTCTTAGGCAAAAGGCATTCTATGGCCAGTTGGACAATTCTGCTGGCAATTGCCGCATTCAGTCTCAGCCTGGTCGGAACATTCGTTGTACGCTCCGGCGTTTTGACCAGTGTGCATTCTTTTGCCGTAGACCCTGAGCGCGGCGTGTTTATTCTGGCTTTGTTGATCTTGGCAACCGGCGGCGGCCTAACTCTCTATGCCCTGCGCGCCCATAAATTACGCGGCGGCCCGGAGTTTACTTTGGTGTCCAAAGAAGGCGGACTGCTCCTGAATAATTTACTGCTCAGTGTGGCCGCATTTACCGTGTTTCTCGGCACATTTTACCCGCTCTTGGTCGAAGCTTTCTCCAACGATAAAATATCTGTCGGTGCACCTTATTTTGACCGGACATTCGGCCCGGTTATGATTGTGTTGATCGCATTTATGGGCGTTGGCCCTCTGGTGAAATGGCGCAAGGATAGCTGGGTCAGTTTAAAACCGCATTTGCTGAAATCCGCCGTCGTGATTGCCGTCATAGCCGCTTTGACATTCTGGATTGGCAAGTCCGTTTTAGGGGCTTTGTCCTTGGGCATTGCCGCCTATCTGGCCTATAGCACATTGGTGGCAATGGGCAGAAAAATCAAATTCGGCAAACCGGGGGCTATGAAACTCCTGAAAGCCCAGCCCGCCTCGGTATGGGGTTTCTTTTTGGCCCATATGGGTATTGCCATATGCATGGTCGGTATTACCGGCATGTCCGTCTGGCAAGGCAGCGAAGCCAAACGGCTAAAGCTGGGCGAGAGCATAAATGTCAGTGGTTATGAATTTACGTTGAAAAGCATCACACCTGGCCGCGAGGCCAATTTTCAGAAAATGACAGGGCTGGTGCAAGTGCAAAAAAACGGCGAAATCGTTGCTAATTTGCGCTCCTCGCAACGCTTTTATCCGGTGCGCGATATGGTCACCACCGAAGCCGGGATTAAAGTCAGGTTTATGAAAAACCTGTATGCGGGTGTCGGCGAGGGCGACCCCGAGACCGGATGGGTGGTACGGGCCTATGTGCATCCGCTTGTGGTCTGGATATGGCTAGGCTCTTTGATGATGGCGCTGGCGGGTTTCGTCTCTATATTGGACAGAAGTCATAGACGGGGATCAAGGTTGTGAACAAGGGTATGAAAATGACCTGGAAAGGTTTGATCCCGCTGTTGATATTTTCTGTTATGGGGATATTTCTGGCAATCGGCCTGACCAAAGATCCGAGCAAATTACCCTCGAAACTGATCGACGAGCCGTTTCCCGAGTTCGCCCTACCGGATTTATTTGACCCTGATGTGCAGATAGATCAAACCTATTTCACCGGGCAAGTCACCCTGGTCAATGTGTTCGGTTCATGGTGTGCGGCCTGTGATTTAGAGCACCCGACATTGCGCAGGCTAGCGGCGGCGGACGAAATCATTATGCTGGGTATTGATTGGCGCGACACGATGGAAAAAGGCCGCTTGTGGCTGGAGCGCGGCGGCAACCCCTATGACCGCGTTGCCTTTGACGCCGACAGTATTTTGGCTATTTCCCTGGGTGTTACCGGGGCGCCGGAAAGCTTTTTGGTCGATCATACCGGCCAAATCCGCTATAAATATATTGGGCCGATTTCAGATAAAATCTGGCGCAATCAAATTAAACCTGTAGTTCTGATGCTGGAGCAAGAATTAGAGGCAAGCCAATGAGGTATTTAGGTTTAATTTTCATCATCCTATTTTTAAGCCTACCTGCACTTGCCCAAACCATGTCGGACAAAGAAATCGAAGCCCGCGCCCATGAGGTCGGGAGCGCCTTGCGCTGTGTGGTTTGCCAAAACCAGTCCATATACGAATCCGATGCCGACCTGGCCAAAGACATGCGCAAATTGGTACGCTTCCGAATCAGGCAGGGTGACAGCAACGCCGAGGTGATTGCCTATATGCAATCGCGCTACGGCGATTTCGTCCTCTTAAAACCACCCATGCAAAGCAACACATATTTTCTATGGTTTGCCCCCGTAGGACTAGTGCTGATACTGCTTGGCTGGTATGTCATCCGGACACGCCGCACGACGACACAATTAGAGCCTGAGCCTCTGAGCAATGAAGAAATGGCGCAGTTTAAGAAAATATCCAAAACCGAAAAAGCCAAAACCGAAAAAGCCAAAAAGGGGAACGACACATGATCTGGCTAATAATGGGTATATTGGTTATGGCTGTATTGCTGTTTGTGGCCCGCCCGCTCTACGTCAAGCAAGCCCCTAAAAGCGCGCCAAATAGTGAAACCGTGGATTATCTGGAAAAAATTGCACAGATTGATGCTCAAATAGAAACGGCTGGGGAGAGCGTTGATATTGCGGTATTGGAAGCCGCCAAACTCGAGCTGCAAAGACAAATCATCAAACACACAACTGCGCAAACCCAAACGGATAGCACACCTCCGGCCCTGCTCCTCAGCTCGATATTTGTTATCTTCGCATTTTCCGCCATTGGCCTTTATAGTCTGGTTGGCAGACCAGACCTGACCAAGCCCGGTGCATTACAACGCCCGGTCTTGTCGCCCGCCCAAGCCTTGACCCAAAACGCAACGCCCGAGCATGAAAACGCCATGTCGCTGGAACAGGCGGTTGCCAGGCTTGAACAAAAACTGGAGCAAGACCCGCAAAACCCTCAAGGTTGGGTGCTTTATGCCCGCAGCCTGATGACATTGCGCCGTTATGATGAGGCTATAGCTGCCTACGAGCAAACCCTTGAGTTGACCAACAACAACTCCAATGTTTTGGCAGAACTAACCAGCGCCAAACAATTCATCGCTCAACAAACCGCGCAACCTGCACCAACAGCACCCGGCCCTACAGCCAGGCAAATGCAGGACGCGGCCAATATGCCCGCACAAGACCGCCAAGCCATGATTGAGGGTATGGTGGCAGGACTGGCTGAAAAGCTAAAAGCCAGTCCAAATGACCCCGACGGCTGGACACGGTTATTACGGGCACGGCGCGTTCTGGGCCAAGAGGCCGAAGCCAAAGCGGATATTGCACTCATGCGCGAAACTTTCAAAGACAACCCGCAAATTATTGAGCAAGTTTTATCTGCCGCAGGATGGCCCAAGAAATAAAGACTGGCCTAAAAATAAATAGTATCAATTTCGCGTTATCTCAATTATAGTTGCAACCAAGTCTCATTATACAACAAAAAGAGACGGGAAAAACTTAACAAGGGGCCGCGCTATGAGCGACATTAAAGACAAAGATTTAGCAGCATTTATGAAAGGCGTTATTCGCCGAAATCCCGGTGAGCCGGAATTCCACCAGGCCGTACACGAAGTGGCTATGGATATTATTCCCTATATCCGCGACAATGACCGCATCAAGAAAATGCGGATTTTGGAGCGTATGACCGAGCCGGACAGGATCATATCCTTTCGCGTAATCTGGGAAGACGACGCCGGAAACATCCGGGTGAACCGGGGCTATAGGGTACAACAAAACAACGCCATTGGCCCCTATAAAGGCGGCATAAGGTTTCATCCGACCGTCACCCAAAGCGTGTTAAAATTTCTCGCCTTTGAGCAAGTGTTTAAAAACAGCCTGACAGGTCTGCCGCTGGGCGGCGGCAAAGGCGGGGCGGATTTTAACCCCAAGGGTAAATCCGACCGCGAGATCATGCGCTTTTGCCAGGCTTTCATGACCGAGCTTTCCAAATATATCGGCCCTAATACCGATGTGCCTGCGGGCGATATTGGTGTGGGTGCCCGCGAAGTTGGTTATATGTTTGGCCAATACAAACGCCTGATGGACAGGTTTGAGGGTGTGCTGACCGGCAAAGGCATAGAATTTGGCGGCAGTAATATTCGTCCAGAGGCGACAGGTTACGGCGTTGTCTATATGATGGTGGATATGTTGGCGACCCAAGGCGACAGCATTGAGGGCAAGACTTGCGCCGTGTCCGGCTCCGGGAATGTGGCGCAATTTTGCGTGGAAAAACTGATCGAACTGGGTGCCAAAGTCATATCCATGTCAGATTCCGGCGGCACAATTTATGTGGAAAACGGTATGACCAGAGAAAACCTGGAATGGGTGATGGACTTGAAAAATGTGCGCGGTGGACGCATGGCGGAATGTGCTGACGGTTTCGGGGCCACATATTATGAAGGCAACCGGCCCTGGGCGCTAAAATGTAATTTGGCCTTCCCGTGCGCCACCCAAAACGAAATCGAAGCTGCCGATGCCCGCGCACTGGTCAAAAATGGTTGCACGGCCATCTCCGAGGGCGCCAATATGCCGTCCGACCCGGACGCCATAGACATTATCCGCGACAGCCCGATCATGCACGCCCCCTCCAAAGCCGCCAATGCCGGCGGGGTTGCCGTGTCGGGCCTGGAAATGAGCCAAAACTCCCTGCGCATGAGTTGGTCACGGGAAGAAGTCGACGCCCATCTCAAAAAGATCATCAACAATATCCACAGCCAATGCGTAACCAAAGGCAAACGCGAAGACGGCACGGTAGACTATTTCAAAGGCGCAAATATCGCAGGCTTCGATAAAGTCGCCAACGCCATGCTGGCATATGGTGCGTTATAGGGGGTCAGCTTTCTAAGACCCCCGATCCCCACCCTTAACAGGGCGTTAGCAAATAAAGAGCGGGCAAGCCCGCACATGTTTGAAGAAACTGGGCACCCACCTTTCGTGGGTATGAGCGGGGTGTGGGAGGTATTTTATTTGTAGAATTCTTTGCGAGCCTTTTTCTTTCGAGGTGGAACTACCACCTTGGGCACACCCAAATTTTCCAGTTTTGTTTGCAAACGCTCCCTTGCTCTACGTTCTTTGTTAGTTTTTGAATGCGCCTGCTTTATTATTTTTCTTGTTTTTTCCTCGATATTTTTGATTTGTTTATCTTTCAATTTCATTTTAGTTATGAATTTGGTGCGCTGTGCTTGGATTTCTTTTTGATGTAGAAAATTACCACCATTCAACTTACTTGTGTACGCGCTATTAAGGTTATCAAAATCTTCTTGGGTATAGAGTTTGTCAGAATCCAATGACTTAAATTTAGCATTTTCTTCTTTCAACTTTTCTAATTCTCTTGAAATAACCAGACTTGGATCATTAGCAGTTTTTAGCAGTCTTTTGAATTGTTGTTCTATTGCAAGTATATGTTTTTCCAACGCAATCGCATGCTTATACTGAGAAGAAAGAGGATCAGTAATTTTCTCATTAGGCATTTCTTCCTTAACAGTTTTGTGAATATTTTTTTTCGCTTCATCAATAGAGTGTTGAATATCTTCATAATATTTTGCAAGTGCCATAATTACTCCCCCGTTTCCAAATAAATCTCCCCGCCCATTTCCTTAAACTTCTCTGACATCCCGGCCATGCCCTCTTGGGCTTGGGCTTCCAAACTGGCTTTTTCGTTATCGCTCAGAGTTTCTGTGTAGTCGCGGACGTCCTGGGTTATTTTCATGCTGCAAAATTTGGGGCCGCACATTGAGCAAAAATGCGCTACTTTGTGGGCGTCTTTTGGTAGGGTTTGGTCGTGGTAATCTTTGGCGGTTTCCGGATCCAGGCTTAGGTTGAACTGGTCTTGCCATCTAAACTCGAACCTTGCACGGGACAGCGCATCATCACGTAATTGCGCGGCCGGGTGACCTTTGGCCAGGTCGGCGGCGTGGGCGGCTAGTTTGTAGGTGATGACGCCGACTTTTACGTCGTCTCTATCAGGAAGCCCCAGATGTTCTTTGGGGGTGACATAGCATAACATGCTGGTGCCGAACCAGCCGATCATGGCAGCACCGATGCCGGATGTTATGTGGTCATAACCGGGCGCGATGTCTGTGGTGAGCGGGCCGAGCGTGTAGAACGGGGCTTCGCCGCAGACCTCTAATTGCTTCTCCATATTGGCTTTGATTTTGTGCATGGGCACATGACCGGGGCCTTCAATCATCACCTGGCAGCCCTTGGCCCAGGCGATTTGGGTTAGCTCGCCCAGGGTCTCCAACTCGGCAAACTGCGCCCGGTCATTGGCGTCGGCGATAGAGCCGGGCCGCAGGCCGTCGCCCAATGAAAACGAAACATCATAGGTGCGCATAATATCACAAATATCCTCGAAATGGGTATAGAGAAAACTCTCTTCATGGCGCGACAACATCCATTTGGCCATGATCGAGCCGCCTCGCGACACGATGCCCGTAACCCGGTGGGCGGTCAGATGAATATAGGCCAGACGCACGCCCGCATGGATGGTGAAATAATCCACCCCCTGCTCGGCTTGCTCGATCAGGGTGTCGCGAAACACTTCCCATGTCAGGTCTTCGGCGACGCCGCCCACTTTCTCAAGCGCCTGATAAATTGGTACAGTGCCGATGGGCACGGGGCTGTTGCGGATAATCCATTCGCGGGTGTTGTGGATGTTGCGACCAGTAGACAAATCCATGACATTATCCGCGCCCCATCTTGTGGCCCAGACCATTTTATCCACCTCTTCCTCGACCGAGGACGCTACGGCGCTATTGCCGATATTGGCATTGATTTTGACCAGGAAATTACGGCCAATGATTTGCGGCTCAATCTCCGGGTGGTTGACATTGGACGGGATGATGGCCCGACCTCGCGCAATCTCGTCCATGACAAATTCCGGTGTTACAAAAGCCGGAATATCCGCGCCAAAGCTCTCCCCCGCATCCACCCGCGCCTGCGCGCCCGGCACGGCTTGCTTACGGCCAAGGTTTTCACGTTCGGCCACATAGATCATTTCCTTGGTGATAACCCCGGCCTTGGCGTATTCGTATTGTGTAAAGGGAACGTCATTATCTTTGCGCCGCAAAGGCTTGTTTTTAATGGGAAATTCCCGCGCCAGATATTTGCCACTAGCCCCGCCGTTGTCTTCGGGTTTAACGTCGCGGCCAACATATACCTCGGCGTTACCGCGCTCCAAAACCCAGTCGGTACGCGGACGGGCAAGACCCGCCTCTAGGTCAATGGTGATGGACGGGTCAGAATACGGCCCCGAAGTATCATAAACCACAACATCCGGCTCATTGGCGGACGGGTGCAAAGCGATAGAGCGGTGCGCCACGGATATGTCAGGTGCGCTCGCGGGGTTGGTGAAGGTTTTTGTAGAAGCAGGTAATGCGCCCGTGGTCACGGTCGGCGTCTGGAATTGCGATTGGTCTATTAGTTTATTCATTTTGGTTTCTCCTGAAATACCGTTCTTGTTCCATACTTGACATTTTTCGTTTATCGCTTATATTGATACTAAGGACCGGGAATACCTAGTCGACACTGAGGTTTTGGGAATACCCAAGGCCTTTTTGTTTTTTGCATAGGTAATTTTGCTCACGGAAATGTCTTTAAACTAAGTTTTTCTTTGATAATCTCATAGGCTCTGTTTGGTTGATCAGGCCTAATAACGCTTAGCGCAATCGGCCTTGCTACCAAATCTGCCAATTGTAACCCTGTAGAATTAGTTGCCTTAGAAGCAAATATGGGTTCAAAATCGAACATTTTGAAATTAGGGCTTTTATAACCCCAGTTCCTTTCATTATCACATATTCTACGAAATTCTATTTCCAAATCATTATCTTCTTTCTTGCCCCTGCTCTCAAAAACAACACTAATTCTTTTGTTTTCCTGACTGTTGCTAATTAAAAATTCTCGCAATCGTTCCATGCAAAACAACAAAGCAATGTGATAAGGATTATCAGGATATGCATATTGTTTCTTCAGGCGGCCTTTTTGAATAACTGCCGCAAAAACTGACATATCAGCGTTTTTGATTAAACTATTTAATTCCCCAAAGAAAACCTGCCGGACTTCTTGAGATTCCATTAGAAAACTAAACTTGTTTTTCGATTTCCGTATTTCATGCTCATGCAACACAACAAGATCATGTCCCCAAAAATCAAATTTAAATTTTTGAAACGACGGAACTATCTTTGATAGATATCTATCTTTGGTAACAATACAAAATGACAAGCAAAAAACAGGGAAATCTGGATTAACATTGATCAAGTTATGGTCGCCACTTTCATCAACATAGACTATAAAGTCGGAAAACTCAGACACCCTCGTCCCCCTGATTAAGCCCCAATTCCCGTTGTAATTTCTTAGTCAAATTCAGCGATACCAACCGATAACTTTCGCGCAAGTAATCCTTTAAGTCCGCGTCGCTCATGCTCTCGTCACTGGTGCGCTGTATCCATTTCATACCGCGAGAAGCAAGATATGGTGCGGGGCGGCAGCCAGGAGTATCGCGCAGAAATTCAAAGGCGATTTCCCCGCATTTGAACGACGCTGCGAATTCTTCACTATCCTTATTCCAGCCCCCAACAACAAATACTTTGTTCTTGTCCGCGCTACCAACTTTCCAGACATCCGCCCCACCCCATTGCACGACATGTATGGTGTGCGCCAGTGTGGCGCAAAATGCGTTAAATTCGTCTTGTGTCACATCCGTCCTTCCGCCCGCATGACCGGGATCAAGTTTTAAGGGTAAATCTCAGTTGGCAAGTATCGCCAACACCCCTCGGAATCATCACTATGGCACAGCAAAATGATTCTTACAAGAAACGCTTGCGGTCTTTTAAAATCACCTGCGCCGCATTATGGCCCGGTGCTCCCGTGACGCCGCCGCCTGGGTGGGTGCCGGAGCCGCACATATAGAGGCCTTTTATGGGGGCGCGGTAAGCGCCGTGGCCCAGGACGGGCCTGGCGGAAAACAATTGGTCGAGGCTCATACGGCCGTGGAATATGTCGCCGCCTATGAGGGCAAATTTACGCTCTAGGTCGAGGGGGGACAGGACTTGGCGGCCCAATACGGATTTTGCAAATCCGGGCGCGTATTTATCTACCGTGCCTATAATATGATCGGCGACCTGTTCGCGTACATCATCCCAACTTTTCCCGTCCGGTAGATCGAAGGCAAATTGTTGACAAAACAAACTCGCAACATGTTTGCCTTTGGGCGCAAGACTATCATCCAATGTTGACGGTATAAGCATTTCTATAATCGGCGCGTCCGACCATCCATAGGCTTTGGCCGTGAGCCAGGCTACGTCCATATATTCAAGGCTCGGCGCGATGATGATACCAGAGGTGAGATAGTCTTTGCTTTGTTGTTTCGTGGTTGGCGCATTGCTGAATTTCGGCAGTTCGCCCAGCGCAACATTCATACGAAATGTGCCGGAGTGGGATTTGTAGTTTTTAATGCGGGTGCGAAAATCACGCGGTAAATCATCCGCGTCCACCAATTGTTCAAACAGTATTTTCGGATGCACGGACGAAACCACTAAACTAGTTTTATAGTTCTGTTTATCCGTGGTGATTTCTGTAATTTTGCCTTTGTTGGCGACGATGCTTTTGACGAGACATTCCGTGACAATCTCGACGCCCTGCTCTTCACATGCACTCTGCATAGCTTGGGTGATCGCGCCCATGCCGCCTATAGCATGGCCCCAGGCACCGGGCACACCCGCCGCTTCTCCGAACACGTGATGCAACAACACATAGGCCGAGCCGGGTTCATTCGGGGATGCAAAATGCCCGACGATTGCATCAAAGCCGAACAGGGCTTTGACCGCTTCGTTTTCAAAATATTGCTCAAGGATTTCTGTTGCTGATTTTGTAAAAAAATCTAGCAAGTCGCGCTGGGTCGCCGTGGATAATTTGCGCATTGTATTGCCTGCTTTCAGGAGCGCCAATATATCCGAAAGACCGCCGCCAGCATTTGGCGGCGCGACCAATAAAAACTGCTTGAGCAGAGCAACAATTTCCTCCAACGCCGCCTGGTAACGGGGATAGGATTTTGCGTCCCGCTCGCTATGGCGGGCAATTTCGCCCAAGGTCAATCCGCTCCGCCCAGCCAGTAGATAATCACCGTCTAGGGGCAAATAATTATCCACCTTGCGGAGCACGACACGAAGCCCGTGTTTGGCAAGCTCCATATCCTTGATGATTTTTGGCTGAAGCAAGGACACGGTATAACTGGCTACAGAATTCCTGAAGCCCCCGGACGCATCGCGGTAAAATTCCTCGGTAATCGCCGCACCGCCAACAACGCCCGATCTCTCAAGTACACAGACCGACATACCTTTTCGCGCCAAATAAAACGCACAAACCAGTCCGTTATGCCCTGCCCCGATGATGATGGCATCGTATGTTTTCATAAGGCGCTAGTGTAGAGAGATATTGTCCAGTCTCAACAAGAATTTCATCGTAGATTTGCATTTGCGTGTACCCTGACCTATACTCGAAATACAAAGGGAGGCATTATTATGGCAACACCGGAAGAAATGGTACAAACCATGATTGATAATTTACCGGAGAAAACCGGGAAGTCTTTACCGGACTGGCTTATAATCACCAAGACTTGCGGATTGGAAAAACACGGGCAGATCGTCAAAATATTGAAATCCGATCACGGGGTTACGCACGGTTTTGCAAATTTAATTGCGGCAAAAACCCTGGAAACGGGTGAGGAGATTGATCTTGTGGCCGCGCAATATTCAGGTGCCAAAGCCGGGCTACGGCCTTTACATAACGCCCTTGTCGCCTATGCAAAAAACTTGGGCACGGATGTTGAAATCTCGTCAAAAAAATCCAGCGTGTCTTTGCGCCGAAAAAAACAATTCGCCCTTATCACTCCCGCCACAAAAACCCGCATTGATCTGGGTGTCAGCCTCAAAGGCGAACCTGCTACCGAGCGGCTCCTCCCCGGCAACGCCATGTGCAGTCATAAGGTCAGGTTGGAGAAAAACACTGATTTTGATGATGATGTGAGAGGCTGGATGAAGTTAGCATACGGACGGGCTGGGTAGCAATTATAACCTATTTACCCGGGATAAACACCCTTGATTGCAATGTTCACAAATGTCACATTGAACCAAATATTGGAGAGTATTATGCGGGCGTTTATTTTATCGGTTTTGATGGTGTTTGGTTTTAGCGTACCCGCATATGCACAACTGGACGAAGTGATTGTGACGGGATCACGCATCATTGATTCTCCAGGAATTACTATAGAAAAGAAAGGTGATTTTCTTTTACTTGAGGTCAATGTTGAAAACGATAGTCGCGAGTTATCTGTGCGGATCAAGGAAATGAATGCGACAATTGACAATATGATTGTCGCCGCCAAGAATGATCCGGAGATCATTCTCAGCCTGATTGATGATAATGATTTTGTCAGGCCTCTTAGCAAGGATACATTTCACGCGGGTATTCGCAGAGGGTCTCGACCGGACACCTCCATCGCAACCTTGAAAGTTAAGACCAACATCCCGAAAAAAGTCGGCGATTCTTTTAAACTGGCATTAAAACTGGCAGAATTTGTTGACCGTATTGATGAGGTTGGCAGAACTAAAGTTGTCAATTATGATGAAGTTTCGGTCAGTGTTGTCAATCCGTATCAGTATAGGAACGAGGTGCGCAATGAAATAATTGCTGAAATTAACACAACAACAAATGCACTGAATGGGGGCTATCGTGTAATCATAAACGGACTCGACGGCCCGGTAAAATGGATGCGTTCAGGCAATCTCAATCTCGCATTTTATATGAATTACACCTATGAAATCATTCCTGACACACTCACAAACTATACCAAACAATATATTGAGGAATAATTTTCTATATACTCATTGGCAATAATTATTCCGTTTCTCACTATTGGCCGCAATAAAACTCAAAATATCGTCTTTCAATTCTGAATCGTCGTCGAAATATCGCGACAGGACTTTGACAACATCTGTGTGGTTGAGGTCGGGATAGGACTTATAATCAGCCAGCCCGCCCCGTGCCTCGATGATTTCCTGAAGCTTGAGACTGTGCAGTTCGCTGACCGTAGTGTCCTTGTCTCCAATCGCCATAAAAACAGGCGGGGTCGGGCCTTTAACCAAATTCACCGGTGCGTCGTCGGCGGTATGGCGGTCTGGAAAGATGGTAACATATTTGTCCGCTTTCAACGGAAACGCGCCGTACGGCCCGGCTAGACCAACCGTGCCGGCAATGACCTGACAAACGTCCACCCCCAGGGCGCGTAGATATTCAGGTTCAACCGTGACCATCATAGCGTTATAGGCACCAGCCGAATGGCCAATGACGATCAATCCTTGCTCGGGATAACGCTTTGCTGTGTACGCAATAGCGGCGGCGGTATCATTGACAAATTCTGGATACATGACTTCAGGTGCAAGACGGTAATTGGGAATGACCGTAATGTAGCCCTGGGAGGCAAAGGCTTCGCCGACAAATTTATAGATGTTTTTATTTCCGGTGTCCCAGGAGCCGCCGTAAATAAACACAACAACAGGCGCGTTCGTCTTGGGTTGTTTGGGTTGGTATATATCCAGCTTTTGCCGCTCTCCACCCGCCTCACTGTCCAGATAGGCTACATCCTTGGCCAGTTTATAACTACCCGACGGCGTGATGGTATTGAGAAACCTTACCGGTGCACAGGCTGCAAATAAAAATAATGTTACAATTACCGATGTGAAAAATAAAAATACACGAAATTTCATAGCGTTATCCTAACAACATGAACTACCCTGACTGGGGTCTGTGGTTAATTTGTCCGCACCTGTTTTGGTCTCACTTGGGTCGCGGCGGCGCACGGCGCGATCCGAAAAATCTATCTTGTCCGTCACTTCTATGGCAGGTTCAATATAGGCGAATTGACCAGCGTAGGGTTCTTGCTGCAACAGCTTAAATGTCTTGGCACAAACGGCGGAGCGAACACCTCGTTTAAACACATGGCCATCATCATCCTTGATATGGCGCCACGGGCCGAGATAGATAACCGCCTGATTTTTCTCCAAACATACGCCCTGCTTGCCCTTATAAGCCAGATAGGTGGCAGAGCGGTACTCAATGCCCTCAACAATTTGCCACGGCTCCATTTCAAATTTATCAATGGTGATGCCGTGAAACCCGGCTTCCTCCAATGCCTCCCCGAAACCCTCTTCGGTGAGCGCACCGGAGATGCAACCAGACCACAGCCGCGCATCTTGCTTTAAGCTTTCGGGGCTATCTTCGTCGGAGATAATGTCCGATACGGCCACGCGCCCGCCGACTTTAAGCACCCGGAACATCTCCGCAAAAAGCTGTTTTTTCTTGCTGTCAGACACCAGGTTCAGCACGCAATTGGAGACAATAACATCGACGCTATTATCCGGAATCATCGGCATTTCGGTTTGCAGGCGCAAGATTTCCGCTTCCATAGCTTCCATGCCGCCCGCATCTTTGACCGGGTTTTTTGCTAACCATATATTGAGTTCGTCCAGATCGGTTTTTAAATCTTCAATATGTCCGCGCTTAAACTCTACATTGTCATATCCAACCCGCTCGGCGATGATCGGCGCATTGCTGCGGGCCAACTCCAACATATCGTCGGTCATATCAATGCCGATAACCTTGCCCTTGGGCCCAACAATTTGAGAAGCAATAAAGCAAATTTTTCCCCCGCCAGAACCCAAATCCAAAACCACATCACCCTCGCGTACATAACGCGACGGATCCCCGCAGCCATAATCCCGTTCGATCACGTCGTCAGGGATTATTTTCAAATATTGCGGGTCATAGTCTATGGGGCAGCACAATGTCGGTTCAACTTCGTGGGCACCATCTGCATATCGTTCCTGCACACCTCCGCGCACGTCTGCATTACTAGCCCCCACAGAATTGGCCCCCACAGAATTTGCATGTGTATCGTTAAATCCGTCCATTGCGGTCTCCCTGTTTATGGGAATATAGACATAAAATAAGTTTTGGCAAAAGGTAACATTGATTTTGTCGTAAAATTACGCACCTAGGCTGTAGGGAAAAATCAACCAGCACGGTGCAAGCAGTCAAGCTGGGTCAGTAAAACCCGGTTTTGGTTTCAGCAAGCCGTATACTTTAACCTCCAGCAAAGCCAGAAGTGTGAAATAGACGCTACCCATGGCTAGGGGAATATGGGGTTGTTCGACAAATATACCCCCTGCGTCGCTCAAATTGAAATATGCGTTTGATTGAAGGAAATCCTGGTTCAAGCCGAAGTCCGGAATAAAATTGGCGCCAAAAGCAAATATAAACACCAAAAC
Source organism: uncultured Robiginitomaculum sp. (assembly GCA_964502015.1). GTDB lineage: Bacteria > Pseudomonadota > Alphaproteobacteria > Caulobacterales > Maricaulaceae > Robiginitomaculum_A. The sequence continues at coordinate 5,155 of CAZCUM010000047.1, read as the reverse complement.
AAAGTATAAAAATGCCGCACAAATGGTGACAATGAGAGTTTTGGTTTTTTCAGCTCGGGTCGGGTTGGAAAAGGCAAACCGCATCCGGACAAAAATCACAGCCAGATACAAAAACAATATAGCATTGCCCGGCACTATAAAATTAAAGACAATTGCAAACAGGCCGTAAAACGGAATCAGTAAAATCAAGGAAATCCGTCTGGGAAATACCGCCATAAATAGGCCGGAATGCACCAGCACAAATTCGAATACCATCAGCATGGCCAGGGTCAAAATACGGCCCACATCTTGCGGGCCGGGCGCAAACCACAGCCGCAACATCTCAAAAACCAAAATACTGTAGAAAACGATATTTACCCATTCAGCAAGTCGCCAAAGCGGGAGTGCCTTCATCATCAAGCCTTAAACGGATCGCGCATCAAGATTGTGTCTTCGCGCTCGGGTGAGGTAGAGATCATAGCGGCGGGGACACCGATCAACTCCTCCAGGCGACGAATATATTTGATGGCTTGCGCGGGTAGATCAGCCGTGGTGCGCGCGCCAACCGTGGTGTCGCTCCAGCCCTCCATAGTCTCGTAAATCGGCTCTACGGCAGCTTGGTCAGCGGCGCTGGCCGGGAAACGGCGCAGACGCTGATCACCCAATTTATAGCCGATACAGATTTTAATCTCCGGCATACCGTCCAGCACGTCGATTTTGGTGAGCGCTATACCGTCAATGCCGCCAATGGTAATGGCTTGGCGCACCATAACCGCATCAAACCAACCGCAGCGTCTCTGCCGCCCGGTCACCGTGCCAAATTCATGGCCACGCTCGCCGAGGCGCTGCCCGACATCATCAAAAAGCTCGGTCGGAAACGGCCCCTCTCCTACACGGGTTGTGTAAGCTTTGGTAATACCCAAAACATAAGACAAAGCCCGTGGCCCCATACCAGAGCCGCCCGCAGCCTGTCCGGCTATGGTATTTGAAGACGTCACGAACGGATATGTACCGTGGTCAATATCGAGCATAGCCCCTTGGGCACCTTCGAACAAAATGCGTTTGTCAGCCCGGGACGCTTTGTCTAGCTCGTGCCAAACCGGGCCAGCGAAGGGTAATATTTTAGGCGCAATATTCAGTAATTTCTGGGTGAGTTCGTCCGCATCCGCAGGGCCGTGCCCTAAGCCCTGACGTAGGGCATTATGGTGATGTAGCAAGTTTGCGACACGGGCAGCCAGCCCGGTTTCGTCGGCCAAGTCGCAAACACGAATTGCTCGCCTGGCCACCTTGTCTTCATAGGCCGGGCCGATACCGCGCTTGGTCGTACCGATTTTAATACCGTCCGTGCGGTTTTCACGAATGGCGTCAAGCTCGCCGTGAATAGGCAAAATCAAGGTCGCTGTTTCCGAAATGATTAAATTATCAGGAGTGACCTTAACACCTTGTTCGCGAATACGGGCCATCTCATCAACCAAGGCCCAGGGGTCAACCACAACGCCATTGCCAATAACCGACAATTTGTCGCCGCGTACAACACCCGATGGCAATAGGGATAGTTTATAAACCGTGCCATCAATGACGAGTGTATGGCCAGCATTGTGCCCACCTTGAAAACGCGCAATAACATCTGCCCGGCTTGACAGCCAGTCAACAATCTTGCCCTTACCCTCGTCGCCCCATTGGGAGCCGACCACAACTACATTTGCCACTAAAACATCCTTTGACTAAATCTAAATTTAAAACCTGCGGGCAACGCGAAAACCGACATTATTTGTGCCTTCGTTTTCCGGACCGCCCAGTATCTGACCATGACTTAAATGCTCATAGGCGATTTCACCAGCCCATTTTTCATTAAATCGGTATCCAAAGGTAAACCCAGTGCGAAAAAGTAAGCGGGCACCAAATTCGATTTCGGTAAATTTACGCCGGCGACGTTCAGCAACCTCTACAGGGTCAAGTGACAAAAGCGGGTCTGGCGTTCGAATAGCACCATCGTGAACCACAAGGCCAAAACCCAAATCAGCGTAATATTTGTTCTGAAAATCATGACGCCACAACAGGCCCGCACCGCCAAAAGAAGTTTTGCCGCCCAAATTCAGCGACCCGCCTATAAATGCTTTCGGGCTATAGGCCCATGACAACCAGTCCGGTGAATTGAAAATATATTCCCCGGTCACAGATATGCTCTGTTCCTTACCGTGGCGACCACCAAGCACACCATCAAAAAACTGGGCATCATGCAGCATGACCCCAAGACGGATTTCGTCAGCTTGCGTCGATACCGCACCATATCCTGACAAACCGCACAGAAGTACGGTTGATAAAAATAATTTCTTCATACATACCCCGCATAGAATCTTACAAAAACCTAACACATTGATTTAGCTTTGTGCAGATTAAATTCACGGCATTTACCTGTAACCCATCCCACAAATCTGCATTAAAAATTCAATGCCTTGGCAAATTTCACCTGGTCAATATTGCGAACTGCGTCTTCGATTTCCGCACTCACTGGCCCGTCAATGGAGACCAGACAAATAGCCCGCCCGCCCTGGGCGTCGCGGCCCAGAAAAAACGTAGCTATATTGACTTTGCTATCCCCCAATAACGTACCGAGAGCACCGATAAACCCTGGTTTGTCTTCGTTTCGAACATAGAGCATGTTAGGCGTGAAGGCCGCGTCCATAGATACGCCAAACAGGTTGAGCAAGCGCGGCTCGCCGCCGTATAGTGAACCCGTAATCTCCAGTGTCCGTGTGCCCAAATCAATGACAAGCTTGATCAGGTTATCCTGATTACCCGCTTCCCCTTGAGTAGATTCCTTGACTTCAATCCCTCGGTCAGCAGCTATGGCAGGCGCGGAGACCATATTGACCTCGCTCATCATAGGCGAGAGCAAGCCCGACAATGCGGCCGCCGTCATAGGCTTGGTATTAAGTCCGGCAACATCGCCCATATAACAAAACTCCACCGCCTTGATGGGCTCCTCCAGCAATTGCCCGGTCATAGCGCCAAGCTTTTCGGCCAAATCCACAAACGGCTTTAAGCGCGGTGCTTCCTCGGCGCTAATCGAAGGCATGTTAAGGGCATTGGTCACGGCACCCGTCAGCAGGAAGTCCGCCATTTGCTCGGCCACCTGCACGGCGACATTTTCCTGGGCTTCCAGTGTCGATGCGCCCAGATGCGGTGTGGCGATAAAGTTTTTCGTCCCAAACAAAGGATTGTCTTTTGCAGGTTCGCTCTCAAATACATCCAGAGCGGCCGCCCGAATATGACCGCTCTCAAGATATTCTTTCAAGGCCGCCTCATCCACCAGACCACCACGAGCGGCATTGACCAAAATAAGCCCCGGCTTGGTTTTGGACAAAGCTTCCCGGCTGACAATGCCCCGTGTTCCGTCCGTAAGCGGTGTGTGCAGTGTGATGGCATCGGCTCGGGTGAAGACATCATCAAGCTCGACTTTTTCGACGCCCAGTGCCACGGCACGCTCCGGTGTCAGATAAGGGTCATAAGCGATGACTTTCATCTTAAGCGCCAAGGCCCGTTCGGCTACCAGTGCGCCAATATTGCCGCAACCAATAATGCCCAGCGTCTTGTTATACAGCTCAATGCCCTTGAAATCCGCCTTGGGCCATTCGCCCGCCTGGGTGCGGATTGACGCCGCCGGGATTTGCCTTGCACACGAAAGCAACAATGCCAGCGCATGTTCAGCCGTAGTTATTGCATTGCCAAAGGGTGTGTTCATGACAACAATACCGCGTGCCGTGGCAGATTTTTTGTCGATATTGTCCGTGCCAATACCGGCTCGGCCTATGACTTTCAGATTTGTCGCAGCAGCGATGATGTCCGCGTCCGGCCTTGTGCTTGAACGCACCGCCAAACCGTCATATTCCGGGATAATTTTGATCAACTCGTCTTTGGAAAGTCCGGTAATGACATCCACATCAACACCTCTGTTTTTAAATACATGTCTTGCTTCGTCTGACATTTTGTCAGCAATTAACACTCTGGTCATGAGCGTTCTCCTTTAAATAATTTAAATTAAAAAGTGGCGGCGCATTGGCTTTCAAAACCCCATTCCAGCCACGGGATCAGGCGTTCAATATCCTGCTTGCCAATTAGCCCCGACGCCCAGACCCGAAAGCCCGGAGGCGCGGTGCGGTAGGAGCCAAAATCATAGGCTACGTCCTCGGCGCTGATCATCTTGACAATGCCAGACGCAAATGCCGATTGCCCGGCTGCATCAAGGGCGGCAAAACGCGGGTCAATGATTTTCATACACACGCCCGTGTTGGAGCGCTGCTCGGGCACAGTGCACAGATTTTCAATCCACGGTGTCTTGTCCATCCAGTCTTGTAAAACCCGGAAATTTTCGTCCGCACGGTCATGCATCCACTGGAGGCCGCCCTTTTTACCGCCTTGGTCGCGCACCCATTTCAAAGTTTCAATATGATCTTCGGCGCACATTAAAGACGGTGTGTTCAGGGTCGAGCCTTCGAACAACGCCTCATTAAGCTTGCCGTTTTTGGTCATGCGAAAAATCTTCGGCAAGGGCCAGGGCGGCGTATAGCTTTCCAGCCGCTCGACCGCATGGGGCGACAGAATGATCATGCCGTGCCCGGCTTCCCCGCCCATGTTTTTCTGCCAGGAATATGTGGTTACATCCAGCTTGTCCCAAGGCAGTTTCTGGGCGAAAGCGGCGGACGTGGCATCACAAATGGTAACACCTTCGCGGTCAGCCGGAATAAAATCAGCGCTCGGCACCCTTACCCCGCCGGTCGTGCCGTTCCAGGTAAACACCAAATCCCGATCACCCGTATATTGGGACAGATCTGGCAGTTCGCCGTATTCAGCTTTGAAAATCCGCAAATCATCCAAGGGCAATTGGCTCTGCGCGTCGGTAATCCAGGCATAACCAAAGTTTTCCCAGGCGGCCACATCAACACCTCGTGGCCCCAACATAGACCACATGGCCATTTCAACCGCGCCCGTATCAGACGCAGGCACAATGGCAATGCGGTGGGTATCAGGAACCTCAAGCACTTCGCGTGAAAGGTCGATAACTTCCTTAAGAACCTGCTTGCCCAAAGGGCTACGGTGAGAACGGCCAAGGGCCGCGTCTTTAAGAAAATCCGGTGTCCAGCCAGGCCGCTTACGAGAAGGCCCAGGCGAAAAT
>CAZCUM010000046.1:0-23965 GCA_964502015.1 uncultured Robiginitomaculum sp. | reverse complement strand
GGCACATTTGTCCTTTGAGGTTAGAAAATAAAGCGGTTAGGAAGTAAATATGACATATTGTAATATGGTTTACGCCACACCAAACATAAAAGCGAACAGAAAAGCGAATGCGAAAACAAGCACAATAGGCTTTTTTGCAAAACCGAGGCTGTCCTTCTTAAAAAGGATTGCCGCTGTGTTCACCGCCGCCGTTATTCTTAGCGCCTGTGCAACGACCTCACCGCAACCAGGACCACATTACCCTCAAGCCCCCCAACCGCCAATAACCCAAGAGCCCGTACCGGGCGAAACAGAGGTGCCAGTACCTGTCCCTACAGACGAAACGGAACCAGCAAGCGAAGCCCGGGGTCTAACACCTGCGTTTATGGCGCAGGGCAACATCAAGCGCGTTGCCATTCTTTTGCCGTTTTCCGCAAAATCCAAGACTTTGCGCGACGAAGCCAATTCAATGCTATTGGCCGCTGAGTTGGCGATATTTGGCCATAACGATAATAATGTATTGCTAATGGCCCTGGATAGCACCGGCACTGTACAAGGCGCCGAACGGGCCGCTAAAACCGCGCTTGATCAAGGCGCAGATATTATATTGGGCCCCGTGCTGGCCAAATCCGTCAGGGCGGTTGGCAATATAGCCTATGAAGCCAATATTCCCGTTATTGGCTTTTCCACTGATACGAATGTCGCCGGGATGGGTGTATATTTGTTGAGCTTCCCGCCGGAAGCCGAGGTTAGACGCATCACACAATTTGCCGCCGAAGCAGGCGCTACAAAGTTCGCGTTTCTTGGGCCAGAATCCACCTACGGAAAGCGTGTTCTTAACGCTTACGCGCAAGAAGTTCACCGCTTGGGTGGTCTACTGGCCGGGGTGGAAACATATGCGGGAAAAGACATTACGGTCATGCAAGAACCTGCCGCAAGATTGGCAAATATGTTCCCCTCGCCAGAAGTAACCGCCAAAAACCCTGAATTCGATGATCCTTATCATGTTATTTTACTCCCCGAAGGCGGTACAGCCTTGCGGTCTTTGGCGCCATTGTTGACGTTTTACAATGAAAACACCCGCCATGTGCAGATCATGGGGACGGGCTTGTGGAACCGTGATGAAGCCGCAAAAGAACCAGCATTGGCCGGGGGGATTTTTGCCGGGCCTGATCTGGACGGAAAATTGATTTTTAACGCCAATTATGATGCGACCTACGGCGAAGAGCCGTCGCGGTTGGCGTCTCTGGCTTATGACGGGGTCAATATCGCCGCCTTTGTCGCCGAAAGCGGTGCGGCAGAGCGCCGGCAACGCCTCATTGACCCGGCAGGTTTTTTCGGTGTTGACGGCTTGATAAGATTTACCCCCGCAGGCACGCCCGAGCGCGGCCTGGCGGTTTACCAAATCAAGGGCGGGCGCTTTGTCGTCATAAGCGCCGCACCTAAATCAACCGACGGTGCGTTTTAACAAAGCAGTTCGCGGCACAATGCATCTAGCACCAGGCTTCCTTTCGTGGTGGCGGATAATTGATCGTTTTTTCTTGCCAGCAATCCGGCTTTTTCAAATTCGGCAATTGTTTCAAGCTTGAGTGTTTGACCGGATATCTGTCGGTACCGAGACAGACTGATACCTGACCTTATCCGCAGTCCCATCAACACATATTCCTCGGCCCAAGCCTGGGGGCTAAGCGTTTCGCTCTTGGCTACGCCGTGCCCCATTTCGTTTACACTGGCTATATAGTCTTTGGGTTTTAGGCTAGCTATGCTTGCGGTGCGCACATCGTCAACCGTTAACCGACCGTGGGCTCCCGGCCCAATTCCCGCATAATCTGCACCTTGCCAATACATCAAATTATGGCGCGAACGCGCGGCTTTGGCGGTGGCAAAGTTTGACACTTCGTATTTTTCATACCCAGCCTCCGGTAATGTGGCTGCGACCAGTTCAAATAAATCTGCACTCATGTCCGTACTGACGGCTTTACTGATACCCCGCATCCCGGCTTTGCCAAAGGCAGTGCCTGGCTCAATGGTTAATTGATAGGCGGAAATGTGCGAAGCGCCGCTTTTGGCCGCTATCCGCAAATCCCTGCGTAACATATCCGAAGTTTGACCCGACCAGCCGTAAATTAAATCTGCCGATACACGCGGCATGTCTATAGCCGCCATTTCCAGCGCTCCTTGCGCGACCTGGGCCGTGTGGTCGCGACCAAGAAACTTAAGAGCGTGATCATCAAAACTTTGCACCCCTATGGACAAGCGCTCTATACCTGCCGTTCGCCAGCCTGCTAAAGTCTGCTTGTTTATGTCTTTGGGGTTGGCCTCCAAACCAATTTCCATATCCTGTACCGCGCTCCACAACAGCGTCGCAAGGTCAAGTATCAGCCCCAAGTTTTTCGCCGACATTAAAGACGGCGTACCGCCGCCAAAATGGATGCTGACAAGTCTGCGCGGCCCGCTTAACTGTCGCCAATGCTGCATGTCTCCCAAAATGGCACCCACCAGTGCGTCTTCCGCACCGGCCTTGTTTTTATAAATATTAAAATCACAATAGGGGCAGATGCGCGCACAATAAGGCCAGTGGATATAAACGGCGAGCGTCTCCATATTTAAGCTGGTTCCTCTGGAAACCATGCTTTGATCAGTTTTGCGAACGCGTCGGCGCGGTGGCTTTTGGCGTGTTTTTCCTTAGGGTCGATTTGCGCAAATGTCTGCCTATCGCCTTGAGCTATAAAGACAGGGTCATAGCCAAAGCCTTTGTCGCCGCGCGGCGGCCAGGTGATACGGCCCTCAACCTTGCCCTCATAGGTGTAAACATCGCCGCCAGGAAAAGCCAATGATAATGCACAGATAAATCTTGCCGTATCCGGGCCGCCTGCTATTTGCATTTTATCGTGTACTTTATTCATGGCCACCGCAAAATCCCGGCTACCGTCATCCAGCTCGCCCCAGCGGGCTGAATAAATGCCGGGCGCGCCGCCCAAAGCATCAACCACAAGCCCGCTATCATCGGACAAAGCCGCCATGTTAGCTGTGTTTGCTGCCAATATTGCTTTTAGCTCCGCGTTGGCGGCAAATGTGGTTCCGGTTTCCTCAGGGTCAACCAGACCCAGATCAGAAGCCTTAAATACCTCTATTGCGTATGGTTTCAGCAAGTCGCGGATTTCGCGAACCTTGCCTTGATTATGAGAAGCAACGACCAGTTTTTTGATGGTGGGGCGCACGGTATTTCCTTGTTTTGCGTTGCCTTTGCCTAGACCGTTTTACGGTGATGGTAAAGCCTGCTCACTTGTTTATGCGTTTTTTGTCTTGCAATAGGAGCAATTATTGAATAACGATATGTCTTGAAGAGATAAGGTCAAAGGTATTTCCAAAGGTATTTTATGGGCGTAGAAACACTTTACCCTGCTGGAGACGACGGCAAAGACACGGGCGTTAAAGCCAGCCCGGCTATTGCATTTTTAAACGTCTTGCTCACCATTATCTGGTGGGCGGGCTGGGCGTTTTTAACCTTGTTCGTTTTGGTTTTTTTGTATGCGGGTTTGTCCTTTTTAGGCATCGAGTCTTTGAAAAAATCTTTTGAGGTAACCACGCCGCTTATGGCTCTTGTCTCCTCGGCCAGCGTTATTGTCGTGGCATTGGTATTTTTGATCATTGTCAAGCAATTGCGAAAAATTTGCCAAACATTGGTAACTGGTGATCCATTTGTACCTGAAAACGCTAACCGCTTGCGCACAATCTGGATTGCCGTCGCGTCTGGAGAGCTTCTCCGCCTGGCCTCTACTTTTGTAATTTCATGGCTCAGTAAAAACACCGGCACGACCGATGTGCAAGCCCCGGATTTACGCATGTATGTCTGGTTTATGGTGTTGGCGGTTATTATTTTAGCGGAAGTGTTTCGCGAGGGTGCGCGGATGCGCCAAGACGCAAAATTGACGGTGTAATATGGGCATTCGTGTAAATCTTGACCGGGTCTTGCTGGACAGACGTATGTCCTTAACCGAACTTTCTGACCGTATTGGCATTACTTTGGCCAATTTATCTATCTTAAAAACCGGAAAAGCCCGTGCCGTTCGCTTCTCGACCCTAAGCGCGCTCTGCCGCGAGCTTAATTGTCAGCCAGCCGATCTACTGGTTTATGAACCCGAAGAAGACGAACACAGCAAGGCGGCGGAATAGATATAATGGATGCTGTACGCGAATTGTATGCTTGGGTGGCTAGCTCGACTTATGCGCCTTTGGTGCGCGATATATTTGCCGCCCTGGGCATTTTTATTCTTGGCTGGATTTTGGCCCGTTGGGCTGACGCAGTCGTCCGCAAGCGGCTTGCAAACAATAAAGGCTTGCAAGCCGACGACACATTCAGGCCCATAATTGCTATCATCGTTCGTTACGCTATTGTTCTTGGTGCGCTGTATGCGGCTTTAGACATAGCCGGTATTGGTGCAGCGTCCTTGCTGGCAGTATTTGGTGCGGCTGGCCTTGCCATAGCCTTGGCCGTACAAGGCACGCTGTCCAATGTTGCCGCCGGATTAATGCTGATATTCTTGCGCTCGATCAAGGTCGGAGAATATATCCAAACCCCTGATATCGAAGGCACAGTGCTGGAAATCGGCCTGTTCACCACCGAGATAAAGTCTCCGGACGGCGTATATATCACTGTGCCAAATGCGCAAATTTGGGCCAAGCAGATTAAAAATTTCTCGCGCTTTAAAACCAGGCGCATGGATATTGTTTTGGAAATCGCTCGCGACAATGATGTCGGGCTGGCACTGGAAGTTTTACAAAAAACTCTTGGCGGCCACGATCTGGTCGTCGCGGCGGAGAGTGCGCAGACCGTAATATCCGGCTTCACACCAACCTCGGTACAATTACAAGCCCGGTGCTGGCTAAAAGCGGACAATCTACGCAATAGCACTTCAGAAATACGCCTGTCCCTGCACGAAGCCTTGCGCCGCGAAGGCATTAAAATGCCGCCAATACCCGTCGTGGCGCCAACCGCATAATAAACCCAACCTGTCAGTAATTTAACCTGTTCGACATAGTTTTGCCATTTTTTACTGTGTATGTGATATATTGTAACACATCATATACTCTATTTTTAAAGGGCACAACATGGCTTTCTCCCGTATTCTACTTGCTTCAGTATTTACGTTTTCTGCGCTCGGTATAACGACCTTTCCCGCACAGGCGCAAATAAACAGTATGAGCGAATCGTTTCACAAAACCCGTTATCAACCCCGCATACAGATCGCGCTTTTACTTGATACCTCCAACTCCATGGACGGGCTTATCGCCCAGACAAAATCCCAGCTCTGGACGTTGGTCAACGAACTGGGCGAAGGCAAAAAATATGGCCAGACCCCGATCATTGAACTGGCGCTTTATGAATACGGCAATAGCAGCCTGTCGGTGAGCAAGGGCTATATTCGCCGGGTTCTGTCCTTGACCACAGATCTTGACGATGTTTCGGAAAAACTGTTTTCGCTGGACACCAATGGCGGCCAGGAATATGCCGGACAGGTGATCATGAAATCCCTGGACGAGCTTGAGTGGTCTGGCCGCAAGGGAGACATGAAATTGATCATCATAGCAGGCAACGAGCCTTTCACCCAAGGCCCGGTCAGCTGGCAAAGTGCGTGTGCGCGGGCCAAGGCGGGCGGTATCATTATTGATACAATCCACTGCGGCGATGAACAAACTGGCATGCGCACCGGCTGGAAAGACGCTGCTGAATGCGCTGGCGGTATATATATGACCATTAACCAGGACGAAAAATATGTCCATATACCTTCCCCTTGGGACGACACACTGCTCGATCTTAACAAACAGCTCAACGACACGTATATTGGTTACGGAAACCGTGGCCGTGAGCTTAAAACCAGGCAGTCCGTGCAGGACAGCAATGCCGCCTCTATGAATAAAGGGGCGCAGATTAGCCGTCTCTATGCCAAATCCAAATCTGGTTACGTTAATGAGAGTTGGGATTTGGTCGATGCTTACAAAAAAGACGCCGACGAAATACTAAGTATGGAGGCGGAAAAAATGCCTGAAGAGCTGAAGGGTAAAACCCCTGAAGAGCGTAAGGTTTTCATTGAAGCAAAGCGGGACAAACGCAGCAAAATTCAAGAACAAATAAGTGAGCTAGGGGCCAAACAAAAAGCCTTTGTCACCGAAAAACGCGCCGAGATGACCGCCACGAAAACTCTGGATAACATTATGGTTACGGCCGTACGCAAACAAGCGGCAGAGCGCGGGTTTGAGTATTAAACCTCAACCTTATGCGTCCGGTTAAGCAATGCTTCTATAGCCGCATCCACGTCGGCGCTACCGTCCAGAATTGCAGCCACGGCTTCACTGATCGGCATTTCTACACCGGCTTTGACGGCCAGACGTTTTAGGGCCGGGGCGGTGGCTACGCCCTCGGTGACGGCGCTGCGCGATGCCATGATTTCGGCCAGGCTTTGACCGCGCCCCAACGCCATACCCGCCGACATATTGCGCGATTGTTCGCTTGAACAGGTCAACACCAAATCCCCAAGCCCGCACATGCCGGTCAGGGTTTCGGGCCGGGCGCCCAAGGCCGCGCCCAGCCTGGTCATTTCGGCAAAACCGCGTGCAATCAAAGCTGCGTGTGCAGAGCGGCCCAGGCTTTTGCCCAGCACCATGCCGCAAGCTATGGCCAATACATTTTTCACCGCGCCGCCTATTTCCGCGCCGAGAATATCTGTGCTGAGATAAGGCCGGAAAGTAGGTGCGGCGATAGCTTGAGCCAAATTTGCTCCTAAATCCCGGTCAGCCACCGCCAAAGTCACGGCAGTCGGTAAACCTTTGGCCACATCTATGGCAAAACTTGGCCCTGATAGAACTGCAGGTATTGCGTCCGGCAAAACATCCGCCAAAACATCTGCCATGAACTTCAAGCTACCAATCTCTATGCCCTTTGAACATAATATGACAGGCAGGCCCGCGCCAATATGAGGCGCGAAACTTTCCAGTGTAGTGCGCATATGCTGGGCCGGGGCTACCGCAAGGATTGCGTCCACCCCCTCCAGTGCGCCCTTATCTGAAACCGCAAGGATGGACGGGTTTAATTTAGCGCCGGGCAAATATATTCTGTTTTCACGGTATGTGTTTATAGCGTCAGAAACTTCCTGTTCAAAAGCCCACAATATTACTTCCCGGCCACTAACCGCTAATGTCTGGGCTAATGCCGTGCCCCAGGCTCCACCGCCAATCACACCAAATTTTTGGAACTTTTGTTTGTTCATGATTTTGGTCCTTTTTTTCCAAAGCCGCTGGCCGGGTTTTTGTCTGCGCTGTCCTGGTCTAGGGGCCAACGCGGTCTGGCGCTAACATCCAGAGTGTCTGTCAAGCCAAGCACCAGTCTTTCCGCGCCCGCTAACGCAATCATAGCGCCGTTATCCCCACAATATTTAAGAGGTGGCGCGATCAAGGTAAAGCTTTTGTCTACACATAGAGCTTCCAGAGCGCTGCGGATACAAGTGTTGGCCGCCACCCCGCCAGCAACCACAAACCTGCGCGGCCCCTTATTGTCACGAATAAACACGTCCATTGCATTCTTGGTGCGGTCGCATAATATATCGGTCACTGTCTGCTGAAAACTGGCGGCCAGATCTGCTTTGTTTTGCTCGCTGGCATTGCCCATTTTAGCAAAGGCACGGGCTGTAGCCGTTTTTAAGCCCGAGAACGAAAAATCCGCATGGGGCTTGCCCATAAACGGGCGCGGTAATTTTACCGCTTTCGGGTTGCCGTATTGGGCCATGCGCTCCAGCGCTGGCCCGCCCGGAAACCCAAGGCCCATAACTTTCGCGGTTTTATCAAATGTTTCTCCCGCTGCATCATCCACCGTTGAGCCAAGGCGGGTGAAATCACCAACGCCCTTGACGCTCAAAAGTTGGGTGTGCCCCCCTGAAACCAATAATAACAAATAAGGAAATGGGCAGTCACTGGTCAAGCGCGGGGACAGGGCATGGCCCTCAAGATGGTTTACACCTATTAACGGCTTATCAAGTGCTACAGACAAGCCCTTGGCGGTCATCAAACCTGTGATGACCCCGCCTAGCAAACCCGGCCCAGAAGTTGCGGCTACGGCGTCCAAATCCGTCCAGTTGATACCCGCCTCTTTGACGGCATTCCCGACTATGCCTTCGATTTTTTGCATATGGGCGCGCGCTGCAATTTCTGGCACCACCCCTCCATAAGGCGCGTGGATTTCATCTTGTGAAGCCACCAATGATGATAATACTTCAACTTTTCCGTTTTTAAAACGGCGCACAACCGAAGCGGCGGTTTCGTCGCAAGAACTTTCCAGGCCTAAAACCAGGACATGCGCTTTGTTTTTATCTTTGTCTGCTGCTAACATGTCTTGCCCATACATTGCGAGGGCAAGTCTGGCAATCCCTGCTCTTGGTTTTGGCCTATTGGTTTTGGCCTATTGGTGCTGTAATTTGAACCTTGATGCTTTCCCTTTTGCCGCCTAAACTCATGACAAGAGGAGTTTGGCATGACTGACGAAGACACACCTGATGAATATGAAGATGAACCCGCATTGGGTAGTATGTTGAATATAGATGGGGAGGATACAGATATTGAAAACCCTGATTTGGGCCATAAAGGGGTTGGGGCCGGGTTTGTAGTGTCGGGCTTTGTTGTGGCCAGCTTGTTGGGCGGGTTTATTGGAATTGTCATTCCAAAGATTTTTCAGCACCCCGGTCAAGCACAACAACGCGAAACCGTGATTGCCAAACTTGATACCCTGTCACAAACAGCAAACGAGCAGGATAAATTGATCCAAAACCTTAAAGTCCGTCTGAACGAACAAGACAGCACGATTGCCAGACTAAAAAAAGCGGACGAAGGATTGTTGCGCGCACAACAAGAACAACAAGATAGTCTCGCGGCTTATCTTGAGCAAAGCTCTACCTCTAAACTGCCCAGTAATATAGGGGTGGGCGACCAACAAAACTCCAATAAGCCAACTGAAGCTGCTACAATAATTACGCCTGATATTGCTAAACCTGCTAGCAGGAACAAAAGCGCCGATGTGACACAAACATCCTTAAACATTCTTATGGATACTTTCCCGCGCGAAAAAATGCTTGCGGCAGTGAAGGCTCAAGAGGTTTTAGTACAAAAAAAACCGGGCTGGTTAAGGCGTGCCTTGCGCAAACATATCAAGGTTCGTGAAAATGTAACACCTGACCCTTATATCGCCATTGACGCCGCCGAAACGGCGCTCAAAGAGGGGCGGGTGCAAGCCGCGCTTGATATTATTGCCACACTAAACCCGGCCGTTCGCGCCTCTGCGGCCGACTGGGTTAGGGCCGCAAAAAAAGCATTATAACAAATATAGGAAACCAATATGGCCCGTCGTCTCATTTTACCGCTTATTTTGCTTTTAGCTCTAACGGCTGTTTTGGTTTATGTGGGCGGGGAACAGGTTATTCGATTTGAAGTTCTGCCTGAACCACCTGGGCAGGGCAAATTTATTTCTATGCAAGCCGCCATTATATTAGGCGCATTTGGTCTGTTCGCTATTGTGTTGATATGGTCGTTAATCGTCTGGCTTTGGAAGCTGCCAAAGCGCATGAAGTCCGGTATAGGGCGCAAGCGCGAAGACCAGGGCCTTGATGCTGTCGAACAGGCTTTGTTGTCTGTAGAAGCTGGAGATGTCACAGGAGCTTTAAAAAAAGCCAAACGGGCATTCGGTTTGTTAAACCGTCCAAGCCTGACGGCGCTGATTTCTGCGAAAGCGGCGGAATTGGCTGGCGAGCATGTGACCGCAGAAGACCACTATAAAACATTGGCCGACAACCCCAAAACCGAAATTGCTGGCCTGCACGGCCTGGCACGGCTTGCAAAAAACCGGGGCGACCACAAGGCCGCAATCCACATGGCTAAAACCGTATTTAACCAGTCCGCAAGTCCAATTAAAAATACATCATGGGCTTTTGAGTTGTTGTTCAACTCACAAATATCCGAGCATGATTGGGCCGGGGCGCTGGAGACGTTAGAATTGGGCGAAAAACGAAAATTGCTAGAAAAAGACGAAGCCCGCCGCCGCCGCTCTGTCTTATTATCGGCCCGTGCGTCTGAGTTAGAAACTGGTGGTGAGGCCAAACAAGCGCTCGGGGCGGCCAAACAAGCGGCAAGTTTAGCCCCGGGTTTTGCCCCCGCTGCGGCTTTAGCTGCACGATTATACGCCAAAGACGGGCAGAGTAAAAAAGCGGCACAACTCATCGAAAAGTCCTGGGCCAAAAGCCCACACCCCGCGCTTGCATTGGCTTATAAAGATTTGTGGCAAGGTGAAAATGTTACAACCGTGGTCAAGAAAATAAGAGCTCTGATAAAAACCAACCCAACACACCGCGAAAGCGTTATTTTGTCGGCTGAACTGGCTTTGGATGGTGGTGACGGCGTGGCGGCATTGGCCGCACTTGACCCATTGCTTCAATCCGAAGAACCCTCCGCCCGGTTATGTGTACTCAGCGCACGGGCGGAAGATTTGTTGAAAAACACGATCGATGCCCGTACATGGCAACACCGTGCCGCTTGCGCACCCGTTGAGGCCAACTGGTCCGATCTTGACCCCGAAGGTGAAGCTTTCAATTATACAAATGAAGACTGGCGGCGGCTCATGATTTCTTTTGGCAACTCTGGCACATTAATCCACCCACGCCATGAGACCTATAAAGCTCGTCGTCCTGTCATTGAAGCAGATGCTGTTACTAAAGCGGAGGATAATACCCCGCCCCTAAAAGATGAAAGCCATGAAACACCTGTTGTAGCGCCAAGCGCAGATGATCCGGGGGTTGGCAATGATGTGTCTACGTCCGAAGGTTTGGCCGACCGCCTGGAAAACCTGTTGGACGATGATGTAAAGTCCTAGGTTTTACCACGTTTCCAAATTGCGGTTTCGCCCAAAGTTTCATTTATGAAGCTTTTGTGTTTTGCATATTCTTCTTCTGTGATGAAGGACGGCAAAGGGGTAGATCTGGGCCGGGCCAGAGTGTTTATTATCGCCACATCTTTTTGTTGGTTTTGTAGATCGAAAGATATTACCCGGCCGCCTTTAAGTTCAAGATAAACTTTTGCCAACAATTCTGCGTCTATGAGCGCCCCGTGGGTGGTACGCGACGCCAAAGAAATATCAAAGCGCTTACATAACGCGTCAAGGGAATTACTGGCACCTGGAAATTTTTGCCGCGCCAATACCAGCGTATCAATAAACCGTTTTCGCGGATAAGGGTCAAAGTCAGACCGTTCCAGTTCCGCGTTGATAAACCCTCTGTCAAAATCCGCATTGTGTGCTACCAACGGGCTGCTGCCGACAAATTCACAAAACCCGTCAGCCACGTCTTTAAACAATGGTTTGTCTTTTAAAAACTCGGTCGTGAGACCTGTGATTTCTGTAACACGGGCTGAGATGTCGCGCTGGGGGTTGATGTGGGCATGCCAGGTTTTTCCGCTGGGCAGAAAGTCTATGAGCTCTACACAGCCAATTTCGGTAATCCGGTCGTCGCCGCGAGCATCAAACCCGGTGGTCTCCGTATCAAATGCAATTTCGCGCACACCGGACATAAGCTCTATGTATTCATGCTTTCAAAGAACTCTGCATTGCTTTTGGTGTCTTTTAATTTACCCAACAAAAATTCGATAGCATCCATTGTCCCCATAGGGTTGAGGATGCGGCGCAAAACATAGGTTTTTTGTAACTCAACCGGGCCTAATAATAATTCTTCTTTTCTTGTGCCGGATTTGGTTACGTCTATGGCCGGGAAAACCCGTTTGTCGGCGACCTTGCGGTCAAGCACAATTTCAGAATTACCTGTGCCTTTAAATTCTTCAAAAATAACCTCATCCATGCGCGAACCCGTCTCGATCAGGGCTGTGGCGATGATTGTTAAAGATCCACCTTCTTCAATATTACGGGCCGCGCCAAAAAATCTTTTTGGCCGCTGCAAAGCATTGGCATCAACACCACCGGTTAAAACCTTGCCGGAACTTGGTACAACTGTGTTATAAGCCCGACCCAGTCGGGTGATCGAATCCAGTAAAATAATCACGTCTTTACCGTGTTCGGTTAAGCGTTTTGCTTTTTGGATTACCATTTCTGCAACTTGAACATGGCGGGTTGCTGGCTCGTCAAAAGTCGAGCTTACCACTTCACCTTTGACCGATCTTTGCATATCGGTTACTTCTTCAGGCCGTTCGTCTATCAACAAAACAATAACATAAACTTCCGGGTGATTAGCTTCAATAGAATGAGCGATGTTTTGCAGAATAACGGTTTTACCTGTGCGCGGAGGAGCTACGATCAAACAGCGCTGGCCTTTACCGATCGGAGAAACTATGTCTATCACCCGTCCAGAAATGTCTTTTAAGGTTGGGTCTTCTATTTCCATGGTCAGGCGATCATCTGGATAGAGGGGTGTAAGGTTGTCAAAATGGACTTTGTTACGCGCTTCTTCTGGTGTTTCAAAATTAACAGAATGAACTTTTGTAAGTGCAAAATAACGCTCACCTTCACGAGGGCTACGGATTTCACCAGATAAAGTATCGCCAGTACGCAATCCCATTTTTCTGATTAGTTTTGGACTGATATAAATGTCGTCTGGCCCGGCTAAGTAATTAGCTTCTGGAGAGCGTAAAAAGCCAAACCCGTCTTGAAGCATTTCTAAAACACCCGTTCCAAAAATTTCTACATCCTGGTCGGCGAGCTCTTTAAGGACAGCAACAAATATTTCCTGCTTGCGCATTGCGCCAGCGTTTTCAATGCCAACAGCTTCAGCAAATTGTACCAGCTCTGCCGGTTTTTTCTTTTTAAGATCATCCAGACCAATTTTTGTTATTGAATCGATGTCTATATCAGCCGGATCAAGCTTTTTAGGTATATTCATAATATTGTTTTTTCGATTTGTTTATTTGAAAATGCTGGCGTTAGGACAACGCGCTTTGTGAGATTTAAATATATTTGGGTTTAAATATCTGGGGATATGTCTTTATATCCTATAGGTCTTTTCCAGGTCAAGAAAAAACGACCTAAAGCAAGAATGTTTGTACATAACCCATTTGTTTTACACAGAGGTTATCCTTCTCTTTTTTATATATATAAATTGTGATTGTAATAGGTGGTGTGTATTTGTGTTTAAAATTAAGGATTTGGTAAGATATACTAATATTCTGTTAATATGCACACATTATTTATGCTGTTTAAAGCTTGAATAAGTTATCGGATAAATTTATTTCTTTATTAAATCAATTATATAGAGGTTTTTATTGTGTATAACTTTTTATATAAGTTGTTATCAACAGCTTTGAACACACTTATTGTTATAAATATATACATGAGGATATTTTGTGCAAAACCTTGGAATCTATCCCCATAAAGCCTAAAGAACATATATAATAACTGATCCAAGTGGATAAACTCTTGATTATCCCCAGATAAAAGAACCACTATGAATAGGACAATATAGGTGAAACAGGAAAATATCATACGGTCAATTTATTTTCATATTCACCTGGTATCAGATTCTACAGGCGAGACGTTGGTCGGAATGTCCAGAGCAAGCTGCGCACAATACCAACACGGATTAGCTGTTGAGCATTTGCATGCTTTGGTGCGTTCTGAGCGGCAATTGGAGAAAGCTTTGGATTTAATTGAAAATTATCCTGGTCTTGTGTTTTATACTTTGGTCAATGAAAAGCGCCGCCGCCGTTTGGAACAACGCTGTGCTGAATTAAATATACCTGCGGTTTCTATTCTAGATCCTTCATTAGCAACTTTGGGGCGTTATCTTGGCTCTCCTATGAGCTCTGAAGTGGGTGCGCAAAGAACTATGGATGCGGAGTATTTTTCTCGTATGGGTGCTTTGGACTTTGCTATGAACCACGACGATGGTCAAAACATTGATGGTTTAGCACAGGCTGATATAATATTACTAGGTGTTAGCCGCACATCAAAAACACCAACATGTATATATTTGGCCAACCGGGGTTTTAAGGCGGGTAACATACCGCTGATTCCTGGCGTTGCACTGGATCAACAAATCGTAAACTTGAACAAACCTCTGATTGTTGGCCTGGTTTCTAGTCCCGACAGAATTGTCCAAATCCGGCGCCACCGGCTATCTTCTTTAGGGGATAACCCAAACTCTGACTATGTAGACAAGCAAAAGGTTCGTACAGAAATGATGGCTGCCAAGCGTTTGTTTGCAAAAAACGGCTGGCCTATAGTTGATGTTTCGCGCCGCTCTATTGAAGAAACTTCGGCTCGTATCATTAACTTATACCAAGACAGATCTTAGTAATCCAGGCCTTAGCAATACACATCTAAGCAATATAGGCATTCATATAGACAATGGAAACCCGCAAAAACATAATCTTAGCTTCGGCTAGCTCAATACGTTTTGATATTATGATAAATGCTGGCATTAAGTTTACGGCCACACCTACACATATAAATGAGGCCGCCGTAAAGACCAGGTTTTTAAATGAAGGCCGTTCAGCGGCACAACTGGTGGAGCGCCTAGCACGAGATAAAGCATTAGCTGCCAGGGCGAGTGCTGATACGCTTGTTGTTGGGGCGGACCAAGTGTTGGAGTTTGAGGGACAGGTTTTTGATAAACCTAAGACAAGACAAGAAACCAAAGACCGGTTGTTGATGTTAAGAGGCCAGGAACACAGACTTATTGGTTGCGTATGTGTTGTACAAAATAATCTCGAAACCTGGCATCATTTGAGCACATGTAAATTGACCATGCGTAAATTTAGCCATGAGTTTCTAAATAATTATTTGCAAAAAGAAGGCAATGGCGTGCTATCTTGTGTCGGCGGGTATAAATTTGAAGCTTATGGTGCGCAATTATTTGAAAAAATAGAAGGAGATTATTTCTCCATTCTTGGGCTGTCATTGTTACCTTTGCTTGCGGAGTTGCGACGATGCGGCGCAGTTTTGAGTTAGGCTCAGGAGAAAGTAAATAATGAGCGCGAACCAACAGCAAAATAACAATATGTTAAAGCTTGCCGGGGTGGCAGGCTGGCCCGTACACCACTCTTTGTCTCCGGTTTTACATAATTACTGGCTCAGCCAAACCCCTTTACGAGGTGCTTATACCATGTTTGCCGTGCATCCAAGTGAAGCTAAATACGCATTTCAAACCCTAAAACGAACAACTATATCCGGGCTTAATGTGACTATTCCGTTAAAAGGCATTGCCTTTGATGCCGCTGATGAACGTACGCCAGACGCTATGAAATTAGGCGTATGTAATGTGCTGTATAAAAAACAAGATAAACTTATAGGACACAATACGGACATGGAGGGTTTTGCCGGGCCGCTTTTACGGCATATTGGTCATAATTTTATTTTAAACAACGCCGTTACTATAATTGGTGCAGGCGGTGCTGCCCGTGCGGTTTTGGGGTCTTTGTTGGCTTTGGGGGCTCCGGAAATTCGCTTGCTCAACCGCACAAATGCCCGTGCTAATAAATTGGCAGCTAGTGTCAATATTCCGAGCCTTTATGCGTGTGATTGGGAAGACCGCCAACAGGCTATTGCTAATGCCGGTTTGTTGATCAACGCTAGTGCTGCCGGTATGGCAGGCCATGCGGGGCTGGATTTAAATTTAAAAAACATGACTGAAAATGCGTGGGTTTATGATCTGGTTTATACACCCCTGCACACAGCTTTGCTCAAACAAGCCAAAACACACGGCCTTAGGACGATCGGTGGACTTGAAATGTTAATCGCCCAGGCCCGGCCATCGTTTAAATTGTTTTACGGTATAGATGCGCCAGATAGCGAGGATGTTAAAGCCCTGTTGATCAAACATTTAAAGGCGCAGCAATGATTATTGTTGGCCTGACAGGCTCTATCGGTATGGGAAAAACCGTAACCGCAAATATGTTTCAAGATGCTGGTGCCTATATATTTGATGCAGATGCCGCCGTGCATGAATTATATGGGAAAAATGGTGCTGCCGTGCCTTTATTGCGCGCCGTTTTTCCGGATGTTATAGTGGACGGTGCGGTTGACCGCGAAAAGCTATTGATACACTTAAAGAGCGATCCTTTAAACATCCAGGTATTGGAAAGCTTTATCCACCCTATGGTGCGTGGGTTACGCCAAGATGCGGTAAATAAGGCTAAAGCTGAGGGTAAGGAGGTTTTTATCGCGGACATTCCTTTATTGTTTGAGACGGGCGGTGATGCTGATGTTGACAAAGTTATCGTCGTGAGCGCCAGAGCCTCCGTGCAGCGCCAACGCGTTTTGGCACGCCGGGGGATGACGAAGGAAAAGTTTGCACTTATCAAAGCCCGTCAGATCCCTGACGTAGAAAAAACCTCTCGCGCTGACTATGTCATTAATACAGACAAGGGTATGGATTATGCACGGCAACAGGTAAGAAATATTATGGATGAGCTATTGGAAGGCCAACCTTAGTGTATGGGCCAGGTACACATGTGACGGATGTCACAGAATCAAGGTAAATTCACTCGCCATCTGAGTAATCTGTTTTTAAACACATAGCATATATAAAAATTATTATGGCTAAGGCTATCAACACAGCGCCCACTGGTTTTTTAGAATAGGGAAGCAGGTTTGATAGAGTGAAAACCCCAAACAAAAATGCCAATAGAGCTGACAAAACCAACATAATCCCGATCACACCCACTGGCACGATTCGAACCTCCCACTTGCTTTGAGGTGGAAGTCGTCGCAACCAGTATTTTTTCCTGTTATGCTGCATTACCACATTTTTCTTTATGCGGGCGGGAGAAACCTTTACTATACTAACTGGCTTGATCATAAAAAGCGACAAAAGTCACATCAAACGTCTTTATAGTCGATATGCTATTCACGTGTTTCTAAACATTCTTGCATTTTCTTGTTTTCTTCCGGGGTAAATTCAAGCACTGCTTGGGTATCAAAGGCATAGTCGCTAACAACCAAATCGGGGTGCTTTGCATATTCAATATAAGGCGTAAAGTCACCGGACGCTTGTAACTTGTCGTCAAGATCGAAAAACGAGCCGGCTAAAATCGGAATTTTACGGGCACGTAATGCTTTTGCCAGTTCGTTAGTAATCGGGCCACTGCCAGTCCAGGCGGTCATGATATTTGTCGGGATACCAAGGGCTTCCAGGGTTTTTATGTCTTCGGGCTTGAAGACACCAACTGATAAAGCAGCGGTGGGGGCTAATCTGTGTAAGCGCAACGCCTGTTCGGACTCGTATGAAATCAAGATAACCTGATCCAGCATGTCAGCTGCGCCTATGGAGGCTATAACTTTTGCTTCGTCTACAGATGATTTAAAGTCGATCTCCAAATAGATTTTGTCTTTGGCAAATGTAAGAACATCTGAAAATGCGCTAGGACGATACGAGGTTAGATCACCATTGGTGTCTTTAAGCAATAAAAGCTGGGATTCGTTCCAGGACGATACGGCGATTGGCCCGCTTCCCGTAGAGCCTCGGTCCCAGGTTCCGTCATGAAACAAGAACTTAGTGCCATCTCTCAGACGCGCAACGTCAATTTCTGCAAAAAGAACACCTTTTGCATGTAACGCTTGTAAGCTCTCCAAAGCATTTTCTGGAAATTTTGATCCTTCATGTGTGCCGCGATGTGCTGCCACGAAAGCCTTATGGGCCGGCTTGCAAGCAAAAAGTTCAAGCACGGACGGATATGGCGTTATATTGCTTGTGTTTGGCGTAATATTACTGTCATTGTCGTTGACCTTAGCTTTATCGACTGGGTCATTGGACGCTTGGCACGACGAGAGAGCGCCTGAGAACAGCACAATTGTGGCCATTAAAGTTATAGTATTACGTAAATTGAGAAAAATTATTGTCATTATGGAGTACCCCTAAAACTTTATCCTTGCTTGCGCTCTACACTTTATCCTGGTTTGCAAACGGTATATACCCTTTATAAACTTTGAAAGCCATCAAGATAAAATGAAAAATCACACCTATAAAAGCAAAACCATATTTGCCTTGGCCACGGCCCACGGGCGTGCCGGGATCGCAGTACTGCGAATTAGCGGCCCTGCTGCCGGGGATGTGTTGTGCGCGTTAAGTGGTCGAAAACTACCATCGCCACGATCAGCTAAATTACGGATACTGAAGAGCAAAAACGGAGAATATCTCGACGAAGCATTGGTGCTTTGGTTTCCAGGCCCGGCGAGCTTTACGGGCGAAGATCTGGTGGAGCTACACATCCACGGTGGTTCAGCGGTTATTGAAGCCATTAGTAAATCCCTGTACGGTTTGGGTTTACACCAAGCACAAGCGGGAGAATTTACCCGCCGGGCGTTTGAAAATGGCAAGCTTGATTTAACCGCAGCTGAAGGGTTGGCCGATTTGATCGATGCGGAGAGCGAAGGCCAACGACGCCAGGCGCTTAGACAAATGCGCGGCGGATTAAAAGACCAGTATGAAAGCTGGCGCAAACAAATCCTCGATGCATTTGCAATGGTGGAAGGTGAAATCGATTTTCCTGATGAGGGTGATGTCCCGGACGCCCTTGCCCACAAAGCCGGGCCGGGTCTGGAAAGCCTGGCTGAAGAGCTGCGCGGCCAAATAAAGGACAGCAGGCGAGGGGAGCGCACCCGGTCCGGGGTTGACATTGCCATTATTGGCGCACCAAATGCAGGAAAATCAAGCATTTTGAACCGTTTGGCCCGCCGCGACGCTGCAATTGTCACCGCCGAAGCGGGGACGACCCGCGATATTGTTGAAGTACATATGCACATTGCCGGGCTTCCCGTCTGCTTTTCTGATACGGCCGGCTTGCGCGAAACCGACAATTTGATCGAAGCCGAGGGGGTAAGGCGCGCCAAACGCCGGGCTCGCCATGCTGATTTGCGGCTCGGGGTGATCGACTTAACCTGCAATAACAATGACGTGCTGGACGCTTTAACAGTTGGTGATTTTGTACTTTATAATAAAACGGACGCACCTGACAACCAGGCTGCCAAAAATGTTTCACGTGAAACATTTTTGGTCAGCGCCCTATCAGGAGAGGGCTTTAGCGCACTAGAAGCTGCCCTTGAACGGGAGATAAAATCGCGCTTTGCACTGACGGAGCAAGCCGGACTAACCCGGACGCGCCACGTAGAATGTGTGCGAAGCGCATTAGAGGCCATAGAAAGTGCCGTTCAAAACCTGACAATCGCCCCCGAACTGGCCGGGGCTGATTTACGTCAGGCATTGGGGGCTATAAAAGAATTGGCTGGAGAATCTGATATAGAAGCGGTTTTAGACAGGGTGTTTTCCCAGTTTTGTATTGGAAAATAGGTAAAACACCACTTAAATAATGTTTCACGTGAAACATTTTGCACAAAGCCCCAACATTGCCTCTGATAAAACACACGACAAAACACATGACAAAATACAAGATAGGCAGTAGGAACACCCATAACTGAACAAATATACACCCATAAAACAACCATGCCAACAAACCAAAACTTACAATATGATGTCATCGTAATAGGCGGTGGTCACGCAGGCTGTGAAGCCGCCAGTGCGTCAGCGCGAGCGGGTGCGCGGACATTATTGTTGACGCACCGGCTTGATACCATTGGAGAAATGTCCTGCAATCCGGCCATTGGAGGTTTGGGCAAAGGCCATTTGGTACGCGAAATAGACGCGCTCGGCGGAGAAATGGCGAAAGTGACGGATGTGTCCGGCATACAGTTTCGCTTGCTAAACCGCTCAAAAGGCCCGGCTGTTCGAGGTCCGCGCACCCAGTCTGATCGGGCTTTGTACAAAAAAGCCATGCAGGCTGCACTTGTTTCACGTGAAAACTTAAGCATCAAAGCGGCAGCGGTGCGAGACATAATTACGCACAAGGGCGACTTGTGCGGTGTTATAACCGATGACGGCCAAAGTTATCTGGCCCCCAAAGCGGTTCTGACAACAGGCACTTTTCTTAAAGGCATGATCCATATAGGGGATCAACGTATAGCGGCAGGCCGGTACGGTGAAAAACCCTCAATCGGTTTGTCAGAACGGCTATATTCTTCGGGCCTGAATATGGGCCGATTGAAAACAGGAACACCGGCCCGCATCGCCCATGACAGCATTAATTGGGATGTTTTGGACATGCAACAGGCGGACGAAAACCCGGTCCCATTTTCATTTATGACCCAGGCTATAACAGTCCCACAAATCGCCTGTGGTATCACCCACACCAACGCCGCAACCCATAAAGTCATTGCTGATAATTTACAAAAATCAGCAATCAATGCAGGCCATATTTCCGGACGCGGCCCACGGTATTGCCCATCTATTGAGGATAAAATCCAGCGCTTTGCCGACCGTGACAAGCACCAGATATTCCTGGAGCCGGAGGGCTTGCCGGGTACAGCAGACGGAAACCTGGTCTATCCCAACGGTATTTCCACCTCCTTGCCCGAAGACGTACAGTTGACGTTTCTAAAAACTATCAAGGGTTTGGAAAATGTGCAGGTTGCCCGTTTTGGTTATGCTATAGAGTATGACTATGTAGACCCCCGAGAGTTGCGTGCCACATTGGAAACCCGGCGTATTGCCGGGCTATATCTAGCCGGCCAAATCAACGGCACCACAGGATATGAAGAGGCGGCGGCCCAAGGCTTGATGGCGGGTTTAAACGCGGCTTTAGCGGTGGGTGGGCGCGAACCATTTATCCTTGATCGCTCCGAAGCTTATATCGGTGTGATGATAGACGATTTGATCACCAAAGGCGTATCCGAGCCTTACCGCATGTTCACCAGCCGGGCTGAATACCGGCTCAGCCTGCGGGCTGACAATGCTGACCAGCGCCTCACTCCAATGGCGCGAAAACTGGGCATTATCAGCAAACAGCGGTCGCAAGTCTTTGAAGATAAAATGCAAACCCTGTTACAAGCCCGCACCCTTGCAACAAGCCTGTCTAAAAGCCCCAGCCAACTCAACTCCATTCTCGCGAAAGGCGGCATTAAGGTCAATGAAGACGGGGTACGGCGTACATTATCAGATTTGCTGTCCTATCCAAATATCACCATAGACACCCTGCTTCCGGTCTGGCCGGAGTTGGCGACCATGCCTGAAAGCACAAGAACAGCATTGGAGGCAGACGCGCTTTACGCCGGCTATATTGAACGGCAAGCCCGCGATATTGCGGCGTTTAAACGCGATGAGGGGCTTAGACTGCCTGAGCATCTGGACTATGCAAAAATTGGCGGTATTTCCAACGAGGTACGCGAGAAATTGATGGCCACCCGCCCGGCGACGCTGGGCCAGGCTGCCCGCATGGAAGGTGTAACACCGGGCGCCTTGTCGGCGGTTTTGGCCTATCTTAAACGGCGGAGTGCGTGATATGACCCCGGAGCAATTTCAGTACAAAACAGATGTTTCACGTGAAACATTGGCGTTATTTCGAGAATGGTACAACCTGCTAAGCCGTTGGAATAAAAGAATAAATTTAGTAGCACCCTCTACTTTACACGACTTTTGGTTGCGCCACGCCCTGGATAGCTGGCAGCTCGTTGCGCTATTACCAGAGGGCACAAGGGCCGTGCTGGATATGGGGGCCGGAGCCGGGTTTCCGGGACTGGCTTTGGCAATTGGCCTTAAAAACAAGCCGGGCGTGCATATTGCGCTCGCGGAATCCAACGGTAAAAAATGCGCATTTTTGCGCACGGTTATCCGCGAGTTGTCCCTGCCCGCTACCGCCTTACAGGTGCGGGTTGAGGCTCTCCCCGGCCAACAATACGACATAATCACGGCCCGCGCTTTCGCGCCCCTACCAAAGCTCTTGGCATATAGCCAACCATATTGGGGCGCCAATACCACGGCGATTTTTCCCAAAGGAGAAAGCTGGCAAAGCGAGGTAGACGCCGCCCGTAAAACGCACAGCTTTGGCCTCAGCACAAAAGACAGCCAAACCAATGACGCTGCAAAAATATTGTGTATAACAAATTTACAGAGAACGGAGGAAGGGGCATGACCGAAACCCATATTACGCCAAACCTGATCAAACGCACACGGGGTAAGCTGGGTATGTCGCGCTTGGAATTTGCTCGCGCACTTGGGTTTAAAGGCAGCAAACGCACGGTCGATAAAGAAATCATCCGCCTGGAGCGCGGCAAAGCAGAACTATGGCCCGCAAAACGCGAGATATTTATCAAAATGCTGGCGGAGCTTAGAGGGGGTGGGGAGAGATGATGATCACGCAATTTTTTCCTTCCCCCATTTATGGGGGAAGTGCCGGAGCTCTTGCGGAGGCGATGGGGGGAGATGCTCTCGGCCTGGCTCGTGCTGTTTGGCGGGCGGGATGTTTATGGGCTCTGTCCGTAAATGCCGTATTAAGACTGGCGGTTCTGCCCCCATCCCCCCTTCGGGGTACCATTCGCATCACGGGGCATTTGCCCCGCTTTGGCTCAAACCCCATAAATGGAGGAAGGAAAAAAAGCCTAATCCACCCTACAAGACAAAAATGCGGTAAAACCAGCACCAGGGGAAGTCAATGAACGAACAACACATAGCGGACTATATGACCAAGGTTCAATCCGTTTATGCTACGGGGGTGACCACCGAGCATTCGTTCCGGGCGGCGCTGGGGTTTTTGTTTGACGGTGTTGATGATGATGTGCGCTGTATCAATGAGCCGAAAGCCGTGATTGATGTTGGCCGCCCGGATTTCGTTTTCAAGCGCACTATAGGACACCAGCAAATCACCGTTGGCCATTGCGAGGCCAAGGACATTGACAAAGACATCAATCCCCGTGCCATGCAGGGCGGCAACAAGGCGCAGTTTGACCGCTATGTCAAAGGCCTGCCCAATCTGGTTTATACCAATGGTCTGGACTTTCGCTTTTATGTGAAAGGCGAATTTGTACGCGAAGTGTCTATTGCTGATTTCCTTATGGGCATCGCACCTAAACCTGAAAACTACGGTGCGCTTTATGCGGCCCTGAAAGACTTCACTCGCCAGCGTTTGCAAACCATCACATCCGCCAAAGCATTGGCACAGATGATGGCGGGCAAGGCGGTGCTCATTAAAACCGTATTAGCCAATACTTTGCTGGCGGATACGGAGCTGGAGAGCGATCTAGCCGGGCAATATAAAGCCTTCAAAGACCAGCTTATCCACGATCTGACCGTTGAAGGTTTCGCTGATATTTACGCCGAAACCATAGCTTACGGCCTGTTTGCGGCCCGCTTGCACGACGAAACACCGGGGGATTTTTCCCGCGAGGAAGCTTTGGACTTGCTGCCAAAATCCAATCCGTTTTTACGCAAGCTGTTTTCCTATGTGGCCGGGCCGAGCCTGGACGAGCGTTTGCGCCGCGATGTGGACGAGTTGGCGGAAATATTTCAGGCGGTGAATTTGCAAAAACTATTTGAAATTTCAGGAAATGAAAACCAACGCAAAGACCCGTTCATCCATTTTTACGAGACATTTCTGGCCGAGTATAATCCCAAAAAACGCAAAGCCAGAGGCGTGTGGTACACGCCCGAACCCGTGGTTAATTTCATTGTCCGGGCCGTGGATGATGTGCTGAAATCCGAATTTGGCTTAAGCGACGGCCTGGCCGACACCTCCAAAATATCAGTGAAAATTGATACGGGGCAAACGGATAAAAACGGCAAAGCCAAAACCGAGATGCGCGAAATGCACCGGGTGCAAATCCTTGACCCGGCCACGGGAACCGGCACTTTTCTGGCCGAAGTTATCAAACAAATCGCCCCTAAAATAAAGACACTCGCCCCGGCCCATTGGTCAAAATATGTCGAGGACGATTTGATCCCGCGCCTGCACGGGTTTGAGCTTTTGATGGCGTCCTATGCCATGTGCCATATGAAGCTCGACATGATGCTGACCGATATGGGCTACAAACCAACCAAAGTCGAACCACCGCGCCTCAATGTATTTTTGACCAATTCCCTCGAAGAAGGCGAACGCGAAGTCCGCGATTTGTTCATGGCCAGATGGC
>CAZCUM010000045.1:0-24723 GCA_964502015.1 uncultured Robiginitomaculum sp. | reverse complement strand
ATGCCGCCAACCCGAAAAATATTGTGATAACTGCCGATGACCCAAATAGCCCCGTTTGGTTTGAGGATGCGCCGGGCTGCTTTGAGCCAGTCATGGGTGAACAAATCATAGGCGTCCATAGTGTCAAACCTGTCCCAGTCTTCGGTGACACCGTTAACCACGGAATTGTCTGGCCGGTTGAGATTTCCGCCCAGTTGTAAATTATAGGGCGGGTCGGCAAATACCAAATCCACGCTTTCGCTCGGCAGGGCATTCATGCCAGCAATACTGTCACCCAAAATAATTCGGTTAAGAGGCATAATCTGGTTTAAAGGGAGTTTGTTCATTGTTTTTGTTCCGCTGGATACGCAGCCACATGCAAACGAATCACTGAAAGCCCAGAGTTGGCGAAAAAGATTCACAAAAGTTTAACGCGGGGCGAAACATAGCAAATGGAGGCGTAATCAGCATTTGCGCTCGCCCGATCATAAGCGTAAACAGCTTTTATGATTGATGGACTTTATAATACTGATATTTTATCTCTGGCGGCCAATATTTCCCATGTTGGCCGGTTGGAAAATCCGTGCGGTTCGGCGCGCAAGGTTTCCAAATTATGTGGGTCATGGGTTGAGGCGGATGTTTGCGAACGGGACGGAGTGGTCACAGGTTTTGCCGTGCGCTTGCAGGCTTGTGCTTTGGGCCAGGCCTGTGCGGCTATTTTAGCTGGGGCTGTTATTGGTGCCAGTACCGTCCAAATACAAACGGCGCGAGACGCTCTTTATGCCATGCTCAAACAAGAGGGAGAGCCGCCGCAAGGGCGGTTTGCCAAACTTTCCCTGCTCGCGGATGTCGCCAATTACCCGGCCCGCCACACCTCAACCCTGCTGGCATTTGATGCGGTATTGGCGGCATTGGAGGACGCTAAGTCATGAGATTTTTTACGGCGCTCCTTGCCTTACTATTGCTTGCGTGTTCCGGGGCGGGTACACAGAACGCTGTTCCAAAAGCCGAAGCCTCGCCGACACCCAAAAGCCCTGTGACCGTTCTAACCGGTGGGAAAATTTATACCATGAACCCGTCGCGTCCTATTGCCGAAGCCGTTACTGCTGAAGCCGTTGTTGCCGAAGCCGTTGCTGCCGAAGCCATTGCTTATGACAAAACCGGGAAAATTTTATGGGTTGGTAGCAATGCTGATGCGGATAGAGCCGCTAAAAACGGCGCAAAAATTGTCGATCTGGATGGGGCCGTGGTGCTGCCGGGTTTCCATGATGTCCACCTGCACGCTCTTGAGGCAGGCATTAACAAAGGACGGTGTATTTTATCAGAATTTGGCAGCAAAGCTAAATACAAGAAGCAGATAACAGGTTGTGCCTATGAACAATCTGGTTCGGATTGGTTTATTGGCGTAGGGGTGTCCCTGCCAGATTTGCTAGACCAAATTTCCATGCCTGTGGATTTTCTCGACGCGCTTATCCCCGATAAACCCGCACTTGTATTGGATAATCTTGGCCATGGTGCCTGGGCCAATAGCCTGGCGCTGAAAGCCGTTGGGTATGACAGACTTGTGGGTCATCCACCCGGCGGCATAATTGACAGAAATTTTGCGGATCGGCCTACGGGTATCGTCTATGAAAATGCCCAACAGGTCTTGCGGACATCCGCTTTGCCGCCAACGCCGGAAAACCTAGAGGTCAATTATCAAGCATTGCGAAGGGCGCTCAAAACCCTTGCGGCCAACGGTATTACGTCCGTAAGCGATGCGGGCGGATATTGGACACGTGGTCATCACCTGGCCTGGATACGGGCCGAGCAAGAGGGTGTGCTGAGCGTGCGGGCCAGCAATGGGCTTTATGTGTTTCCTGATAGAAATATCGATCAACAAATCGCAGAATTAACTGCACTCAAAAGGTCGAACCCGGATGGACGTGTCAAATTTGATCAGGCCAAAATCTATGTGGACGGTATATTGACCCAGGGCACGGCGGCTTTGTACGAACCATACACACGCGACCTTGGTATCGCAGGTGTCAGTGAGCGCGGGTTTGAGTATTTCTCAAAAGCGGATTTATTTGCATATGCGCAACGTTTGGATGCCGCCGGGTTTAATTTGCATTTCCATGCCACAGGAGACCGGGGTGTCGGGCTGGCCCTTGACGCAATAGAAGCGGCACAAAAAGCCAATGGCATTAGCGGTAATCGTCATAGAATTACCCATATTTTTCTAGCTGTGCCCGCTGATCATGCCCGGTTGGCGGCGCTGGGGGTTACGGCAGATGTGCAAATGACACCCAGCACATTTGACCCGCAAACCATAGCGTTTTACAATACGATTATTGGAGACCGGGTAGATGACCTCATTCCGGCGGCATCGCTTATATCCGCACATGCGCCCATGACCATCAGTAGTGACTGGGATGCAGACGAATTATCGCCAATGATAAAAATAGAGCAGGCTTTGAGCCGAAAAAATGAAGCCGTTCTTGATGTGGAAACAACCGTGCGGTTGATGACAATTGAAAGCGCCAAATTATTGGGGCAGGCCAATATAACAGGCTCTTTGGAAGTCGGTAAATATGCTGATATGGTTGTGCTTGACCAGGATATTTTTCAAGTGCCAACACCAAAAATTAAACGAACCAAAGTCTTGGCCACCATAATGAACGGCAATGTGGTTTATGACCCCCAAAGGCGCTTTAAGAGACGTTTGAAACGGGATAAGTGACATGAAAAACCCGCTTACATATTTCGCCGTCGGCTTGCTAAAGATTTATAAAGTCACTTTATCGCCCGTGTTTTATGCCTTGGGGGTGAGGTGTCGCCATGAGCCGGGTTGTGCCAATTATTCTATTGAAGCATTTTGGCGCCACGGGCTATGGCGCGGATTTTGGTTGACATTATCACGGCTTTTGCGGTGCCATCCTTGGGGTTCATCGGGTCTTGACCCGGTACCTGAGACTATACATAAACAAGCATTCTGGGCGCCGTGGCGATATGGTGACTGGGCCTGGAATGAGAGATTGAATAAACAACAAGAGAAAGACCAAAATGCTGACCATCACATTTCCTGACGGCGCGACACGCGAATTTGAAGACGGCACATCTGCAATGGATGTGGCGAAAGCCCTGTCCAAAAGCCTGGCCAAAAAAGTACTGGCGGCGCGGGTTAACGGCGTACTTTGGGATGCGACCCGTCCGCTTGAAGGCGACACATCCCTAGAGCTCATTACTGTCGCCGACCCCGCCACAAAGCAAGAAGCGCTGGAATTAATTCGTCATGATTGCGCCCATGTTATGGCCGAAGCGGTGCAGGAATTATTTCCCGGCACCCAAGTCACAATTGGCCCGACCATTGAAGACGGGTTTTATTACGATTTTGCTCGCGATGAGCCGTTTTCCAGCGAAGATTTCGCTGCTATCGAGAAAAAGATGAAATTCATCATCCAGCAAAACAAACCCTTCGTGCGCGAAGTTTGGGATAGGAATGATGCGATCAAATATTTCACCGACAAGGGCGAAATATATAAAGCCGAGTTAATCTCAGACCTGCCCGAAGGCGAGACCATCACCGTTTATAAACAAGGGGATTGGCTGGATTTGTGTTTGGGGCCACATTTGCCCAGTACGATCAAAATTGGCAACGCGTTCAAGCTGATGAAAGTCGCCGGGGCCTATTGGCGCGGTGATAGCAATAACGCGCAGCTCCAGAGAATTTACGGCACCGCCTGGGCGACCAAGGACGATCTGGATGCCCATCTGCACCGCCTGGAGGAAGCTGAAAAACGTGACCACCGCCGTATTGGTCGGGAGATGGATTTGTTTCACCTCCAACCCGAAGCCCAAGGCATGGTGTTTTGGCACCATAAAGGCGCGACGATCTGGCGGCAGGTGGAAAACTATATCCGCCGCAAGCTGCAAGCTGCCGATTATGAGGAAGTTAAAACCCCTATGTTGATCGACCATAAATTATGGGTAGCATCCGGGCATTGGGATAAATTTCGTGAAAACATGTTTGTCTCCGAAGTTAGCCACGGGGAACATGACGAAATCCATGCTTTAAAGCCGATGAATTGTCCTGCCCATGTGCAAATTTTCAACCAGGGCCAGAAATCCTACCGCGACCTGCCCTTGCGCATGGCTGAATTTGGGTGTTGCCACCGCAATGAACCCTCCGGAGCTTTGCACGGTATTATGCGGGTGCGCGGCTTCACCCAGGACG
This sequence comes from uncultured Robiginitomaculum sp., assembly GCA_964502015.1. Classification (GTDB taxonomy): domain Bacteria; phylum Pseudomonadota; class Alphaproteobacteria; order Caulobacterales; family Maricaulaceae; genus Robiginitomaculum_A. The sequence continues at coordinate 20,528 of CAZCUM010000045.1, read as the reverse complement.
ACGCCCACATTTTTTGCACCGAAGAGCAAATTATTGACGAGACAAAAACCTTCATTGATTTGTTAATGGGCATATATGCCGATTTTGGGTTTACCGATGTTGTGGTGAAGTTTTCCGACCGACCGGAGGTGCGTACCGGGAGCGACGAGACCTGGGATAAATCCGAAACTGCATTGATGGACGCCGTTAACGCCGCAGGGCTTGAGGTGATACTGAACCCTGGAGAGGGCGCGTTTTACGGGCCTAAGCTGGAATTTGTCCTACGCGATGCTATTGGGCGCGATTGGCAGTGCGGGACTTTACAGGTGGATTTTGGTACGCCGGAACGCCTGGATGCCAGCTATACCGCCCAGGATGACACCAAAAAGCGCCCGGTCATGTTGCACCGGGCCATTCTTGGTTCCATGGAGCGGTTTTTGGGCATTTTAATCGAAGAACATGCCGGGCGTTTCCCGCTCTGGCTGGCCCCGGTACAGGTGGTTGTAGCGACGATAACGTCGGATGCAGATGGATACGCCGAACAAGCGGCAGACGCTCTGCGGGCGGCGGGCTTGCGGGTGGAAACCGATGTGCGCAACGAGAAAATCAACTATAAAATTCGCGAGCATTCTTTGGGCAAAGTCCCTGTCATTGCGGTGGTCGGCCGCAAGGAAGCCGAGGAGGGTAAACTGGCCTTGCGGTTCTTGGGTGAGCGGCAACAGGAAATTCTCTCACTGGAAGATGCGATTGCCAGCCTGACCAAAGAGGCCACCCCGCCGGATTTGCGCGGTTAAATGGTCAAAACCGGTTTATATAGACGCAATTGGGCCGCCAAGAAAAACTGGTTCATTTTGGTTTTGGTGTTGATAACCTATCCGGTTATGTCTCATGCGGGCGGACTTGGTATTGCTGCCATTGTTGCGCTCGGTGGACTTTTTGGGCTTATGGGTTGGCGTCCGCCCCACCCCAGAGATATCCCAAAATCCGTGCCCACTGCTATTTGGGCGCTTATGGCATTTCTGTTGTGGGCTATGGTCAGCACATTATGGTCGCCTTACAGCTCCGGTGATATTTTAAATAATGCCCAAAAATTGTTTGTTGGTGTGCCTCTATATTTGGCTTTTGCAGCGCTGGTGGTTGGGCAAAGCAAGTATTTTGGTTCTAGCTTGCAATGGTTGCTTGTTGTCGGCGCATTTTCATCGTCCGTGGCCGTTTTTGGGGATATTATGAGCGGTTACGGTTTGACAAAATTGCTTGATCCGTTGGCTGTTGGCGAAAATATGGAAGCCAAGCGGGGAGATATGTTACAGAACCTCGGCCACGCCACGTCCGTTTTGGCATTATTGCTTACGCCTGTCGGTCTCATATTATGGGGTAAGGGCGGGCTGGGCAAATCGGCGGCTACGGCGCTGTTTGCATTGATTTTAGCGGGCGCATTTGCTGCCAATATGAGCTCCAGTCTTGTTGCACTGGCTTTGGCCGTGATGTTCATTTTTCTGGCCGGTTTTTGGCCAAAATTTGTTGTCCGATCTACATTTTTTGCCGCAAGTTTTAGTATATTTTTCGCGCCCTTGTTTGGATATATGGCCAGCCAGCTTAGCCCTGAATTTCGCGCCCAAATGCCGTTTTCCTGGGAAGAGCGCGTTGTTAATTGGAGTGCTCTGTACGAAAAAATATTGCAAAAACCGTGGTTTGGCCACGGGTTCGACGCCGTACGAACCTTTAACGAAACCCACACAATTCGTGGTTTTGAGGGCCGGGCACTGGTGTCTCTACATCCCCATAATGCAGGTCTGCATATTTGGGGCGAACTTGGTTTGGTCGGTGCGGTTTTGGCATGTTTGGCTTTGTTTCTAGCAGCGCAAAAATTGACGAAACAAGGCATTCTCAGCAAAGTTCAATTGATGGCGCTGGCGGGCCTCACCGCCTCGACCATAGCCATTGCCGGGTTTTCCTACGGGGTGTGGCAAGATTGGTGGTGGGCGACAATCATTTTTTCGGCCTCCATTATCAGCTTGGTGAAAAAAACTAACTGATTGCAAGCTTTGAGTGAAAACGTACAAACTTAGACTTTACTTTCTTGAGAAACTAGGGTTTATAGAGAGTTCGGGGGTCGGAAAGAAAAGATCAATATGACAACAAATGTGGTTCCGTTGCCGGTACATTTTCTCAAGAAACGTATCAGCGTTATTATGGTATCCTATTATACAGGTGCGTCTCTTATGGAGGCCGTTGCAGCCGTTTTGGCTGATGAGGATATTCTTGAATTGGTCATTGTCGATAATGGCAATTCCGCCCCTGCCCGAGAGCGACTGTGGGCGTTGGCCAGCAAACAGCAGCGTGTGCGTATCGTACAAGGACACGGCAATATCGGATTTAGCAGAGGCTGCAATTACGGTGCAAAAATTGCCAAAGGGGATTATTTTTTATTCTTAAACCCGGATGCGGTGATTGAAAAAGGCACGGCAATGGCTATGGCAGATTGCGGGGAGCAGCTTGTTAGGCCTTGGATAGCGGGCGGTAATTTACAGACCGAACACGGAGGTGAACAGCGCGGGTCTCGCAGAGAGGCGCTTACGCCCATGAGCGCGCTTATCAGTTTTACACCTCTGCACAAATTTCCAGGTTTACAGTCCATGCATTTGGAAAACCATGCTCTGCCCGACGCACCAACTACAATGTCAATTGTCAGTGGTGCTTGTATGATGAGTGACCGGGAGAGCTTTAACATGCTCGGCGGATTTGATGAACACTATTTTTTGCATGTGGAAGATATTGATATTTGCCGGCGTGCGGCGCAAATGGGCGGTGATGTATATTTTGTCCCAAATGCCAAAGTCATGCATTACGGCTCCACGTCAAAGGCACGGATTATGCGCGTAGAGGGCAATAAGCTGGTTGGTTTTTTGCGCTATTTTTGGCGCTATTCTTCGAAATTATGGGCCAAGTGTTTGTTAATTATTGCCGCTCCCTTTATGGCTCTGGCAATAATGGGTCGGGCTTGGTGGTTGTCGGTTCTACGTCCATGGGTGTAGATGTCGTGGGTTGGGCCAGGCACGGTTGCGCCCGTAAAATATCGAGCTTCACGACGTCACCTTTAGCATAATTAAAGCCTTTAACGCTTTTTAGGCTGGTCAGGCAAAGTTCCGAAAGCGCCAGTTTTTCCGCTAGCTTTATCTCGTAGTCTTCAGTTTCTTTGCGGTTTCTATCCAACAGCACAATATCCCCGGCACTCAAGTCCAACTCTGCCAGCCTTTCGTCTGGCTGACCGAGCAATATCCCCGTGCCCAGGCGGTAAACCAGGCTGGGTTCGGTGAATTGTGTGGATAGGACGGTGATATTTGATACGGGGGTCGGGATGCCATTGCCCGCAAATACCGCCCTTACTTGCGCACTGATTTGTAAGGGTATGAGTGACGGTAAAGTAAATTTATAGGTGAAAAAATTGAACATGGCAGCCGTGACTACGGCGCCCAAAAAGGCATTTAAAGCCTTGCCTCTCCACAAGCTCCAGCTGGCAAACAGGCTGAGCAAGATACCGGAATATAAAACCAGAAAGCTCCAGGTTGGAAAATTGCCGTAATAGGATTCTGCGATGAGCAAAACTGCGACAAGAGAGATGCTGATGATGGTAAATATGACGGCGCCAAGACGCCGGGTAAAGACAAATTCATTGACTTTAATCATTGTGGCCACAGCTGCACCAGACAAGAGCGCAAGGGCGGGGAAGGTGATCAAAGTGTAGTGCGGCAATTTGGTGGGCACGAATTCCAGCATAATAAAAAACGGCACAGCCCAGCACAATAATAGACGTGCGGCCTTGGCAACCGGCGCATCAAATCCGGCTTTGCTCTTTGCGGTGCGAACCGCAAACACCAGGCCGGGCAACAAAAACAGACAGGCTGGCCATAAAGCCAACCATATTGTGGCCGCATAATAACCCGGCGGGCCAGGATGGTTTTCTTGCACGCCTTGTAATTTTGGTGCCAAATCATTGCCAATAGCATCAGCAAAAAACCCGCCGCCAGTTTCGCGCCATATGAGAATAGTCCACGGCAAAACGATTAACAAAAACAATAAAGGCCCCGGCCAATATCCAAGAGGTTTCATCCAACTGGCTTTACGTTCCCAAATTAAAAGACCAAGAATGCACAGAACAAGTAAAATGGGCAAGATCGGGCCTTTGATTATGACCGCTATACCAAGGCCAAACCAGAACAAGACCCCGGCTTTGCGCCCCCCGCCGCACCGCAATAGAGCCAGGGCGCTCAAAACCAGTGCGGAAAACCCCAGTAAAAGCGCATCGGTTTTGGCGATATGGGCTTCAAACACAAATAGAAAACTGACCGCCAACATGGCCGAGCCGTACAAGGCCGCTTCACGGCCGAGCAGTTGTCGCCCGCCCCAATATGTGGCCAAAATCGCCAGCAATGCAGCCAACACCGACGGAATACGGTGCGCCCAAATATCGCGGTTTTCAACATCAGAGAACAGTTTGACACTCACCGCCTGGGCCCAATAGGCCCCGGCCGGTTTTTTGTTGCGTGCCCGGTCTTGAAAGCGGATATTGATATAATCACCGCTTTCCAACATTTGTACGGTCGCTTGGGCGTAACGGGCTTCGTCGCGGTCAATAACCGGTAAGCTCGCCAATCCCGGCAAGGCCATTGCCAACACCAGCACGGCCAGCATGACCATATCGCGAACATACAAATTTATCTTATTCATAAGTGCAGGTTAGCATTGTGGTTGGCGCATACAAGCCATATTGCGCCGGAAATGAAATTCATGGTTAGTGGTTATTTCATCACCACTATGTCCGAATATTCGCCGCTGGTTTGCAGGGTTACGATCATAGTTTTTCCGCTTCTGTTGCGCCAGAACCAACCATGTCCACCATCAAATGCAGCTTCGAGAGTGCCCTCGTCGCGCTGTTTGGAGCCTTTGGCATAGTTGTGATAGTCGATCTCCAGAGCTTTGGAATCTGCGTGGGTGTCGAAATTTGCCCGCCCGCCGTCCGTGAACCAGACATAGTCCGCCTTGGCACCTTTGCTCATTTTAAGCTTGATTTCTGTCCAGGCGTCCGGGGCCAGGGTGAAGATTTCTTCGTTCGATTGTGTGGTGGTTTGCGCGGCATCAGGGACAAGCGGCGGAGCTGTTTCCTCGACCACTGTCTCGGTGATGATGCGGGCCGGGTTAGGGGTGGCCGCCAAAGCTTTCTCACGTTTCTCGGCAGCGTCCTTTTCCTTGGCCGCATCAATGGCCAGGGAGGTTTTTATTGCCCCCATTTTCTGCAAACCAGTGAGCTTGCCGATACCAGTCGGGTCAATGCCGTATTCTGCGGGCATCACCACAGTCACCAAAAGTATCCCAGCGGCGACAGTGGCCAAAATTGTTGATTTGACCAGTTTTGTCGTTGAGGGCAAGTCTGATTTTGAGGGTGGGTTGGAATTATACATGGTGCTTCCTTTTAAGCCGGTAGATAAAATAATCCGGTGAGTTGATAGCCAATGAGCAAAAACCCGGCCATCATCAGCGCCGTATTGACGCTATAGGCCCGGCGCATAAAACTGTCCGTGTGCCGCCAAAAATTCATCAAGATCAATATGGCGACCAGAGCCAGAATTTGGCCAAGCTCAACCCCGACATTAAAGGCTATCAAATTGGCCAGCAGCCCGTTTGGGGAAATTTCATAATCCAGAATTTTGGTGGCCAGGCCAAAACCGTGGAAAAGCCCAAAGATGAAAGTAGCAGCCTTGGTATTAGGCTGAAACCCGAACCAACGCTGGTAAGCCCCCATATTATCAAGGGCCTTATACACCACCGAAAACCCGATAATCGCGTCGATTATATAGGGGTTGAATTTGATCTCGAACAACACCCCGCCGAGCAAGGTGATGATGTGGCCAACAGCAAATAATGTGACATAAATGCTGACATCTTTGAGTTTGTACAAAAAAAACACAACCCCAAATAAAAACAATAAATGATCATAGCCCGTCATCATATGTTTGGCCCCCAGATACAAAAATGGAATGATTTGTACGCCGGAGGTTTCGGCAATATATCCCTTGTCACCTTGGGTAACACCGTGGGCAAAGGCGTCTGCGGCCAAGCCCAATATGATGGTCAGGCAAACAAATACCCCCATGAGCAAAGCACGGTTACTCTGCAAAAAAGACACTGTATTTGTTTGGTTCATGACCTATGTCCGTTTATTAAACATCGACCATATAGGCAAAACCACTGTTTACAATATTAAAAACCCTACAGCCTAGTTGCTTAATGCCGACATGTCCGAAACGTCGAACCTTAATGTTGCACGGGTTCGGTTTTGTCCAGCCCGACCAATTCCAGAGCGTAGGCATAAAGATGGGCCCGTTCTTCCAGGCGCTCAAACCTGGCGGCCGAGCCGCCGTGCCCAGCGCTCATATTCATGCGCATCAGGAACGGCCCGCCTTTGGTTTCGTCCCTGAGGCGCGCAATCCATTTGGCCGGTTCCCAATAGGTGACCCGGTAATCGGTTAGTCCGCCCGTTGCCAAGACGGAGGGGTAGGTTTTACCCTTGCCGATATTGTCATAGGGCGAATAGGAGGCAATCCAGTCATAGCCTTGTTTGGTGCGGATCGGATCGCCCCACTCCTGCCATTCAGGCGGGGTCAGGGGCAGGCTTTCATCGGAAATAGTATTGATCACATCAACGAATGGCACCTCCGCCAGAACACCTTTAAACAAGCTAGGTTGTAAATTAACCGCTGCCCCGACCAACAAGCCGCCAGCCGAGCCGCCGTAAATCACGATATTGCCTTTAGAGGTATAACCCTTCTCGACCAGCATTTCCCCGGCCCGGATAAAGTCGGTAAATGTGTTCATTTTCTTGCCGAGTTTGCCGTCAAGATACCACTGCTGGCCCTTGGCCGAGCCACCGCGAATATGGGCCAAAGCGTAGATCATACCCCGGTCAACCAGTGACAAAAGCGAGGTCGAAAAATTGTCGCCAATATAGGCACCGTAAGAGCCGTAGCCGTACAGCAGGACAGGAGCAGAGCCGTCCAGTGGTGTGTCTTTCAAGCGTAAAATAGTCACCGGAATTTCCGCGCCGTCGTCCGCGACTGCAATCAGGCTTTCAACCACATAAAGCTCGGCATTATGGCCGCTGGGTACCATTTTGGTTTTGCGCAAGACCCGAGTACCGTCTTTCATATTATAGTCGAATGTCTGGTCGGGTTGGGAGGGGGATTCGTAATTCACCCGCAAAATTTCCGTATCGTATTCACGGCCCGAAGAATAGGATGCGCCGTAAGCGGGTTGGTCAAAAACAATGTCGCGCTCATTGCCGGCGTAATCCGAAATCACGATGCGCGGCTTGGCGTCTTTGCGTTCGGAACGTACCAGATAATTCTTATAAGTGGTTATTGAGCTGATCATTGTGCCGGCTTCATAGGGCACAACGTCTTTCCAGTTTTCGCGAGCCGTCGCCCCCACAGGCGTCCGCATAATTTTAAAATCAACCGCTCCGTCCGTATTGGTGCGGATGTAAAACCAGTCGCCGTGGTGTTGCACATAGTATTCATGCCCGGTTTGGCGGGCCTGAAACATTTTTGGTGGAGCAGACGGATTATCGGCAGGTACGTATTGGAATTCAGACGTCGATCCATTGCCAGCATAAATCACAATATATTTGCCGCTCTGGGTTTTGCCAATACCAATAAACATGCCGTCATCGGCTTCCTCGTAGACAATACGGTCAGTACCTGGGTCAGTACCAAGATTATGATGTTTGATCCGCTTGGGGCGTTGGTTGTCGTCGCGCTCCACATAATAAAAGCTTTTCGAATCCGCAGCCCAAACCACGCCGCCGCCCGTGTTTTCAATGGGCTGGCCTATATCTTTTCTGGTCTTGATATCCCGGACTTGCAGGGTGTAATATTCAGACCCCAACCGGTCGATACCGTAAGCAATCAATTCATGGTTGGGGGAATTATTGACAGTGGCAATAGAGAAAAATTTGCTGTCACCTTCTTCCTTGTCGCCGTCATAAAGGATGGTTTCTACGCCGCCGCCCAATGGCCTACGTGCATAAATGCGGTAATCACCGCCTTCGCGAAACCGGGAATAATATTCATAATCGCCTTCGCTTTCGGGCACCGAGCTGTCATCTTCCTTGATCCTGCCTTTCATTTCCGCGAATAATTTCTGACGTAAAGGCTCCAAATGAGCGGTACTGGCTTCATAATAGGCAACTTCAGCTTCCAGATGTTCACGAATATCCTGGCGGAGCAAAGACGGGTCGCGCAAAACCTCTTGCCATTTTTCGTCCTTCATCCAGGCATATTGATCAACCCGCGTATAACCTTGCTGGGTGGTTTCTTTGGCAATTTTCTTGGCACTGGGTGGAGTTAGGGTTTGTTTGTTCGTAGGTATTTTATTCGTCCTGTCGCTATCAGAGGAACCCTTGCACCCCGTTATAGCCAAAAGGCCAAGACTGGCGGCCACGATCAATAAAATACGCAGGTTAGCTTTTATCATTTGAATCCCCTTGAGATTTATTATTCTTTTGTATTCCTTTGGCGTAAATTGGTTTGCACCGCAATGATAAAATAATTTGAGCTCGGTAAAGCAGACACAGTGGGTTGCGTGTTGCTTGTGCTCGTGCCAATAAACGTCAAACAGTTTGAGGATGATGTGCCAGAAAAAAAGCAAACAAAAAAGCAAGTGAAAAAACAAGCAATAATAAAATACAGTGTCGTGGTTCCGGTTTATAATGAGCAGGAAAATGTCGGGCCGCTGGCCGCAGAAATAGCTACCGCTATGGACGGAATGCCTTATGAGATGATTTTCGTCAATGATGCCAGTACGGACGGGACTTTGGCTGCGCTTGGCAAACTTAAATCCACCTACACAACATTGCGGGTGTTGAGCCACCGGGAAAATGCGGGCCAGAGCCGTTCGGTGCGTTCGGGTGTATTAGCGGCGGCAGGCGAAATTATTGCGACGCTGGACGGGGACGGGCAGAACGATCCGGCGGATATTCCGAACCTGATCAAGATTATGACACGGTCAGATGCACCGGGTAATCTGGCTTTGGTGGGTGGACGCCGGGCCAAGCGCAAGGACACATGGGCTAAGCGCACCGCCTCAAAATTGGGTAATGGGGTGCGCAAATGGTTACTAAAGGACGAGGCTGATGATACGGGTTGCGGGCTAAAAGTGTTCCGGCGCGAAGCGTTTTTACGCCTGCCATATTTCGACCATATCCACCGCTATATTCCGGCTTTGATGCTCCGTGAAGGCTATGTGATCGAGTTCGCGGATGTGGGCCACCGTAATCGCCAGTTCGGGGTATCCAAATACACAAATTTTGGACGATTAATCGTATCTATATCAGACCTGCGCGGGGTCATCTGGCTCAACCGTCGGGCGCGTAATCCGGGTAGTGTTGATGAAGTTTAGAATCTATAGCATTGATTTAAAGTAATATTATGAATAAAATACAACGGATATGCCCTGTTTGCAGCAGCGATCATAATATAGCTTTGCCAAAGCTTAGCCATCCCGAATGGAATACGGTTCGTTGCGTAAAATGCCATATGGTCTATCTGGACACAGCCCCGGATTATGAAAGCCTGAGCGAAGATTTGGCCTGGACAAAACAGTTCGACAAAGAAAAAAAACGGCGCAAGGAAAAAGAACCGATTGTTGCCTGGATTGATGCGAAAACCCGCTGGCGTTTACATATGTTTCGGGATGATGAATGGGCCTATATCAGCTCGCGGGTCAAGGCGGGCAATGTACTGGATATAGGGTGCGGCGGGGTCAACAATATCCCGCAACACTTCACACCTTTCGGCATTGAAATCGAAAAACAAGCCGCCAAGATTTCGGATGCGTTGATGCAAGAACGTGGTGGTTATGTTATCCATGCGCCGGCATTGGAGGGTCTCGAAAAATTTGAAGACGGTTTTTTGGACGGTATTATCATGCGCTCCTATCTTGAGCATGAAGCCAAGCCCAGAGAGGTGATTAAAGCTTGTTACAGCAAATTAAAACCGGGCGGCGCCATTTATGTTAAAGTGCCAAATTTTGACACGATTAACCGAGTGGTTCGGGGTATGGACTGGTGTGGTTTCAGGTTTCCTGATCACCTCAATTATTTCGGCATTGCCACTTTAAAAACCCTGGCGCAAAGTGAAAATTATCAATTTGTCTTGAAGAATAAAATCACCCGCTACACAAATGACAACGCCCACTGTTTTTTTATAAAGAAGGATTAACGAGCTCTAGGCATGCATTTCACGCATGTCCAGCGCTGGCGGACAGAAATTCTGGCGTAATACCAAGGCTATTTAGGGCTTGTTTCCATTTATGGCGTGGTTCACCTGCAAAGATGATGTCTTCGTCAACAGGTGCGACCAGCCAGCTATTGTGTTTCAATTCGTTTTCCAATTGCCCGCCGTCCCATCCGGCATAACCGAGGGCGAGAACGGCCTTTTTGGGCGCATTGGCGCGGGTCAAGGCTTTGAGAACGGATTTGGATGTGGTCAGCGCCAGTGTATCGCTGAGGGGTAGGCTGTTGTCCGGATCCAGATAATCCCTTGAGTGCAAGACAAAACCGCGCTCTGGTTCGACCGGGCCGCCGTATAAAACCATTGTGTCTTCATAGGTCACAGGGCCGTTGACATTGAGGTGTGGCAGCATTGAAGAAAGCTTTAGATCAGGCTTTGGGCGGTTGATGATAATGCCCATAGCTTGCTGGCTATCGTGGACACACATATAAATCACCGTGCCGTGAAACCGTTTATCACCCATAGCGGGGCCGGCAATGATCAATCGTCCGGCCAAGTTGCATCCATCTTGGGCACCCCAATCTACAAGGCTTGTTGGTTTATTGCTTTGTTTAATACTGGCCATAGGCTATGCTGACGCCCATAATAACAAAAATCAAGCATAAGAATCGCCTGGGAGCAGCATTGCGATTGTAAATCTTGAAAAACACGGGTTAATCCCTATATTTACAACAAGGAGAGAGTAATGAGTATTAAAATAGGGGACAAACTCCCGGACGCCACATTCATGCATATGGGCGCACAAGGCCCGGAACCAATTGCATCTGAAGATTTTTTCGCAAACAAACGCGTTGCCGTATTTGCCTTGCCCGGCGCCTTTACGCCCACATGTTCGGCTAAACATCTGCCGGGTTTTATGGACAATGCAGACGCACTGGCTGCTGAAGGCATAGATAAAATCGCCTGCCTGTCGGTGAATGATGTATTTGTCATGGATGCATGGGGTCGCGACCAAAACGTTGGCGACAGCATTGACATGCTGGCGGACGGTAATTGCGATTTCACGGCGGCAATCGGGCTTGAAATGGACGGTACGGGCTTTGGTATGGGTAGGCGTTCACAACGCTATGCCATGATTGTCAATGACGGGGTTGTGGAAGCTTTAGACGTGGAAGAGGGCGGCGAGTTTCGTGTGTCGTCTGCCGAATATATGTTGGAACATATTTAGATAATATAACGAGGAGAGAGTTATGAATATATTTGCTATATTTGCCATTGTGGCAGTGATTTTGGCCATTGTAATTGTCCGGATGATCGTAAAATTCGTGCCCCAAGGCATGGAATATACGGTGGAAAGATTTGGCCGTTATACACGAACCCTAAAGCCGGGTCTGGGTATTTTGACGCCGTTTTTTGATAAAGTCGGCTATAAAATGAACATGCGCGAGCGGGTTATCGATATTCCCTCACAAGACGTGATCACCAAAGACAACGCTATGGTCACAGCAGACGCCGTGGTGTTTATCCAGGTGATAGATGCGCGCCAGGCCGCCTATGAGGTCAATAACCTTGACAATGCCATCATTAATTTATGTTTGACCAATGTGCGGACAGTGGTCGGTGCTATGGATTTGGACGAGGTATTGTCCCAGCGCGATGTCATCAACGCCCAATTGCTCGGCGTTATTGATGCCGCGACCGACCCGTGGGGGGTTAAGGTGACGCGGATCGAGATCAAGGACTTGTCGCCGCCCCACGATATTACCCAAGCCATGAACAAGCAAATGATTGCCGAGCGCCAAAAACGCGCCGAAATTCTGGAAGCTGAGGGCTCCAAACAATCGGCTATTCTGCGGGCCGAAGGCGAGAAAGAAGCCGCTATCCGCGAGGCCGAGGGCCGCAAGCAAGCCGCTTATCTGGACGCCGATGCCCGTGAGCGCGAAGCTCTAGCCGAGGCCAAGGCGACCGAAATGGTCTCGAGCGCCATTGCCAAAGGCGATGTCAATGCGATTAATTATTTTATCGCCCAGGATTATGTACAAGCCTTTAAAGCACTGGCCACATCACCTAACCAAAGCACGGTCATAGTTCCGGCGGAACTGTCCGGTCTGGCGGCAACAGTTGGTGGTCTTGAGGCTTTGCTCAAAGCGGGCAAAGCTAAAAAGTAAGTTTAGATACAGGAGTATAATATGGGCAATGATCCAAATGTTTTTATCCATTTTTTGGAAAGCGTCACCGGCGTTCACTGGCTGATTTTGGGCTTTGCCCTGCTGGTGGCAGAAATTGCGTCGGGCACCAGCTATATTTTGTGGCCTGCCGTAGCGGCGCTTTTTGTCGGTCTGGTCAAACTGATCATCCCCATTGATTGGGAAATGCAACTCGTATTGTTTGCTTTGGCGACCACGGCGCTTCTTTACATTGGCCACAAATACATCCGCCCACGGGTTAAAGGCGGCGAGCCGTCCGACCTGAACGACCGGGCGCGCTCCATGCAAGGTATGCGGGTCAAAGCCGTTGCAGATTTCGACACCGGACGTGGCCGTGTTCATGTGGGCGATTCGCAATGGCGCGCATCCATGGATGTGGGCAATGCAAAAGCAGGCGACGAACTCAGGGTCTTATCAGTTAAAGGCACCACGCTAACGGTGGAGCCGATTTAGGCACCTGCAGAGTCCATCATATCACTCTCGCTCCGGAACACCTCTCCTGGCCAATTCATCAGCGCGTTCATTGCCGGGGTCTCCGGCGTGGCCCTTGATCCAGCGCCAGTCTATGGTTTTGTCTTGTACAAGCGCATCAAGCCGTTTCCATAAATCCATATTCAGCACCGGTTTTTTATCAGCCTTTTTCCAGCCGCGTTTCTTCCAGCCGTGGATCCATTTGGTAATACCGTCCTTGAGATATTTACTGTCTGTCCACAGTTCGACCTCGCCGGAGTAATCCGGCTTTAAACTTTCCAAAGCTTTGATAGCTGCCAGCATTTCCATGCGGTTATTGGTGGTGTCGTCTTCACCGCCGTACAGCTCTTTCTCCCGACCTTTAAACAGCAATAGCGCACCCCAGCCACCCGGGCCAGGATTGCCGGAGCAAGCCCCGTCCGTATAGATAACCAGTTTTTTCTTGTTGTGCGCCATTAGTCAACTTGCCGTAATGATCGGGGCAAGCGAAAAACTACATCTTCTTTGGTGACTTCGACCCGCTCTATGAAAACATCATAGCGAGCTTTAAGCGCCGCAATAACCCCGTTCGTCAGGATTTCAGGTGCGCTGGCCCCGGCGGACAGGCCAAGTGTTGTCATGCCCTCCAGTAAATCCCAATTGATATGATCAGCACTGGCAATCAACAAGGCTTCACGGGCGCCCGCCTGTTTGCCCACTTCCACAAGCCGCAAAGAGTTGGAAGAATTGTGACTGCCGATGACCAACAGCAGATCGCATCTTTTGGCAATGGCTTTGATGGCCAGTTGACGGTTGGTGGTGGCATAGCAAATATCTTCCTTATGGGGCATGAGCATGGACGGGAACCGCTGTTTTAGCACTTTTATTATGTTCGCAGTATCGTCCACTGAAAGTGTTGTCTGGGTGACAATGGCTATATTATCAGGGTCTTTGGCCGTGTAATTGTGCGCATCATCTTCCGTTTCGATCAAGGTGATGGCTCCGTCCCTTAGCTGGCCCATTGTGCCGATGACCTCCGGGTGGCCTTTATGGCCAATCAGCAGGATTTCACGTCCCTTGGCGTAATGACGCCCCGCTTCAATATGGACTTTCGAGACCAAAGGACAGGTGGCATCCAGATAGATCATATTGCGGGCCTTGGCGGCTGCCGGTATACGTTTTGGCACACCATGAGCTGAAAAAACTACGGGCCTATCGTCCGGACATGCATCCAACTCGTCTACAAACACCGCGCCCATGCGCTCCAGCCGTTCGACCACATGGCGGTTATGGACGATTTCGTGGCGCACATAGACGGGGGCACCGTGTTTGATGATAGCTTGCTCGACGATTTGGATAGCCCGGTCAACACCGGCACAAAATCCGCGTGGGCTAGCCAGCAGTAGCGTAAGGGGTTTTAACATTAAATTCTCATTAGACACAGATTAAGGCCATTGCAGATATGTGATATATTCCGTAAAGGGATTAGCAGACTTGCGCCGCGCCCGCTATAGCTTATACGGGACAAAATGAAACTTGACGAATACAGGATATGCAATGCAATTTTTGAAGAATGCTTCCAAATTTACCTTCGCTAGTTTGGTCGTTGCAACGCTAGGGCTGTCAGCATGCTCGACGGCTAAAAAAATACTGGAAGTGGGTGAAGATCCGCAAAAAAATTCCGGCCCATGTCCTGAAGCCTTTGCACTTTATGACGCGTCTCGTTTGGTGGAATTCAAGGGTGTGGAAGCCTATGCCAATGTAGGGTTTACAGCGGAAATTGAAAAAGTCCGTAGTCTATGCCGGTATTTTGGTGCCAGACCCATACAAGCGGATTTGTCTCTGAATATAGCTTTTGGACGCGGCCCTGCGGCCAGTGGGCGCACGGCGACATATGAGTATTTCGTCGCTGTGACCCGCAAAGATTTGGAAGTGATCGAAAAGAAAGTTTTTCCGATTACGGTCACATTCCCAAAAGGTGTAGATGTTATCGAGATAACAGAAGACATAGGCGAAATCATCATTCCGCGTGCCAATGAAAACACGTCCGGGGCCAATTTCGAGATCATTGTCGGGTTTGAGCTGACGCCTGAGCAAATTGCCTTTAATGCGGACGGGAAACGGTTCCGCGTTTCGGCGGGCAAGAATTAGGGCGAGCCATGTCCCTGTCGGTTTTGCAAACTTTGTCCGCACACCTTGGGGCGGCGTTCGCGGCATTAGGTTTGCCCGAAGACTATGGCCGGGTTACGCAATCAGACAGAGCCGCGCCGTTTCAGTGTAATGGCGCACTGGCAGCAGCTAAAGCCGCCAAAAAACCCCCGCGTGATATTGCGGCGTTGGTGGTTAAACAGTTATCAGGCAATGGAGACATTGCCCTGGCTGAAATGGCCGGGCCGGGCTTTATTAACCTGAAACCCAGTGCTGCGTTGTTGAAAAAGCGGGTTGGCGTGTTGGCAACGGATAAGCGGGTTGGGGCGCTTAATGGGGACAATCTTGAAAAAATTGTCATAGATTTCGGCGGCCCCAATGTGGCCAAGCCCATGCATGTGGGGCATTTGCGCTCGTCGGTGATTGGCGACAGTCTGCAACGGATTTTACGGTTTCGCGGCCATGAGGTGGTGAGCGATATTCATCTGGGTGACTGGGGTTTGCAAATGGGGCACCTGATCACTGAACTTGAGGATGAACAGCCGGACTTACCGTATTTTGATGGAAAAATTACGGGCAATTATCCCGAACAAAGCCCTGTGAGTATTGAGGATTTGGCCAGGCTATACCCGCAGGCCAGCGGTAAAGCCAAGGACGATCCCGACCGTATGGCCCGTTCCCGCAAAGCCACGTCGGAGTTACAGGCCGGACGGGCGGGCTATCGGGCTTTGCTCAATCATTTTATCCAGGTTTCTATTGCAGCCCTTAAAAAAGATTTCGCCGCACTTGGCGTGCATTTCGATTTGTGGAAAGGCGAGGCGGCAGTTGACCCGTTAATCCCGGACATGATCGCCCAATTTAAAAAAGACGGCCACACGGAATTGAGCGACGGAGCTTTGATCATCCGGGTTGCTGAGGATACGGACAAAAAAGACCTGCCGCCACTGATTTTAATCTCGAGTGCTGGCGCGGCACTATATGCCACGACCGATCTGGCGACCATAAAAGACCGCCGCGATTCGTTGCAGCCGGACACTATTCTTTACGTGGTGGATTTTGGCCAAAGTTCGCATTTCGAACAAGTTTACCGCGCCGCCGGAAAAACCGGATTGTTTCCGCGTGAAAAACTGGAACATATTAAATTTGGCACCGTCAACGGCAAGGACGGCAAACGCTTTCGTACCCGCGCCGGCGGGGTGATGCGCTTGTCTGATTTACTTTCTCAAGCCAAAGACGCCGCGACCAAGCGCCTAGATGAAGCCGGGTTGGCGCAAGACATGAGCGGTGTCGATCGGGCAGAAATTGCCCGCAAAGTCGGGCTAGCCGCCATCAAATTTTCTGATTTGCAAAATGTCCGCACCACCAATTATATTTTTGACCTGGAACGCTTTACTGCCTTTGAAGGCAAAACCGGGCCGTATCTGCTCTATGCTGCGGTGCGGATAAAATCACTATTGCGAAAAGCGCAAGCCGCTGGTGTGACACCCGGCACCATTACGCCTAGCCACAAAGCAGAACAAAAGCTGGTGCTGGCTCTGGACAATTTCAACCGCGCACTGGCGGCAACTGAGGCCAAACGTATGCCGCATATCTTGTGCGATCATGTTTATACGCTGGCCCAGGCGTTTTCAAAATTCTACGCCGATTGTCCGGTTCTGGCAGGGGATGTACCACAGGAAGTAAAATCCTCACGGTTGGCCCTGGCTGCCCTCACGCTTAAACAATTGGAGATTGGTTTGGGTTTGCTGGGTATAGAGACGCCCGAACGGATGTAATCCAAACAATTTCATTTGACTCTCTATCAGAAAATCTACACATTGCCCCAACATATTTCCCTGTGGGAGAGAGCGATTACATTTCGCCGCCGAAGGAGCAACCGCCCCGGAAACTCTCAGGCACCAAGGACCGTCGGGAGTTTTAAACGCTGGAAAGTGGGCCTCATGCTCACACCGAAGGAGTAAGCGGTCATTATATGGCGTGAATCTCTCAGGTTCGACAGACAGCGGGGGCAGGTGAGGCTTTGGCCTCTGTAACTGCTTGGAGTGAATATGTCGGACGAAGAAGTACTACACACACAACTTTATGATTTTCACGTTGCCCGTGGTGCGAAAATGGTGCCATTTGCTGGATATGCCATGCCCGTGCAATATCCTACGGGGGTGATGAAAGAACATCTGCATTGCCGGGCGGCTGCCGGACTGTTTGATGTGTCCCATATGGGCCAGGCATTTATCATTGCCGACGATGGAAGTTTCGCAACGGCGGCGGCATTCATGGAAGAATTGGTGCCGTGTGATGTTAAGTCCTTAGAGCCGGGGCAACAACGCTATACCCAATTCCTCAATGAAGACGGCGGTATTTTAGACGATCTCATGGTATCGCGTTTGGGGATGAAAGGGCATCAGCATTGGATTTATATTGTTGTCAATGCCGGGTACAAAGAACAAGATTTTGCCCATATTAACAAGTATTTACCTGCAGGACTTGAATTAAGAGTTCTGGACGATATGTCACTGATCGCCTTGCAAGGGCCGAAAGCGGTGGAGGTATTATCCCAATATATTTCCCAGGCCCGCACGATGGCGTTTATGTCGTCTCTGGATGTGCCTTTGAACGATATGTGGTGCCATATATCGCGCTCCGGCTATACGGGCGAGGACGGTTATGAAATCGCTGTCAAACATACGGATGTGGTTGCAATGTGCGAATTATTCCTGAGCCATAATGAGGTTGAATTGATAGGTTTGGGCGCCCGCGATAGCTTGCGGCTTGAGGCGGGGCTGTGTTTATACGGCCACGATATTGATGAGACCACATCTCCGGTTGAAGCTGGGTTATTGTGGTCAATCCAGAAACACCGCCGCGAGCAAGGCGGGTTTATTGGCGCGGCGCGGGTTAGGAAAGACATAGCTGAACGCCCGGTGCGTAGGCGAGTTGGGATACAGCCCGAAGGTCGGGCTCCTGCACGTGAGGGCACGGTCATTCAAAATACGCACGGCAAGGATATTGGCGTCATAACATCAGGCGGGTTTGGGCCAAGTCATGGCGGCCCTGTGGCTATGGGGTATGTTAAACGCAGGTATGCGCGTGTAGGCACGGATGTAAACTTGTTGATACGCGGACATGCCAAACCAGCGAAAGTGGTGAAACTACCATTTGTTGCGAACAATTTTTACCGGGGGTAAGGGGTATTACAAACCAAACAAAAAGGAAAAACCAATGAAATATACGAAAGACCATGAATGGGTTAAATTAGATGATGATATCGCTACGGTCGGGGTTTCGGCCCATGCAGCAGAGCAACTCGGCGATGTTGTGTATGTGGAACTGCCGGAGGTCGGCGCGGAATTTGACAAGGGCGACGATGCTGCCGTGGTCGAAAGCGTCAAAGCGGCCAGCGAGATTTATGCGCCGCTTGGTGGTGTGATTACCGCCGTTAACGAAGCCCTGGAAGAAGCACCCGAAACTGTCAATGCGGCCCCTGAAACAGACGGCTGGTTTTTCAAAATGAAAATTTCAGATGCCAGTGAACTGGACGGCATGATGGACGCTGAGGCTTATAAGAAATTTTTGGCAAGCGAAGACTAAAACCTCGTAACCTTGTAGGGTGGATTAGCGTTCTTGCGCGTAATCCACCGCACGGCACTCACCAAAGGTGGATTACGGCTAAGAAGCTTAATCCACCTTAGAAAATATCAGGATGAATGGATTCAAAATGCGCTATCTACCGCTAAACGAAAATGACCGGGCCGCCATGTTGGACGTGGTTGGTGTGAAATCTGTTGATGACTTGTTTGTTGATGTGCCCGAAGCGGCGCGGCTGGACGGACTGATTGATCTGCCGACCCATATGACCGAGGCCGAGGTGGACGCACGTTTGACCGCCATGGCAGGCAAAAACCGCGCCGCCGGGGCAGGGCCGTTTTTCATGGGCGGGGGGGCCTATCGTCACCATATTCCGGCCAGTGTTGATCATCTGATCCAGCGTTCGGAATTCCTGACCGCCTACACCCCGTACCAGCCGGAAATATCCCAAGGCACATTACAGGTCTTGTTCGAGTTTCAAACCCAGGTCGCCATGCTCACGGGCATGGATGTGGCCAATGCGTCCATGTATGACGGCTCCACCGCGTGCGGCGAAGCCGTGCTGATGGCGTGCCGGGTAAAGCGGCGTAAAAAATGCGTGTTGGCTCCCGGACTACACCCCCATTATGCGGCGGTGACGGAAAATCTGTGCCAATACCTGGACATTAGTTTGGATATTCATGCGCCCGCGCCGGGCAAGGACGTAGATGTATTAAACGGGTTGGACAAAGACATCGCGGCTATTGTCGTGCAATCTCCCAATGTGTTTGGTGAAATAATTGATCTGGAACCCTACGCGGTCGCCGCCCATGCGGTCGGGGCTTTGTTGATTGCGGTGTTCACCGAACCCGTAGCCTTGGGGGCCATAAAAAGCCCCGGCGAAATGGGCGCGGATATTGTGGTCGGCGAGGGGCAATCCATCGGGGTTGGTCTGAATTTCGGCGGGCCGTATGTGGGGCTGTTTGCGTGCCGCCAAAAACTGGTGCGGCAAATGCCGGGCCGGGTGTGCGGCGAAACCGTGGACGCGCAAGGAAAGCGCGGCTATGTGCTGACCCTTTCGACCCGCGAACAACATATCCGCCGCGAAAAAGCCACCTCCAACATCTGCACCAATTCGGGGCTGTGTACGGTGGCATTCTCCATTCATATGACATTGCTAGGCGAAGCGGGTTTGCGCACATTGGCGGCGATCAATCATGAAAAAGCCTGTATGCTGGCCGACAAACTCACCGCCATAGACGGGGTGGAGCTGGGCACAGATACATTTTTTAACGAATTCACCCTGCGTCTGCCCAAAAAAGCCAGTGATGTGGTTGGTGATATGGTAGCGCAAAATGTAATCGGCGGCTTACACGCCTCGCGTCTGATGGACGGTCAAGATGACCTCCTCATAGTCTGCGCCACAGAAACCAATTCAGAGGCGGATATGGATGCATTTGTGTCGGCTTTAAAAGGAGCTTTGTCATGAGTATGAATACACAAGGTCACCAAACTACACCGGAAGCTGTTAGCGCCCGCGAACACCAAACCGTATCGGGCAATCGCGGGCTTGCCCAAACGGAAAAATTGATTTTTGAAATTGGGACGCCGCGCCGTTCTGGGGTTGATTTTCCCAAGCTTAAAGGCGTGAAATCCCGGCTTGGTAGTATGGCGCGGACGGACGAAATTGGTTTACCGGGCTTGTCTGAACCCGAAGCCATGCGCCATTATGTGCGCCTTAGCCAAAAGAATTACGCCATTGATATGGGCGTGTATCCACTGGGGTCGTGTACTATGAAACACAATCCGCGCCTCAACGAAAAAATGGCGAGACTGCCCGGATTTGCTGCCCTGCATCCCTTGCAGCCACGCGGCACGGTGCACGGGGCTTTGG
>CAZCUM010000044.1:0-25187 GCA_964502015.1 uncultured Robiginitomaculum sp. | reverse complement strand
CGAAACCGGGCTACGGCCTCCCAATACAGGCCAAACACGTCATGGTCATACATGCCCAGAAATGTGCCGTCTTGCAGTTCCGTTATATCGGCGCCAGCCGCAAAAGCCTTGTCCGAGCCGGTCAATATGACACAGCCTATTTTGTCGTCCGCCTCCAGTTTGGCCAGCGCATCGGCCAGTTCTGTGGTCAGCTCGGCGCACAATGCATTGAGGGCTTTAGGCCGATTAAGTTTGATGGTGCAAACCCCGGCGTCTTTGGTCACTTCCAGCGTATTATAGGCCATGTGGTATCCTTATGAAATCCAAGTCTTCAAGCATTCAAACTTGGTATTTTACCGGGCCTGTACAAAGAGTCACGGACTATTTTAGGCAAATAACGCCAAGAGCAAAAATGTGACCGTACCAAATGTCAAAGCCGCAACCGTCTTGCGGCGATAGACCCGCGCCAACAGGCCGACCAACACCCCGCCGAAAATCACAACCAACAGCGCCAGTGCTACAAATTTTTGGTAAAGCTTAAACAATTTAGGCCCGTGGCCAGAGTGTAACTCCATCATCGAGGCTTGCAAATTCGGCGTTATCAACGCGGCGCTCAGCCCGCCTCCGGTCTGCTTCATCTCAATATAGCGGCGCGAGGTCGGGCGCAAATGGATCACATCATCCCCGCGTGTTTTAACATATTCAAAGCGGTGGGAAATCCCGGCGTCCGCCAGCAAAGCCCGCACATCCGTCTCCAGGGTTTTGGATTTGAAATCCAGGGTCGCAGACGCGGGCAGGTCAATCACCTGCGAAGTCGTTTGACCTTTATTGCCAAGCAAATACAGCCCGCCTGACACAGCAACAAGCAAAAAGGCCGGGGCCATAAACCCGGCAAACAGCAAATGCAGGGTTACGAGTATCTGTCGAAGTTTAAGAGGTGAAATTTTGGAAACTGTCATAATAATCCTCGATCGGTATGTGTGGAGCCAAGCCTATCTGGCGGCACAGGTTTTGGCAAGGTCTGCACAACCAATACCTATTTCTGGCACATATCACAATAAAAGCTGGAACGGCCGGATTGTTTTATGCGGCTTATTGTCCCGCCGCAGGCTTTATCAGGGCAAATCTCGCCCCCATGGCCGTAAACTTTAAAACGGTGTTGGAAATATCCGAGCGCCCCATCAACCGCCGCAAAGTCCTTTAGGGTTGAACCGCCCGCCTCTATGGCCAGTGCAAGTGTGGTCTTGATTTCGGCACTTAAATGCTCGCACTCATCTTCGTTCAGTGTACTGGATTTTCGCAATGGCGAAATATGCGCCCCGAACAGGGCCTCACACACATAGATATTTCCAAGGCCCGCGACAATATGCTGGTCGAGAAGTGCCGATTTTATCGGTGCTTTTTTGCCCCGCAAAGCTGCGTGCAGCACCGGGCCGCTGAAACTATTGGACAGAGGCTCCGGCCCAAGCACGGCCATACGGCCTTTATCGCCCGCCTTTAATAGTTCCATAAAGCCGAAGCGGCGCGGGTCATTATATATAATCAGCGGTTTATCGTCGCCCGACATAGTAAAGACAACATGGTCGTGTTTGGGGTTGTGGGTGCCACTGTCCGGGGGCCAAGTTCCAGTCTCTATAACAAACCGCCCGCTCATACCCAAATGCATGAGCAAGGTCTCGCCGCTGGACAATTCAGCCACAAGAAATTTCGCCCGCCTGCTCAAGCGTTCCAGTACCGCGCCTTGCAAGCGCCCGGCAAAATCATCCGGAAACGGGAAACGAATACCGTCACGGTTTAAGCGCACATGTTCAAACCTGTGCCCCTCCATAACCGGCGCAAGCCCGCGCCTTACGGTTTCGACTTCTGGCAGTTCAGGCATAGTTTCCTTTGTATTTATATTTGTTTGCAGTTACAGGGTTTTGACAAGTTGGCATAGTCATAATTTAGGCGCAATAGTTATGAAAACATTCGACAAGAAGCCGATCACCCTGGGTATGATAATACTCATGTGCACACCACTCACTACGAATGCCCAAACACAAATAGACGAAATCATAGTGACCGCCACCAAGCGGGCGCAAAAAACCCAGGACGTACCGATATCCCTCAGCGTGTTCGGCGCGGCGCAAATCGAAGACCTGCGTGCGGACGGTCTAGCTGATCTAAGCCAACACATTCCCAACATGTACCAACCCCCGGGCGGAGAAGCTGGCCAAAGCAATATTACCATTCGCGGCATAGGCGGCGGCATAAACCGCACCGCCGGGCGAGCCGTGGGTGTGTATATTGACGGGGTGTATGTAAGCGCCGATACGGCCTTGGACGTGGCCATGGCAGATGTGGAACAGGTGGAAGTCCTGAGGGGGCCGCAAGGCACTCTCTTTGGCCGCAACACTGTTGGCGGGGCCATTAACATCACCACCAGGCCGCCAATTGCTTCGGACACCAAAATCAGCGGGCGTGTTCAGGCGCAATACGGGAATTTTGACCGCAAGCAAATTATGGCCAACGCCAATATACCTCTGGTCAAGGGTAAACTGGCCGTCAGAGTTTCTGGTCTGAAACGCCGCGCAGACGGCTATATCACCAATTTTAACGGTGAGCAAAAACTGGGGAGCGAGAACCGCACGGCCTTGAGGGGGCAAATACTGTTTACGCCCAATGATAAGCTTTCCGCCCGGCTCAGTTATGACTTCCAAGACCGTGATGACCACCCCAATGCCCAGGGCGAACCGATCACCAATATCGGGGCCGACACCATCCCCTACACGGTCAATTTTGACCAAGAAGAACGCCAGACCCAAAAGGCGCAGCGTGCCGCTTTGCATCTGGATTATGTTACGGACAATGGATTTAGGTTCACATCCATTAGCGCCTGGTCGGATGTGCGCGACTTTTACATCCAGGACAGTGACCGCCTGCCCCAGGCCATAACCGTCAACCAGTTCGTGGGGGCCAATGAAGATATCACCCAGGAATTCCGCCTAAGCTCGCCCCAATATGAGCGCTATGATTATGTGGTCGGACTCTATTATTTAAAAACCCAAAGCTTACATGCACCGACCTTCCCCTTGATGAGTACCGCATTTCTGGAACAAGTGTTTTTTCTGCCCCCTGCCCTGCATCCACCCGACGAATTGGACGGGCAAAGAATTGTCAGCAATAATGAAAGCCTTGCACTTTACGGACACGGGAATTTCAAACTAACCGACAGGCTCAACCTGTTCGGTGGGCTTCGTTACACCCGCGACGCACGAAATGTGGATTATTCTATATTTGGTGAAACCTTTGCCTTGTTCGGGCTAAATGCCCTGCGCACCACGCAAAGCTTGCGCGACGATCCATTGTCCTGGACTTTGGGTGGGCGGTACCGCGTCAGCGACAACCTCACCACCTATGTCAGTGCGGCGCGGGCATTTCGCAGTGCTACGGTAAAAGACGATTTTATTGGCCAGGCCGATTTGGATGCGCCCAGCGGGTTTTTTACTGAACCGGAATTTGTCACTAATTATGAAGCCGGGTTTAAGTTCCAAACGCCTGACCGGCATTTCCGGCTTAATGCTTCGGCGTTTTACATGGATTATACGGACATACAGGTCTCCATTTCCCAAGAACCGTTTTTGTTTTTGCGCACCCTGACCAACGCCGCCAAGGCGCGGGTCTGGGGGGTTGAAGCGGATATGAATTGGCGCATGACTGAAAATTTTAATGTAGGGGCCAGCCTGGGCTATTTAAAAACCAGATACACTAAATTTATGCCTGAACCAGGCCGGGATTTGTCCGGCACAGGTTTTGGTACGGCCCCGGAGTTAAGCTTCAGCGCCGTGGTCGATTATCAGCACCCATTAAAGAACGGAATGTGGCAAACACATCTTGATTATGCAAACCAGACCGCGCCCAATGATTTCGAGTTACGAACTTTGGGCTTTGTCGGTAGCCATGCCATTGTCAATGGCTGGACAGGTTATCGGCCACGGCACGGAAAATGGGCGGCTAGATTGTGGGTGAAAAACCTTTTCGACCTCAACAAACCCGTGACCAATTTTCGTTGGGGGGCGGGACTAGGGCCATTGCTGGATAATGTGACCGTGCAATACGAAAAACCGCGCCGCTACGGCATAACACTTGATTATTATTTCGGGCAGTAAAACTATCGCCCCTTGAAGCCGTGCGGTTTTCTTGCCATGTTGAGGCTCTATGACAAAGCAAAACACAATTGATTTCGGGTTTGAAGATATTCCCGTGGCCGAGAAACAAGCCAAGGTACGCGGCGTGTTTGATAGCGTTGCTTCTAAATACGATTTGATGAACGATGCCATGAGCGCCGGGTTGCACCGAGTGTGGAAAGACATGACCATTGCCAAAATCAATCCCCAACCCGGCGAGCTACACATAGACGTGGCT
Source organism: uncultured Robiginitomaculum sp. (assembly GCA_964502015.1). Classification (GTDB taxonomy): domain Bacteria; phylum Pseudomonadota; class Alphaproteobacteria; order Caulobacterales; family Maricaulaceae; genus Robiginitomaculum_A. Next base: position 20,804 of record CAZCUM010000044.1, on the reverse strand, counting down.
GGCGGTACCGGAGATCTGGGCAGGCGCTTTATTAAACGGGCCGAGCAAGTCCGCATACGCCGGGGCGGCAAACCGGCCCGCGCTATAATTGCCGATATTAACGCCGAAATGTTGCTGGCGGGCATAGACGAGACGAAAGACGCTGGCATGGATATAACCCGTGTGTGCGGTAATGCGCAAAGCCTGCCCTTCCCGGATAATTTTGCCGATGTGATTACCATAGCCTTCGGCATTCGCAATGTCACAGACCGTGCGCAAGCCCTGAAAGACATGGGCCGGGTGCTGAAACCGGGCGGGCGGTTTTTCTGTTTGGAGTTCAGCACCCCGCCGACCGAGTGGCTGCGCAAATTTTACGATGCGTATTCATTCAACGTCATCCCGCCAATGGGCGAAGTCCTCACGGGCGATAGAGACAGCTATCAATACCTCGTGGAAAGCATCAGAAAATTCCCCAAACAAGAAGAATTCGCCGCCATGTTAAAAGACGCCGGATACGCAAGGGTAGGATACGAAAACTACACAGGCGGTGTCTGCGCCCTGCACTGGGGCTGGAAAGTTTAAGCTTTACCCTTCAAATCTGAAAATAGATTGGTCTCTGGCCCTCTCGTCAAATCTAAGCTTTCTGTTAATAGGCGCATAGGCGCGGGATCTGCAAGCCGGTCGATCGCACAAATAGCAATTAACCCCGATAGGCGTTGGCGCAAGATCAACATTACCTTTTGCATATACCAATTCCCCGGCGTGCTTAATCTCGCACCCCAGGCCAATGGCCACCATTTGAGCGCGCTGGCCGTGGGCACCTTCGGGCCGCAGAACCGCACGGGCAACACTGAAATACTGCGTGCCGTCCGGCATCTCGATAACTTGTGGTATGGTTTCGCCCGGTATTTGGAAACAGGCGTGAATATTCCACAATGGGCACGCGCCGCCAAAGCGCGAAAAATGAAACTTGCCAGCGCTGAACCGCTTGGAAATATTACCGGCCATATCCACCCGCACAAAAAAGAACGGCACACCACGGGCCCGCTTGCGCTGGAGCGTGGTCAGGCGGTGGGCGGTTTGTTCATAACTGGTATCAAACCGTCTGGTCAGCATTTCCACGTCATAATGGTTAGCCTTGGCGGTCTTTAAAAACTGTCCGTAAGGCATGAGAACGGCAGCCGCAAAATAATTGGCCAGACTTAGCCGCGCCAAATCCTCTGCCTCCTTGTTCGGCAAATTGGCTTTGCTGATGGTCGCATCGATTAATGCCCGTTGTTCCAGCAAGCCCAATTGATAAGCAATACGAAACCGTCGCCCGGACTGCGGCAGCAGTTCAGATAAGCTCAGGCGGCTGGCATGGGGGTCAAACAGGCTAAACTGCCCCGGAATAATCTCTGCGGGTACAATTCGCACCACAATACCGTGGGCGTCTTTGAGCCTGTCCGTAAGCGCCGTGTTGGGTTGACGCTTGCCAAGGCCGAGCGCGTCCGCCGTGTCTTCTGCCGCCCTGTCAATAGCATCAAAATAATTCCGGTTCTCATGGATAAACCGGCGGACATTTTCCACCGCCCCGGCGCTTTCTTCCAATAACTCGACCTTGTCCCTGTCGGCCAGAGGATCATCGCGCATGGAGGCCCGCAAGGTCAACTCCTCCGCCCGTTCGTGCAGAGCTATAAATGCACGGGCAAAATCCGGGCTGACACCAACACTGTCCCTAAGCTCGGCGCTGGATACGGCATACGACCCATAGGCCGGGTTTTTCATAATTCTGGCAATGTCTTGCACCATTTTGGCATCGGATTCTGGTGACAGTTTGGAAATGTCAATTTCATATATCTGGGCAAGCCGTAGCAACACCTTGGCGCTCATTGGCCTTTGGTTGCGTTCAATCAAATTCATATAGCTGGTGGAAATACCCAACTCACCCGCCATAGCCGCCTGGGTTATGCCCAAAGTCTGGCGCAAGCGCCTTACCCTTGGCCCAATCATGAGTTTTTGTTTATTCATTTGCACATTATTTACAATATTTACAACTTTACAAGTTTTTTATTTACAATCAATTCTTATGCACCCGTTGTTTCTGGATTTTCCCTTAATTTCCGCCTACCCAATGCTGGAACCAGTTACAAGATCAGTTACAGGGAGACAGTATGACCGCCATTTCGCCCAACACAGATATTCCCCGCCACCGGGTTTTAGCAACAGTCACCGGAACTTTACGCCCCGGGTTTGAGACCATTCTTACCCCGGACGCGCTGTTGTTTTTGGCCGATCTGGAACGCCGTTTTGGCCGCGCACGGCGCAATATGCTGGAATACCGCCAAGACCGTCAAGACCGCTTTGACTACGGCGAGTTCCCGGACTTCCTGCCCGAGACCGCCCATATTCGCAACTCAATGTGGGAAGTAGACCCCATCCCCCCTGCCCTGCGTGACCGCCGTGTTGAAATCACCGGGCCGGTTGACCGCAAAATGATGATCAATGCCCTGAACTGCGGCGCCAAAATGTTCATGGCGGATTTTGAGGACGCCAGTGCGCCGAGCTTTGACAATATGATCGACGGGCAAGTCAACATGTATGACTTTGCCCGAGGGCAATTGACCCATTGCGCAAACGGCAAAGACTATAAGCTGAACGACGACATTGCCACCATGTTGGTACGCCCACGGGGCTGGCATCTTGAGGAAGCCAATATCACGGTTGATGGTCGCCCCATGTCAGCAAGCCTGTGTGATTTTGGCCTGCATATTTTCCACAACGGTAAATTATTGGCCGAGCAAGATAGAGGCCCGTTTTATTATTTGCCCAAGCTGGAGAGCCACAAAGAGGCAAGGCTGTGGAATGATGTCATTAACTTCGCCCAGACTTTTGTCGGTATTGCCCACGGCACGGTTAAAACCACCGTCTTGATTGAAACCCTGCCCGCCGCCTTCGAGATGGACGAAATTCTCTATGAACTTCGCTCCCATATTACCGGCCTGAACTGCGGTCGCTGGGATTATATTTTCTCCTATATCAAATGCTTGCGCAATCATAAAGGCTTCGTATTGCCTGACCGAGCCCAGGTGACAATGGATAAAGATTTCCTGCGGGCTTATTCCCTTAAATTGATCGAGACATGCCACCGCCGGCGCGCCCATGCCATGGGCGGTATGGCCGCACAAATTCCGGTCAAGGGCGACGACGCCGCTAATGAAGCTGCATTTGCCAAAGTCCGCGCCGATAAAGAGCGCGAGGTTTTGGCCGGACATGACGGCACATGGGTGGCCCATCCCGGCCTGGTGAGCGTGGCTATGGACGTGTTCAACGAACACATGCCAGGCCCGCACCAGATTTTACGCAAAGGTCTGGCCCCGAAAATCACGGCCCAGTCCATGCTAACCCCCCACCAGGGCAGCATTACAGAAGACGGTATTCGCACCAATATTTCTGTCGGGATCATCTATATTGCCGCCTGGCTTTCCGGACGTGGTGCCGTGCCGATACACAATTTGATGGAGGATGCAGCTACGGCGGAAATTTCGCGCTCACAAATCTGGCAATGGCTCCGCCACGGTGTTTCTATTCAACGAGCAGATGGTAGCTCAACCAAAATGAATTCGGAATTGTTCGACCGGGTTTTCGCCCAGGAGATTGAAAAACTTGAAGATGCCATGAGCGTGTCTGATTTCCGCAAAGGTCATTTTGCCGAGGCTGCCGATATTTTTAAAAAATGCGCCACCAGTATTGATTTTGCCGCATTTCTCACCCTGCCCGCTTACCAACAACTTCTTAAATACACTTAAAGGAGCGTTTTTTAGAAAAAGTGGAGCCGGTTTTTCGGTTCGAAAACGCGACAAAACAAAAAAGGAGCGTTTTTTAGAAAAAGTGGAGCCGGTTTTTCGGTTCGAAAACGCGACAAAACAAAAAAGGAAATCATCATGGCCAAACGTAAATCTTATGCAAAAACTCTGAAAAAATATCTCAAGCGTTACCCGCAAGGTGTCGCTCCCGGCGGTATCGACGTTGACGATCTGGTACAGCTTAATTTGCAAAACACCTATAAAACCCATCTGGACATTGCCAAAAAAATGGCGACGGTCATGCGCGGCGACATGAAAGCCTACGATAAAGACACTGCCAAATTCACCCAGAGCCTGGGATGCTGGAGCGGATTTCATGCCCAACAAATGATCAAATCCGTCAAGCGCATGAAGGGCACGACAAAAGGCACATATGTGTATTTGTCCGGCTGGATGATTGCCGGTCTGCGCAACCAGTTTAGCCATTTGCCAGACCAAAGCATGCACGAAAAAACTGCCGTGCCGGAACTGATCAGCGAGATTTACGCAAGCTTGCGACAAGCCGACGAGGTTGAACTTAATGATCTTTTCAAGGTTCTAAAAACCGCCAAAGACAGCGGCGACGAAATCGCCACCAGAAAAGCGATAAAAGCCATTGATAATTTCGAAAGCCATGTGGTGCCAATCATCGCCGATATTGATGCGGGCTTTGGCAATTCCCACGCCACATATTTGCTGTCCAAGAAAATGATCGAGGCCGGTGCCTGTTGCATCCAGATCGAAAACCAGGTGTCGGACGCCAAACAGTGCGGACATCAGGACGGCAAGGTCACGGTGCCCCGCGAAGATTTTATCGAGAAGCTGCGCGCCGTGCGTTTGGCCTTTGAAGAAATGGGCGTTGATGATGGTGTTATCGTCGCCCGTACCGATAGCTTGGGCGCAGGTCTGACCCAAAAAATCCCGGTCTCCACCGAGCCCGGAGACAGCGCGGCGGAGTACACAAAATGGCTGGAAACCAGCGACGTAACGGATGATGATCCTTTGGGCGAAGGCGAGGTTGCCATCCAACTGGACGGTAAATTGGTCAAGCCCGTGCGCCTGCCCAATGGCTTGTTTAAATTCAGACAAGGTACGGGCCGCGCGCGCGTCATCGAGGATTGTATATCCAGCCTGGTTGACGGCGGCGCGGATCTTTTATGGATTGAAACCGCCACGCCTGATGTCAGCGTCATTGGCGCCATGGTCGACGAAATTAAAAAAGCCGTTCCGGACGCTAAACTGACCTATAACAATTCCCCGTCTTTTAACTGGACGCTAAATCTACGCGGCCAGGTTCGCGAGGACTGGATTGCGTCCGGTAAAATCACAGAAGACGAATACCCCGAAGGTCTGGCCCTGATGTCGGCCAAATATGACGACACGGAGCTTGGCCAAGAGACCGATAACCGCCTGCGCAGTTTCCAGGGCGACATTGCCAAAAAGGCTGGCGTGTTCCATAATCTCATCACCCTGCCAACATTCCACATGACTGCGAAGTTTATGGACGACCTCTCACGGGGATATTTCGGCGACGACAAAATGATGGCCTATGTCAACACCATCCAGCGCGAAGAAATCCGCCGCGAAGTCTCAGCCGTCAAACACCAACACGAAGTCGGCTCCGACATCGGCGACAATTTCAAAGAAATGGTAGCGGGTGAGCGCGCACTAAAAGCCGGCGGCCACAAAAACACAATGAACCAATTTAGCAATGTGGCTTAGGGTCTGCCACTAGTTGAAACATATACGGGTGCCGGAATGACGCCCACGCGAAATCCTTATCCCGGGCTGCCCAGCCCGGGGTTTCTTGGGTTTCTGTGATGAAAGTAATTGGTGGGCGTATGGAGGTGTGCAAAAAATCGGTCGCCGGGCTATCCTCCGGCACGTTCATTAGGAAAGTTGCGCTTTTAGTTGTGATAATATAATATTAGTTCATGAACTATCGCATTACGGATTTAATTGAATTCTATGGTATCCCTAACCAGCTCAAAATAAAAGTTGGTAGCCTGAGAAAATTGAAAAATTGCAATGGCTATATGACCTCGGACTAATTGGCATTATGAAGTTGCAAGAGATTTGGCCAATGATATTGTGGAACTTTAGGAGGTACATTTAATGATTACATTTAACAATGATGAGCAAGGTTATCTCGACTATGTACGTAAAAACCCAAGAGGGTATGTTTTGAATGTACGTAAAGAACCTGATCCAGAATATGTCGTTCTGCATCGAGCTAGTTGCGGATCAATCAATTCCGAAAAAAGGCCATATGGCGGGTATACAATGCGCAGTTACAGGAAAATATGCTCTACGGATATGGCAACTCTTAGACAAGCTGCAGTCCGTGAAGGACGCCGTGATGGTTCATTTTCCAATCATTGTAAACTATGCAAACCGCCAAACTTGACTTAATTTATACAGTCTAATTTATACCGCTACAGGGCTTTGCGCTTAACATGCTCTCAAACCCACCACCCGCTCACCCCTGCGCATGCAGGGGTCTATCGCAGGGTTTGTAAATTTCTGCCGGGCGGTATAGGTAAATGCCCTTTTATGGGAGGCCAGACGGGGTGTTCGTGAATATCTTGCCAATATGGGTTCTCTAATTCGATTACGTTCAGCTTGTATGCTCGTTTCCATTTTTTTATTTGGCGTTCTTTCTTGAAGGCTTCGTCGCGGGTGTGAAACTCCATAAACCAGACCAGTTTGTCACATCCATATTTTGCTGTAAAACCATCAAAGATTTCTTGTTTGTGCTGCTCAATCCGCGCCGCCAAATCATCCATGTGACCCGTATACAGGGTTCCGCGAGGTTTATTGGTACAAATATAAGTGTAGAACATTAAATGAACATATGTATTTGGGGCGAACTTGCAAGACAAAACTACTAACCCGGCGATAGACCCCTGCATACGCAGGGGTGAGCGGGGTGGTGAGGTGATTTTTATTAACTGCCCTCACCCCCAAGGCCTGGCCTTGCGCCGGGCCGGATTGGTTTTGCGGATTGTTAGTTTGCCGTTTTTTATATGTATATCCCGGGCGCCGTTTTGGCTTAGTTCGCGAATATCCAGGAGCGGTACGCCACATTTTCGTCTTGCTATGGGGCCGGCGGCGCGCAGGGTGAGAACAACCAGATCGGAATCCGTGCAGGCTTCGGCTACACCTTCGGGGGTGTGGACTATGGTGATGATTTTTCCTTTTAGCTCAATGCGGCAGGCTTGCATGTCGCATACTGTTTCGGCGTCTTTGAATGTGCGCAGTTCTGCGGTTTTCAAGCCCGCTTGTTCGATAAACCGCGCACGGCCAAAGCCGTCGCCGCGCTTGCGGTCTACGGTGAGAATATCCACATCACGCGCATCCCAAAACGCCACGCGGGCCTTGTCGGATATGCGCATGTCCGGTCTGTCTATCCCGGCCCACATAAACCACGACCCGATCAACATGAATAATCCGGCAATACGTATCCGCTTTGGCCCCAAACACATAAACACAAACCCGAGGGCAAACAGGCTGATGATTTGCCCGTTGGCGCTTTTGAAATACATCAAAGCTCCGTCCATTTCGCTGACCCAGACGGCGACCATCAACACATAGTCCAGCGCTTTTCCCATGACCCAAAGCGGCAATTTATCCAAACCCAAAGGCATGACCAGCACCGCCACAAATCCGGCGGGCATAGCCACCAGGGTAAACATGGGCATAGCCAAGATATTGGCGATAAATCCGAGCCGGGCAAAGCGTTGAAAATGCAAGGCGGCAAATCCGCCCGTGGCCCCGCCCGCGACAAAGCTGGTCACGGCCATGCCGACAAAACCGTTCCACATGCGCCGCGCAAAATTGGCCGGGCGGGTATAGACGCGCCTGTCGGCCCAATATCTATAAACCGCAATCAGGGCGGCGGTGGCGGCAAAGGACATGTGAAATCCCGCCGATAAAATATTTTCCGGATGCAACACCAATGTAATCGCCGCCGCCAAAGCCACCGAGCGCATGGACAAAGCCCGGCGGCCCAATATCACAGCCGAAAATACCACCACCGCCATGATAAAGGCCCGGGTGGTTGAAACACTGGCGCCCGATACCAATAAATACGCGGTGGCGGTTAAAATCGCCGTTGCCGCGGCCCATTTGCGCATATCGTAACGCCGGGCTAGCGGGCCTACGGAGGACAAAAATAACGACATCAAAAAATAAGACCCCCCGGCCAACAGCCCCATATGCAATCCCGATATGGCCAGCAAATGCGCCAGGCCCGCATCGCGTAAAGCTTGTTCCTGATCGGGCGGAATGGCGGATCTGTCCCCGGTCAACAGGGCCGATTGCAATCCGGCAGTATGGGGCGGGGCGCGGGCTTGAATATGGCGCGACAGGCCGTAGCGAAATTTCACCAAGCGGCGGTGCATACGCTGCCCCAGCGGCAGTGGTGCAAGCTCGGCGGATTGCGCTTTGGAGATGGCAAAACCGGAGCCGCCGATTTGCTTGAAATATGAAGCCCGGCCCGAATCATAGCCGCCAACAATGGCCGGGCCAGGTGGGGCTTTCAGTAAGGTTCTGATATGGATGCTATCGCCGGGCTTGAAGCCGTAGGGCTTGATCCGCAGGCGAATACGCACCGGGGTTTTGTCGGTGTCTAGCCGCTCTATGCTCTGCACCCGGATGAAAAAATGCTGTAATTTGCCCGAGGATTTGATATTTTCAATCCAGCCATTGACGCTATAGGCCCGCTGTGTATCTGGCAATATAGGCGCCCGGATCATCTGCGTATGATAGACGGCCCGCGAAAGCCCGGCGGCCAGGAACAACCCCAACACCAGTATTTCGCGCAATGCCAGATATTTGCCAGACACCAATACCGCCAGAACCGCCAGCACACTCATAGCCGCAAGCCCCGGCCATAGATCCGGCTCAATGGCCAGACTAAAATATAAAGCAATGCCCGCACCAAATGCCACCAAACACCATTCAAACCTGGCCCGCATCATATTTGCCGTAAACCCTGTTTTGGCAGTCTCCCAGGCATAGACAAAAACCTCATGTCTTTTCGTGCTAATGCCCGTGTTAATCCCTTTAATGTTGGTGCCCTTTATGGTAAGCCCTCCCTATAGTCTCCTAGTATTGGTTTTACCCATGTCCCAACCAAATCATCAAGCTAAAATTGTAACGCGGTTCGCACCATCCCCCACAGGTTTTTTGCACATTGGCGGGGCGCGCACGGCTTTGTTCAGCTATTATTTTGCAAAGCGGCACGGCGGCGATTTTTTGCTTCGTATCGAGGATACCGACAAAGCCCGCTCATCCAAGGAGGCAACCCAGGCAATTCTGGACGGCACGGCATGGCTCGATCTCAAGCACGACGGCGAAGTTATCTATCAAAGCCAAAACGCACACAGGCACCGGGCGGCGGCTGAAGCCTTGATAAAAACCGGTCATGCTTATTTGTGCTACCTGACCCCCGAAGAGCAAGCCGCCGAACGAGAACTGTCCCGCACCCAAGGCCGGGCATTTCGTTCCAAATGGCGTGATGGTGGCGATCCGCCAAAACATGCACCGTTCGTTGTCCGTTTCAGGGTTCCAGGCGGCGAGACCGTGGTAGATGATTTGGTGCAGGGCCGTGTGAAATGGAACAATCAGGATTTTGATGATTTAATTCTGCTGCGGGCTGACGGCAGTCCGGTTTACATGTTGGCAGTGGTCGTCGATGACCACCATATGGGCGTCACCCATATCGTGCGCGGCGATGATCATCTGGTCAATGCCGGGCGACAAAAACTGATTTATCAGGCCCTCGGCTGGGAGGTTCCCGCCTTCGCCCATATACCCCTCATTTTTGGCCCGGACGGTAAAAAATTGTCCAAGCGCCACGGGGCCCTCGGCATTGAGGCCTATGCCGATATGGGGTATCTGCCTGCGGGCTTGCGCAATTATCTGGCCCGGCTGGGCTGGAGCCACGGCGATATGGAAGTGTTCGACGACCAAGAGATCATTTCCCTGTTTGAACTCTCCGACATTAACAAAGCCCCGGCCCGGCTCGATTTCGGTAAAATGGCTTTTATTAACGGCGAACATATGAAAAAAGCGGATGTGGATACGCTTTTGTCCTATGGCCGCAAGTTTTTTGAAGACAAAAATGCCGGGCCGCTCAACCAGGCCCAAATGGCGCGACTTGTGAGCGCACTGCCTCATATTACCACCCGCGCCAACACCTTGATAGAACTGGCTGACAAAGCTTTTTTCGTTACCCGTGAACGCCCGGTTGAAATCACCGAAAAAGCCCAAAAATCCTTTAAAAATGACGCAAAAACGAGACTTGGTGATTTACTTTTGCTGCTCAAAGATGTAGATAAAGATGCGTGGAATGACCACAATATTCTGGAACAGTTAAACCAATATATTGCGGCGCAGGATATAGGGTTTGGCAAGATCGGCGCACCTTTGCGCGCCTGCCTGACCGGGGGGGTCCCATCGCCTGATTTATCATTGGTGCTGGAATTATTGGGCCGAGACGAGGCACTTGGGCGTATAGAAGATTGCCTGGAGACGTATTTTACAGATTAGAAAAAGAGGACAAAATGGAAAACAAAATAGAAAACAGAGGCACGGCAAAAATCGAGCTTGGCGGCAATAGTTTCGAGCTACCGGTTTACGGCGGTTCCATGGGGCCAAACGCGGTTGATGTGCGCACCTTGTATAAAAATTCCGGCCATTTCACCTTTGACCCTGGCTATACCTCCACCGCCAGCACCGAAAGCCAGATCACATTTATCGACGGGCTGAAAGGGCAGCTCTTGTATAGAGGCTATCCCATTGAACAATTGGCCGAACAATCGACATTCCTGGAAACCTCATATTTGCTGATCAACGGCGAACTGCCAACGGCGGCTGAGAGCGCGGAATTTACCAACACCATCACCCGCCACACAATGCTGCACGAACAAGTCGAGCGGTTTTTCCACGGCTTTCGCCGCGACGCCCATCCCATGGCCATGATCTGTGCAACTACGGGCGCATTGGCCGCCTTTTATCACGACAGCACCGACATTACAGATCCGGTGCAGCGCAAATTGGCCATCCACAGGCTCATTGGCAAAATGCCGACCATTGCAGCGCGGGCCTATAAATATTCTATCGGACAGCCCCATGTATATCCGGATAACTCATTGAATTATTCCGAGAATTTCCTGAAAATGTGCTTTGCCGTCCCGACGGAAGAGTATGTGGTTAGTCCAGTGATCGCCGATGCTATGGACAAAATCTTCATCCTGCACGCCGACCATGAGCAAAATGCATCGACCTCGACGGTGCGCCTTGCCGGCTCCTCCGGGGCCAATCCGTTCGCTTGTATTGCGGCGGGTGTCGCCTGTTTGTGGGGGCCGTCACACGGCGGGGCCAATGAGGCTTGCCTCAACATGCTCAAGGAAATCGGTACGGTAGACCGTATCCCGGAATTTATTGCCCGCGCCAAAGACCGCAATGACCCGTTCAGGCTCATGGGCTTTGGTCACCGGGTGTATAAAAACTATGACCCGCGTGCCAAAGTCATGCAAAAAACCGCCCATGCGGTGCTGGCCGAGCTTAACATCACTGACAATCCGGTTTTGGATGTGGCAATGGAGCTGGAGCGTATTGCCCTGAACGACGAATATTTCATCGAGAAAAAACTGTTCCCCAATGTAGATTTCTATTCAGGCACAGTGCTGTCGGCATTAGGGTTCCCAACTTCAATGTTCACAGTCCTGTTCGCCCTGGCCAGAACCGTGGGCTGGATTTCCCAATGGAACGAAATGCTACAAGACAAATCCCAGCGCATAGGCAGGCCAAGACAAATTTACACGGGCGCGCCGCTGCGGGATTATGTGCCTATGGGTGAGCGGTAGCAGTATTGGAAGTAAGGCTAGTTTGTTTGGGGCAGGAGGAGACGTTAGATGAGCGTCTATTTCTTTGCCAATAAGTCCATTGCCGCCACAACCATGGCTTCTGTACCTAGTTTTATTGATGGCTCAGGTTCGACTTTAAAAAATGGAGAATGATGAAAAGGCGCATCATCAACATCTTCCGCTGGTGTGCCGCCGACATAGAAATAAACACCCTTCACGCCAAGCTCAGGTGTGACAAAATAGGCAAAATCCTCAGCGGTCATGCTCTCGCGCGGCATGCTATACATCGTGCCTTTTGGCAAATTGGCTTCAAACACTTTTGTAATTCTCTTCGCCGTTTCTTCGTCGTTAATGGTCGGCGGCGTCGATTCGGTTTTCGAACGGATGACTTCCGGCATCAAATCTTTTGGCACATTCATGGACATGGCAACACCAGAGACAACCCTGTCTATAGCGTCCAGCAACTTCTCACGAGTTGCGGGGTTGTTTGACCTGACCGTCAATTGCATGTCTACGCGGTCAGAAATGATATTGTGCTTAAAGCCGCCGTTAAACGCGCCGACCGTAATCACACCCGGCTCAAGCGGCGCAATCGAGCGAGAGACTACGGACTGCAAGGACACGACTATTTGTGATGCGACGAGGATAGGGTCAATACCTTTATGGGGTGCTGCGCCGTGTGTACCAACGCCGTGCACGATAATATCCACACTATCTGAGCTCGACGATACAATGCCCAGTGGTAGTATGATGCGGCCCGTTGAAATGTTCGCTGAAATATGAAATGCGAGTGCATAATCTGGCTTAGGGAAACGCGTATAGAGACCATCTTCGAGCATCGCTCTCGCGCCGGAAATCCGTTCCTCGGCTGGTTGCCCAATAAGGACAAGTGTGCCCGACCATTGATCTTTGCGTGCCGCCATCTGGCGGGCGGTACCGACCAATGATGTGATATGTACATCATGACCGCAAGCATGCATGACTGGTTTTTCTTTACCGTCTATGTCCACTTGTGTAACCGTTGAGGCATAGGAAAGGCCGCTGTCTTCTTTGATCGGGAGCCCGTCCATGTCGGCGCGGATCATCACCGTTGGCCCCGGTCCGTTTTTCATCACAGCCACGATACCGGTTTGACCCACACCGCTCGTGACATCATAACCAAGCGCGGCAATCTCTTTTCCAAGCCGGGTCGCCGTCTTGCTCTCCTTGAACGATAGCTCGGGGTTTTTATGAAAATGCGTAAATAGAGCTTCTAGATTAGCGTCATAATCGGCGGCAATATCTTTGCGCAATCCCTCATCGGCTGAAGCTGGGTACGCCAGGCTAGCTATGGTTAAAATAAAACCCATTGCAATTGATTTAACTGTCATGTTTTTCCCCTAATTTTTTATCATGGTAGGTTGTGAAATTGGCTGTGTAAAGTTTGTTAGGGATATATTAAAATCGGTTGATGCGTTTTTTCGTTCCCGCTAAACCCAATTTCCACACCCGCTCATACCTGTGTATACAGGTATCCATTACCGAGCTTTATGGTTTTAACGGGCAGCTTAGTGATAGACCCCTGCATTCGCAGGGGGGAGCGGAATATGGGTATGGCTTAGATGTTAACTAAAAAACTCTAAGAACCCAAAACTTTAAGCACCGCCTTCGCCGCCCGCGCGCTTGACGTTCCGTCTACGCCCGCATTGCCGCTGCGCATTTTATTGGTGGCGGACATTAGGGCTTGGCTGGCGGTTTTGTGGGTATCGGGGTTGGTCAGATAGGGCAAGACCGTGTTCGCCAGGTTTTTGCCGTTGCAACCGTCCTGGATGAATTCCGGCATTAAAAGCTGGTCATTGGCTATGTTGACTATGGACATATAATCGGGTTTGAACAGCCGCTTGGCCACCAGATATGTCGCGGTGTTGAGTTTATACCCAACCACGGTCGGTACGCCTGCGCAGGCCAATTGGGTGGTGACGGTACCGGAGCAAGCAATGGCTGCATCCGCAGCGGCGAAGCAATCGAGCTTGCGGGTCTCCCCAAGCAAGATCACGTCTTGTAAATGTTTCTCGTGCGCCGCAGCCGCCAACACATCTTCGCTGATGGTGTCGGAGACCGGCGAGATAACCACCAATTGCGGCAAGGCTTTTTTCAAGCGCGCCACGGCATCTGCAAATGGTTCGGCCAATCTTTGAATTTCAGACAGGCGGCTCCCGAACAGCATAACCAGCACGGGCGTATCTTTGCCGATATTATATTCCCGCCGCAGTCCCGCCCCGTCGCCCCTATCGTAAGCCCGGTCAAACACCGGGTTGCCCACATATATCGTGTTCAGCCCGTGGCGGGTAAAATAGGGCGCATCGAAATCGTGAATGGTCAGCAAATGATCAACCCCGTCCGCCAAAACCTTGGAGCGACCTTCGCGCATGGCCCAGACTTGCGGGGCGACATACTTTATGATTTGCCCTTTAAACCCTTGTTTTTTCAGGCGTTTTGCTACCCGCATCATGAAACCCCAACTGTCGATCAGCACCACCGCGTCCGCGCCTGATGCCATGATTTCGCCGCTGGCTTGGGCGACACGCTGCATGATGACCGGATAGGATTTGAGCGCTTCAAAGAAGCCAAGGATTGATAAGGGGCTTATGTCCACGGGGCTGTCCAACCCCTCAGCCCCAAGAGCGTTGCCGCCAATGGCCGACAGGGTGATATCCCCGCCCGTCTGAGCTCTAAGCTCACGCACCAAGGCCGCGCCCAATTCGTCGCCGGATTTCTCGGCGGCGACAATAAAAATATGCGGGCTAGTTATGTTTTGGGTCATGTTTTGGAACATCTTCAGGCTTTACACCGTAAATAAAAATACCGTGCTTATCGGCCAAAGCCTGGACTTCATCACGCTGCATAACAAATGCCTTGCCCGCCACCAGCACAATACCAGCCAATCCGGCCCTGGCGGCCAGCTCGATAGTTCTCACCCCGATGGTCGGTAAATCAACGCGGGCCTCCTGGCCAGGTTTCAAGCATTTTGCCAACACGCCGCCGCGAATTTCAGACGGCAGTTCCCCAACCCGCTCCAGCATTTTGTCAGTACCCTCCTGGGCTTCTACCGCCAACACCAGACCGTCATTGACCACTGCGCCCTGTCCTATATCTGCGGAACCGATCAGCGCGGCAATGTGCATGGCTTTATTCATATCGGCTTTATGTTGAGCGGCGGGCTTAACCGTACCAAGGGCGCCAGCCGCCATCAAAGCACAACCCAAAAGGTCTTGAGGGGCCAGGATGACAAATCCCTCTTTTTCAAAAAAGGAAACCATAAATTTAAGCAGCGCATCATCACCCTTCGCAGCCGCGCTGACGATTTTTGCCAATACCGGCAAATCGCGAATACCGGGTTTTATGGTGGAAAAATCTGGCCGCGACACTGTGCCTGCCATAGTGACATGGGTGCATTTTTCTCGCTTCAGACGCTTGATCAAACCCCGTAGCTCGCCAAAGCCAAACGCATTTGCAGATACGTCAAACGCACCGGGTTCGACAAACCCGCGCAAGGCCGCCACATATATGGCGTAGCCCTGGTCTTTGGCGGCGCGGATCACATCATGGGGCAATTGGCCGCCGCCTGCTATCAAACCGATTTTGGTGTCACGGCTCATGCCTATAGCCCGGCCCCTTCAGGCAGGCAGATCGGGCGTTTGTCCTGGGTTTTGATAAAATCGATCATTTGCGCCACTTGCTGGTTGTCCGCATAGCTATCTGCCGCCTGCTGTAACCTGTCCTGGAAATTGCCTTCCCCGGCAAAAATCATTTTATAGGCTGAACGGATTTCGTGGATTTCCTCACGTGCAAACCCGCTGCGTTTGAGGCCCACGACATTCAGTCCGGTGAGTTGCTGCCTATTGCCAACAGAAATACCAAAGGGAATGACGTCTTTAACCACAGTGGTCATACCGCCGATAAAGGCGTTTCTACCAATCCGGGTGTATTGATGCACGGCGCACAAACCGCCAATGATGACATTATCATCAATGGTGACACAGCCGCCGACCTGGGTACCGTTGGACAGAACCACTTTGTTGCCAACCTTGCCTTCATGGGCCAAATGGGTGCCGACCATGAAATAACAATCATCCCCTACGACAGTTTGTGGTCGCCCCGCATCGGTTCCGGGGTGGATATTGACCAGTTCGCGCAGCACAGTCCTCGCGCCGATTTTCAGGCTGACAGGGCCGCCTTTGTGTTTAAAATCCTGGGGGGGATGACCAAGAGATACGAACGGATAAAACGTGCAATCCTCCCCGATTTCCGTATGACCAGCGATGTTGACCTGGCTGACCAGGCGCACATTTTTAGCCAGTTTTACATCTGGCCCAACCACGCACAATGGGCCAATGTCTACGCCGTCCGCGAGCTGTGCTTTGCTGTCCACAAATGCGGACGGGTGTATATTTATACTCATTTTTGTCCCCTATTAGGTCTTGGCAGTTAACGCCGCTGAAAAATCTAAACTCATCACCAATTCACCGTCCACCTTTGCGCGGCCAGAAAATTTATAGAGATGCTTACGCGTTTTTACCAATTCACAATAGACACAAAGGGTTTCATTAGGCTTCACAAATCTGCGAAATCTGGTTTTCTCAAACCCGGTGAACGCCAATATGTGGGTGTTCGTATCAAAATCACTACCCAGCGCCGCCAATAACGCGCCCGTTTGGCCAATACATTCCATAATTATAACGCCTGGCATAATTGGATTGCCGTCAAAATGCCCTGCAAAGAAAAACGCATCAGGGCGCACATCTATTTCGGTGGTGATGGAATTCACATCATATTGCATTACCCGGTCTAGCATCAGCATAGGGCGGCGATGGGGCAGAAATTTTTCTATTATCTCGTGTCCAAACGGTAACTTCATGCGGCCATTCCTCAGGGGTTGGGTTTTTTCTTGACCAGCTTGCGAATGGCGCTCAGTTGCCGTAATTGCTCACGCACAGGTGTCGCTGGCGCCCCGCCCCATGCTTCACCAGCAGGAACATCGCGTATTACGCCAGCCTTTGCATACAAGACCGCACCGTCTCCAATAGATATATGATCAGGAATACCGACATTCCCTCCCATTATTACACCGTCGCCAATGCGCGCACTTCCGGCAATACCAACAAAGGCTGCAAACATACAATTTTTACCGATCTGCACATTGTGGGCAATTTGAATGAGATTATCGAGTTTCGTGCCCGCGCCGATATTGGTGGTCCCAAACATGGCCCGGTCAATAGTGGTGTTACAGCCGACACTGACATTATCCCCAAGCACCACACTGCCCACATGGGGAATATCTATCCCGCCCGTATCTGTAGGGGCAACACCAAAACCGGTGCCCCCAATGACGGCGCCGTGGTGGATTTTACACCCGTCCCCTACCTGCGTAAACTCGATGACCACATTGGCTCCAATCTGGCAGTTGGCGCCAATTTGAACCCCAGGGCCAATGACAGAATTTGGCCCAATGCACGTACCTGCGCCGATCTCGGCACCGGCCCCAATTACAACGCCTTGAGCCAGTGCGACATTTTGAAAAACCGGATTTTCTGGTTCTCCGTAGCCCAGTGGCACATATATGCGTTCTAAAATTTTGGCGAAGTCCGCCCGTGGATGCTTTGAAACAAGTGCGAGCACGTTATTTTTGCCCATGAGGTGAGCATGGTCTGCCCGCACCAAACAAGCAGCAGCGCTACAGGCCGCACTTTTCCTGGCGGTATTTTTACCGTCTAAATAGGTAATATCAGTGCTTGTTGCCTGGTCTATTGGGGCCGCATTTTGTATTTGGATATCGCTAAATTGCCCCTCAGGGATTTGCGCGTCTGTTTTACCGAGAAGCTCGATCAGAGCAAGCGGGCCGAGATGTTTATAATACCGTTGTTCAACCATAGCCGCCTGCCCCAATCACGTTTATTGGCCTTTTGTCGGTAAGGGTGCTTTTGGCAAAGGTTTGCGCGCCAATCTTTCGCGTACAACGGTGACGGTCTGCATCTGGCTGTTCAAGCGGCTGATAACAATATCAGTGATATCAGACTTGGGCCCGGTATAAATGATCATGGAGCGATCCAGGATTACGTCCGCTTGCTTCTCGTCAACAATAGCCTGAATAATAGTTTCAAGCTTTACATTGATTTTCGCTAAAGCCTTCTGCTCTGTGATTTGTAGCTCGGTTTGCTTGTATTTCACTTCCAGTTGGGATTTTTGGTTTTTTTCCTGCAAGGTGATTGCGCGCTGCTGTAAATCCGGTCTGGATTTTATCGCATCGGCATTCATGCTTTTTAATTCCGTCAACAGCTTGGTACGCTCATCGACAATAGGCGAAACTTGCGCTTTCATTTCGGCTTCCATTTGTTTGCCGATAGATGCGATTTGCCGCTTTACATGCTTGCCAACGTCCGAATCACGCAAAACCCGCGATTGGTCAATAACAAGGACTGTCGATTGGGCCACAGCAACATTGACCATAGACGATATTGCGATCATGGTGACGGCTAGGGAGAGAATAAATTTGGGTGTTTTCATTTTAGAACCTTGTACTCGTGTTAAACTGGAAGGATACAGCTTCGTCATAATCTTCCCTGATAAGTGATTGGGTGAAATCAAACCGGATTGGCCCAAATGGCGAGTCCCAGAAAACACTGCTACCAACAACCGACCGGATGGACAAATCATCGCGTATGATCAAGACATTTGGATTGGGAACCACTTTAAACTCGTCATCAAGCAAACCAACCGTACCTGCTTCAATAAATATACTACCGGTCAGCGACGCCACAAGCGGAAAACTCACCTCGGCCACAGCATGACCATAAGCATTACCGCCAAGGGCATTGCCGCGCTGATTGGGGAAGCTAGGATTGTTTAATATAACTTGCCTTGGCCCAATACCGGCACGGTCAAAGCCGCGAAATGTCTGCGAGCCCTTAAAAAATCTGTCGTTAATCTGCACGGAATCGCCGCCCCAGCCCGTGATATAGCCGCCCGAAAGCTTGGCTGTCGCCACAACATCTTTCATAATGCCGCGGTAAGCTGCCGCCCTAAACTCTGTACGCAGATATTTCACATCCCCGCCAAGGCCTGCAAAATCTTGTGTCAGGAACACATCAAAACCACGCGTAGGCATGATTGGATCATTTCTGCGGTCCCAGCTAAATGTATAGCCCAAAACTGAGGACAAACGGTTGTTTTGTTGCAAACACAATTGCGGGTTCGTCCCCGTCAAGGCGGCAGAACATTGAACAGTTTCGCGGCGCAGGGCATAGCGGGCTTGCAGGCTCGTAAACTCCGTAACCCGAAATGCCAAAGTTGCTTGCGAGCCAAGTCGGGTCGAGCGAAATCCCGCTTGCCGGGTGAAATCGTTGGTAATGTTGAATAATTCTATACCAGCCGCCAAATTACGGTTCAAAAAGCGTGGTTCGGTAAAGCGCAGGTCAATTTCTTGGCGAAAAGAACTGGCGCGAATAACAAAGCGCAATTGTTGCCCACGACCCCGTAAATTACGCTGGGTAATGGTAAAGTCGACCAAAAACCTGCTGGCGGACGAAAACCCGGCGGAGAACGACAATTCACCTGTCGGCTGTTCAATCACTTTGACTTCGACAATGGCGCGGTCGGGCGTTGCCCCCTGGGTTTCCGTAATCTCCACTTCTTCAAAAAAGCGCAAAGCCCTTATGCGGTTTTTTGACCTGTCCAGCAATATCCGGTTAAAGGCATCCCCTTCAACCAGCTCCATTTCGCGGCGAATGACATAATCCAGTGTGGTTGTATTGCCAACAATATCGATGCGCTCAATATAAACGCGCGGCCCCTCAACCATATTAAACACCAGATCAACGGTTTTCGTATCCCGGTTACGTTTAATTTGCGGTTGAATATCAACAAATGCATAACCGGCAGCGCCGGAGGCAAATGTCAGCGTATCAATAGCATCTTCCACATCACTTGATTTGTATATACGGCCCGTTTTTATGGGCACGATAGCTTCCAGGACTTTCTTGTCGAGAGTTTCAAGCTCGGTTTCAACAGACACTTTACCCCATGTATATTCCAGACCTTCATCAACGGTGAAGGTAATATAGAAATCTTTCTGGTTAGGCACCAATTCCGCTACGGCCGACACAACCCGAAAATCAGCAAAGCCCCGATCCGTGTAAAATGTCCGGACTTGCTCGCGGTCATATTCCAGCCTGTTAGGGTCGTAATTGTCATTTGAGGAGAAAAATTTGTACCAAATAGACTCCTTGGTCGCCAATTGTTTGCGCAAACGCCGGTCGGAAAATTCATTATTACCGATAAAGTTGATCCTCTTGACCCCAGTGGTCGGCCCCTCGGTAATTTCAAAAATCAAATCAACCCTGTTTTGCTCTTGTTGGACGACTTTGGGTATGATTTGCGCCGCAAACCGGCCCGATTGACTATACAGATCAACAATTCTCTGCACATCCGCTTGTACACGTGAACGGGTGAACACCGAGCGCGGTGCCGCTTCCAGCTCGTCGGTGATTTTATCGGTTTTGAGGGCCTTGTTGCCCTCTATGATCACCCGGTTAATGATCGGGTTTTCCACGACCCGAATAATCAAATTACCGTCGCCTGGCTCAATTAAAACATCCGCAAACAGTCCTGTGGCAAACAGTGTCTTGATGGACAAATCAATTCGTTCATCATTGTAACGATCACCTGGAGCGATCAAAAGATAGGAGGCAACCGTGTTGGCTTCCACCCGTTGATTACCAATAACTCTTATGGATTTGATAAAATCGGGACGCACTTGCACTTGCGGCTGTGGTTGCGCCGCACCTTGTGCCGAAGCAACAGGTGCCGTTACCAGGCCAAGGCCCAACACGCCCCCCATGAACACGGCTCCCATGAACAAGGCAAACAGACAAGCACGCACACTGTAACTGGTATCAGTTTTACTCATAACCCCTACAATTTATCCCGTTTTCTCAAATAAGCTCGAGACATACCCGATATCATTGAATGTTAAAACAACAAACAGAGTTATCAGCACGGCAAAACCGACACGAAACCCTATTTCCTGCGCCCTCGCACTTAAAGGGCGTCGCATGACAGCTTCATAGCCGTAGTACATCAAATGTCCACC
>CAZCUM010000043.1:0-26594 GCA_964502015.1 uncultured Robiginitomaculum sp. | reverse complement strand
CACAGCCAAAAGCCGCCTGCGTCTCTCTTTCCATATTCACAATTTCAAACAACACGCCCCCGAAAGGACAAAAAGCTAAAATACTTTAGCTCTCAAAAAAAGGCTCTCTAAAGAGCCTCCGCCTCGCCCAAATTTGCGACCCATTAAGTTGGCTCGCTTTGTTCGAGATGCGCTCTATAGGGAAAGCATTTTGGACTGTCAAACACCTTTTGCAAAAAAGTACACTTTTCTTCAAATAAATGCAGACCGCTCAAATACCGACCTAAAAACCTCAATAAAATCGTGGTTTTCCACCTCAACACGGCATTCACCCAAACCTTTGGCGAATCCCTGCGCAGAAGCGGACGGCCTTATAGGCACAAATCGTTAAGAATTTCAACTAAAATCGGGCTTTGCGGACAAAATAGCGCAGGTACTTCACAAAAATAGCGAAACTTGCCATTAATTAATCCCAATGCAGATCATACTTCCGTTTGAAGTCGCGAAAATTCCAGCGCAAATCTTCCAATTCGTCGCGCAAGCGTTTCTTTTTCTTATGCAGCCGCTTCTTTTCGTCCGCTGCTAGAGCCGGGTCGCCCAAGCGGTCTTTAACATCTTGTAGTTCGGCTTGCAAATCGTCAATATCCGTCTCGTATCTCGTAAATCTCTGACGTAACTCATATTCGCCGTACCCGGCATCATAACCAGCACGAAAGTCCGCCGCCCGCATTGTATTGTCCGGCCCGTCGCAAACCGTGTTATAGCTACTGCCGTTTCTGCCGCGTTCAAAACCATTATCATATGTGCAATAATAGGTTAGCCCGGTCTCGTAGCTTTCGAGATAGGTTTGGCGGTCAACTTCGGCCCCGTATTCGCTGCATGTCTGTACATAGTCGGCAATTTTAGCCCGCGACTTGCCCTTGACCCCGTCCTTATAGCCAATATCGGCCCAATTTCCGGCCTGGCAGTCCTGCTCGGATATACTGGCGCAGGAGACCAACAACAAAACTGCCCCGCCGGCACCAACCAACAATAATTTCCTGATGGACTTTTTCATACTACACCCTCTTTTTTCATTTTACGTAATATACACAATACGACCCTGTAGCCAATCTGAATTTATTGTTGCCCCGCATTCATAATGCGCCCCCATACAAAATGCCGCAGTTTTGGTATTGTCACGGCCCGCCCATGGCTTACTATGTCCGCCATGAGAGTTTTGTTAAAATGAGATTGGGCACCAAATCCGGCGTCCATGATGAATATGACGCAACAGATCGCAAGCACCCGCCCATCGGACTGGCGCTGGGCGGCGGCGTAGCGCGTGGCTGGGCCCATATTGGCGCCATCAGAGCCTTGGTTGAGGCGGGGATAAAGCCGGACATTGTCTGCGGCACCTCCATAGGCGCGCTGGTTGGCGGCGCTTATCTGGCGGGCAAGCTGGACGCAATTGAAGATTGGTCCAGGTCTCTGACCAAGCGGCGTCTGCTGTCCTATATGGATATAAGGTGGGGCGGGTCAGGCCTGATCCGCGGTGAACGCTTGGCCAAAGTGCTTAATCATTATCTGGGCGATGTTAAAATCGAAGACCTGGACCGCAAATTCGCCGCCGTGGCTTGTGATTTACGCACCGGCTATGAGGTTTGGCTACAAAACGGGCCGCTTGTGCCGGCTTTACGGGCCAGCTATGCCCTGCCTGGCGCGTTCGAGCCTATGGTGCTGGATGGTCGCCATATGATAGACGGGGCCTTGGTCAACCCGGTGCCCGTATCCGCATGCCGGGCTTTGGGCGCACATATTGTTATCGCGGTCAGCCTGAACGGCGATGCCTTTGGCCCCATCGGCTCCTCCCATGATCTGAATTTTGACGAAAATGAACAAGACGGCATGGATCCGTTTGAGTTAACCGGGCAATCCCTCAACAAACTTAGACCCGACCGCCTTTTGCTCAAAAGCTTGCTCGGCGGCACCAAATCCGATGGTAAATTAAAACTGGGCTCAGTGATGATGGGGGCGCTCAATATCGTCATGGACAGGATAGCCCGCTCAAGGCTGGCCGGCGACCCGCCGGACGTATTCGTCGCCCCGCGCATTGGCCATATTGGCATGACAGAATTTTCCCGCGCTGATGAGCTCATAGAACGCGGCTACCGCGCCATGCAACACGAAATCCCGCTCATCCAAAGCGTAATAGAAGTTCTGGGGCAATTGCCGGGCCGGGAGAGTTAAGTAATATTAATTGAGTTTTTCAACAGCTATATTATGACGAAAAAAAGACATAAAATTATCCATGCTTCTTATCTGGCATTGCTTAAAGATAGCAAAATTTTACTCCTTAGGCGACACAATACAGGTTATGAAGACGGAAATTACTCTATGATTGCTGGTCATGTCGACCCGGACGAAACTTTTACACAATGCATTATAAGGGAAGCCGGGGAAGAAGCAGGAATATTGCTAGAACCTGAAGACCTGCAAGTTGTCCATATTATGCACAGAAATTCAGGCGCCGCTGAAGACAATGAAAGAATTGATGTTTTCTTTATTTCCAAAAAATGGGTGGGCGAAATAGTCAATAAAGAACCTCATAAATGCGATGATTTATCATGGTTCGATTTAGAAGATATTCCTGACAATATCATCCCATATATCCTGCAAGCAATAAACGGAATAAAAAACGGCATTACCTACATTGAATATGGCTGGCCGTGAGGGCAGTGAATAGAACCAACCACAAAATACTCTATGCCGTAGTCCCCATCAACCCTTTAGCAATATCCATATACCGTTTCGCATGCTCACTGTCTGGTTCAGCTATTACAATCGGCGTGCCGCTGTCTGCATGGGTGCGGATATCCAGATGTAGGGGAATTTCACCCAGGAACGGGATGTCTTTTTCTGCGGCTGTTTCCTTGGCACCGCCGTGGCCGAAAATGTCGGTGTGTTCACCGCAGCTTGGGCAGATAAATGTGCTCATATTTTCGATCATGCCCAGGATTGGCGTTTCGGTTTTGACGAACATATCGTAAGCTTTACGGGCGTCGATTAAAGCTATGTCCTGAGGGGTCGAGACGATAATTACGCCCGTGAGCGGCACCGTTTGCACCAGGGTTAACTGCGCGTCGCCAGTACCGGGCGGCAAATCGACGATTAGCACATCCAGATCGCCGTCCTCCGTCCATGCCACACCATTGAGCAATTGCTGTACCGCGCCGATGACCATAGGCCCGCGCCAGACCGTGGCCCGGCCCTCAGGCACGAGATACCCCATGGACATGGCTTTCATGCCGTGGCGCTCTACAGGGCGGATCATGTCTTCGGCGGTAAACTCAGGCTTGGCCCCCTCGCCTAACATACGCTGTACCGAAGGCCCGTAAATATCACAATCAAACACCCCAACTTTCCAGCCTTGAGCAGAAAACGCCGCCGCCAGATTAATCGACGTGGTGGACTTCCCCACCCCGCCCTTGCCGGATGCTACGGCGATAATGCGTTTGATACCTTTTATGGGTTCGGGCGTAGGCGGCGGACGCTTGCCGTGGCCAAAGCCTTTTTTCGGTGCGGGCTTTTTCGGGGCTTGGTTTTGCCCCGCTTTCTGCTCTGTTGGCGCTGCGCCGTTGGCGGCAGAGGAGTGCGCCGTCATAACGGTGCGCACGGATTTAACCCCGGACAATTTACCCACGGCTTCATCGCATTTCTTGCGCACGCCCTCCATTATCCCGGCCGTGCCCTGGTCGATTTGCAAAGTAACAAACACCTCACCGTCTTTAATGGACACATCGGTAATGGCTCCGGCGGTAACAACACTGGTGCCAGTTTTAGGGTGGATCACCGTTTCCAGCGCATCCATGATCTTTTTCTTTGAAAGTTTTTTAAACATAGTCAGCTTCTAAACCTTTGTTTCGCCGTAGTACAGGGTTACTACATGTTTGGCCTCGGCAAAAAACAACCAACGCTCAAACACCAGGCCGAGCAGACAGGAGAGAGCAGCGATGACCATTAAAATTTTTGCCGGCAAGTCTCGGATGTCCATATAATGCGCCGTCAATCCGATGATTGCAAACGGTAATACGAAACCAAAAACAATAGCAATCCACCGGAGTTTTACCGCATGCTTGCGGGCGATCTTAAACCCCATTTCCTTCAGTAAATAATTATCGGCACTGTGGGGGCTGGCGGCCTGCGACACTTTACCAAACCGGCCAAGACCCGTAGCGCTTTGCGCCGTGCTGACCGCCTTGCTTGAATGTATGTGTCGCCAATACAGGGTTTTCACGACCAGTCCCAGCATGAGCAAGGCACTGACAGGCAATAATATATAAAGGGCCGCGTCTATCAAACCATATGCACCAATGATGGCAAGTGCCAGCACCGCGCCGCTCATCAGGCTCAAAACCAGATAGCATATTTTCGTCCAAATATTATGCCAGGCTGGAATAGCTTTCAAGGATGCATAAATCATTGATGTGGTAAACACCGTGACCAACGCCGTGCCCGCGCCGATTAAACCGATGACCGCAGGCAAGCCTGTATTTTGCCCCAAAAACACCCAGTAAACCCCAAAAATACTCATAGGTATAAAGGTCAAAATCGCCATCACCCCTTCGCGTGACAACCAACTTGAGCGCCATTGGGACAAAGCCCGCCAGGCCCGTTCGGGGCGTCCCAAATGTCCGGTGGACGATATAAGCCCGGTAATAACGAGGCCAAACGAAATGGCCAACATAACAAAGCCC
Organism: uncultured Robiginitomaculum sp.; assembly: GCA_964502015.1. Classification (GTDB taxonomy): domain Bacteria; phylum Pseudomonadota; class Alphaproteobacteria; order Caulobacterales; family Maricaulaceae; genus Robiginitomaculum_A. The sequence goes on along the minus strand of CAZCUM010000043.1, from coordinate 21,879 downwards.
ATGATTTTATCGGCGGGTAAAAGCCCAATAAATGCCAAGACCGCCAGCCAGAAAAACAGACCATACCCTGCGCCTGTAGCGACGGTAAAATATATGACGGATTTAGCCGGGTGCATGGGGTGTCCTTGATAAAAAATTGTAGGAATCTTCCTTCCTCCGCTTGCGGGGGAAGTACCCCGAAGGGGGGATGGGGGAAACAACTCTAGCCGGATGCAAGACGAGAGATCGCCCCCCATCGAGCGCCAAGAGGCGCCCACTTCCCCCGTAAAAAACGGAGGAAGGAAAGAGAGTAACACCTTTGTTTAATTGCTGCATCCTCACCCCCTAAACCGACAATATCTTGTCAACCCAACGGGCTAATAACGGCGCACCATCTGTACTCGTGTCTTCATGCACGAGAGCGCGGGGAGCTTGGTCAACGGCTTGCATTTTCTTCGGGCGCGGCGGTAAATACCGGTTTATCGGCTTGGTATCTTGTTCCGGCATCAGCCCATAGCCCTCCCGCGCCGCCACCAGTTTCGAGACATCGGAACCCGGATCATTTAAATCACCAAAATGCCGCGCTCCCGTAGGACAGGTGGAGACACAGGCGGGAACCCGGCTTTCCTCGGGCAAGTTTTCATTGTAAATTTTATCCACACACAAAGTGCATTTCTTCATCACACCTTCGCTCTCGTCGTATTCCCTTGCGCCGTAAGGACAGGCCCAAGAACACAGCTTACAGCCAATACAAATATCTTCATTGACCAAAACTATCCCGTCTTCCTCGCGCTTGTAACTGGCCCCGGTCGGACACACGGTCACACACGGCGCATCGTCGCAGTGCAGGCAAGAGCGCGGGAAATGCACGGTGCGGCTTTCGCCCGTATCACTCATGGTTTCGTATGTATGTATCCGGTTAAACCAGACCCCGTCCGGGTCTTTGCCGTGGGGGTTTAAGTCGGTGAGCGGCGCAGATTTACCGCTGGTATTCCATTCCTTGCAATTTGTGGCACAGGCATGACAGCCCACACAAATATCCAGATCAATCACCAGGCCGAGCTTCTTTTTGGGCGCGGTTTTGGGCAAAGACGTCATGGCTTACCCCCTTTCAAATCCGCACCATAACGGGAAATTTCCATATTAGAAACCGGCCCTTTGACTGCATCATAGATCGGGTGGGTCGCGCCAAACTCCTCCGGCGCACATTTGCTGATCTTAACCCGTAAATCATACCAGGCCGCCTGGCCTGTCACAGGATCGGAATTGGAAAATTCATGGCCGTGTTTATTGGGTTTAAGCACATCAGAGATAATATGATTAAGTAAAAACCCTTTGTTAAATTCAGGCGCATCATGTTTCAGCCCCCAAGCCCCTTTGCGCTTGCCCACGGCATTCCATGTCCAGACGGTATTTTTATTAACGCCCGTAATCAGCTTAACCTGACCTTTGACCCGGCCATGCCTGCCCTCTATCCAGACCCAATCATCATCGACAATGCCGAGCTTCGCCGCCATGTCTTTGTGGATATGGAGTTTATTAACATTGGTAATTTGGCGCAGCCAGGTGTTTTGCGACCCCCATGAATGATACATATGCATGGGACGTTGGGACAGGGCATGGAGTGGAAATTCGTCAGCATCTAAATCCCGTTCTTCAAACGGTTGATACCAAATCGGCAGGGGATCAAAATATGTCTCGATACGCTCACGGTCTTTTTCGGGTGGTTGTCGCTCCCCGTGACCTTGGGCGGCTAATCTGAATTTTTGCAAATCCTCGCTATAAAGCTGGAATACAACTGGTTTGGCTTCGCCGATCCAACCCATGTTTTTGGCATATTCAAGATAGCCTTGATTGGCATGTTTGAAAAACTGGATATCCAGTGGCATTTCTTCTGACCAAAAGCATCCGTTCTCGATATATTTCTCTAATTGGTTCGGATTTGGCTCACCAATGCCGGATTTATCGCCGTTCTTGCCGCGCCATCCTGCCAAAGGCCCAATGCCCGGCTTGCGCTCATGGTTGACCAAATAATCTGGATAACCTCCGGGGAACTTCGGCGACCCGTCCTGGTTGACCATGCCGGGCAGACCAAGCTTCGCGCCCAAATCGAGCAACACGGTTTGAAAGGCCCGCACATCCCGGTCCAGCGGCACCACAGGCTGGCGGATACCGTCCGCAACACCGTGGGCCGCAGAAAACGGCCTGTCCAGCACCGACAAACAATCATACCGCTCCAGATATGTCGTGTCTGGCAATATCAAATCGCAATAGGGCACGGTCTCGGAATAAAATGCATCCGAATAAATAATCTTCGGAATTTTATAACTACCGTCATCATTTTTAGCCGTGAAAAACCCGAGGGTTTCGCCAATATTCATGGACGAATTCCATGCCATATTGGCCATAAACATGAACAACACATCTATTGCGTAAGGGTCTTTTTCTGCCGCGTTACGCAAAACCATATGCATCATACCGTGCAGGGCCAGCGGGTATTCCCAGGAAAATGCTTTATCGATGCGAAGCGGCGCACCGTCTGCGCCCACCACCAAATCATCCGGCGATGTCGGGAAGCCGTTGGACGGGCCGCCGAGCGGTGTGTTTGGTTTATAATGGGGCGGAGTTGGCTTGTCGCCCGGCGGAATGGGTTTGGGAAATGGCGGCTTGTAACGCCAACCGCCGGGCGTATCGATGGAGCCGAGCAAGGCCTGAAGCATATGGATAGCCCGGCAGGTATGAAACCCGTTGGTATGGGCCGATATGCCGCGCATGGCATGAATAGCCACCGGGCGGCCAATCATCTTATCATGTTTGCGGCCCCAGGCGTCCGTCCAAGCTTGGTCTATTACCACTTCTTCTTCGAAAGCCGCATGGGCCAATTCGGCGGCGATGCGGCGGATGGTGTCTGCATCAATGCCGCATTTCTCCGCTACCGCGTCCGGCGCATATTCCGCCGCCATATAACGGCTAGCCAGAAGCTCAAAGGCAGGCACAACGATCTTGCGCCCGACCTTGCGCTTGCCAGCAAAGGCGGGGGTGAAGTTTTTAGAATGGGCGCTCACGGCTTTTTTCTTCTTAACATCCCAGACAAGCGGACCGCCTTTTTTGTCGCGCACAAACAAACCGTCGTCTGCCCCGCCGGGGTTTTGAATCACCAGCCAGGGCGAATTGGAATACCGCGCCAGTGAAGCAAAATCAATTTTCTCTGCCCGTAATAATTCGTGGATCAGCGCAAATATAAACAACCCGTCCGTGCCCGGCCTAATTCCGACCCATTCATCAGCAATGGCGCCGTAACCATTTCGCGACGGATTAACGGCAACGAATTTGCAATCACCCCTGGTCTTCATTTTACCCAGACCCATTTTGATTGGATTGCTGTCATGGTCGTCGGCAACGCCGAGCATCATGAAATATTTAGTGCGGTCAAAATCCGGGTCGCCAAACTCCCAAAACGCGCCGCCGACGGTATAAAGCCCCCCGGCCGCCATATTGACCGAACAAAACCCGCCGTGGGCGGAGAAATTATGGGTTCCGTAAGCACTGGCCCACCACCCGGTCAGGCTTTGGCTCTGGTCGCGTCCGGTAAAAAATGCCAACTTGCCGGGATCTTTGGCCCGGGTCTCGCCGAGCCAATCTGTGGCCAATTCCAGTGCCTCGTCCCACTCGATTTCTTTAAATTCGCCGGAACCCCGCTCCCCGACCCTGAGTAATGGCTTGGTCAATTTCGCCGGCGCATTTTGGTGCATGATGCCGCTAGAGCCTTTGGCGCACAAAACACCTTTATTGACCGGGTGGTCTGGGTTGCCCTCAATATAGCGGATTTTACCGCCCTTCATATGGACTTTAATCCCGCAACGACAGGCACACATATAACAGATAGAGGTTTTGACCTCATCACCAACTATAGGCGAAAGGTCAATCTCCTCTTTAACCGTCTCAAATGGATTCATACCGCCTTTTTGGCCCATCTGGCGTCCCCTCATTAGCATTGACCTTATATCAGCATTAGCTAATATATAGCTTGCCGATAAATCCACCCGGGTCAAATAGTTTTTTAGGAAAAACGATGCCTAAGCTCAGACATGAGCGCAATGTGCGGTATATATTCCAGTGCTTTGACCAGTGCTTTGAATTGAATACAATATAATTGCGAAATACTATAAAAGCACGTGTACAGGTGTTTCCGAAAAGTGTATTCACTCTTTGATCCGCCGCTCATGCCGACCTCGGTTCTGGCCGGAATGAACGAGCGGAATAGCGAGTACAATCAAGCACAACAGACCCTAATACTATATATGAAATTTATCACCCTCAACAAAACCAAGGCCCGCAACGCCGCAAAAATGATCCGCCACCAGTTGGCGATTGCTCGTCCGGATGCCGGGACCGAATTATTACGGCACTGGCCGAAACTGGGAGCCAAATCCGGTATAATTGCGGGCTATATACCCCTACACACGGAAATTGATGTTTGCCCGCTCATGAGCGCTTTGGCGGATGCAGGCCATCCGCTGGCATTACCGCGCACCAAACGGCCCGGCTATCCGCTGGAGTTTCGCGCCTTTAATTTAGGTGATAAATTGGTACGCGGCCCTTACGGCACCAAAGAACCGGAGCGCTTGGCACCTGTTGTCACTCCAAAAGTTATATTACTGCCCTTGCTGGCCTATGGGCGCGCAGGATATCGGCTGGGGTATGGCGGCGGGTATTATGACCGGACTTTACAGGCCTTGCGCCGCAAAACCAAAATCTTTGCTTGCGGTGTTGCTTACTCTGGGCAAGAAGTGCCAACATTACCCACGGACGACCATGATCAAAAACTGGACGGGGTTTTGACGGAAACCGACTTTAAGGTATTTGTGTAAGGGGAAAATATGGAAGCTTTAATATGAGATTGGCATTTTTTGGTGATGTTGTCGGGCGTTCGGGCCGCCGGGCTGTCACTAAGCATTTGCCGCGCTTGCGCAAGGATTTGAAACTGGACGCGGTTGTCATTAACGGCGAAAACGCGGCGGGTGGTTTCGGGATCACCGAGAGCACGGCAGGCGAACTTTATGACGCCGGCGCCGATGTTATTACCCTGGGCAATCACAGTTTTGATAATGCCGGCGCCCTCAGCTATATTGAGCGCGAGCCGCGTTTATTGCGGCCCGTCAATTACCCAAAAGGCACGGCGCCCGGCAAGGGGGCAGGACTGTACGAGGTCGGTAATTTTCGCCTATTGGTGGTAAATGTGTTGGGGCGGGTGTTTATGGACGCTCTTGATGATCCATTTGCTGCCGTTAACAAAGAGCTGGACGCTTGTCCGCTCGGCGAAAGTGCTGACGTTATCATTATTGATATTCACGCCGAAGCCACGTCAGAGAAAAATGCTATGGGGCATATATGTGACGGCCGGGCAACACTGGTTGTCGGCACCCACCAACATGTCCCCACTGCAGATACCCGTATCTTGCCGGGCGGTACCGCCTACCAGAGCGACGCGGGCATGTGCGGTGATTATTCAGGTGTTATCGGCATGGACAAGAAAGAACCGATTTACCGCTTTACCACCAGGCTGCGCGGGGGCCGCTTTGAAGTCGCGAGCGGCGAGGCCACCGTGTGCGGTGTGTTCGTGGAAACCGACAATAAGACCGGGCTGGCCATACGCGCAGAACCCATCCGCATAGGCCCAGGGCTGATGCCGTGGATGCCGGAAGTTTGACAGAGCGCTGGTTTACACGAACTTTCTCCTCACCAAGTCTTGACTCCTACGCACTCCCTCCTTATCTCCCCTTTGTTAGCAGTCGAAGGCTTTGAGTGCTAAACTCAAGTTTCCGGCTGAACATTCAACCTAAACGGAGAGAAAATCGATGAAATTTCGTCCTCTACATGACCGTGTGCTGGTAAAGCGCGTGGCAGAAGAAACCAAAACTGCCGGCGGGATTATCATTCCTGATACGGCTAAAGAAAAGCCGTCCGAAGGCAAAGTTGTGTCTGTTGGCCCCGGCGTTCGTGATGAAAACGGTAAATTCGTCAAACTTGATGTCAAAAAAGGCGACCGCGTCTTGTTCGGCAAATGGGGCGGTACCGAAGTGACCATTAACGGCGACGAGCTGTTGATCATGAAAGAATCAGATATTATGGGTATTCTCGACTAACGAGACCGCCCTTTTTTAATACCATAAATTTAGGAGAATTATTATGGCGGCTAAAGACGTCAAATTTGGAAGTGATGCCCGTGACCGTATGTTGCGCGGCGTTGATATTCTGGCCAATGCGGTCAAAACCACCCTCGGCCCCAAAGGCCGCAATGTAGTGATCGAAAAGTCTTTCGGCTCACCTCGCTCGACCAAAGACGGTGTAACCGTTGCCAAAGAGATCGAGCTTGAAGACAGGTTCGAAAATCTCGGCGCACAAATGTTGCGCGAAGTTGCCAACAAAACCAATGACACCGCCGGTGATGGCACCACGACCGCCACATTACTGGCACAAGCCATCGTACGCGAAGGCCTGAAACGTGTTGCCGCTGGCATGAACCCTATGGATCTCAAACGCGGTATCGATAAAGCTTCCAGAGAAGTTATCGAAGATTTGATCCGTAAATCCAAAAAAATCAAATCATCTGACGAGATTGCTCAGGTTGGTACGATTTCCGCTAACGGTGAAGCCTCTATCGGCGTTATGATCGCCGAAGCTATGGGTAAGGTTGGCAATGAAGGCGTGATCACCGTCGAAGAAGGCAAAACCGCCGATACTGAACTGGACGTTGTTGAAGGCATGCAGTTTGACCGTGGTTATCTGTCACCCTATTTCATCACTGACGCTGACAAAATGCGCACGGAAATGGATGACCCGTTCATCTTGCTCAACGAAGGCAAGCTGACTTCGCTTCAGTCTATGTTACCAATTCTCGAAGCCGTTGCCCAATCCGGCAAGCCGCTCTTGATTATTGCCGAAGATATTGAAGGCGAAGCCCTCGCAACCCTCGTGGTCAACAAGCTACGCGGTGGCCTCAAAATCGCGGCCGTTAAAGCGCCTGGTTTTGGTGATCGCCGTAAAGCCATGCTCGAAGATCTGGCCGTCCTAACTGGCGGAACCGTGATTTCCGAAGACCTCGGCATCAAGCTGGAAACTGTCACCCTAAACATGCTCGGCACTGCCAAGCACGTCACCATCACCAAAGACGACACCACGGTTGTTGACGGCAACGGCAAGAAGAAAGACATCAAGTCTCGCGTCGAGCAAATCCGCAAACAGGCCGAAGACACGTCTTCTGATTATGACAAGGAAAAACTGCAAGAGCGTCTGGCCAAATTGTCCGGCGGTGTTGCCGTGATCCGTGTTGGTGGCTCTACTGAAATCGAAGTGAAAGAACGCAAAGACCGTGTCGATGACGCGCTCAATGCAACCCGCGCCGCCGTTGAAGAAGGCATAGTGCCTGGTGGTGGTACGGCGCTCCTGCGTGCTTCACGTTTCATTGACGTCAAAGGCGCTAACGACGACGAGCAAGCCGGTATTGAGATCGTCAAAGCGGCCCTGTCCTACCCTGCTTTCCAAATCGCCGCGAATGCCGGTGTTGAAGGTGCAGTGGTTGTCGGCAATATCGTGGCCGCCAACAAAGCCAATTACGGCTTCGACGCTCAAAAAGAAGAGTATGTGGACATGGTCAAAGCCGGTATTATTGACCCGGTTAAAGTCGTGCGCACAGCCCTCCAGGATGCGGCCTCCGTTGCAGGTATCATCCTGACCACAGAAGTCGCCATCTGCGACGCCCCGGCCAAAGACGACGCCGGTGCCATGGGCGGCATGCCCGGCGGCATGGGCGGCATGGGTGGTATGGGCGGAATGATGTAAGTAAGGGATTGGGTGCGCCACTTTCTTTAAGTGGCTGCGCACACAATTAGGGTGCTCATTTATACGCTTTGGGGCAACCCTCCCGCACTTCTTCGAAGATTTGGCCAAAAGCCAAATATGAGAAGTGGTGACTTCAAGTACTGAACCATCAGTATGAAAAAACAAGACCGCCCCGCGCAAACCACGGGGCGGTTTTTGATTGCAAGCCTGGTTTTTTATTGCAAGCCTATTGTCTTCCAATGCCGCCAAAGCGTTCGTACTTTAGCCAGTGCCCACCTTCGCTAAAACTGCGGAGCGCCAAGACCAATATGGATAGTTCTGATAATTGGAGCTATATTTATTTTCCTTGGAAGGCTGTAATTGAGAAACTCATATAGGCTATTGCTTTAACTATTTGTTGCCCGGGGCATCTCCAACCCCAAACCGACAAATCGCCGCCCTGTTCAGGCGGCGATCTGGTAGTGATCTTTAAGCTAAATTTCAGCTAGTCTTGTTTGGTAAACGTGATTTCGTTCATCATATACGATCCGGTAATTGTCCGGATATCGGGATAGCCTTTTGAGGTTTTACGAGATTTCTTTTGCATTTCTTTGCCCCATTTTTCCATAAATGCATCATTTCTGGCCTTTGAAGGGGCTAAATCGGCTGTGCTTTTAAAGTTCGTTACGAGCACAACATTGAACTCACCGCTATTGGGTAGAGCGCTGACAAATATGCTATAACCTTCCATTTGTCCAAGCTCTATGGCAACATCATTGGAAGGAGCCCATGTGGATCTAAGGCCTTCTAGATAATAATCTATCATGTTGGAATCGACTTTAACAGTTGTGACAATAGATGTCGCCTCGTTAATGTCATAGTCTTGGTAGGCTTCAAGTTGTGCAAATGCCGGTTGAGCCAAAGTGAGCATGCCGACGGCAGCAAGTGTAGTTATGATTTTCATAATCATTCCCCTAATTTTAGGCACAGCATTATTGCTTGACCGAAAGCGGGTTTTATAATCACTGTAATAGCAACCTCAAAACCCAACCTTGTGGCGTGCCTTATTTTGTTTTACGAAAGGGGGGGGGTGAATTAGAAAAATATAAACTTCACTATAAAACGCATTGTTATTAATCTTGTATAATGAGTTTTGCCCCTCAATTCATACGGTTTTCGTATTACATATAGACCTAACAAAGTCAATATCGGAAACACGCCTAATCCAAACCGTCTCAAAAGGACGCGGTGAGGAAGCTTCGCCTCTTGCTAAGCCGTTGATTAAATGGTGGTGGGAGAGAGACTTGAACTCTCGACCTCAGGATTATGAGTCCTGCGCTCTAACCAACTGAGCTACCCCACCAATGTTTGTTTTCTGGCCTCTATCTGGGCTGGCGGGTGCTATAGGCTAAAACTTCTCCCCTGCCAAGTCCGAAAATCAGACTGCCGCCTTTATTTGCCTTATAGCGCTCTAGCGCCTGCGTTGGCGGGCGGGCTGTCGGTTCTGTACGGGCGGCGAGGGCAGAGCGCCGGGTTGTATCTGTCCGTAAGCTGGCCTTGCTGGCATATTGGGCGGCACATATTGCGGATAGGCGGGCGCGGCAGAATATCCGCTTTGGTATTGACCCGCTTGCCCGGCTTGCATTGCTTGTGGATTTACTTGGGGACGGGCTTGATATTGTGCTTGTGTGCGGGCCGCCAATTGCTGGCGTTGTTGCTGTGCAATCATGGTTTTTGGTGTATTGTTTTTGGCAATTCGTCCCAATACATCTTGCGGAACACTTTGCGGAGCCCTTTGTAAAAGGTTTTGCGAGATCGGGTTTTGCATGTGCTGGATATGTTGCCCATTACCCATTTGTGAATTGGGTTGTGAATTGGGTTGTGAATGAGGTTGTGAATAAGACGGCATGGCTCTAGCCGCCGCCAGGGCGGCGTCACGAGACGACCTTGGCCCATTATGGTCGTTTAAATTACTCATCACGCTTAATTTGGTTGGAGGCGCAATTGGCTGACTATAAGGATTGGTTTTTTGTGTCGTCGCACTTTTTTGTATTGGCGCAATGGGGCGGTTTGGACGGTTAAACTGGGACGGCGCTGGGGGACGCTGATATTGCGTTTGATGACCCGCCTGATAACCCGCCTGATAACCCGTCTGATAACCTGTTTGGACTTGGCCAGCTAAGGCCGTTTGGCGTGCGGGCACTGATCTGTTAGGGATTTGTTGCCCGTAAGTTTGCGGCTCATATGTGTGCGCAATGGTGCGCGGCGCGCCAACCGCTGGCCGTGTATCAACCACTGGCGCTGCTGCCCCACGGAGTTTTCGGATATAGGACATGTTGTTTGCAGTGGCTTCTTTGTCGAGATCGCGGGCCGCCCATTTTTCAGCTTCCCCGAATTTGTTTTGCAAGCCGAGCACCAAAGACAGGTTTTGCCGTACACTGGGGCTGGCACCCGGCATAACGGCTGCACGGCGCAACCAGATTTCTGCCGTTTTGGGATCACCTTCCAAAGCATAGGACAAACCAACATTGGCAATGATACCAGGGTCGTTGGGTGCCAAAGACAAGGCTTTTGAATAATGCTGACGGGCCTGGGCGAATTGCTCAAACTGGTCCAGCGCCGCTCCTTTTAATGACCACAAGCGGGCTATGTCTGAGCGCTGGCCCAAGGCAGTGTCAAGAATTGGCAGCGCTTCTTTGGGATTATTGATGGCAATATACGCCGCCGCCAACTCCGCCATTAATTCAACATTGCGCGGATAGAGCGCCCTTGTTGTTTGTGTGATCTCTATGGATTTATAGGGGTTATCAAGGCGGCGCAATGTGTTGGCCAAATTTATAGCGGCCTCAAGGTCCGCCGGGTTAAGATCATACTCCCTGGACCAGAACGCCGCTTGCGCGAACAAATCCTGCGTCAGAATTGCCGCCCGTTCATCGGCTGAACGCGGTATGTAATTGGCCGTATTTAGCTCGCTCACCGTTTGCTCTTCGATCGGTGTGTATCCACCAGGCAGGCTGGCAAGGCTGCACCCGCTCAACACCAGAAGCCCGACACCGGATAACAGGCATTTTTCTATGTTTGATTTGATCATTCTGGTCTCCAAAAGTCTATCGTCTGATATTTAAGAAGCTATCAGCCTTATATTTGGTTAAGTTTTGTTGCACCGCGTCAAGATTTGGTTAACAAATGTAAAAGAACACAGTTAATTATTGTTAAATTTATCTTTACCTATTTGGGGGACTGGCCGTGACCGATTTTTTTATCAAACCAGAATTAGTGCCGACGGACGCCGCCGTAATACCCATACATATTTGCCGCCCTAAGGACGCATCCGCCTTGTTAGCCAGCCTTACCCCGGCGCAGCAAGCCTATGGGGAAGCCCACAAATTTAACGGGGGGTCGGGCCAAGCGGTCTTGGTGCCAGACGATAAAGGCAACATAGCTTTGGTGCTGTTTGGCGTGGGGCAAGCTTCCGACGGCTATTCGGACAGCGCCTTACAGCTCGGGGCTTTGGCAGAAAGATTGCAGGCCGGTTATTACGAAATCAACAGCGCGCCCGAAGATATGGACAAAGCTCTCATGGCTACCTCTTGGGGGTTGGGCGCATACACGTTTGGCCGCTATCTCAAACAAACGCCAACCCCGCCAGTTCTGGTCCTGGCAGACGACATGTGCCCGGACGAAACCACGGCGTTGGTCACGGCCAGCCACAGGGGGCGGGATTTGATCAACACGCCTGCCGCTGATATGGGGCCAAAAGCTTTGCACCAGGAAGCCAAAAACCTGGCCGAAACGTATGGGGCCAAATTTAAGGCTACCGTCGGTAAAAACCTGCTGAAGGAAAATTACCCGATGATCCATGCGGTCGGGAGAGCAGCCCACGAAAAGCCGCGATTGCTGGAATTTACATGGGAGGCGCCAAATAAGGCACAAGATATGCCAAGCCTTGCTATTATTGGCAAGGGCATCACTTTTGATTCCGGCGGGGTCAATATGAAGTCTGCAGCAGGTATGCGGATCATGAAAAAAGACATGGGCGGCGCCGCCCATGCTTTGGCACTGGCGGAAATGATTATGGCGGCAAAACTGCCCCTACGCTTGCATGTCTTGCTGGCGGTGGCGGAAAATGCGGTGTCCGGCAAAGCGTTTCGGCCCGGAGATATATTGTCGTCGCGCAAAGGCCTCACCGTAGAAATTGACAATACGGACGCCGAAGGCAGGCTGGTACTGGGCGATGCCTTAACGCGAGCCAGCGAGGAGAAACCTGATTTAATCATGGATTTTGCCACACTCACGGGCGCGGCGCGGGTGGCACTCGGGCCAATATTAGTGCCGTTCTTTTCAAACCGCAAAGCGCCAATCGACGCTATTTTAGCAAGTGGCGACAAGCAAAAAGACCCCCTATGGCCCATGCCGCTCTGGGCGCCCTATATGCGCATGTTGTCTTCGCCTATTGCGGATATGAAAAACGCGGGCAATAGCTTTGCCGGTTGTATTACGGCGGCGTTGTTTTTGGAGAAATTTATTGGTGAAGACCAGGCCTGGATGCATTTTGATGTCTATGGCTGGAACCAAAGCAATAATCCCGCCCGCCCCAAAGGCGGCGAAATTTTCGCCGTGCGCGCACTGTATCATTGGTTAAAAAACGGGGGGTTAAAAAACGGGGGGTTAAAAAACGGCGGGCTAAAAGACGGGGGGTTAAAAACGGAGGCCTGAAAGATGGCGGTTTAACGAAAACCTAATGCATACACAGCTTCTAAAACCTCACGCAAAATTTTGCGGGTTTTACGGGCGCGGCTTGACCGGTATGCCCAAGGTGCCTGTTCCTCCATATAGGTCTTTTGCGCCAACTCCATTTGTATGGCGTGGACGCCGGATTTTGGTTGACCGTAATGGCGGGTCGTCCAGCCGCCTTTGAAGCGGCCATTGGTGATACTGGTAAAGCCTTGCGCGTTTTCACAGATGTCCGCTACGGTTTTTTCGAGGCGCGGGTCGCATGTGGTGCCGTTATTGGTACCAATATTAAAGTCCGGCAACGCGCCCTCAAATAAAAACGGCACATGTGAGCGAATGGAATGGCAATCATACAGCACAATGTTTTTGTGGCGCCGGTGCAAGCGCTTTATCTCATTTGTTAGAGCTTGGTGATACGGCGCGTGAAAATCCAGACGCCTGCGTTCTATTTCATCTGCGTCCGGTTCGCAGCCTTTCTTATAAATACTCCGCCCGTCAAAATCTGTCACCGGGCAAAGCCCCGTCGTGTTTTGGCCGGGGTATAAACTTATGCCGGTCGGATCACGGTTGGCATCTATAACATAACGGTGGAAATGAGCCCGCACAATAGTGGCACCCGGCAATAGCCCCCGGTACAGCCTGTCCACATGCCAGTCCGTGTCCGCCAGCTTTCGGCCATTTTCGTTTAATCCGTCCTTGATAGCCTTGGGCACAAAAATACCTGAATGGGGCATTGCGAGAACAACCGGGCTATTGCCCTTGCTAATGTGAACGGGTTTCATGGATAAACCCTATATTGATTTGAAAGCATTGGCAATTTAGTTCGCCCTCTCCTATACCTGACAAAATACAAAAGGTGTGTTATGGCAGTTCTTTGGGCCAAACAGGTTCTGACATCAGATGGATGGCGGCAAAATGTACGCATCACTATTGGTGATGACGGCACTATTTCTGCGCTTGCCTCTGACACAAAACCGCAAGGTCAACGGTATGACATTCTCCTGCCTGCGCCTGCCAACACTCATTCCCACGCATTTCAAAAGGCAATGGCGGGCTTGACCGAAAGCCGGGGGCCAGACAGGAGGGAAGGCCCCAAAGACAGTTTTTGGACATGGCGCGAGATTATGTACCGCTTTGTTGATCAACTGACGCCGGACGACATAGAGGCCATTGCCGCTTATTTGTATATGGAGATGTTGGAGGCCGGGTTTGCATCCGTAGCCGAGTTTCATTATCTGCACCACCAAAACGGCGGGCAGGTCTATGACAATATCGCGCAGACGGCGCACAGTATAATAGCAGCAGCGCAAACAAGCGGCATCGGGCTGACGCTCTTGCCCGTCCTTTATTCGCAAGGCGGGTGTGACGGTCGCCCCCTGCAAGGGGGTCAATTGCGCTTCGGCAATACACAAGACCAATTCGCCGCACTTTATGAGGATAGCAAAATTGCCCTTGCTCACCTGCCCGCTGATTGCATTTTGGGCATAGCGGCCCATTCCTTGCGCGCCGTAACGCCGGACGATTTGTCTTTTGTTACCCGCCTTGATCTGTCCGCCCCTTTTCATCTTCACATCGCCGAGCAGCAAAGTGAGGTCGAAGACGTGTTGTCGCATTTGGGCAAACGCCCGGTGGATTGGCTACTGGGCCATTATGATGTGGGCGAACGCTGGTGCCTCATCCACGCCACACAAATGACGGCAGGCGAAACCAAGGCGCTGGCAAAAACCGGGGCGGTGGTCGGCCTGTGTCCGATTACGGAAAGCAGTCTTGGCGACGGTATATTTCGCGCACGAGAATACCTAATGGCGGGCGGTGCATTCAGCATAGGCTCTGATTCCAATATCCGTATTTCCCTGGTCGAAGAATTGCGCACACTGGAATATTCCCAACGCCTGCAACACCGCGAGCGGGCCGTATTGGCCACCAGCGAGCATTCCACTGGCCGGGTGCTGTGGCAAGGCGCGGCCAAAGGCGGCGCGCAGGCTAGTGGACGGGGCGGCGGAGAAACCGCCGTCGGCAAGCTGGCGGATTTGGTGGCGCTGGACGGGGACGCGCCTGATCTTATTGGCAAACGGGGTGACACACTGCTTGACAGTTTTATCTTTGCAGGAAGCTCCAATATGGTCACAGATGTCTGGTCTGCCGGACGACATATGGTCAAAGACGGCGCTCATATCAGACGCGGCGAAATTACAGCTAAATACAAAAAAATCATGTTGACATTGACCCAAAGGATTTAGGCATTATGACCCTGCATTTAGATACCTTGTTCATCAACGCCCATTTAGCCACTATGAACCCAGAAATATCTGCGGCCTACGGGGCCATAAAAAACGGGGCACTGGGGGTGAAGGACGGGCGTATTGCCTGGGTTGGAAGGGGTGAGGATTTACCAAAATATGAAGCGGATACTGTCCGTGATTGCAAACATTGGTGGCTGACACCCGGCCTTGTCGATTGTCATACCCATATGGTTTTTGCAGGCAACCGGGCCCAGGAGTTTGAAAGGCGGCTTTTAGGGGTTAGTTATGCAGATATTGCCAAAAGCGGCGGCGGTATAGTCTCGACGGTCACGGCAACCAGGGCTGCTAGCGAACACGATTTATGCGAAGATACGTGGGGCTGGGCCAGTATGTCCATGGCTTGTGGTGTCACCACTTTGGAAATGAAATCGGGTTATGGTCTTGACCTTGAGACTGAACTTAAAATGCTACGGGCGGCAAAATATGTTGCGGATACCGGGCTAGTGCGCATCCGCAAAACCTTTTTGGGCGCCCACGCCTTACCGCCAGAATATGCCGGGCGGGCGGACGCTTATATTGATCTGGTGTGCCGCGAAATGATCCCGGCAATCGCCGCAGAAAATCTGGCCGATGCCGTTGACGGGTTTTGTGAAAACATTGGCTTTAGTCCGGCGCAAATCCGGCGGGTTTTTGAAGCATCCAAAGCGCACGGCCTGCCGGTTAAACTGCACGCCGAGCAACTTTCCAATCAAGGCGGGGCGAAACTGGCGGCGGAGTTTGGGGCTTTGTCGGCAGATCACCTTGAATACATTGACGAGGCCGGCGTTCGGGCCATGGCCGAGGCCGGTACGGTAGCCGTCTTGTTGCCCGGCGCGTTTTATACGCTCGGCGAAACCAAGAAACCCCCGATTGATTTGTTTCGCAAATACAATGTACCGATGGCCCTGGCCACGGATTTCAATCCCGGAAGCTCACCAATAATTTCGCCCTATGTGATCCTCAACCAGGCTTGTATTCTGTTTGGTTTCACACCCGAGGAAGCCCTGCGTGCCATGACGTTGAACGGGGCAAAAGCCTTGGGGCTTGAGCGCGAAACCGGGTCTTTGGCGTTGGGAAAATCGGCAGATTTGGTAGAGTGGCCAATCGACAACCCGGCAGAGCTTTGTTATTGGATGAACGGTACTTCAATAGAGCATAATCGATATTATAAAGGGAAGTTGTTATAAACAACCAGTCTACCCCTTGACGCAGGAATCCCATTTGTGCGAATCCTTTAGGCGAATCAGTTTGTTTTTGGAGTTTATGTGCGCGCTAAGCAGGACATTTTAAACCGGGCCGAGGCTTTGCAGCTTTGGCACCGGGTTAATCTTGGCACTGTGCTGGCGCACGGGCCTGACCTTGGCGCCCGGCAAATGGCCATCATCACCTGTGTGTATCTGGAACCTGGTCCCCATACGGTGCGCTCATTGGCAAGCAGGCTGCGCGTTACCAAAGCCGTGATTACCCGGGCGCTAAATACTTTGGGACGCTACGGATTTGTTGATCGCGGCACTGACCCTACGGATAAGCGCTCCGTATTGGTGCGGCGCACCGCCAATGGCTCGCGCTACCTGGCCGATTTTGCGCAGCGTATCCACTTTGAAGCCCAAACACTTAAAACACCAGATCAAACACAAGGTCAAACACCAGGTCAAACGGCGGGCCAGTCTCCCCAAGCGGCTTAAATGACCAAACCCGACCCCCGCATCACCCCCTATAAAGACGGACTTGCAGCAACGCATTTAAGGGGCGTGGTTGACGCCAAAACCTATAATGATGCTATCCGCCACCAAATCATGATGCCCGTCGCTCCATTACACAGGGCTCCGTCTAATGCCAGCATGATGGACACCCAGCTTTTATTGGGCGCGAGTTTTGACATTTACGACATTCATAATGGTTGGGCCTGGGGCCAGGAAGTACAGAGCGACGGGACAGGCTCCACCAGCAAGGGGTATGTTGGCTATGTGCCCAATATGGCCCTGGCCCGTAGCGCCACCATTGCCGCGCACCGCATCAGCGTTATCCGTGCGCCCGTATTTATCAAGCCGGATTTAAAAACTGCGGTGCGCACAACCCTGCCCCTGAATGCCAAAATATGTGTTGATTCTGGAGACGGAGACTATCTCCACATCCCGGATATGGGATATGTCCATAGCAAGCACATAGGGCCAATTGAAAAAACGGCGGGTGATTTTGTAACCATTGCCGAGTTACACTTGGGTTTGCCTTATATATGGGGCGGTATCAGCCCGGACGGGGTTGATTGCTCCGGCCTTGTGCAAACGGCCCTTCGCGCAACAGGCAAAGATGCTCCTCGTGATACCGATATGCAAGAAGCTGAATTGGGCACAACATTACCCAAAGACGCCAAATTAAAACGCGGTGATCTGGTGTTCTGGAAAGGCCATGTGGGCATTATGAGGGACGCGGACACGCTCTTGCATGCCAATGCATATCATATGCTGGTGGCCAGCGAGCCGCTCCAAACCGCCATAACCCGTATAGAAAAGTCAGCCGGGCCAGTCACCGCAATCAAGCGGCTATAGATTATTGGTCGCCGCCGCCTTCAAGTACAGGCTCTACGGCATCCTTAACACCGTCCTCAACCGTCTCGATGACGGTTTCCAATATTTCGGCTTCTTCTTCAATAATGGTCAATTGCGCCATAGGCGTATCAGCTGCAAGGCGGAGATATTCGATCACTGCGGCCCGGTCTTCTTGTTTTTTCAACCCGTTAAACGCCATTTTGGTTTTGGGGATGTATTTTTTCGGTTTGGTCAAAAATTCGTCAAGTTCCGCGTAACCCCATGAAACGCCTGCGCCGCCTTTACTTCTCATATTGTCCGAATAGCCAAACCCGGCAACGCCGCCAATTGACCGTCCAACACTATTCCACAAATGCGGCCCAATACCATCTTTGCCGCCATTGTCAATTGTGTGACAGGCTTTACATTTCTTATATACTTTTGCGCCCTTTACCGCATCGCGGGCACCAAGCCAAACCGGGCTAGGAAAAGCGACTTCAGCAACGACAACCGGCGCGGCCTCGGTCTCTATGGCCAGACTGTAAGCAAAATCTTTGGGCTCAGGCACATCCGGCTTTATCACCGCACTGGAAATTTTGCCGATTACAATAAGCCCGAGCGCAGACGCCAAAAACGCACCCGCCACCTTATTAAAAAACAAATTACTCATGAAACTGTCCCTATGTCCAAAATATCCAAATAGTTTTGCCCTGTATTATAAATTTTGCGCAAGTTTGCAAATGTTTTTGCAAATGTTTTTGTGAATGTTTTTCTAGTGTCGGGACTTATAATTGTTGCGATGAGCGCACACTACTGGCTAAAGGGAGATATGAACAGTGACAAAACACCGCACCTAAGCCCGATCGTGGTCATTCCGGCCCGTATGGCGTCCAGGCGTCTGCCCGGCAAACCGCTTGCAGACATTGGCGGTGTTCCGATGATTGTACATGTGATGCAGCGAGCCGTAACGGCCAATGTCGGACCTGTTGTGGTTGCTTGTGCGGAAACCGAAATTGTTGAGGCGGTGCAAGCTGGGGGTGGCACGGCGGTTCTAACCGACCCTAATTTACCGTCTGGCACCGACAGGGTGCGGGCTGCCGTTCAGATCGTTGATCCTCCCATAAACGGTAAAGGAAAGTATAATTGCGTGATCAATGTGCAAGGCGATCTTCCAACCCTCGATCCGCTGGCCATCAGCGCGGCGGT
The DNA here is from genome assembly GCA_964502015.1 of uncultured Robiginitomaculum sp. Taxonomy (GTDB): domain Bacteria; phylum Pseudomonadota; class Alphaproteobacteria; order Caulobacterales; family Maricaulaceae; genus Robiginitomaculum_A. Next base: position 3,329 of record CAZCUM010000043.1, on the reverse strand, counting down.
CAATGTGCTGGCCGAAATACCAACTTGTGATATCGCCACCCTGGTCGTGGCCACGGATAATGCGCGAGAAATTGCTGATGCCAATGTGGTCAAAGCCGTTTTGGCCATGCAGAGCCAGAGCAGAGGCCGCGCTTTGTATTTCACCCGCGCGAGCGCCCCGTCCGGCCCAGGCCCCGTCTGGCATCATGTGGGTCTTTATGCCTATCGCCGCACGGCTCTGGACAGGTTTTGCGCACTAGCGCCATCGCAACTGGAAAAGCGCGAACGGTTGGAGCAATTGCGGGCACTGGAAGCCGGGATGCGTATAGACGCCGCTGTGATCGGTACGGCGCCCCAAGGCGTCGATACGCCCGAAGATTTGGAACGGGCTCGCGACGAAATATTAGGAACAATATTATGAGTAAAATTATTGTCTACCAAGGCGAAGAGGGCGCGTTCTCCCATCTGGCGTGTCGGGCCTACTATCCCGACCACGAACCACAATCGTGCCGCAGTTTTGCCCATGCATTTGATGTAGTGCGCGGCGGCAATGCCGATTTCGCCATGATACCGGTGGAAAACTCATTGGCCGGGCGGGTTTCGGATATTTATCATCTGTTGCCCGAAGGCGGCTTGCATATTACCGCCGAACATTATCTGCCCGTGCATCATAATTTACTGGCATTGCCCGGTACAAAGCGGGCCCAAATCAAAACCGCCTATTCCCACCCCATGGCCTTGTCACAAGTGCGCGAACGTCTTAAAAACTGGGGCATAACTGCGCGCAGTGATCTGGATACGGCTGGCGCCGCCAAGCGCGTGTCCGAGAGCGCCGACACATCCATAGCTGCCATTGCGTCCTCTTTGGCGGCGGAAATATACGGGCTGGAGGTTTTGGAAGCCAATATCGAGGACGCCAGACACAATACGACCAGGTTTTTAACTCTTGCCAAAGCGGCAAAAATTCCAGCGCGGGGCGGCGAAAAAGTCGTCACCAGTTTCGTGTTCAAAGTGCGCAATCTGCCTGCAGCGCTCTATAAGGCTATGGGCGGGTTCGCCACCAACGGCATCAATATGACCAAGCTGGAAAGCTATATGGTCGACGGTTCGTTCACGGCGACGCAGTTTTACGCCGACGTTGAGGGCCACCCGGACGACCCGGGCATGATACACGCGTTGGAGGAATTGCAATTTTTCACTGATTATGTCTATATGCTGGGCACATACCGTGCAGATATTTCCAGGGAAGCTAAAAATGGGTCACGGGAAGTTTAAATTTGGTGCTGAAGAGGTGATTGTACGCATTGAACGATTTCTGTTAGCAAGCTTGTGAAACATTGAGAGAATGCATTATGGCCAAGTGGATAAAATTTATTGTTGTTGCCCTGGCTTTTTTCTTTTCTGCCCTCGCTACCAATCAACACGCCTTTGCCAAGCCGGACGAAATATATACAAGCTGGCGCAACAATCTGGCCGTGGGGGGGTATGATGTGGTCAGTTTTCATGGGGGCAGTCCGGTCGAGGGAAAGCCCAGACTAAACAGCCGCTGGAGGGGGGCCGAATGGTTGTTCGCCACACAAAACAATCTTGATGCATTCCTGGAAGACCCCGAAAAATACGCACCCGCATACGGCGGCTATTGCGCCTGGGCCATGGCCAAGGGCAAGCTTGCCAAAGGCAAGCCAAAGCACTGGACACTAAAAGACGGGATTTTATACCTGAACTTCAACAAAAAAATCAAAGACAGGTGGTTGAAGGATACGGACGGCTTTATCGTCAAGGCAGATGTAAACTGGCCTGAAATACTGGAGGATTGAGGCCGCTTTGAAACGGGTTAAGTTCACCTCATTCAAATGGGCCAAACTAAGCAAATGCTCCCAAGGCACCGCATTGCAAGACATCAATGATGTGTTGGCGTAAGGCGTATTGATGAAGGAAAGCGCTGGCGGACGTAGCACGAGTTATGTTTTGGTTAAATTATAATAAAGGAAGTGAAAATGGCAGAATTATCTCAAGAGCAGCTACGTTTTCTTCGATCTCACAAGATTCAAAGAAGCGATGTTTTCGACGGAACAGGTATGACAAAAAGTAGCTACCAAAAAGCTATGACAGATTTAGAAAAAAGTTTTGTTTACGGCGTTACTCCGTGTTTAAAAGGAGGCCATACTCTTCGTACAAAAGCGGGTCATTGTATCCAATGTGATGTCCGAACAATTGCATTCCAGCTAAGGAGCAAAGCGAAAGCCCATATTTATATTGCGGGCTCATATAAACTCAAATTAATCAAAGTTGGTTCATCAATCGATATTGATGATAGATTGCACAAGTTAAATGAATACAAATATGGAGGGGCAAGTGATTGGTCTATGTTAGCTTCGGCCTACCAAGACAAAGCAGGGCGAATTGAAAATCATATCCATAACAAACTCAAGCAATATAATGTGAAAGGTAGCTATGTTAGGGAAGGGCAAAAACAACAATGTTATGAGTTGTTTAAATGTAATTTTGATGATGCCTTTAAACCACTAAAATACCTTGCGGGCAAATCCGTAAGAATACGCTGCGCGAGTGAGAAACAAGCTCAAACCGTTTATAGTTTTCGCTAAATATTTAACTTGTCTTCAATTGATACTCTGATCGCCCGCGCAAAATTGTCGAGTAGCTCTGCGTCTTTGCGAAACCTATTACGCAAAGTTCTTGGGACTTCAATTTGAGCTCCCATATCAGAGCTACCCCGATTGCAAATATTCTTTTCGTTTTGTGCGAGAAATTTATGACCTTCAGATAGGCACTCAAAACCAACTGCCGTTAGCTGTCTAACAATGCAATCAACAAGCCCACTACCAAGCCCTCCCAAATAAATGGTGGCTTCATCGCTACTATCAGCCCTTCCGTGCACACCAAGCACTATCCTAGATTTCCTAACAAGCCGCAAAGCGCGAGGTTCATCAAAATTATGAGAGGTAATATGTAACGCTGTGTTGCCATTTCTCAAACAACCTTCAAAAAGATAAAGGCCATAATCAACTTTCGCGATTGCCTTAGCAATTTCAGAAGTCCCTAATTCAATTTCCCCAGCATGTGGCGCGACTATGCACACATCACTATCGGGATTATTTGCGGTTATTGTATAGTCCTCTCCTTCGGTGTATCTTAATGCCAGTTCATCATAACTATGAAATGTATCTGCCATATTTTATCACACCAACACAGGATTCATATGAATAACATGCGCCTTTGCATTTTTCCCGTGGGGGCGGATGACGATGTCTACGTCGCAATCTAGTGCGGTGAGCAGGCGGGTTAGGCGTTCTACGCTATAGCCTCTGAAATGGCCGCGCAGGATATTG